>CAMTOQ010000011.1 GCA_947074205.1 uncultured Bacteroides sp. | reverse complement strand
TTCAAACGCGAAGTTTACTCTGACCTTACAGGCGAACGTGGTTCGTTGATGGGTGGTATTCAAGGTTTGTTGTTGGCTCAATACGAAGTGTTGCGCGAAAACGGCCACACTCCTTCTGAAGCTTTCAACGAAACTGTAGAAGAGTTGACTCAATCGTTGATGCCTCTTTTTGCTAAGAACGGTATGGACTGGATGTACGCTAACTGCTCGACTACAGCTCAACGTGGTGCACTCGACTGGATGGGCCCCTTCCACGATGCTATCAAGCCTGTAATGCAACAACTATACAACAGTGTAAAAACTGGTAATGAAGCACAAATCTCAATCGACAGCAACTCTAAGGTAGACTACCGTGAGAAGTTGGAAGAAGAACTTCGCCTATTGCGCGAAAGCGAAATGTGGCAAACTGCTATGACTGTACGTAAACTACGTCCAGAAAACAATTAATATTTAGAGTTTAACTTTTGTGTGGATAGCCCTTCTTTGTTGTGTAACAAGGAAGGGCTTATTATTTAATGCCTCTATCGTTTGGCCATTACCACAGATGATTGATTGCTTCTCAACCATGTGAGGCGATGCCAAAGTCCTTCCAAAGGACCAATAGTGTGGTGCTTGAACCAAAGGTTACAGAATATTATCTGCACGAAGAAGATGCCAAAACCAATAAATAGGCTGACCGTCATTCCACATACCGGTGCAAGATTTAAACCAAATGGGAAGAAGAGAAGTGCACCTAAATAGGATTGACTAAGATAGTTGGTAAGACTCATTCGACCATAGCTGCGCAGAGGCGTACATACCGAACGAAACTTAGCTACATTCCAATAGCTCAGCACAAAGCCGGCAACAATAACAAATGTTAGTGAAAGTTTGGTCCACATATCAAAAGCTAGATAAGGATAGCTCTTCTCCAAGGATTGATTGATTGTGATGAATGGGACATAAAGCAAAGCAGAAATAACCAATATGTTGCGCCAAAAATTTCGATTGGATTCGGTATCCTCAAAACGCCTATGTCTACCGGCAAGATAGCCCAAAAGAAATAAACCTCCAGTTTGTAAGAATCGGCCATTCTCTACGGCCCAAATCAAACTAGCCTTTTGACCTACGCCTAGATTACCCAAAAGGAACTCACTTAAAGTGCCATGGGCTGTATAGTCATAAACCTCTCCCCAAAGTGGGCCATTAATTAGATTGGTTTCAGTATATCCCGCAAGGAAGAACCCCCACTCTATAGGCTGTATCAAAAGCAGCACAGCAAGTGCCATGACTAGCGAACTCTTCCACTTACGAACAAAGAACAAGAGAGGAGCAACTATACAGTAGAGCAACAGCACATCACCTCCCGGAAAGACAAGTGCATTGAGGAAGGCAAAACCTATCAACCAAAAGATGCGCCATAAAAAGCGATAACCAAAGTCTTTGCCCTTCTTTTCTTGACTATGCTGCTGTATGTAGAAGGTCAAACCGAAAAGTAGAGCAAAAATAGAATAGGATTTACCGGCAAAAAGGGCAAATACGACATCGTGGACGTTCTTATCCAACAGATTAAGCCAGTCGGGGCGACCTACTGCATCGGGGAAGGAGAAAAACATAAAGTGTTCTTGACTGTGTACCAAAAGAATGGCAAATACTGCAAAACCGCGCAATGCATCAACTACATCTAGTCTTGTCTTTGAAGTGTGAGGTGTATTCATAGATTTAGAAAATTGTTTCTCGTATTCACAAATATAATGGCTTTTGCAGCTAAACTCCAATACTTTCTTATCAAAAGTTGCGCACAGCTGTCTTTTTATCAGGCTAAAAGATAAAGGGTTATAGAATTGTTGCTATATTTGGAGAAAACAGACCTATAAGAAATCTAACATATCACCCACTGAAAAACATATTATGGGAAAAACTAATATCCATCTACCAATCCGTCTATTGACGTGCATCTTTTTTCTACTTAGTACACCACTTTATGCACAAATCTATATCAATGAATTGATGCAGTCCAATATCAACACGATTATGGATGATCTGAACGATTATCCGGATTCTTGGGTAGAGCTATATAATGCAGGAGATAAAGCTGTAAATCTTGAAAACTATGGATTGGGAACAAAGGCTAAGTATTCATCGGCCTACAAACTACCCTATGTTAGTCTTCCTGCCAAATCTTATCTCATTATCTATTGCGATAAAGCAGAAAAGGGGCTACACACGGATTTTAGACTGGAAAGTGGTTCGAAAGGAAATATCTATCTTTTCGATGCTTCGGGCACGGAAATCGATGGGGTAACAAATATGGCATCCATGCCAGCACCAGACATCGCTTACGGACGTTCTACCGATGGAGGCAACGAATGGAACTACTTTGTGGCTGCTACGCCCGGCACTAGCAACAATAGCGCCATCGCTTCCAAAGAGCTGCTTCCTGCACCTCTTTTCAGTGTTACAGGTGGCATATTCTCTTCCGATGTTGAATTGAGCCTAAGCAAGCCCGAAGGAGCGCCTTCTAATGCTGTGGTGCGCTACACTACCAATGGCAGTGAACCAACAAGAAGTAGTGCAATACTTAACGATGGCCAGATTATAACCATACGAAAAACAGCTGTGATACGTGCCAAGCTTTTCGCGGACGATGCCCTATCGCCTATGTCAACAAGTCATTCGTATATATTCCATAGCAGAAAAGTGACTCTCCCCATCATCTCTATTATTACCGATAATAAAAACTTCTATGATAATAAGATTGGTATTTATGTTACTGGAACTTACTCTCCCGGAACCGATAATTTTTGGTATAGCTGGCGACGTCCCATCAACTTCGAATATATCCATCCGGAGGAAGGCGCTGTGCTGAATCAACTGGGTGAAACACGTCTTTCGGGCAATGCATCTAAAGAAGCACCTATGAAATCGCTAGCCGTATATGGGCACAAACGATTTGGACAAAAACACTATGACTATCAGCTATTCCCTGATAAGCCAAACATACCCATAAAATCGTTTCTAATGAGAAACAGTGGCAACGACTTTATGTGGAGCCACTTTAGAGATGCCGCTATTCAACTGACTTGTCACCGAGGAGGAATGGATTTAGATTGGCAAGGCTACCAGCCTGCTATATGGTACCTAAATGGTGTATACATGGGAATCATAAACTTACGAGAACGTAGCAACGAAGACCACACCTATTCTAACTATAATAAGTTAGAAGATATTGATATGTTCGAAAACTGGAAGGAGCTAAAAGCGGGTAGTTGGGACAATCTTAATGCATTCCAAGAGTTTTATACGCAACATGGGAACAGCTATGAGGATTGGGAAAAATGGATGGATGTGAGTGAATTTATGAATATGCTTATCCTTAATACCTACCATGTAAACCTCGACTTTCCGGGTAATAACATCGTGATGTGGCGACCTACTGCCGAGGAAGGGCGTTGGAGATGGATTATAAAAGATACCGATTTTGGACTGGGCCTATACAGCCGAGAATATCAGTATAACTATCTGAACTTTATACTTCGCACAGGAGAATATGAAGAAAACTGGGCGAATGGATGGGACGAAACACGCTTGTTTAGAAGATTGATGGACAACGCGCAATTCAAAGATAAGTTTATCGACCGCTTTGCAGTGGCACTAGGCGACTTCCTCTCCAATGAATTTCAATCTGAAATTATTGATAGCCTAAAAAACAATATCACTTTCGAATATCAATATCACCAGAAGCGCTACCCTAGTTATAACAATTGGTTGAATTGGAACGATGAAGTCAGTAATATGAAAAATTGGACTGCTAATCGCACAAATTATATGTACAGACATCTCCGCGAATATTTTGGACTAGGTGCTGTGACAAACGTGAAGATCAACAGCACTAACTCTGATGCCGCGTATCTAGAGGTAACAGTCAATGAGAATCGCCTAAGCAGAGGAAGGTTTAATGGGAAATTCTTTATAGGTAGAGAACTGAGATTGTCAGCTACTAGCCTTGATGACAGCAAAGAGGTGACAAGCTGGAAGTTAACCAAAACGATAAATGGAGCTACCACTACTGATATAGTTGAAGGCAATGAGGTAAAGTATACTCTACCACAGAATTGTTCTAGCCTATCTCTAGAAGCTGTGACTTCGCCTGCCACAGGACTGAGCAGTGATGCGCAATTGGAAAGCAAATGGCAAGTGGCGAGTAACAGAAATAAAATAATTGTAACCGTCCCAGCAATAGGAACTGAGTTATCTGTATTCACTCCTACTGGCGAACTACTCTATCGTGGTACAATAGAAGACAAGGAAACGACTATAGAAGTTTCTCAAATGGGTATCTATCTGGTTACTGTGGCAAGTAGTAAGAAGATAGAGAGTAAGAAGGTGATGGTAGCGGATTGATTAGTTAGTGCATATAGAGGTGTTTAAAATAGAACCAACAATGAGCTACAGTCCATCTGCCATATGGCTTGTAGCCCACAAGACATTAAACCACTATCCCAAATAATCAACAACAAACTTATATAAGCATAGGAGCAATCAGTTTAGTAACAAAATAACCGCCCAGCAGTAACCAAACAAAAAGGATAAATGCTAGTAAGAAGGGCTTAATACCCGCCTTCTTAAATTTATCAAAACTGGTTTCGGCTCCAAGTGCTACCATAGCCATGGTCAACAAAAAAGTGTCTATGTTATTGACAGTTTGTATCAAAGGTGCAGGGAAATGAATGACAGAGTTAATGACGATAACCAACAAAAAGCCAAGGGCAAACCAAGGAATAGCTACTTTCCCTTTAGAGTTATCAGAACCTGTCACCACGCTTGCCTTTACTTTTCGAGCTGCCCACCAACTTAGAAATAGTAATACCGGAACAAGCATCATTACGCGTATCATCTTTACAATGATAGCTACATTGGCTACATCTTGCCCCATGGAATTACCGGCACCAACTGTGTGGGCTACTTCGTGCAGCGTAGCTCCGGTATAGATCCCCATCTCCTCGGAAGACATCTCAATAATGCCATTAGCATAGAATATTGGATAAATAAACATAGCGATGGTTCCAAAAATTACTACGGTGGCAACAGCCACAGCGGTTTTATAAGGTTTGGTCTGAATGGTAGACTCAGCACCCAACACTGCAGCTGCTCCACAAATGCCACTACCTATAGAGGTGAGCAATGCAATATCGCCATCCATTTTAAATAGTTTACCGATAAAGACTCCCCCTACTATTGTAACAATAACCACTATTATGTCGACCACAATTCCAGGGGCACCAACTAAAAGAATATCTTGAAATGTAAGACGAAAACCGTAAAGGATGATACCTAGTCGGAGCAATTTCTTTGCACAAAATTGAATGCCGGGAACCCAAGTAGCAGGAAGGTGATTGCGAAGACTATTAGCATAGATCATACCGAGTAGTATACCGACAATCATTGGACTAAGGGAAAAGCTGGATACGAAATTGGTTTCGGCTATATAGAATGCAGCACACGAGAATAAGGCAATCAAAAGAATGCCATGCAACATACTACCTCTTTTTTCATTGAACATAGAGCGTGGAGTTTTTGCAGTTTAATAATCTAGAGGAATAATCTCCTCCATATCAGTAAACAACAAAAGTGCAAATAGGAAAGTTTAGAGCAAAAAAAAGGAGTCACGCCTGACTCCAACCTTTGTTAACCTTAAATCTAATACTATGAAAAACACAATGCAAATATACGAACAACTATCAACAGCGCAAATAAAACAAGAAAAACGAGATGTTTTATAACATATATTATACAAAAACAGACTAATTGAAGCTTTGTTAGATATTTAAGAAAGAAAAAAGGGGAAGAGAAACTACAGACTCTATGTTTTATCTAATTTTGCTGCCCAAAATAAATAACATAATACAAATGAAGAAAAGAAACATCCTAACGGCTATTGCAGTAGCAACGGTTATGATGAGCTCATGTTCGTCGAACGTAAAAAAACAAGTAGAGGCACAAGTAATGGAGACACATGTACTTCACAGCGAAGATGTAGATTCATTAACTCCAGACTCTGTTATTGCCATTCTCATCGAAGGCAACAATAAGTTTGTAGCAAAGAATATCACCCAACGTGATGTACTGGAGCAAATCAAAGAATCGGATGCTGACGGTCAACATCCATTGGCTATCGTACTTTCATGCATCGATTCTCGCGTTCCTGTAGAGTACATATTCGACAAAGGTGCTGGTGATATTTTTGTGGCACGCCAAGCTGGCAACGTAATCGATGCAGATATCTTGGGCAGCATGGAGTACGCGTGCGAACACTCAGGATCTAAAGTGGTTCTGATTCTTGGGCACGAACATTGTGGTGCAGTACATGCCGCAGTAGAACATGTGCAAGCGGGTAATATGACGCAGATGTTGGCCAAAATAGAACCAGCCATCAACGAATGCACTACTGACACCACTGATATTCATTCGGAAGAGTTCCTTAGCCAAGTAACTAGAAAGAACGTGGAAAATATGATTGAGCAAGTTCGCTTAGGTAGCCCTATGCTTAACGAACTAGAAGAGAGTGGAAAGATTAAGATTGTGGGTGGCATCTTCAACCTAAGAACAGGTAAAGTTGAACTAATCTAATCGCACATTTATATATAGTATAGAGATCGCAACTTCTTGGAGGTTGCGATTTTTTTTGCACCATAACAATATAAAACTACCAAATGCGAATCATTTTCAGTTAATATTAAACTATTAAAGCCATTTAAAACATCTATTCTACTCTACTAACATTTTTGAGGACAAAGAGATAGTTATATTTGTAACCATAATATTATCAACTAAAACAATCCTTAATTATGAAGATTAAATTGACTTTAATGGCGCTAGCCCTAGCAATTGGTTTAACAACACACGCACAACAACAATCTGAGAAAATCCAAACGCCTGCACAAGCTGTAGAAGCATTAAAGGCTGGCAATACACGATTTACGACAGATAACCGAACACTTCCCAACCAGTGTAAAGATCACAGAAAAAGCTTAAAAAAAACGCAAGAACCGTTTGCGGCGATCGTAACTTGTTCTGATTCTCGCGTTCCTGCTGAATTACTATTCGATAATGGCTTTGGCGACTTGTTCGTAATTCGCACGGCCGGCAACAGTGTGGTAGACAGTTCTACTCAAGGAAGTGTGGATTATGCTGTAAATCACCTTGGAGTGAAGGTTATTGTAGTATTAGGACATACAAACTGCGGCGCAATCAAAGCTGTAGTTACTGCTACCGACGATGCAGCTCCTAATTCAGAAGAGGAAGCAAAGATGCAAGGCGAACTTCCTGCATTGATTGGTAAAATCGCCGACTGCATACCTCAACACAAAGGTAAACCAGAAACTTTTAATGCAGCGATTTTAGCCAATGTTAATGCTCAAGCCGAAAGAATAGCAGCATTGCCTCACGTAAAAGCACAAGTTGCGGAAGGTAAACTAGCTGTGGTAAATGCGCTTTATGACTTAAAGACCGGCGAAGTAACATTCCAATAGTTTCAGTTACTAATACCGTATAATATAAAAAGAGACTCTCTGAAGGCCAAAACCTAAAGAGAGTCTCTTTTTTAATTTAGATGAATGCGGAAGACTACTCTTCGTCCATCAAGATATCAAGAATCTGACAAGCAGCCTTAGCCACAGAAGTACCAGGACCAAAGATGGCAGCAACTCCGGCTTGGTACAAGAACTCATAATCTTGTGCAGGGATTACACCACCGGCAATTACTATGATGTCTTCGCGACCCAACTTCTTTAACTCTTCGATGATTTGTGGAACAAGCGTTTTATGACCTGCAGCCAACGAAGAAACACCTACCACATGCACGTCGTTTTCAACAGCATCGCGAGCCGCTTCGGCAGGAGTTTGGAACAATGGTCCCATATCTACATCAAAACCACAGTCAGCATAACCTGTTGCTACAACTTTAGCTCCACGGTCGTGACCATCTTGACCCATTTTGGCAATCATGATACGTGGTTGACGACCTTCCTTCTTCGCGAACTCGGCAGTTTTTTTACAAGCTGATTCGAAGTCGCTATCGTTTTTACTTTCTGATGAATACACGCCCGATATTGTTCTGATTATTGCTTTATAACGTCCTACTATCTTCTCGCATGCGAAAGAGATCTCACCCAATGTAGCGCGAAGACGAGCTGCTTCCACAGCTAACTCCAACAAGTTACCTTGACCAGACTCTACACATTTAGTGATAGCTTCGAGTGCCTTTTCAACTTCTTTCTCGTTGCGACCTTCTTTAAGGCGCTTCAAGTTAGCAATTTGTTCTTTACGCACAGCGGTATTATCCACTTCTAGAATATCGATAGGATCTTCTTTTTCTAGACGATACTTATTCACACCCACGATAGTTTGGCTACCACTATCAATACGAGCTTGAGTACGAGCAGCAGCTTCTTCGATGCGCATCTTAGGGATACCAGTCTCGATAGCTTTAGCCATACCGCCTAGTTTTTCGATTTCTTGGATATGCTCCCATGCTTTCTGAGCTAGCTCATCTGTCAAAGTCTCAACGTAGTAAGAACCCCCCCATGGGTCAACGTTCTTGCATACATAAGTTTCTTCTTGGATATAGATCTGCGTGTTACGAGCGATACGAGCCGAGAAGTCGGTTGGTAGCGCAATAGCCTCATCAAGAGCATTGGTGTGTAGCGATTGAGTGTGACCCAACGCCGCTGCCATTGCTTCAATACAAGTACGACCTACATTGTTGAATGGATCTTGCTCGGTAAGCGACCATCCCGAAGTTTGCGAGTGAGTACGAAGTGCCAAAGACTTTGGATTCTTTGGATTGAACTGTTTCACAATCTTTGCCCAAAGCATACGAGCTGCACGCATCTTAGCAATCTCCATAAAATGGTTGGTACCGATAGCCCAGAAGAACGACAAACGAGGTGCAAAAGCGTCGATATCGATTCCGGCAGCAGTACCAGCACGAAGGTATTCCAAACCATCGGCAAGAGTGTAAGCCAACTCGATATCAGCTGTAGCACCTGCTTCTTGCATGTGGTAACCAGAGATAGAGATAGAGTTGAACTTAGGCATCTTTTGAGATGTATATTCAAAGATATCAGAGATAATCTTCATTGAGAATGCAGGTGGATAGATATAAGTGTTACGCACCATAAACTCTTTCAAGATATCGTTTTGGATAGTACCAGCCATCTCTTCGAGTTTAGCGCCTTGCTCCAAACCTGCATTGATATAGAAAGCCATTACAGGAAGTACAGCACCATTCATGGTCATCGACACAGACATCTTGTTCAAAGGAATACCATCGAACAACACCTTCATATTGTCGAGCGAGCAGATAGATACACCGGCTTTACCAACGTCACCTACCACACGATCATGGTCGGGGTCATAGCCACGGTGAGTAGCCAAGTCGAAGGCCACAGAAAGACCTTTCTGTCCCGAAGCAAGGTTACGACGATAAAACGCATTCGATTCTTCGGCCGTAGAGAATCCGGCATATTGACGGATAGTCCAAGGGCGAAGAGTGTACATCACCGAATAGGGACCACGAAGATAAGGAGGTAGACCGGCAGCATAGTTAAGGTGCTCCATGCTTTCCAAATCTTCTTTTGTATAAACAGGCTTCACTGCGATGTGTTCCGGAGTATTCCAGTTAGCTTCCACACCGTTAGCCTTTTGCCATTCAGCACCGTTCACGGGTTGAAAGGCAGCATATATATCTAAGTTTTTAAAATCAGGCTTCATATTGTTGTTTTACAATTTAGCGAATTAGAATTGGCTATTGAATTACTTCAAAAGCTTTGCGTTAAACTCTTTAAGCGTTTCGAGTACGTTCACACGAACATGAATGAAGTTCTCAATTCCGGCAGCTTTTAGTTCATCAGCACATTCAGGGTTACCTGCCACGATGAACAACGCACGACCATCTACAGCTTTAAATGCCGGGATTGCATGAGTTGTATACTCTTCATCGCTAGAACAAAGCACCACGATATCTGCGCCCATCTTCATCGCTGCATCAACGCCATCTTCTACAGTTTCGAAACCTAAATTGTCGAATACTTCGTAGCCGGCACATGCCAAGAAGTTGCATGCATACTGAGCACGTGCTTGACGCATAGCCAGGTTACCAATAGTCAACATAAATGCTTTAGGACGCTTACCCGATGCTTCGGTTTGCAGACGCAATGCTTCGAACTCGCTTGCAGCGCGTGAGAAATCTAGAGTAGCTGCATCTTTGTGACAAGTATTAGCATCTCCACAACAAGTATTTAGGTCTAAAGGACGCTTTTCGCCAGCCACCTCGTAGAAGTTAGGATATTGGTTAGTTCCCAAAAGAATCTCACGACGTTGAGCCACTGCTTTGTGACGCGCCTTGTTCGATTCGTTTACAGCAGCTTGTATAGTACCAGCCTTAGCAGCTGCATAGAAACCACCCTCTTCGATTACCGAAAGGAATATCTTCCAAGCTTGTTCTGCGATCGATGCAGTTAGGTTTTCAATATAGTAGGATCCACCTGCAGGGTCAACAACCTTATCAAAATAAGATTCTTCCTTCAACAACAGCTGTTGGTTACGAGCCAATCTTTCCGAGAATTCATCAGGAGTAGCATACACCTTATCGAATGGAGTAACTGTCATAGAATCTACACCACCAAGAGCCGCACTCATCGCTTCAGTCTGTGTACGAAGCAAGTTTAC
Organism: uncultured Bacteroides sp.; assembly: GCA_947074205.1. Lineage (GTDB taxonomy): Bacteria > Bacteroidota > Bacteroidia > Bacteroidales > Bacteroidaceae > Bacteroides. Next base: position 65,421 of record CAMTOQ010000011.1, on the reverse strand, counting down.
ATGTGCATCGTATAGAGAAAGGTTGTAGCTAGAAGTTTCGGCATGAATCTTCATCTTAGCAGCACAACGACATTCACCATTAGGTCCCTTGTTATCGCACTCGCGGATACATGTTGGTGAATAAGAAGCTACGATATTAGCCCATAACAGACGTGCAGCACGGAACTTCGCAATTTCTAGGAAGTAGTTTGAACTTACACCGAAGTTGAACTTAATTCTTTTAGCAACAGCAGCAGCAGGCAAACCTGCATCAGTGAGCATACCCAAATATTCGTTACCCCAAGCCAAAGCATAACCTAACTCTTGCGAGATATATGCACCGGCATTGTTAAGCGATAAAGCGCTAACATTGAGCACACGGTAGAATGGAAGCAATGCTAATGCATCTAGCAAACTTTTTGCAATCTGCACCACATCACCCTTTTCTTTACCACGCGAAATCATACGGTTGAAATAATCAAACCCAATAGATCCGTGCAGTTTCGTTGTATCGTAATCCTTCTTTTTGAAGTAGGCCACTAATAGGTTAGCCAAATCTACACTATGATTTTGGCAGGTAGAGAAGTTTAGTTCTACACATTCTGCACAAATATCTTTTAGCAAAACCTCAATAAAGTCAGCATTCAAGTCCTGAGCTTTTATCGAGAAAGAAAGAGAGTCAACTCCTCTGTTGAGGATTTCCAAAGCTTTGGCATTTGCTTGCTCAGGCGATTCTACTCTAATCTCCTGACGCACTAGCCATGCGTTGCTATCCTTTTTTGTACCACGTAAATAAGGGAAAACGCCTGGAAGAGCGTCTGTAGTTTTCAGACCATCTAGGTCTTCCATACGGTAGAAAGGCTTTACTTTAAAACCTTCATTGGTTTTCCAAACAAGTTTCTTCTCAAAGTCCGCACCTTTTAGGTCGGCATTTACTTTATCCATCCACTTTTCAGTAGATACCGGAGAAAATTCAGAGAAGAGCTTTTCTTTACTGTCTGCCATAGTTTATTGTTGATTTAATAGAAAAATTAAAATTTCGTTTAAGTATTATTATACAATGAGTTCTGTACGCCTCATTAGTATAACGTTATCTAGACAAAGATATATAATTAGTTTAAAGACGATATTTTTTTTAGCTAAAATTCGCACTGAGATAGCTGCAAGGGCGTTTTTTGCAATGTTGACTTTACATTTTACGCCTACTCTACGAGAGAGGTTGGATTGATATTTTCTGCAAGAAATGCAAGAAATATCACGATTATATTATAAATAAAGTAAGAATAATTACAGTGTAATACATTACAAGTTAATAAAGACCCATATTATCACTTTTTAATCCATTAATATCACAACTTTAGCATTTGGGAGAAAAAATGCAACAAAGACAAAGATTAGATTGAGTAGTTAAAATACAATACCTAATTTTGCGCAATTTTAAGGAAGATTGTATGAGTTGGATAGAAAATCTACTGTGGAACCCTAGTTCGGTGGCCCACATCGTGTTTCTTTACGCTTTCGTCATCGCACTGGGCGTATTGCTAGGTAAAATTAAAGTTTTCGGTATCTCGTTAGGAGTAACTTTCGTATTGTTTACCGGTATATTGATGGGCCATTTTGGCTTCACTGCCGACAAGCAGATACTGCACTTCATCCGCGAGTTTGGCCTTATCTTGTTTGTGTTCTGTATCGGTCTGCAAGTGGGTCCGAGTTTCTTTTCGTCATTCAAAAAAGGAGGGATGCGACTCAACCTACTGGCGTTTGGCATTGTCTGCCTCAATATCGCTGTAGCATTGGGCATCTATTTTGTTGCCGATGGTCGTATTGAATTGCCTATGATAATTGGTGTGCTCTATGGTGCTGTGACCAATACTCCAGGTCTTGGTGCCGCACAAGAAGCATTAACTCAACTTCACTATACAGGTCCTCAGATAGCCCTCGGATATGCATGTGCCTACCCTCTTGGTGTGGTTGGCATCATCGGTTCCATTATCGCTGTGCGTTATATCTGCGGCATCAATCTTAAAAAAGAAGAGGATGATTTGAAAAACGGCAACACCGAAGAGGCGCGTCGCAAACCTCATATGATGACTTTAGAGGTGCGCAACGAGGCACTAGAGGGTCAACAGCTGAGTCACTTAAAAAGACTAGTTGGTCGCTCTTTTGTATGCTCACGCATTTGCCACGAAGGACACGTTACCATCCCTAGTAAAAAGACAATTTTCCACATGGGCGATAAAGTGTTTATCGTTTCGAGCGAAGAAGATGCAGATGCTATAAAAACTTTCGTTGGTAAAGAGGTGGAGATGAACTGGGAAAAACAAGACATGCCGATGGTATCTCGCCGCATCCTTGTCACTAAGTCGGAAATCAATGGAAAAAAGCTTGGTGATCTACACTTCCGTACTAGTTATGGAGTTAACATCACTCGCGTAAACCGTTCGGGTATGGACCTTTTTGCCGATCCTAATCTAAAACTTCAGGTGGGCGACCGCGTGATGGTAGTGGGTCAAGAAGATGCAGTAGAAGGTGTAGCTAGTGCATTAGGTAACTCACTAAAACGTCTTGACCATCCCAACATCGTTACCATATTTGTGGGTATCTTCTTGGGAATTCTAGTTGGTAGCCTTCCTATTGCTTTTCCCGGCATGCCTACTCCTGTCAAGCTAGGGTTAGCGGGCGGACCACTAGTAGTAGCCATCTTGATTGGACGTTTTGGCTACAAGCTACGTCTTGTGACATACACCACAATGAGTGCCAACTTAATGCTTAGAGAGATAGGTATCGTGCTTTTCCTTGCCAGCGTAGGTATAGAGGCCGGGGCCAATTTTGTTAATACTGTAGTCGAAGGCGATGGAATATTATATGTAGGATCGGGTGTATTGATTACTATTATCCCGCTATTAATAATAGGTTTGATTGGACGATTATATTATAAGATTAATTATTTCACCTTAATGGGACTTTTAGCCGGTAGTACAACGGACCCTCCTGCTCTAGCCTATGCTACACAGACTGCAAGCAATGATGCACCTGCAGTGGGTTATTCAACCGTCTATCCCCTCACCATGTTTCTGCGTATCATCTCGGGGCAGCTGATTCTGCTAATGATGATGTAGATCATAAGAAAGGCAACTTTCACATCCTTCTGCCAAGATGTTGAAAGTTGCCTTTTCTCTTTCCTTTAAAGCTGCTGCTTTTATTTCACTCGCCTATTTAGCTGATTACAAGCCTTACAAGCTTTCGACTTCCCTACTCGTTTTCCTGCAGTTGCTTTCTTCTTTCGTTTTGCAGCAGCTGCGCCGGGGTGTTTATCCCCATCCTTCTTTATTACCATATTAATATACTAAATGCTGAATGTACAGCTATTAACGATTTAATGAGAACTTCATGCTGAAGCCAAAGTCGGCATTGGTCACGGCATACGATGATGTAGATACCAATGGTTTATTGCGTTGGCGATCATAAAAGACTCTGACATTGAGGTAGCGACTCAACGCATAATCTGCCGATAGCGATATCTTCAAAGCATGATTTCCACTAGTGGCCTGCGTATTCTCGGTCTGTATATCACGCGCCAAGGCAGACTGATTGCGGAATGACACATCCATGCGCAAAGATAAGTCATTGCTGATTCTATTTCTAGAATTGCTCGTATTTCTACCCGGGAATAGCTCAAGATTTACAATCTTATAACCCATTCCTAATACAAAGTCGCGCGAAGCGCTCTCTACAATCTGGTTGGCCAGCAAACTTAGATTCAACACACGCGTCTTCTTATACTCAGCTTTAGTGCTCAAACCATTATTGAAGTTTAAGTCTATACCAATTAGAGGTGAGAATTGTTCATTAATAGATACGGCAGATATGTCATACATGCTCGAAGGGATATAGTCACCGTTTGTCACATCCTCTATAAAACCGAGATCTCCCATATAGCTGACATAGCTCTGGAAAGTGCTATAGCTACCTACACTGTAGGCACTTCGGTAGGCATGATTGATAGTAATGCTTTTGAAATGCTTCTTAAAGAAGGGCAACTTACTCAAGCCGCTATACGTGATTTTCCAATTGGGCAACATCGAGAAGATACTTGGGAAGAAATCCAACGAACTGCTATTAGCATTGCGTCCACTATAAGCCGACAAGAAGGCGGGCACCATCACATCGGGCGAATAGCGATTGACTTCGCCTATAGTAGGAGTAGCATCGGGGGTGCGTGTTCCAGCAGTAGGAATAGTAGCTCCATTGTAACGTGATTGCACACGCGACTGTATCACCTCCAGATTATTAAGGAAGCGATCGAACGATGCCGATGAATAGCCATTTGACAATTTAGGCTTTTCGAAAGCACTGCGGATAGTGATTATCGACATATTGAAGTTACCACTACGCAACTCCGGCATCCCAGCAAACATAAACTGTATCTCGTTAGAGCGATTGTGCGTGCGGTTGGCAGTCAGGTCAATTTTCAAATCTCTCACAGGTTCTATAGCCATTCTTATTTGCAAGTCTTCTTGCGCATTGGTAGTAGCAGGACTTGTTATTGAGTCGCAAAGCAACCAGCCCTTATCCACTGCCGAACGGATATAATCTTTGCCCACCATACCAAATGCAAAACCTAAACCGGGTGTAAAGCCATTACCGCCGTGGCGCTGACCCAACATATCCCCCACATCGGGCAAGAATCCGGGTAGAGTCATGGCATAGCTATTCTTGTAAGTGATACTAAAGTTGCGAATCATCATCCCAAAGCGTGCCACCGATTGGAGGGTCTTATATCCTTTCTTCTCCTCTGGGTTGGGTGCAGGCAGGGCAGTCACCTTGATACGTGCACTGTCGCGTGTTTCAATCGTCACGGAGTTTGCATCTACCACCTTGTATTTAATAGGGTAACGCTTACCGTCTACCGACAAAGCAGAGATTCTAGGCTTCTTTGAATTCAGATTATGACGAACCGCTACGCCTGTATCGGGTTTGAGTTGAATTTCGCGTTCAAATCTCTTAGGTTTCTCTTTGCGCTTGTTAGGAGCGGCCGGTCTACGTGTGCTCGATGATGCAAAACGACGGTTTACCTCCTTCAAATAGGTATTCTTATTGTAAAGAGTCTCTAAGTTGAAGCGTGTATTAAAGTCTATTGTACGCTGATTGGCCACCGTATTACCCATGCTAAAACCATTGAGTAGTGCCACTCCCCTATCCCAATTGTACGAAGAGGCGAATCGGGTATCAGCTGTAATCCAATCGGTAGCCGGGATCTTGTCAAAAGGTAGTTTATAAGAGGCATTAAACGTCTGTTTGTAGTCGATAGGTCTACCAAAACTCAACAAGCTGCGTCGTATAGTATCTTTACGTGCTTCGTAACTATCGGGATCAATATTTCTGTTGACCACACCATAGGGCTCTTCGATTTCGGCACGAGTGGCAGAAGTAAAACTCATCTTAAGGCTCTTCGAAAGATCCCAACGAAGCGAGAAGTCACGATTCCACAACCATGTTTTAGATACGCTAACAGGAATACCGGTAGGGTCGTTCAGTGCCTCCATGTCTCTCAATTGCAACTCATAGTAGTAGCGCGTCATATCGGTGTTGAACGAAACATTCTGAGGCAGATAGTTCAAGTTGAAATCTTTGAAGATACGCATCCACTTAGACTGATTCTTCATCTGCTTAAATGGTTCCCAAGCCTTATAGGCGGGAGCATAATTATAAGAGAGCGCACCGCGCCAGTTCGTTTCATCCTCGTAGACGATGGTGCTACCTTGGTTGTGTCGTTTGCTTAAACTATAGCTCAACGAGAAGTTGGCAGGGTCGTAAGGCATAGGGTTCTTGCTGGCTATATTGAAAGCAAGATTACTCACACTAAAGCTTTTGTAAACAGTAAGTTCCTCGGCGATGCTCCGCAAAGAGTCGCGTTCATGCTTACTGGCCATCGAAGCCAATGCATCCTTCATTAGCATATCGCTATCCAAAGGGTTGTACTTAGGTGTTGTCTTCTCGCGAGAGTACGAGAAATAGACAGGTGCATTCAGCTTCAAAGCTTTTGGAAAGAAACGACCTGCCTCAAAAGCAGTGGTAAACTGGTATTGATAGAAATCATCCAAACGACGTTCGCTTAGACTCTGCTCCAAGCCACCGAAACCAGCCGTTTCTACGTGACCTGCGAAGTTCACATTACCAATATCGGACAACTGCACATTCATATTGCCTTGTGCAGCCCACCCACCTTGATCATCGAAATCAGATAGACGGAGCTCATTTACCCACACCTCTGCCGATTTGCTGGCACGGGAGTTATTTCGAACACCGATCATCATTGTCTTTATTTCGCCCAGTGAGGGATTACCCATCACACTTACCTTATTGGCTGGTTGTTCGGGGTCATATTCGGAGTAGAGCTTGGTATAGCTCACACCTAGGTTGGCATTGTTCTTAGCAATGTTACGTTTCTTCTTTAAATCGGTAAATACAGACAGCAGAACATCCAACGTATTCTCCACCGGCCACACTTTATTACGATCGGCTTCAGAGTCATTATTGTAACGTCCAGGTGCTGTTAGCGTGAGCGGAATCTCATATTCATAGTAGTTGGCACGATAGTCCGAACCAAAGCGAATAAACACCGAGACCTCGCCATCTTTTAAGTTGGTCGTATTATCTATCAAAGCCTCAGCATGGGTAAACATCTTAAGTCGCTTGTAGTAGCGCATATCCAATGCTGAGTTTTTATACACTGCCCGAGCATCACCGGCGGCTAGGTCGGTAATTTTCAAGTCCATGGCTTGTTCGTTCTTTTGGAGCAGCTGTGGTTGTCCGGGATCCACCACACGAGTGATTTTAGGAGGCATCACATAGTTGACTGGTGTTTTATCTCCATTCTCTTCTAGGTTGACAGTAGACACCACCATTGTACCCGAAACAGAAGGAGCGGGATTTTGCAGATTGTAAAGTGCATCGGTATAGCCTCGCCACTCACCACGTACTAACTCAAGTGTGGCAAAGCGGAGAATCACCGGCTTCTTAAAGCCGGTAAGGAACATACGCATAAAACGGATGGATTTGAAGTCGCGGATACTACCCACAGCCTCTCCACTCTTCACGGGCACCTTGAACTGATACCAAACTACTTCTTCGGTTTTACCGTTTCTAAGCTTAACCTTTGTGACACGTTTATCGGTCACATAGTTCTCTCCAACTTCAAGCTGCGAAGGCTTTAATGGCACACGGTATTGGAAATATTTCTCTGTCTCTTGTAGTGTATTATCTTGGTTGATATCTTCAATATCGGGTGTTGTTTTTGCCGCTGTAGGATAGCGTTCGGGCGAGTCTTCATCGGCTGTAGAGTTACCTTCGGTGTTATTGATATACTTATAGCGATTGATGATATCCAGCTCTATTGCATCGTAGTCCGAGCCACGGAAGTAGTGATACTTATCGGCAGCCGGAGAGTCCCAAAACTTTTGGTACACAGAAGGCTCTAGAATGCCTTGCACCTCTTCCAGATACTTCTTATAAGTGGGGTATTCTCGTTCATTTTCTACGGACAAACCATTTAGACCAACGTCTTGCATACGTCGAGCACCCGATGAATTATCGAAGGCATAGACTAAGCTTCGGTCCTTGGGAACACGTCCCCAAACGGTTTCCTCTACTTTCGAGGGATCGTTGTCGATAGGTAGACCGTTTTCGAAAAACTTCTTTCCATCTTTCAAGATATCTTCTGAGATATCGCCTAGATTAATATAAAGATAGCCACCTTGATCTTTATCTATCTTGCCATCGGCACGGGTAGTAGAGGTGCTAGGATCGTCGCCATCGGCATAGATAAACGGATCGAGCATCCAAAACTCAATATATTCAATGTTAGCAGTTTCAAAATCACTCGTTTCGATGCGACGCATCATACCTCCCCAGCGTTTTTCAGGGCTGTTGAGTGTACCGTCACTGTTCAGGTCGAGATCAAGATTGTAAGGGCCACGCTCTTCGGGGAAGTAGGCCATATTGAGAACAGCTAGCGTAGCAGCATCGGAGTAGTTGAGTTGCTTATTAGGATAAAGTTCCTGCTCATACACCTCTCGCACATAGTGATTGGATAGCTGATTGAGGTCGTTTTTGATGTGTGTAGGTGTAAGCGATGAGTTACGACGAGTAAATAGACCATCGATATGATACCATGCCAGCTGCGAACGATTTTTACCGTATTCTATGTTATTAGTCAGTCCGGCTTCGGGGAAGAGGATGCGGCCATCTTCGCCACGAGCGCCATAGGGTGCCGACGACAGCTGCCAGTTGAGCGGTGCACGAAGATCAATACCACTTTGGGTACTTTCAAAGTCGTCAATAAATACAGAGTTATCTTGTATGCCTTTACTTTTCCCGGGTATGAGGTGGGCAAACTCCACCCCCATATTGATTTGAGAAGGAGCTGTGGCCTCGGTAAAAGGCAGCTTATCAATCATATTGGTAAGCCATTGGCTTTCGGTCTTCCAACTGGCATTCAGTCCCCAAAGGGTATTGGCAATTGGTTCTTCGCCCACTACCACCTTCGTGGTGAGTGCTCGTTCGCTGAGGTGCATCACCGTACCACCAAACTGGAAATTGCGCGAATAGTCGTAGGTAAAGTTCATCCCCATCATGGTTTTGCGCTGCATGCTATACATGGTGGTACTCTCCAAGTTGACAGTGATGGGTGTACCCGCGTCCAATATACTCTGGTTGATGATGGTTACTACCCCCATGGTGTAGTCCACCGTAAAGTCCGAATTCTCTGTTAGTATTTGTCCACCGGCCGACACACGCACCGAACCTCGCGGCACATTCATTGAGCCAAGACGAATTTCATTGGCTGCCGAAGCGCGATACTCCCCTTCTAGGCGATAGCGATTCTTTTCGGCTAGCTGCTTGGCCACGGTTCTAGTAGAGTCGTAGAGTTCTTGGAACACATACTTTTCGGCAATAGCATTGTTGCCTATAGCTTGGCGCAGGTGGCTACCAAAAGGTTCCACTACCGGGAAGTAGATACGTCCGTTTTGTGCATTGATGGTATAGCCCTCTACAAAGTCGAAGAAACCATTGCTACCCAATTGGTTTTGGCTATTCAATCGGTCTAGACCCATTACTTTGAGCAGAGGCACACGAGCTATATTTCCTTCGGGGATGTAGCGCATATATACCCCACTCGTATCGTTGAGCATCGTGATGTTCAAGGTAAACTTCTCTTTCTGCACTTGGAATGCATTGAGCGAGTAGACGTTTTTCATCATCAAATCCCAGCTCGTGGTCAATGGAGAGTTGGAGGTATTCTTAAGCAGCTTAACATATAGACAGCTACTTGTCTCTTTGATATCCGAGGCAAACTCCCCCACTTGGTAGCGTTGTCCTTTATAAGTATATTCAAAGGCCACCCCTAGAGCCTCATCAGGCTGTAGTGTCTGCTTTAACGAGATATATCCTAACGAGGTGTGCACATTATATTCGGACGAGTTGAGCAGACGAGCACTTTCAATTTTCTCATAGTCTTCGCCGCTCTCCATGCCAGGTATGCCTTGCATCACGCTGTTTACGGCAGTGATGTCGCGGGCCATCGGATAGACGTTGACCATCGACGAATAGAGGTTATTGGCGGCATTGCGGGGCACTAGGTTGCTCGATGATTCGGATATCCAAGGAGTGCCGGGAGTAATCACCTTCGACTCACCGATATCACTAAATGCAACCAGATTACGAGGATTTTCAAAGTTGCCTCGCTTATTGGTGATCCATACTTCTACACGGCTGATAGTCACCCCCGACAGTACGTTGGGGAGTTGAGACATATTAGCGTCGTAGGTATCGCGAAAATAGTGTGCAAAAAAGAAGTGTCGATTCTCATCGTAGGCATCGGCCGAGAAATCGAAAGGTAGTGTCTGAGCGCCACCTTTACTGGTAACCGTCTTCGACTCACTCTCTTGTTGACTTAATACGGTTTGAAGTTTCAACTTGCCAAACTGCAAATCGGCACGTACACCAAAAAGGGTCGAGGCGCCTCTAATAAGAGAGTTGCCCGTACTCATACTGATGTTACCGGCCTCTAGCAGCTTGATGATCTCATCTTCTTTACCTTCGTATTTCAACTTCATCTTTTTGCTGTCGAAATCGAAAGTAGCATCAGTATTATAGTTCATGTCGAGGTTGACCTTATCGCCTACCTTACCGTTGACATTTATATTTATTTTTTCGTCGAAATCGAAAGCCCAAGTTTTGCGCATACTCTCGGGCAATGAGGGATTTTCTACATTCTTATAGCTCACCCCGAAGCTCAGTTCGGCAGACCCTTGCGTGCGTACTTGCACACCACCCGGACCAAATATCTTCTCGGCCGGACCGATATTGAACGACATGTTGGTAAAGTCGAACTTCTCCTTGGTTTGTGTGGCTATAGAGTCATTGCGCCTTTTATAATAAGCCTGCATGGACTTGCGCATACTCCACTCCATATATTCGGCGGGGGTTAGCACGATGGGCACCTCCATCTCTTGCCCACCCACGATGGTGTGAATCAGGTAACGATTCGTCAGTTCGTCGTAAGTGACGTTTTCTTGCACAATCGGCATAGACTGTGTTTGGGCATACCCTTTGTAGTTTGCCACCAGAAACAGCAATACAAGGATAAAACAAAATGAACCAATGCGAAATGCGCTACGTTGCATTATAATCGTTTGAGTGCTAACTTGATGACTTGTGCTACAGCTGTAGTAGGGTCTTCTTTCAATATGGCTTGTACTACTTTTTGAGAAGGAGCCGCTGCAAATCCAAGCATAGTCAATGCGGCTACTGCCTCTTCTTGAACTTCGTTGTTGAACGCGCCAAAAGCCATAGGCATATCAAGACTGTCGGCAGAAGATATCTTAATTTTATCTTTAAGATCGACAATGACACGCTGAGCCGTCTTTAGCCCGATGCCTTTTACGGTCTTTAGCATGTTGACATTCTCACTGCTAATGACCTGCACCAACTCGCTATAAGACATGGCCGACAGTATCATGCGAGCGGTATTGCCTCCAATGCCCGAAACTGAAATAAGCAGTTGAAAGATTTCGCGTTCTGGTTTGTCGGCAAAGCCAAACAAGATGTGGGCATCCTCGCGGATAGCCTCGTGAATGTATAGTTTACAATTACTTTTGCCTTGTATGGCGGAGTAGGTATTGAGCGAGATATTTACGGCGTATCCCACACCGTTACAATCTATCACGGCCACAGCCGGTGTCAGTTCGGCTATTTCGCCTCTAACATATTCTATCATAAGCTTTTTTAAGTAAGTTGAGCCTTACAAATGTTGTCATCAATTTCAATCTGTCATTTCTGCGTTTGTAGGGCTTGTTGCTATGATTCATTAACGACTATTTATCCTGTTTTATTGTGCTTCAATCGGTGAAGATATGCAACAATTGGCAATCTCAGAGATTAGTATACATCAAAACATTTTCTTCATCTCACATATTTGTTCTATTTTTGTCAGTAGAACTTAATTTAATATATACTTAAAAAACCAACAAAGGAATGAAAAAACTTAGAGCTGCCATCGTGGGTTATGGCAACATTGGACAATATGTATTGGAGGCTTTACAGGCTGCTCCCGACTTTGAAGTAGCAGGTGTTGTGCGCCGTGCAGGTGCCGAAAACAAGCCCGCCGAACTAGCCGACTACGATGTGGTGAAAAGCATCACCGAGCTGAAAGATGTAGATGTGGCTATTTTGTGTACTCCTACTCGTAGCGTTGAAGCTTACGCTAAAGAGATTCTTGCTTTGGGCATCCATACAGTAGACAGTTTTGATATACATACAGGCATCGTGCCTTTACGCAAAGAACTAGGCGAATGTGCCAAAGCTCACAATGCTGTGTCTGTGATTGCAGCAGGCTGGGATCCCGGTACAGACTCTGTGGTTCGCACCATGCTAGAAGCTATTGCCCCTAAAGGCATCACTTACACTAACTTTGGCCCCGGCATGAGTATGGGTCATACAGTAGCCGTAAAAGCCATTCCGGGTGTAAAAGCTGCTTTGTCTATGACTATCCCAACGGGCACTAGCATTCACCGCCGTATGGTGTACATCGAAGTGAAAGATGGCTACAATTTCGACGAGGTGGCTAAGGCTATCAAAGCTGACGCTTACTTTGTGAACGACGAAACACATGTGAAAGAAGTACCAAGTGTTGACGCTCTTCTGGACATGGGCCATGGTGTAAATCTAACTAGAAAAGGTGTTTCTGGAAAAACTCAAAACCAGTTGTTCGAGTTCAATATGCGCATCAACAATCCTGCCCTTACCGCACAAGTTTTGGTTTGCGTAGCTCGTGCTTCGTTCCGCCAACAACCCGGCTGCTATACTATGGTAGAGATTCCAGTAATCGATCTTCTTCCTGGCGAACGCGAAGAGTGGATCTCTCACTTGGTGTAACTCCATTGATATAGGTCTATATCACTACATATTTCCCCTTTCTATAGACGACATGGCCTATAGAAAGGGGATTTTTCTTTTGCAAGGCTTTCGTAGGTAATAGCATTTTGTCAAATCGCTTAAAAATAGGAATTAGAAGGATTACTATTTAGCGTTGCAGAATTAGAGAATTATCATTCAAAATACAGATTGATAATCAATCAGTTACAAACCACCCTTTCCCCGCTTGGTGACTAGCCCTTGCCAGCGCGGTAGCAACGCCTACTCAGCTCGGTGACCACAGCTTGCCACCGAGCTGAGTAGGCGTACTCACCAAACGGAATAAATGCACTTTCCAAAACCAACTAAAAGATGCAATTGATTGGCTCTTTTTTATGTCATTTTGATAGCCATACTAAAATTATTAAGTACTTTTGGACTTCTATTGAACAACCGTGGTTGAGGTGTTTTTAAGCAGACTGCTTCACACTTAAAACGACACATTTGTAATCAACTAAATATATGAAGAAAGTTACATTAATTATGAGTAGCATCTTAGCGATGTCGTGCGCTGGCAATGCGCCCAAAATCAGTTATCCTGAAACCGCAAAGGACGATGTAGTAGACGTGTACTTTGGAAAAGAAGTGGCCGACCCTTATCGTTGGCTGGAAAATGACACTACTGCGGCTACCGCGGCTTGGGTAGAGGCACAAAACGCTGTGACCAACGACTATCTACAACAGATTCCATTTCGCCAAGCGTTGCTAGATCGTTTGACTGAGTTGGCGAACTACGAAAAAATCGGTACCCCATCTAAAAAGAATGGCAAGTACTACTTCTATAAAAATGATGGCTTGCAAAATCAAAGCGTGCTTTATGTACAAGATAGCCTTGACGGTGAACCACGCGTATTTATCGATCCTAACACTTTTTCGGAAGATGGCACAGTGGCTCTAGGCAATGTATCTTTCTCTAATGATGGCAAATATGTGGCTTATGCTGTATCAAAAAGTGGTTCGGACTGGTTGGACATCTTTGTGATGAACACAGAGACAGGCGAACTTATGGAAGATGAAATCAAGTGGGCTAAAGTAACTGGCATTGCTTGGCAAAACGATGGTTTCTACTATAGCGCTTACGATAAACCGATTGCAGGTAAGGAGTATTCTAACGTAAACGAATACCACAAAGTGTATTACCACAAGCTAGGTACACCTCAGTCGGCAGACAAGGTAATCTATACTAACCCTAAACAACCATTGCGTTTCTATACAACATCGACTAGCGATGACAACCGTTTCTTGTTTATGTTCGAATCGGGTGGCTCGCGTGGTAACAACCTCTTCATCACCGATGCAGAAGGCAAAAAAGGCATGCAACAAATAACTACAGACAATGACTTTGAATATAGTCCTATCGATGTTATCGGAGACAGCATCTTGATCTTCACCAACTACAATGCGCCTAAAAACCGTATTATGGTAGCTGATGCCAAGAATCCTTCTATCGAAAACTGGACAGAGCTGGTGCCAGAGTCAGAGTCGGTACTCTCAAACGCAAGCTTGGTAGGTGGAAAGATGATTCTAACTTACGACCAAGATGCATCTAATCATGCTTATGTGTACGACCTTCAAGGTAACAAGGTGCAAGAGGTGCAACTTCCATCAATCGGCTCGGTAGGCTTTAGTGGCAACAAAGACGATAAAGAGGTCTTCTTTGGTTTCACATCGTTTACTATCCCAGGAGCTACTTATAAATATGATATCGACAACAATACTTACGAGCTGTTCCGCGCACCTGCTGTGAAGTTCAACTCGGATGACTTTGAAACTAAACAAGTATTCTTCACTAGCAAAGACGGTACAAAGGTGCCAATGTCTCTTACTTATAAGAAAGGCTTGAAGCTTAACGGCAAGAATCCGGTATTCCTTTATGGTTACGGTGGTTTCGCTATCAGCCTCAACCCATCGTTCAGCGTGATGCGTATTCCTTTCCTTGAAAACGGTGGTATCTATGCACAAGTTAACTTGCGCGGTGGTAACGAGTATGGAGAAGAGTGGCACGTAGCCGGCACTAAGCTAAACAAGCAAAATGTATTTGACGACTTTATCGGTGCTGCCGAGTATCTTATCGAAAACAAATATACTAACCCAGAGAAGATCGCTATCGTAGGTGGTTCGAATGGTGGTTTGCTAGTGGGTGCTACTATGGCTCAACGTCCTGAACTTTTCAAGGTAGCTATACCACAAGTAGGTGTAATGGATATGCTTCGCTATCACAAATTTACTATCGGTTGGAACTGGGCTAGCGACTATGGCACTAGCGAAGAAAGCCCCGAAATGTTCGAATATCTTTTAGCTTACTCGCCTGTTCACAATATGAAGGAGGGAGCTACTTACCCTGCTACTTTAGTGACAACTGCCGACCACGATGACCGTGTGGTACCAGCACACTCGTTTAAGTTTGCTGCTGCATTGCAAGAAGCTAATGATGGAACCAACCCAACTTTGATTCGTATCGACAGCAAAGCGGGTCACGGTGCAGGCAAACCTATCCAAAAAGTCTTGGAAGAACAAGCCGACATCTATAGCTTTATACTTTACAATATGAACGAGAAACCTTCTTTCAAAAAATAGATAGAAGTTACAGTTTTAGACAAACGCCTTTTTGCAGCCTTACACCTTGGCAGCAAAAAGGCGTTCGTCGTTAACAACTATCATTTTATCAATATTTAAGGAAGAAATAAGGGTGAAAAAAGTGTTATATTAAAAGATTCTCTATATTTGTAGCAGAGTTAACTAACATTTTATCAAAACAACCTTTTAAAACAATATATTATGAATATTCAGAAAATCGTCTCTTCATTAGAGGCAAAACACCCTGGTGAATCTGAGTACCTTCAAGCTGTAAAAGAAGTACTTCATTCGATAGAAGAAGTTTACAATCAGCACCCCGAGTTCGAGAAAGCGAAGATTATCGAAAGACTAGTCGAGCCCGATCGAATTCTAACTTTCCGTGTGACATGGGTTGACGATAAAGGTGAAGTGCAAACCAACCTAGGTTATCGTGTTCAGTTCAACAATGCCATTGGCCCTTACAAAGGTGGACTTCGTTTCCATGCATCGGTCAATCTATCTATATTAAAGTTCCTAGGTTTTGAACAAACCTTTAAGAATGCCTTAACTACTCTACCTATGGGTGGCGGCAAAGGTGGTTCCGACTTCTCGCCTCGTGGCAAGAGTGATGCTGAAATCATGCGTTTCTGCCAAGCCTTCATGCTAGAACTTTGGCGCAACATCGGCCCCGACATGGACGTACCTGCAGGCGATATCGGCGTAGGCGGTCGCGAAGTGGGCTATCTATACGGTATGTACAAAAAGCTAACTCGAGAGTGTACCGGTACATTTACAGGCAAGGGGTTAGAATATGGCGGTTCATTGATTCGCCCTGAAGCAACCGGTTTTGGCGGTTTATACTTTGTGAACGAAATGCTCCAAACCAAAGGTCACTCTATGGTAGGCAAAACTGTTGCCATCTCGGGCTTCGGCAACGTGGCATGGGGTGCAGCTATCAAAGCCAATGAACTAGGCGCTAAAGTGGTGACTCTATCGGGCCCCGATGGCTACATCTACGACCCAGACGGAATCAGCGGTGAGAAGATTGAGTATATGCTAGAGCTTCGTGCATCGGGCAACGACATCGTGGAACCTTATGCAGAGGAGTTTCCAAATGCTAAGTTTGTAGCCGACAAACACCCTTGGGAGGTGAAGGTAGATATCGCTTTGCCTTGTGCCACTCAAAACGAATTGAACGAAGAAGATGCGCAACATCTTATAGATAATGGTGTACTATGTGTAGGAGAAATCTCCAATATGGGATGTACGCCCGAAGCTATCGACCTATTCATACAACACAAAGTGATGTATGCTCCGGGTAAAGCGGTAAACGCAGGCGGTGTAGCTACTTCAGGCCTAGAGATGTCGCAGAATGCGATGCACATGACTTGGGGCGCTCAGGAAGTTGACCAAAAGCTACACGATATCATGCACAACATTCATGCACAGTGTGTGAAGTATGGCACCGGACCAGATGGATACATCAACTATGTGAAGGGTGCAAACATTGCCGGGTTCATGAAAGTGGCTCATGCAATGCTAGAACAAGGAGTCATCTGACCTACTGCAAGTAGATAATAATAGTTTTAGTAATTCTTTATTATTTGTAAAGTTACATGCTGTCTATGGCTTCGCGAGGGGCCTAGACAGCATTCTTTTTATAGTAGAGTATTAGTTTGTCAGAAAAACCGACTAACTTTGCGAACCTAACATAAAATAAGGAGACATGATACTACCCGAATTAATACAGAGACGTGATAAGATCCGTCGTCTGATGCAACAACAGAATATCGAGGCAGCGCTCATAGCTTGCAACATCAATCTGCTTTACACCTATGGCAGAATCATCAGCGGCTATCTCTATTTACCGCTAGATAAGCCTGCACGCATATTTGTAAAGCGTCCCAACCATATTAAAGGCGAATTTGTGCACAACATTCGCAAGCCCGAACAGATTATCGACATCTTGAAAGAAGAAGGTTTGCCAATACCCGCAAAGGTGATGTTAGAAGCCGATGAATTGTCATATACCGACTACACTCGTCTGGCAGCTCTATTCCCAGACGCCGAAATAGCAAATGGAACTCCTATCATTCGCGAAGCGCGTAGCATAAAAACCGCTATGGAGATTGAACTGTTCCGTCGTTCGGGAGCTGCTCATACAAAGGCATACAACCAAATACCATCTGTATACAAAGCTGGCATGACTGACCTTCAGCTTTCTATCGAGATAGAAAGATTGATGCGTCTAGAGGGTAACCTTGGCATTTTCCGCGTGTTTGGTCAAAGCATGGAGATCTTTATGGGTAGCCTTTTGGCCGGTGACAATGCAGCTTATCCTTCACCTTACGACTTCTCTCTAGGGGGGCAAGGAATGCATCCTGCTCTACCAGGCAGCGTAAGCGGCACAGCAATGAAGGCCGGACAGACCGTTATGGTTGATATGGGCGGTAACTTCAATGGCTACATGGGCGATATGAGCCGTGTATTCTCAATTGGCAAGCTTACTCAAAAAGCGTACGATGCACATCAAGTATGTATCGACATCCAAAACGAACTGATTAACGATGCCAAACCCGGAGCTGTGTGCGAGGACCTTTACCACAAAGCTATCGAAATGGTAACTAAAGCCGGATTTGCTGACAACTTTATGGGAATCAATCAAAAAGCAGGTTTCATCGGTCATGGCATCGGCTTGGAGATTAACGAAATGCCGGTCATCGCTCCACGTATCAAACGTGAACTAGAACCAGGAATGGTGTTTGCACTCGAACCAAAGATCGTTCTCGCCGGAATCGGTGCAGTGGGTATAGAAAACTCTTGGGCTGTAAACGCAGAAGGTGTAGAGAAACTTACTCTTTGCGAAGAGGCTATCATAGAGCTGTAATCAACCTGCAAACAGATAAAAAAGGAGGGTAGAAAGCTGAATAATCAGTGCTTTCTACCCTCTCTTTTGTATATGTCTATTTTTGATTTACTTCACAGGCTTCAACCCCAACTTAGTGGCTCTAGCTAACAAGAAGTCATAAGCAGGCTGGTATTCGTTAGGAATCACTCCATCAAGAATAGCATCTTTGATAGAGCTTTTCAAAGAACCTACTTGCGAACAAGGCTCCAATCCGAAGATTTTCATAATTTCCTCACCACCAATTGGCGGTTGGAAGTTGCGCACGCGGTCCTTCTCTTCGATATCTTTCAGCTTCTGACGAACCAATGCGAAGTTATTCAAGAAGCGTTGCTTGCGCTCATTGTTCTTCGAAGTGATATCGGCCTCGCAAAGTGTCATCAAGTCGTCAATATCATCGCTGGCATCGAACAATAGTCGACGCACAGCCGAATCGGTCACCACATCATCGGCAATCACAATAGGACGAAGGTGCAGGCTTACCAGCTTTTGCACGTATTTCATCTTCTCATTCATCGGCAGCTTCATCTTGCGGAAGATGTGCGGCACCATCTTTTCACCCTCGTAGTTGTGGTTATGAAAAGTCCAGCCGGCTTTAGCCTCCCAGCGTTTAGTCTTAGGTTTAGCAATATCGTGCAAGATTGCTGCCCAGCGCAACCAAAGATTATCGGTGTGCTTGCTGATATTATCGAGCACCTCTAAGGTATGATAGAAGTTATCCTTATGGCTACGCCCATTACGTGTCTCTACGCCTTGCAGCGCTACAAACTCAGGGAAGATACGCTCCAGCAAGCCACAGCGATCTAAATCGATAAAACCTTTTGAGGGTATAGGCGATAAGATGATCTTGTTCAACTCGTCAGCGATACGCTCTTGTGAGATAATTTCAATACGATCGGCGTTGCGCTCAAGAGATTCAAATGTAGCATCATCAATATAGAAGTTGAGCTGAGTGGCGAAGCGGATGCAACGCATCATGCGCAACGGATCATCACTAAAGGTGATATCAGGATCGAGAGGAGTGCGGATTGTCTTTTCCTTCAAATCTTCTAAGCCATTAAAAGGGTCTACGAGTTCTCCAAAGCGGGCACTATTCATGCAGACTGCCATAGCATTGATGGTGAAGTCGCGACGGTTTTGATCGTCTTCAAGCGTACCATCCTCTACAATAGGCTTACGAGAGTCACGTTGATAAGATTCTCT
The DNA here is from genome assembly GCA_947074205.1 of uncultured Bacteroides sp. Classification (GTDB taxonomy): domain Bacteria; phylum Bacteroidota; class Bacteroidia; order Bacteroidales; family Bacteroidaceae; genus Bacteroides. Next base: position 46,301 of record CAMTOQ010000011.1, on the reverse strand, counting down.
ACGTGCACCCACAAATTCTATTTCATGCTCGTAAAACTTCACTTGAGCTGTACCAAAATTCTTGAAAACCGATACATAGGCACCTTTGCCTAAACGCTTGCCAAAAGCCTTGGCCATCTCGATACCGCTTCCCACCACTACCACATCTATGTCTTTAGAGGGGCGTTGCAAGAATAAGTCACGAACATAGCCGCCTACTATATAGCATTCAAGACCCAGCTCGTCGGCCGTCTCGGAAATGCGCGAGAATATTTTATGTTGGAATTTACTTTTAAGTTCTTCTGGTGTCAATGTAATCATATCAGTTGTCATTACCTATCTATTTGCAAAGTTACAACTTTAGCGGCTATTGCTCACTACCACGGCTATTTTTAAGTATATTTGCCCACATAATTAAAGCGAAAAAGTAAAATGAAAACAAAATGGAGTATCCTTCTTGGGGTCCTGACATTTGGGTTGACGCTCACTTCGTGCGGCAATTCGGAGAAGAAGAAGGCAGAAGAACAACTAGTGATGGCTCAAGAAGCTTTCCAGCTAGGCAATTATAACGAAGCCAAACAACTTATCGATAGCATAAAGATTTTGTACCCTAAAGCCTATGACACACGCCGTGAGGGTATCGGATTGATGCAGCAGGTAGAACTTGCCGAACAGCAGCAAACGCTGCACTTTCTGGATAGCTTGCAAAGTGTGACGCAAGAGGGGATTAATAAGATTGTAGGCGACTTTAAATTAGAGAAAGATACAGTGTACCAGCAAGTGGGGAACTACTTCTGGCCAACTCAAGTGGTGGAGAGGAACCTAGACAGAAGTTACTTGCGATTTCAAGTAAGTGAGCTAGGCGTAATGAGCATGACCTCTATTTACAACGGTAGCAACTCTATTCATCACCATGCTGTAAAGGTGACAGCTCCCGATGGCACATTCGCGCAAACACCTATGTCACGCGACAGTTATGAAACCACTAACCTTGGTCGCAAAATAGAGCAGAACGACTACAAACTTGGTGAAGACGGTGATGTTATTGGCTTTATCAGCTACAACAAGGACAATAACATTAAGGTAGAGTATATTGGAGACAGAAAGTACAATACTACAATGAGTGCTGACGACCGCAAAGCAGCGGCCAACGTTTACGAACTTGCCCAGCTTTTAGCTGCCTCGCAGAAGATAAAAGCGGAACAAGAAGAGGCCAATCAAAAGATTCAATTCATTGAGCGAAAGATGGCCGAGCGTAGCGATAAAGCTGTTGAATAAGATTTTATAACCAAGGAGATACGATTCGCTCTGTCTCCTTCCACAACTCTTCCATTTGGGGATGCTTAGTATACTTTTCAGAGAGTTCTTTAGTGTGGCAACTTAAGTTGAAAGTCCCCGTCTTACCGGCACTAGCCTCATCAAGTAGTAGGCCAATAGCTGTAGCTGCCCCTTGTTTAGGAGTACGAATAAAGGGCCGGAAGAAGATATCGGTCAACGGATCGAACCAAGCATGCATCGTGATGATTGGCGTTGAAACCACACCGGGATCGGCCGTATTAAAACTTATGCCTTGTTCCCTTGTTAGTTCCGCCATCTTCAAAGTAAAGAGCAGTAAAGCTAACTTCGTGTTACTGTAGACAGGAATTCTAACAAACATACCCTTTCGACCTTTTCCAAAGAAATAAGGAAAATCCAGCTTGCCCACCGCATAGGTACACGAAACCATACTAACAACGCGCGTGCCTCGTTTCATGATAGGTAGTAGCTTACGCGTCAATAGATAGGGAGCCACATAATTGACTGCAACAGTCTGTTCCAAGCCGTCTTCAGTAATATGTAGTCCGGTTTGAAGTGTTCCGGCATTGTTCATTAACAGAGAGATGTGCTCGAACCGTTCAAGTAGTTGATTGGCTAAAGTTGCTACCGAACTGAGTGAAGACAAGTCAGTTTGTATCACTTCAATGTTCTGATTCCCTGTACGCTGTATCAATTCATTCTTAACCTTTTCGCCTTTTTCTTTGGTGTAACAAACCATAACCACTTGATAGCCTGCTTCGGCAACAGCCGCAGTTATTTCTCTTCCCATTCCACCGTCTGCGCCAGTAATTACAGCAATCTTTTGCTCCATTAATCTTTATATTACCTTGTTGCTATTACTTATCTTCCAGTTTCTCAATTTCTTTCTGCAAGCTTTGAGGTAGCTTCTCCTTCAAATGCTTGTGGCAAGCCATCTCGACGGTATACATACGTCCAATACAGTAATTGCTATGGCCACACGAGCAGCGTGCATTTTCTTCCTCCTTCATACGATTGACAAAGGCAGGTTCATTAAGAAGGGCACGTGCCATCTGCACAGCTTCAAAACCATCATCTAGTACCTCATCAATCTTTTCGCGGGATACTAGTCCTCCTACATAGACTATTTTAGCGTCGGGCAATTCTTGACGGAAACGTAGTGCATCTTCTAAGAAATAGGCTTCTTGGAAAGGAACTGTGGGTATCATCATACCGCCAAACATCTTCACACTGAGCTTCAGCCACCAACAGTCCATGTAGTGAGTCAGCGTTTTGATTGGCATTGCACCACGCATCACATACATGGGTGCTTTGCTAACGAAACCTCCACTCAAAACTAGAGCATGTGCACCAAGTTGAAGCAAACGTTTGGCTACTTGCAAACTCTCCTCGATCTCCATACCTCCTTTAAAGCCATCGCGCATATTCATCTTCACAAATACAGCCATATCATCTCCCGCTGCCTTCATCACCTCTTCCATCACCAAGTCCATAAAGCGCATACGATTTTCTAGCGATCCGCCATATTCATCTTTACGCTTGTTGGTGTAGGGTGAAAGAAATTGACTGATAAGATATCCATGACCGGCATGGATCTCAACAGCATCAAAGCCTGCTTGGCGAGCAAGATTTACGGCATTGCCATAAGCTTTAGCCATCTCCGGTAACTCCTCTTTACGCATACCTCTAACAAAAGTGGGCGAATACAGATTAAAACCAGTGGAGGCAGAAATTGGTGTGACACCACAAATACCTTTGTGCGACATATTTCCACAGTGGCCCAATTGTATGCTGGCTGCTGCACCTTCGGCATGGATAGCGTCGGTGATCTCTTTTAAACCCGAAACAATCTCGGGGCGCATCCAGAGTTGACGTTCAAAAGACAGCCCACTTTGAGTAACAGACGCATAGGCTACAGTAGTCATCCCCACGCCACCGGCAGCAACAGACTGATGGTAGTCGAACAACATTTTGGAAGGATTGTGCTCAGGGCACATACTTTCGAAAGCAGCCGAACGGATAGTGCGATTGCGCAATGTAAGCGGTCCAATCGTTACTGGCGTAAATAGTTTTGAAGGTTTCATTGTTGGTAGTACGCTTAATCAATAAATAAATGGGAATATACGCTTACGGGTGCCGACCTCCGAACCAAACTCTTCTAAGTAGCGATGCCATATAGCATTGGCACGTGGCACCAGATTGGCAAAGGTCCACCAGAAGAAAATAAGTCCGGGCAGTGACCATGTAAGAATAGCCCAGCCACCCCACTCTATCAATTCGCCGAGGTAGTTGGCCGAAGTGACGTATCGATATAACCCTTTAGCGGGGAGATAATGCTTTGTATCCCCCGGTTTGCGGAGGTGGCGAATAATATAATCGGACTGTAGATTGATAAACATACCACCAAAGAAAAGACATAGGCCTATCCAAAACTGAGGAGTAGTGAGCCATTGGGTGACATATAGATCATCGGGTGCAAGATAGAAAATCCACTGGCCTTGCATATAGCCGTTGAGTATATTAAAGAGTATGCCCATCAGCATTATTGCTATTGGCATCTTACTCTTCCCTTTTAGCAAGAAAGGAAAAACAAAAGAACGTTGGAAGTAATGCAGCTGAAAAAGCAAGAAGAAGATAAGCGGAACAAGCTGAAAGCGTCTTTCAGAGCCGATCCATAAACAAAACATGGTGAGAAAGACTGGTGCTTCCATCAATACCCAAGCTATCTTATTGTTAATGGCTAAACCCCAAGACTGTGTGCGGAATATGCCATAACCGGCTTTAACGAAATAGAGTGCAACAAAGACAAAAAGTGCAATTAGTGCCATTGCCCCACAAAAGGAATTAAAGGTATCTATGTTCATTTTGACGCTTTTTTACAAGCAAAAGTAAATAATTGCAAAACATAGAACAAAGATTATCCCACAAAAAGACCCCCGAGAGCCAATATTACCGTAGTAACGAATAAAAGCGCTCGGGGGCAAACATGAAAACAAGGCGAATAGTGTAGATTTACATCAGTCTTTATATCTACCTTCTATTCGTTCGATAATCTCTCGTGTGAAGTCGGTGGTTGACAATGAGCGGCCACAAGGCATAAATCGAGCTAAGTCGAATGTGGCACGTGCATCCTCGAAACTACGTTCTAGAGCACGAGTGATGAGTAGTGCTGCTTCGCGCCAGTTCATGTATTCCAGCATCATTACAGCCGATAGTATAAGCGAACAAGGGTTGGCCACATTCTTACCGGCTAGACTAGGTGCTGTGCCATGTGTAGCTTCGAAAATGGCATGACCCGTATCGTAATTGATGTTGGCACCCGGAGCAATGCCTATGCCACCCACCATAGCAGCAAGTTGATCGGAAATGTAATCGCCATTGAGATTGAGCGTGGCAATAACCGAGTAATCCTCAGGTGTAATCAGCGTGTTTTGCAAGAAGGCATTAGCAATACAGTCTTTTACAACTAATTTACCCGATGTTAGTTCGGCTGCGAACTCACGTTCGGCCAACTCATGTCCCCAACGTTTGAAACCACCTTCGGTGCTCTTCATTATATTGCCTTTGTGCACCAAGGTCACCGATGGTCTATTGTGATCGATAGCATAACGGCAAGCAGCACGCACCAAGCGTTCGGTGCCCTCTTTTGATACCGGTTTCACAGCGAATGACGAAGTTTCGGGAAATCTTACGGTGTCTACCCCCATCTCATCCTGAAGAAAGTGCATAAACTTCTTCGCTTCGGGTGTACCGGCTTCCCATTCGATACCGGCGTAAATATCTTCTGTGTTTTCGCGGAAAACAGTCATGTGCACCTTCTCGGGAGCATTTAGCGGAGTAAAGACACCCAAATACCACTGGATGGGACGCAAACAAACGTATAGGTCTAGCTTCTGTCTCAGTGTGACATTGATGGAGCGTATGCCATCGCCTACCGGTGTTGTCAACGGCCCTTTGATGCCAACAAGATACTTGTCAAACTTCTCGACGGTCTCTTCGGGCAACCATTCTCCGGTTTGATTGAATGCATTTTCGCCTGCTAGTGCTTCTTTCCAAACTATCTGCTTTTTAGTGCCGTAGGCAATACGCACAGCCACATTTACAATCTCCATCATTGATGGTGTTATCTCTCTGCCTACACCATCTCCTGTAATATAAGGTATAGTTGGAGTATCCGGTACAATAAGCGGACCACCTGGTTGTTTCGTTATTCTACTCATGACTTTTAGTATTTAGTGCAGATCCGGCGCGGAACCACTCAATCTGCTGTTCATTATAGGTGTGCCGAACTTCTATTTGTTCGGTTGTAGCATCTTCGTGGTGAATAACTACTTGCAGTGTTTTACCCGATGCGAAATCGGACAGCCCCACTACCGAGATAGTATCACGTTCTAAGATGCGATTATAATCGTCCTTATCTATAAAAGTTAATGCCAACACCCCTTGCTTCTTGAGATTATTTTCGTGGGTATGCGCAAAACTTTTAGCCAACACAACGCGTACATTTAAATAACGAAGTTCCATAGTAGCATGTTCACGGTTGGAGCCTTCTCCATAATTTTCTTCGGCCACTACTATCGAATTAGTAGCATTAGCCTTATAACATTTAGCTGTGCCCGGAACTGTATCATAAGTCTTAGTCAATCTATTCCACACCAGATTTCTCTTTTGGTTGAAGACATTCATGGCCCCCATTAGCATATTATCCGATATATGTTGTAGATGTCCTCTAAAGCGTAGCCAAGGCCCTGCGGCCGAAATGTGGTCTGTGCTACATTTGCCTATCACTTTGATGAGGAGGGGCATATCGAGCAGATCTTTTCCATCCCATGTATCAAAAGGTTGTAGCTGCTGCAAGATTTCTGATTCAGGTTCTATAAGCACTTCAACACTAGCTCCTTGTGGAGGAATGTAACCATCCTTTTTCGAAACAAAACCACACGTAGGAAGCTCATCACCAACTGGTTCTGAAAACTTCGCCTTTAAACCTTCGTGAGTCAGCAGTCTGTCTTTAAGCGGATTAAAACAGAGATCGCCGGCAACAGTCATGGCCATTGCAATCTCTGGTGAAGCCACAAAAACATAGGTATTGGGGTTACCATCAGCTCTTTTAGGGAAGTTACGATTGAAAGAGGTAATAATAGAGTTCTTAGCGGTGGGACTACTATCAATTCTTTTCCACTGGCCAATACATGGTCCGCAAGCATTGGCCATGACACTAGCCCCCACAAGGCGAAATAGGGTCATAATACCATCTCGCTCGGCAGTAGCACGCATTTGTTCGCTTCCCGGCATCACAATCAAGGAAGAAGTCACTGCCATATCCTTTTCTAATACTTGCAGGACAATGGAGGCTGCACGACTTAAGTCTTGATAAGAAGAGTTGGTACACGATCCAATCAGGCCCATCTCTATTTTTCGAGGGTAACCATTGAGTAAGACCTTCTCGGCAAACTCAGATATAGGAGTAGCTGCCTCGGGTGTAAAAGGTCCATTAATATAAGGTTCTAAGGTAGACAAGTCGATCTCCAAAACTAAATCGTAATACTGTTCGGGGTGATCCAGAACTTCTACGTCCGCTGTTAGGTTGTCTATTATCTCATCGGCTTTCATAGCTATTTCTGCACGTTCGGTGGCATGCAGGTAAGCAGCCATCTTCTCATCATAAGGGAAAATAGAGGTTACTGCCCCCACCTCTGCCCCCATGTTGCAGATGGTAGCCTTCCCCGTGGCCGACAGTGTAGCGGTGCCGGCGCCAAAGTATTCAATAACTGCATTGGCTGCACCTGTCACCGATAGCATACCGGTCAGTTTCAGTATCACATCCTTGGCAGAGGTCCAGCCGTTCATTTCTCCTGTGAGATGAACACCTATAATCTTCGGCATCTTTAATTCCCATTCCATGCCAGTCATCACATCGAGCACATCGGCACCACTTACACCTATGGCTATCATCCCCAGCCCACCGGCATTGGGAGTGTGAGAGTCCGTACCTACCATCATTCCACCCGGAAAAGCATAGTTCTCCAGTACCACTTGATGAATGGTTCCTGCGCCCGGCTTCCAGAAACCGATGCCATAGCGCGAGGAGATATCTTGTAAAAAGGTATAGACTTCACTATTGGCAGTATGGGCTTCGATCAGATCGGCCTCTTCCCCTTTAAAGGCCCTTATCAGATGATCGCAATGCACCGTAGTGGGTACAGAAACTTTCTCTTTACCGGCATTCATAAATTGCAACAAAGGCATTTGAGCTGTGGCGTCTTGCAGTGCGGCTCTATCGGGACGAAGATCTATATACTCATCACCACGCGTGAAAGGCTTAATTTTAGCAGAATCGAAAAGATGTGCATAGAGTATCTTTTCGGTCAATGTTAACGGATGATTAAGTATTGATTTTGAATGATTGACTTTCTCGTTATAACTAGTATAAAAGCGATTCAGTATATCTTGATCAAATATCATATTTCTTCGGATTAGGTATTATCTATATAAAGATAACAAACCGAGATAAAGAAGGTTTAACAAATCAAAAATTAGACTAAGCTTATGGGCTTAACTTGCTGTATTGTGATTAAATATGAGCACATTTACAAAGAAAATTAAAATCCGCATCTACAATATGAGTTCCATAAAAGTAACTACTTCTGCTGATAGCATTCTGCATGTGCAACACAAAGCTCTACAAATGGAGTACGAATATGAGAAAGAGATGTATTGTAGACAAGCCGAGCTAAAGGGTGTGGAGCAAAAGATAAAGCAAGGACTGTGCTGGTATCCTGTAGCGATAGGGCGCAACTACTTCAACGCGCTCAACTCATTAGCTATAGAGATATCACGGTCAACAGACCTTGAGTATGAACACAACTTTGAGTTTGGTCGCCCCATTCGCTTTTTCCACAGAAGCTTCGATGGCAGTATAACTTTTCTCAACTTTACCGCTACGGTGAACTATGCTGACGAGAATCGCATGGTGGTGTTGTTGCCCAACCAAGAGGCTTTGACACAACTCAACAGTCACGACACGCTAGGCATCCAACTCTATTTTGACGAGACCTCTTATCGCACGATGTTCGAGGCACTCAACGATGTGATTCGGGCTAAGGATACAAGGCTGGCAGAACTAAAAGAGGTGATACTTGGCAATAGGAAACCGGAGTTCAGATCGATACTACCCATGCGATTTCCATGGCTCAATGGCAGTCAAGAGAAGGCGGTGAATCAAGTGTTGTGTGCCAAAGATGTGGCAGTGGTGCATGGCCCTCCAGGAACCGGAAAGACCACCACTTTGGTCGAGTCGATCTACGAAACTCTACACCGTGAGAATCAAGTGCTGGTATGCGCCCAAAGCAACACGGCAGTAGACTGGATTGCAGAGAAGTTGACCGATCGAGGCGTACCTGTATTGCGCATTGGCAACCCGTCGCGCGTCAACGACAAGATGTTATCGTTTACCTACGAACGTCAATTTGAGAATCATCCCTCTTACACCGAGTTATGGGGAATAAGAAAAGCCATTAGGGAGCTGCAAGGAAGTCTGCGACACAAAAGTAGCAGCGAAAAAGAGAAGATTCACAACCGATTGCACAAACTGCGCGATCGTGCCACAGAGCTTGAGATATTGATCAATGAGTCACTATTTGCCAATGCCCGAGTGATTGCTTCGACTTTGGTCAGTAGCAATCATCGCGTGCTTACGGCTCGTCGATTTCCTACCCTATTTATTGACGAAGCTGCCCAAGCTCTTGAAGCGGCTTGCTGGATAGCTATCCGTAAAGCCGACCGTGTGGTATTTGCAGGCGATCACCTACAACTTCCTCCAACCATAAAATGTATGGAAGCTGCTCGAAATGGGTTAAGTCACACTTTGATGGAGCGCATTTGCCAGAGGAAGCCCGAATGCGTTACCCTGCTCGATACGCAGTACCGGATGAACGAAGCCATCATGCACTTCCCCGGACAGTGGTTCTATCACAACCAATTAAAGGCTGCTCCCGAAGTGCGCTATCGTGGAATATTAGATTATGACACTCCCATTACTTGGATAGATACTGCCGAACAAGAGTTCAAGGAAGAATATCGCCCCGACACTTCAGGACGAATCAACAAAGAAGAGGGCAAACTATTGGTAAAAGAGCTAGAGCGCTATATCCGCAAAATAGGCGAAGCAAGAATCATGGAAGAGCGTATCGACTTTGGAATCATTTCGCCTTATAAGGCACAGGTGCACTATCTGCGTGGCCTCATTAAAAAGAGCTCATTCTTCAAACCGTTCCGCAAACTCATCACCATACATACAGTAGATGGTTTTCAAGGGCAAGAACGAGATGTCGTTTTTATCAGTCTTGTACGCGCCAATGAAGATGGACAGATAGGTTTTCTAAACGATCTTCGACGCATGAATGTAGCCATCACCCGCGCAAGAATGAAGCTGGTTATTCTGGGAGATAGCTCTACGCTAAGCAGACATCCGTTCTATAACAAGCTACTCACCTATATCACAGAACTGGACGAGTAAACTCCTGTATATCAAGACATCCTGATATTATAAGCAAACAAGGGTTATATGGTTTGGTGAGTAAGGCTACTCACCGTGGTGGCAAGGGCTTGCCTGCTCGGTAGCAAGGGCTACTCAGCACGGTGGCGAAGGCTACTCACCAACGGGGCCAAAAGAGGGGGTAAAAGAGGTGAAGTATAGGCAAATAAAAAAGGTTGAAACCGTATGAAACAGTTTCAACCTTTTTTATTATATGAAGTATATTATATATACTAATTATTCATTACCAGTTTCAGGCTCAGCTGCTGGAGTTTGAGGCATTGTGTAAGGGTTAGTTGCGTCAAGCTCAACTGCTTGTTCTATCATCACACCTTCGCTAGCAGAAGGAGAAGGAGTAACATAAGCGATAGCAATACTTAGGATTACTAGAAAAGCAGCAAGACCCCAAGTCGTTTTTTCAAGAATGTCAGTAGTTTTACGCACACCCATAATTGCATTAGACGAAGAGAAGCTAGATGCTAGACCACCGCCTTTAGAGTTTTGAATAAGTACAATAATGCATAGGAAAATGGCAGCGACAACCATTAAAATAATAAAGAATAAGTACATTGTTTCGTTATTTTGATTTACTGTTAATAATCAATTCTTCCAAATGTGTAATTTGTTCTGCAAAGTAAGCATTTTTTTTTGGATATTTCAAGCTCAACTTTTTAATAATTTCGAGTGCTTTATTGTATCGATGCTGTTTTATGTAGATTTTGGCTAATGTCTCCGTAAAAAACTCTTCCTCATCATCTTCTGTAATCACTAACTGTGGAGATAACGAGTCGGCAGGAGCATGTTCAATTCCTATTTCACCCTCTTTATCAACCACCGACAGCACTGGAGTATCTGTTTCACTGCGAGCAATGTAGTTGTCTATAAGCTCAAAGCTTTCGGTGGAAGATGCAGTTTCTCCATCAGCAGTGGTTATATCATCTTGTTCCAGCAAATAGCTCGTATAATCTACTGCATAATCCAAGGACTGAGATATCTGCATTTCCTCCTCAGACAAGGTAGATAGGAAAGAGTCGATCAAAGTAAGCGTACGGTCAAGTGAAGGATCTTCTTCGACTACAACCTCTTCTTCTGAAGACTTTTTAGATGCACGTACCTTGTATCGCTCACTTTCGATGAGCTGAAACAATTGAGAACGATCGGTTACATATAGCGCTGCCTTTCGAAGCTCAGCCCCGAAGCTGTTATCTTTTAATAAATAGAGATTTTTTAAAAGCAGAATACGAAGTACTTGCGAATAGGGATAGCGTGACACCAATAAGCGCAACTCGTATAGCGTTTCACTGTTCAACTTCTCTGGATGATGAACTAGTTCGGTCAAAGAAACTGTCATCATACGTTTACCAGTTGGCTACGGTTGCATTAAAAATCTGTTCAACTATCTCTTGAACCATCTCGGCAATAAGTGGGTCTTGCACAGCCGTCAACAACTGACTAGAGTCGTAGGTACGGAAAGCCGAGAACTGACGTTCGAAGTCTTCGGTATGGTTGGTATTGTTAACAAAACGCACGTTGACAGTGATTGTCAGCTTAGTAGTCGACGAATAACCATCAGACTGCACAGCCTCATTGAACTGGTTGTAGCCGGTAATCTCTCCCTCAATCTGAAGGTCACCATTCATACGCACCAATTCTAGGCGCGTTTGACGCACAAAGATATCTTTCAGCTGATCATTGAAGGTAGTCCCCAACGGAGCATATACATAAGCCGATTTAATTGGGAAAAGATCAATAGTAATAGTTTTTACCTTGTCGTAGTTAATAGACGAGCCATTGAACTTGTACGATATCGAACAAGCCAACAATAAAAAAGGAAGTGTCAAAAGTGCGCACCAACGCGCAGTTGCTTTAGTCCAAGCCATATTCTTTTATTTTTCTATATAGTGTGCGCTCAGATATGTTGAGATCTTGTGCAGCGCTTTTACGTTTGCCATTGTGTTTGATCAGGGCCTTGCGAATCAGTTCTTTTTCGGCCTCGTCTAGTGATAAGGGTTCTGCCGATATATACTCAGGGTCCAGTATTTCACCTTCATCAAGTGTAGGAGCTTTCACGGTTTGTATGATAGCAGGCACAGAGCTAACGGGGGTCATCGTCTGTGGTACTCTAGACACCGCACCTCTTTCGGCCATCAAGTCGTGAACCATACTCTTTAACTCGGCTACCTCCTTACGCATATCAAAGAGCACCGAATAAAGTATCTCTCGTTCGCTCTCAAAACTTGTTGATGAAGATGAGTTAGTGACAACAGTAGGGAACCTTTGTGTATTGGCATCGGGCAGATACCTTCTAAGTATAGAAGCGTCTATATCCCTATTAGTTTCAATAATAGAGATCTGTTCTGTGATATTTTTAAGCTGTCGAATATTACCGGGCCATGGATAGGCCACTAACATCTGCTTGGCATCGTCAGTAAGCTGAATAGATGGCATGCGATACTTCTCGGCAAAGTCGGCTGCAAACTTTCTAAACAGCAGTAGCACATCATCACCTCTTTCTCGTAGGGGAGGCACGATGATGGGCACAGTGTTGAGACGATAATACAAATCCTCTCTGAATTTACCGTCTTGAATGGCCTGCGTCAAATTCACATTGGTAGCCGCAACGATACGCACATCTGTCTTTTGAACCTTCGAGGAGCCGACTTTAATGAACTCGCCACTCTCCAATACACGGAGCAAACGAGCTTGAGTAGGCAGAGGCAGCTCACCAACTTCATCGAGGAAGATAGTACCACCATTGGCCTCGCCAAAGTAGCCTTTTCGTTCGCCTATAGCGCCCGTAAAGGCCCCTTTCTCATGCCCAAAAAGCTCAGAGTCTATTGTACCTTCGGGTATAGCACCACAGTTGACAGCTATATACTGTCCATGCTTACGCTTACTGTATTGATGAATGATTTGCGGAAAACTTTCCTTACCAACACCACTCTCCCCCATTATCAATACAGATAAGTCGGTAGGAGCTACTTGAATAGCAATATCTATATCACGAGCCAACTCTTCTGAGTTGCCTATGATACCAAATCGCAATTTCACTTGTTGAATTTCAGTTTTAGTCATATCACAAATTATTCATTAAAATAGATTCTATAAATCGTCTTCTACAGTGTCTAGCTTCAGCTTGTCACTGTCGTCACGTTTCTCGTAATACTGTTTACGAAGAGGATGAGCAGTTGCTTCAGCATAACGATCGCGATTACGATGTATATCGATAGCCTCGTACACGGCACTACGGAAAGAAGCTTCCGAAGCCACACCTTTACCTGCAATATCATAAGCAGTGCCATGCGCAGGTGACGTACGAATAACGGGCAATCCTGCCGTAAAGTTCACGCCATCTTCCATGGCCAACACCTTGAATGGAGTCAATCCTTGATCGTGGTACATAGCCAACACTGCATCGAAATGCTCGAAGTTGCCCGATCCCATAAAGCCATCTGCGGCAAAAGGTCCATAGCATAAGATTCCTCTTTTCGACATCTCTTCGATGGCAGGCTTAATGATTTCTTGTTCTTCTACACCCAACAAACCACCATCGCCCGAGTGTGGGTTAAGCGCTAGCACCGCAATGCGTGGAGCACTAATTCCAAAGTCTTGCTTCAAAGAACGATTCAAAATAACGATCTTCTCTTGAATACGTTCCTTTGTGATAGATGAAGCGATATCTTTTACCGGAATATGACCGGTAACTAAGGCTACTCTAAAATCATCTTTCAGCAAAATCATCAACGACTTCTTGCCATCTCCTAGACGTTGCTCAATGTATTCAGTATGTCCGGCGAAAGCAAAATCTTCCGACTGAATAGTATTCTTATTGATAGGCGCAGTGACAATCATGTCAATCAAACCTTCTCTATATTCTTCTACTGCTTTTTCAAGGGCAGCAAGCGCAGCTTTACCCGCTTCTGCATCAGCTTTAGCAAATTCCACTTTTACTTCGTCGTCTGTACAGTTGACAATGCTCAACTTATTGGATGCAGCGTCGGCAGCAGTATTAATAATGCTAAAGTTAGCAGTAATGTCAAGCGCTTTTCTATGATAAGTAGCTACTTTAGGCGAGCCATATATAATAGGTGTACAAAGCTCCAACATCATAGGGTCGGCAAAAGTCTTTAATATCACCTCATAGCCCACCCCGTTTATATCTCCTTGAGTGATGCCTATTCTTATTTTGTTATCTTTCATGTATTGCTTTATTATATGAAATTATTCTTCAATTATTACTGTTTCCTCAGCATCTTTAGAGGCTATAGCTCCAGGAAGACGTAGTGTATACAATGAGGATTCAAGATTGCGAATCATGTTACCCTTCTTTTTATCAGGAGAGTATACAAATACTTCTGCAACAATTATTCGCTGATTTTCCTTATCAAGACGTGTATGCGATACAAATGGGCCACCCATAAAATCGCCACCTCGCATACGCCACAAGCCACGAGCTTCTAAAGCATATTCACCCTGCACATTGATAGGTTTCACTTCTGTGAACAATGAATCGGTTGACATATATGAATTAGGGAATGATCCAGGTATGTTGGCGAGCATAAATGAGTCGCGTTTATTTACAAAGTACTCCTTAGTGAAGGTATCCTTATCGGTATAAGGATAAGAGTAGATCACAAAGTTTTGATGACCTGTGGCTGTATTATTTGATGCCCAGAAGAAATCTTCACCCACCTTAGAGGTATTCAGTTCAGATGGTAACCAAATCTCCGAGCCAAAATTTTGCTTCACATAATTGTAAATATAGTCATCATGCTTCGTCTCCAAGCCTTTGATTTGTCTATTCATTTCGGCCTTAGTGAAGACATCAACTATCTGCTGACCGTTTTCTTCGATAAACTGTTCAAAAGACTTTCTGTCGGGAGCTTGTATAGTAAGAATCAACTGTGGAGATGAATACACATTGCGTGCTACCTTAAAAGCTGCCTTTGTGTAGATATCCTTAATCTCAACAATAATGATGTTGCGAACCAACTTCATTGTTGAGTCGAAACTACCCATTGGTGTATGCATAATACGGAAATATCTCTCTGATTCCGGCATTCCGGGTATATCAGTATTTAGAACATCATACAATGCTCTACCAGCAGGACTTTCCCATGTATCATGACCTATTACAACTAATATTTCATAAGGTCTACCGCTTGAAGTGTGTCTTGTTCCACAAGAAGCGAAAAGCAGTACAGTAACTATAATACAAATGTTTGCGAGATACTTTTTCATAAGGATAACATTTTATTCATTAAGAAAACTATAATATCTGATATTGATTTAATCGACAACTTATCAATCGACCTGATTATCGGAGTTTTTGGCTGTTGAAAGCATGCCACAAGCTGCGAATATATCTTCTCCACGCGAAGCACGAATAGTGGTGTGCACGCCACGAGAAGTTAAATAATCGCGAAACACCGTCATGGTTTCCAAGTCAGCACCTTCTAGGTCTACTCCGGGAATAGCATGGAAACGAATAAGATTAACTCTACAGTCGAGCGAACGTAGCATCTTAAGGAGCTCCTTAGCATAAGGCAACGTATCATTCACTCCTTTAAACATAATGTATTCGAAAGATAGACGACGCTGTTTGCTAAAGTCATATTGTTGTAGAAGATCCAACATCTCTGTTGCTGGGAAAGCTTTCTCGGCAGGCATTAGCTCGCTTCGTAGCTGCTTGAAAGGTGCATGCAAACTAATAGCTAAGTGGCACTCACTCTCTTCGATGAAACGTTGAAGACCTTTACGAAGTCCAACAGTGGACAAAGTGATGCGTTTAGGACTCCAAGCATAGCCGTAAGGGGCAGTAATAATCTCCAAAGCCTTCAACACCTCGTCGAGGTTATCAAGAGGTTCACCCATACCCATCAATACTATGTTGGTGAGGTTATCTCTCTCGGGAAGTGCTTGAATCTGATTCAATATCTGGTTGGCTGTAAGATTAGCAAGAAAGCCTTGCTTACCCGTCATACAGAACTTACAGTTCATCTTGCATCCTACCTGTGAGGATACACATAGAGTAGCTCTTTCATTATCGGGAATATAAACGGCCTCGATAAACTTATCGTCTCCTACTTTATATAGATACTTGATGGTGCCATCGACTGATGCCATACTTTCGACAGGAGCCTCTAGTCCAACACAATAGTTTTCATTTAAATCTGCACGCGCCTTTAAAGAGAGGTTAGTCATCTCATCGATGCTATTAACCTTTTTCACATATAGCCACGAGGCTATTTGTTTGGCTGTAAATGCGGGCATTCCTACGTGCTTCACAACACTCTGCAACTCGGTTAGAGTCATTCCTAAAAGAGGTATCTTTGTCATATATCTATATCAGTAGAAAAAATAATTGACTACAAAAATAATCAAACTTACGCAATTCTTACAATATAACAAACTTGAAAAGGAATTACCTTACAATTAATTGAGATTTGACGTATTTTATCACAGCTCTCAAAGGCACTTATAGCAAAACGGGACCATCCTAATTTAATAGAATGATCCCGTTTGTATATTAATTATATATGAGGTTTAGAAGAAGAGGTAACGACCGTCTACTACATTTGCTTTCATATACAAGTCGTTCATTAGACGAGAAACCATACGAACATTCATGTTCTCTAGTTTTTCTTCTTCTGACTTCTGATCGTAAGTTTCAGTAAGTTTGTCTTCGCCGTAAACTTGAAGTACAAACACACCTGCGTTACCTTGGATAGGTGCGCTCAACTGATTGATTTTAGCTACAGAAGCATAAGCACTAACAAGTGGTTCGCTGCTACGCAATGCTGGCACATAAGCAGGAGCTGCAAAAGTAACCATATTCACTGAGTCGCTTACTGCATCTTTCATACCAGCATATTGAGCGATAGTTGTAGCGTTAGCAGCTTTCATATCAGCGATAATCTTAGCAGCTTTTTTGTCTTTAACAACTTCAGCACGTAGTTGGCTTTGTACAGCTTTCAATGGACGATATCCTTCTGGAGTAATGTTTGACACAGCAACTACCATCAATCTATCGTTATCGCCACACTCATACAAACCAGATACATCACCAGTTTTTGCAGCAAAAGCCCATCTTAAAGCTTCTTTAGTACCCTTAACGCTACCTATACCGTGCTCAGAGTTATACAAATCATCTCTTTCAAGAAGACGGTAACCTGACTCTTCAGCATTAGCTTCAAGTTGAGCTAGAGTTGGGTTAGAAGCTACGAATTGGCTAAACTTGTTATACTCACGGTTGTAAGTTTCATTGCTGAAAGTTACAGGACGCTTAATAACAGCAACTTTATACTTATTCTTCACGTCAGCTTTCTTAGTTACTTGAAGAATGATGTTACCTTGACCAAGTTCAACATTTTGAATTTCGTTAGGAGCCATGTCGTTGATAGTAGAGATATACTTCACTTGACTATCGTCGTTGATTACTGCACCTTCGTATTGAGAAGAAGTCAACCAGATGTTTTCGCCAGTTTGACCGTAGATCTTAGCAACTTCGGTAAACGAAGCACCTTTACGGATAGCATCATAGATACTGTCAGCCAAAGCTTGAGTTTTAGCTGGAGTTTCAGCCATCACTTGAATTTGACGATATTCTACAGAGTCTGCAGCCGCTTTCTTAGCTACAACTTTGAAAGAATTGATAGTATTGTCAGCTACATTATAGTAAGGACCATAAGTTTCACCAACTTTAGCTGTATCGATTCTAGAAGCGATATCACGTGGGAAAGCAGAACCATTGTAGTAAAGATCTACATAAGGATATTCAGAACCCGAAGCATTAACTACACCTCTATATTCGTTTGCTGTGAAACGAAGAGTTTGAGTAGATTCAGCTACTTCGTTTTCGATAGCAGCTCTATCTTCTGGGCTAGCAGTTACTTGAACATCGATATATTTCACATTGCGTGTTTCAACATATTGTCTGAACTGCTCTTTCTTCTTGTTATAAAGTTCCTTCAAATCAGATTCCTTCACTACAATTGAAGAGTCAGGAATTGAATAGTAAGGGATAGCAGCAAGAAGAATATTTTTTTGATCAACACGAGCATCAAAAGCATCTTGAGCTTCTACTGGGTTTGATAGAAGAGAGTTTGCAATAAGAGCTTGATATTTCTCAGCCAAACGAGACTCAACCAAGTTTTTTTCGATGAATGTCCAGAATTTGTAAAGTGAAGAGTAGTATTCAGCATATTGACCAGACATTTGAGTTTGGTTCATTTTGCTGTAGTCTGCTAAAAACTTCATCAACATATCTTTGTCAAAAGCACCAGTCTGTGGGTTACGGAAAGGAGTTTGTTGCAATAGTGGGTTTACACCAGCATCAATCATAGCTCTTACTTCTTCTTTAGAAACTGTAAGACCTAGCTTCTTTGCTTCATCAGAAACAAGTTTGTTGTTTACATAGTTGCGCCATACCTCATCTTTAATTTGAGTCATTTGCTCATCAGTCAATGACTGTTGACCTGAACTCATTTTGTAGATGTCAGCATACTCTTCTATCAAAGCTTGATATTCTTGTACTGATATAGCATCTCCATTAATTTCGCCTGCGTCGTGCGATTGATGTGGTTGCATAATCTTCCAAGCGTCACCCGCAATGAAAGCAAACAATGCAAGCCCGATAACGATCACCAATAGGGGACCCTTAGATCTGATCTTCTGTAATGTTGCCATTTTTAGTTAATAAAGTTTTATTTGTTTATTATTATTTTGTATTTCACATATTTGAGCGCACGAAGATACAAAAAATGCGAATAAACACTTGTGCGCGATACAAAAAAAAGAGGTAATCAGCTATTTATTCAATAATTTTCAAGCGAACTAATTCGATTTTAGTCGGAGAAGCCTTGATTATCTTAAATTGGTAGTTGTCAACCTTTACTACTTCGTGCAATTTAGGGAAGCTCTGATAGTGATTCAAGATGAGTCCACCTACGGTGATATACTCATCAGATTCTGGTAGTTCGAGGTCAAACATTTCATTGACTTTCTCGATCTCGAGTCGTGCTGATAGCACAAATTCTGTATCTGAAATCTTCTTGCAAATATAGTTTACATTGTCATGTTCGTCTTCAATATCGCCAAAAATTTCTTCCATTAAGTCTTCCAAAGAAACAATACCTGCGGTACCGCCAAACTCATCTACAACAACAGCAATAGTTTTCTTTTGCTGCATAAAAAGCTTCATCAGCTTATAAGCTGACATGGTTTCGGGCACTATCGGTACTTCTTTTACACATTCGTTCCAGTTGGTAGGATAGTGAAACAACTCTGACGAATGAATATAGCCAATTATATTGTCGATACTACCATCATAAACGATAATCTTCGAGTTGCCCGACTCAATAA
This sequence comes from uncultured Bacteroides sp., assembly GCA_947074205.1. Taxonomy (GTDB): domain Bacteria; phylum Bacteroidota; class Bacteroidia; order Bacteroidales; family Bacteroidaceae; genus Bacteroides. Next base: position 27,127 of record CAMTOQ010000011.1, on the reverse strand, counting down.
AACGGCTTTTAAGCTCACTTATTGAAGTAGCTATATCTACCGCAACAACCTCGGTACGAGGCACTATACAGTCGCGAATTTTAATCGTTGAAAAGTCTAAGGCATTATGAAAAATCTGAACTTCTGTATCTATCTCTTCTTTCTTCTCGGCGTTATCTATACTGTCTTGAAGGAAATAGTCCAAATCGACCTTGGTAAAAGCCTTAGCCGAGGCGTCTTTATTTATTTTCATACCGAAGACGCGCAAAAAGAAATAGGCTATCAGCGATGTGAACTTCGAGAAAGGATAAAGTAAAATGTAGAACAAAAATAAAGGAACAGCAAAGACATTGAGTATAAGATTAGGGTTAATCTTAAACAACGTTTTAGGTAAAAACTCCCCTGTCACCAATATAACCAAAGTAGAAAGAATGGTTTGAGTCAATACCATCAAAAAACCTTCTGGGATGAAATGGTAAAGAAAGCTTTTGGCGATGATCTCGGCCATCAATATACCGTAAATAACCAAGGCAATATTATTCCCTACAAGCATTGTAGAGATAAAGTTATTGGGGTCTTTAAAAAACAGAGATAAAACACGCGAAGATATACCATTCTTACGATTGACTTCAAAGCGCAACTTATCCACTGAGACGAATGCAATCTCGACTCCGGAGAAGAAGGCCGAAAAAGCCATAGTTATTAGAAGGTATGCGTATATCATTAGTTTTCGTTTATTTCGGTCATCGGCACAACCGTATTCGTTTTTAAGGTATCATTATTTAAGGTATCTTGCATCGGAGGAGCGGCTTGGGTCTGCTCTTCGTCAACATAAAAAACACCCTTTATGCTGTGAATCTGATAGGCAGTAAATTGCTGGTTAGAGTCGAATCCCTCACCCTCAATAATTCTATCAGGTTGAACTATTCGGATAAATTTATCAGAATAAACACGTTCTGTTACTTGATTCCAGTAAAGCAGCTCTGTAGTGAAACGTTCGCCATTGTGATTCTCTATTTCCACATTCCCTACTAATTTCCAGAGTTTCTTTCGATCGTAATAATAAGCTGTATCCGATTTGATACTTGCTTCTACGTTGTGAAGCGAATCAAACTGCTCCATATACATCCCTTTTTCAAAGGCCCAATGTGGAGGATTCTTGCGGTCGAAAATGGACCATTCATCGGCTAAAACACGATAGCGCACTATACCGGAGTCCGAAATAAAGGTTTCCACATCATGAGTTACCATTGAGGGCATAGAGTCACGTTCAAGAATGGCTTCCCCAGTATACTTGTTATTCTTTCCGCAAGATGCAAACAATATGAGCATAGCAATTGCCCCAAAGACAACTGCTATGCTCATATTTGTATAGTTTGATAAGCTTTTCTGCTCTACTGACATATAATTTATCGAATAGTAGTAGTCTCACCAATCCAGCCACCAACAGTGATGTTGTCACCTGCTTTATAACCCAACATAAATAGGTCTTTAGCTTCTGGAGTGTAAGCTTTGTACGAGTTGATAAGTCTGTTTGCTTCTTCTGTTACGCTTGAATCCACAGCTTTAGCACGTTGCAATTTGTCGATAGCAACAAAGAAAGTACATTTGTTCAAAGCTGGCTCATCGCTCCATTTGTAGTTACCTGCATATAGAGATGCAATCAAAATGTAAGGTTGACCATAGTTAGGATTGAAGCTGATAGCTTTATTAGCATAAGTACGAGCAGCACCCAAACGTTTGTCTGAAGCTAACACTACAGCAGCTTTATAAGCAATATCTGCTTTCTTTACTGCGTCGTTTTCTAGTTCGATAGCTTCATCGAAGAACTTCACAGAACCATTGATATCACCTTTTTTGAAGGCAGAAGCAGCACAACCGATAGCAGCATCAACACTTGGCTCGATGCGGTAAGCATAAAGAGAAGCTTGCAAATAAGCTTCGCTTTCGCGACAACCCATAATTGCCATGATACGGATAATATCCTTCAATGCAGCAATATCGTTTTGGCTTTCTTCTACTTTAGGAGCATAAATTTCTTGTAGTGATTCACAAGTTGCTGCACCACTGTTAATAAACAAACCATCCATGTTAGTTCTTACAGTTTGCAAACCCGCTTTCACGTTTTCTTTTGTTTCAGCAGCGATAGCTTGATCAGCCAACTCAGCACTCAAAAGGTAGTCATTGATAAATTGCTCTTTATGCTTTTCGTCTTGACGTAGCTTTCTTGATGACATATCAAGATAGTAGAACATTACGTTAGCAGAAGAGTTACTTTGCTCTGCATCCAAAGATTGCTTCAACCAAGTATATGCTTGGCTTGGGTCCATCTTAGGTGCATATTGAATATAGTCAAGCGCCTTGCCACCAAGAGCTGCATCAGTAGAAAGAACTTTAGTTCCTTTTGCCAAAAACTCAGGGATGTACTTGATACGTGTATCGTGTAGATCCATCAATTCGTTGAAGTATTTTTGATATTCTTCAGGGTTGTTCTTGTTAGTTTCCAAGAAGTTCTTCAAAATAGCAAAACCATCACGATAAAGATAGTAACGCAACGTTGGACAGTTTTCTAGTACCATCTTCCATGGACCATAAGCATCCTTAAAGTTGCCCACCTTTACGGCCTCACTCGCAACACTAATATTTGCATTACAATCATTGTTTTGAGCCATCGCCACACCTGCACTACCCATCAAGGCAACTGCGGCTAAAAACATTCTAATCTTCATTGTATATTTCTATTTAGTTTATTTATAAAATAGTCTATCTATAATTGTCATTCAGTTCATTAATCAACTTTGCGTTTGAAGAACCAAATTTCATTGAATGTCACCCCTACGCTAAGTTTCAATACATTTTCGCTTACCATACCAGGCTGTAGACCCTTAACACGAACAAACTGTCCTGTGATACTTACCATAGAACGAGAGCGAGGAACAGGCAATCCCAAACCGGCTGTTACACCAAATTCTCTAGAGGCACGTTCGCCATTTTCAGCTTTATAGTAAGGGGTGCTATAATATCCCCCTACTCTATAGCGCACTAATCCAAAGTAAGATTTAGCGTTGCGAGATGGTAGATATTCGGCACCTAACGATATCTTCGTACGATCACAGAAAGCATTTTTCTGGTTAAAGTAAGTCACATCACCCCAGTTTTGATAAGTGTAATCGACACCCACTGTGATACGATCATCGTAAATATAAGTCAAACCGGCTCCGTAAGTATCAGGAATTTCGAATGTAGCAACAGTATCTGTTTTATTAATTACACTCGTAGCAGTTTGAATATAACTCGTATTGTTCAAGCTATGACCCGGCGAGAACACTGCACCCAAAGTCACTTTATGTTTCTCTCCAATCGGTTGAGTATACTGAATACCAAAATCAAGTTTATAAGAACGCACTTGCGTATTAGTATATTCTGTATATGATGGAGTTGTAGTTCCAGATCCAGATACCGAAGGGTAAGAAGGGTAAATCATCACCAAAGAACGTGCGATATCGCCCCACATAAACGAACCGTTAATACCTATCGAAAGATTATCTAATACCTTATAACCAAAACCCACAAATGCTTGATGAATACCACCTTCACCAGATACTTGTTTTGTATAAGCTGGCGATGATGAAGTCTTATCAAAGGTTTGAGCTACATTATATCCTACATTAGAATAAGGCAATAGTCCACCTGTAAAGGCCAACTTCTTGAAGAGACGAAATTGCAATGCAATATAATCCAAGCTGGAGTTTTTCACATTTAGTTTTACAATTCCATCGCTCATGTTATCGTTTTGCATACTAACTCCACCCTCGAAAAGAAAGGTTAATGAGTCAACAGCTGTATAAGATGCCGGATTAACGGGATTAATCTGGTAGCTACTACGCAAACCATAAGCTACCCCACCCATCGCTCTACTGTTACCGAAACTTTGATTAGATAAATCACCATAACCATAGCGTGTGTAAGGAGAGTTTGTGTTGTTTTGCGCCCACGCAACACCCGTAAAAAAGATTAGCATCAAAGCGCAAAGTGTCTGTCTAAATACTACCATTATTAAAGTTTAAAATTCGATTTAATCCTTTCAGCACTAAAAATCTATCTGCAAAGATGATACTTTTTACGCTATCATCAAAAGAAAAAGCATTACCCCCCGTTAAAAATATAAAAAGATTGGAATATTTACGGGTCAATTGCCGTATGTATCCATCTATTTCATATTCGATGCCTCGCCACACTCCAGCACGAATCGCGCTAGTTGTATCTTGCCCTAAAGGCAGAGTTTCTTCCACAGTATCTAACATAGGAAGCTTACCAGTGAAGTGATGCAAAGCCTTGAAACGCATATCTAAACCGGGAGATATATTCCCACCATGATAGCGTCCATCGCTATCAATAAAATCATAGGTAATACATGTGCCAGCGTCTATCACCAGCAGATTATTGCCTGGACAAATAAAATTTGCACCTACCACCGCTGCTAACCTATCACACCCCAAGGTTTTTGGAGTTTTATATAGATTGACTATAGGCACAGTCGTCTCCGCATTCATATATAATACAGGAATAGACAAAGAAGACAAATAGTTTAACATTGCTGCAGGTAGAGCAATTACACTAGAGACTATAGCTTTATCAATAGGGAATTTACTAATAAAATCACGCCATTCATGGTTAATCTCGGTAGAAGCATAAACGACTTCTATCATCTGTTCGTCAACCCCGAACACAGCAATCTTCACAACAGTATTACCTATATCAATAACTAAATTCATCTCAACAAATCTATATTATGCCTACAAAGATAGCGATAAATATACAATACCAACTAGCATTGAGTTTAAAAAGAAAACAACAACACAAAGTGAGCAACCCTATTCGATTTAGTACAGAGGGCTATGTACTGTAGTACGAACAGCTACCCACTGCAGTCCATAGGGCTATGTACTGCACTAAATAGGGCTACCCAGCAACCCAACTAAGTGGGATAAATAAATGGAACACCCCTACCAATATATAAAAGTAGCAAGACACAAGGCAGAAGAACAAAATTGTTGGTATATTTGCCAACACATAGATAACTATTACCTATCACTCACCTACTTAATCAGCATAAATGAGGAATACCATATTTATATATATCACATTTTTTCTACTTCTCATCACCGTCAGTTCGCCAGTTAAAGCTTTTGAGGAACAAAAACAAGATTCCATTCGCATCAGCCTATTGACATGTGCACCTGGCACGCCCATCTACTCTCTTTTTGGACACACAGCTATCCGCTATGAGAACCCCGAAAGAAATATAGATGCCGTATTTAATTACGGACTTTTCAGCTTCAATACACCCAATTTCATATTGCGTTTTGCATTAGGAGAAACAGACTATCAGCTTGGCATACAACCATTCGACCACTTCAGATACGAGTACGAATATTTCGGAAGAGAAGTAAGACAACAAACCCTTAATCTCACAGCAGATGAAAAGCGAAAACTCGTGGCATTATTACAAGAGAATAGTTTGCCCGAGAACAGAGTCTACAGATACAATTTCTTTTACGACAATTGCGCCACACGCCCTCGCGACATCATCGAAGAGAGCATAGAGGGGACTGTAAAATACGCTCCACTTTTGGAAAACGGAGAGAAAATATCTTTTCGCGAACTGATACACCAATACACCCCTGAAGCTCTATGGGGACGTTTTGGTATTGACTTCTGCATTGGCAGCGAAGCCGACCAACCCATCACCGAAAGACAGATGATGTTTATCCCCTTTTTCTTGGAAGACGCATATGGTAACGGACAAATAATTGACAATGATTCGACACGCAATATAGTACAAGACACACAAATAATTGTAAACAGCGGAACAGCTCCAGATGAGGAATCAACCCTTGAAAAGATTGGAGCAAAAATGAGTCCTCTGCTCACCTTTTGGCTACTCTTTGCGGTCATACTTGCAGCAACACTATATGGCATCCTAAAAAAGAAAGGATTATGGGGCATAGACCTAATAGTTTTCGGACTTGCAGGTATTGCAGGGTGCATTTTAGCCTTCCTCGCTATCTTGTCAGAACATCCTGCCGTAAGTTCCAATTATCTCCTCCTAGTGTTCCACCCCGGGCAACTCATCTTCTTGCCACTCATCATTCACGATGTACGCAAAAAGAAAAGATGCTGGTATCTAGTGTTAAACGCCGCTGTTTTAACACTTTTTATAGCCCTTTTTCCCCTCATACCACAAAGATTTGATTTTGCTGTCGTACCTTTGGCACTCTGTTTGCTAATACGTTGTGTAAGCAATCTGATATTGACACATAAAAAGAAAGAATGAAAGGAATATTAACTTCCATATTTACCGTACTTACTATCAATACACTTCATGCCCAGCCACAACCTGAGGCGCCTAAAATAGTGATTACGGTAACCATCGACCAGCTACGAACTGACTACTTGGAGAACTTTTCGCCTCTTTATGGCGAGAGAGGCTTCAAACGCTTGTGGAAAGATGGCAGGGTATATCAGAATGCTTCTTTTTCGTTCGACAACGTAGATCGTTCATCGGCAGTGGCTTCTATTTACACCGGAGCTACACCTTCGCTTCATGGCATTATTGCCAACAGATGGATGGATCCCACAACCCTCAGACCGATTAGCAGTGTAGATGATCCCAGCTATTTGGGCAACTATACCGATGAAAGTAGTTCACCGGTGGCAATGCTAACATCTACGATCACCGACGAACTTAAAATAGCTACACGAAATAAGGGATTGGTCTATGCCATTGCCCCTTATCGCGATGCTGCCATTCTATCGGCCGGACATAGTGCCGATGGTGCCTATTGGATTAATACTATCAATGGCAAGTGGTGTGGTACCACTTACTACTCAGATTTTCCTTGGTGGCTCAATCGCATCAACGAACGCGAAGGGCTAGACATGCGCATTAGCGGCATGACATGGTCGCCCAGCTATTCTACAGATAAATACCAATATCTTCCCGAGTGGCGCGATATTCCGTTTAAATATAAATTGGATGATGACCGCAACAACCGCTTCCGCCGTTTTCTTACTACACCTTTTGTAAATGATGAGGTTAATCGCCTAGCCGGTCAATTGCTAGAGAATACTAATCTAGGAAAAGATAACATCACGGACATATTGGCACTTACCTACTACGCCGGCAACTACATGAACAAGTCGACGCAAGAGTGTGCCATGGAACTACAAGATGTATACGTGAGACTAGATCTAGCCATTGCCGAACTCATAGAGATGGTGGACAAATCTGTAGGGTTGAACAATGCTTTGTTCTGTATCACCTCTACCGGTTATGTAGATTCCGATGCTACAGACTTAGGCATCTATCGCATACCCGATGGCACCTTCCATCTGAACCGCTGTGCCGGTCTGCTCAACATGTACTTGATGGCTATTTATGGTGAAGGGAAGTATGTTGATGCATATTATAATCAACAGCTCTACCTCAACCACAAATTGATTGAGAAAAAGGAAATCAATGCAAAAGAGTTAGAAGAAAAGGCTACTGAGTTCTTGATGCAGTTTAGCGGCGTAAACGAAGCATATTCCGAGCATCAAATACTATTGGGATCATGGCGTCCCAACACTGAATTAATACGCAACGGCTATCACCGTAAACGTTCCGGCGACCTTCTTATCTACTGTCAGCCGGGCTGGAAAGTGGTAGATGATAACCATCCGCTACAAAACAAGATAGTAAGAGATGGATATGTGCCGATGCCCATCATCTTTTTCGGCAATCACATAGAAGCCGAGAAGATAGCTACTCCAATTACAGTCGATCATATTGCACCCACTTTGGCGCGCACACTGCGTATTCGTGCTCCCAATGCAGCAAAGGCTAGACCAATAAACAACCTGCATAAATAGAAGGTGAGATCAACTTAAATTAGAAATAAATAAAAAACAATATACAATGGGATTTAATGATTTTTTGAGCGCGATTTTCGGTAACAAGTCGAAACGTGACATGAAAGAGATTCAACCCTGGGTAGACAAGGTAAAAGCGGCCTATCCTGAAGTTGAAAAACTGAGCAATGATGAGCTTCGTGCTAAAACCAAAGAGCTACAGAAGTTTATCTTCGACTCGGCTACTGCAGAGCGTGCTAAAGTAGAAGAGCTTAAAGCTAAGGTAGAAACGTTGGAGATCGAAAACCGCGAGAGCACTTTTGCCGAGATTGACAAGCTTGAAAAGGAAATTCTTGGTCTTTACGAAAAAGCACTCGAAGAGGTTCTTCCTGTAGCTTTCTCTATCGTAAAAGATACTGCACGTCGTTTCAGCCAAAACAGCGAAATAGTGGTTACTGCTACTGATTTCGACCGCAACCTAGCTGCTACAAAAGATTTCGTACGCATCGAAGACGACAAAGCGATCTACCAAAACCATTGGACAGCCGGTGGTAATGATATCACTTGGAACATGATACACTACGACGTACAGCTATTTGGTGGTGTCGTACTCAACAAAGGTAAAATCGCCGAGATGGCTACCGGTGAAGGTAAGACCCTTGTGGCTACCCTACCCGTATTCCTAAATGCACTTACCGGCAACGGTGTTCACGTGGTAACTGTCAACGACTACCTTGCTAAACGTGACTCGGAATGGATGGGCCCCTTGTATATGTTCCATGGCTTGAGCGTAGACTGTATCGACAGACATCAACCTAACTCGGATGCTCGTCGCAAAGCTTATATGGCAGATATCACCTTCGGTACCAACAACGAATTTGGTTTCGACTACCTTCGCGACAATATGGCCACAAGTCCTAAGGACCTTGTTCAACGCAAGCACAACTACGCTATCGTCGATGAGGTTGACTCGGTATTGATTGATGATGCCCGTACGCCTCTTATCATCTCAGGTCCGGTTCCTAAAGGCGAAGAGCAACTGTTCGAAGGTCTTTGCCCTCTTGTTGAAGGTCTTTTCGAAGTACAAAAAGCATTAGCTACAAAATACCTTACCGAAGCCAAACGCCTTATCGCTTCTAACGACAAGAAAGAAGTAGAAGAAGGTTTCCTAGCGCTATATCGTAGCCACAAAGCACTTCCTAAAAACAAAGCGCTTATCAAATATCTAAGTGAACCTGGTATCAAATCGGGTATGCTTAAGACAGAAGAGATTTACATGGAGCAGAACAACAAGCGTATGCCTGAAGTTACTGAACCATTGTACTTCGTTATCGACGAAAAGATCAACAGTGTAGACCTTACTGATAAAGGTACTGACCTTATCAGCGGTAAGACTGGCGATTCGACTTTCTTTGTATTACCAGACATCACTGCTCAACTTTCTGAACTCGAAGTAGAAACTGATCTAAGCGATGAACAAAAGCTAGAAAAGAAGGATGCAATGATGAACGACTACGCTATCAAATCAGAACGCGTTCACACTGTAAACCAACTTCTCAAAGCATATGCAATGTTCGAGAAAGATGACCAATACGTGGTAATGGATGGTCAGGTTAAGATTGTAGACGAGCAAACCGGTCGTATCATGGATGGTCGCCGCTACTCGGATGGTCTTCACCAAGCTATCGAAGCAAAAGAGCGTGTTAAGGTAGAAGCTGCTACACAAACATTCGCTACTATCACTTTGCAAAACTACTTCCGTATGTACCACAAGCTTTCGGGGATGACCGGTACAGCCGAAACAGAAGCAGGCGAGCTTTGGGACATCTATAAACTCGATGTAGTGGTAATCCCAACAAACCGTGGTATTGCACGTAACGATATGAACGACCGCGTTTACAAGACTAAACGCGAAAAATATAAAGCTGTTATCGAAGAGATTGAGAAGCTAGTTGGCGAAGGTCGTCCTGTACTAGTGGGTACAACCTCGGTAGAAATCTCAGAGATGTTGAGCAAGATGCTTCAAATGCGTAAAATTCAACACAACGTGTTGAATGCGAAGCTTCACCAAAAAGAAGCCGACATCGTAGCCAATGCAGGTTTGAACGGTATGGTTACTATCGCTACCAACATGGCTGGTCGTGGTACCGACATCAAGCTGAGCCCAGAGGTGAAGAATGCAGGTGGTCTTGCTATCATCGGTACCGAACGTCATGAGTCACGTCGTGTAGACAGACAGCTTCGTGGTCGTGCCGGTCGTCAAGGAGACCCAGGTTCTTCTATCTTCTATGTATCTTTGGAAGATAACTTGATGCGTCTATTCTCTTCTGACCGCATTGCAGGTGTGATGGATAAGCTAGGCTTCCAAGAGGGTGAGATGATTGAACACAAGATGATTTCAAACTCTATTGAGCGCGCTCAAAAGAAAGTAGAAGAAAACAACTTTGGTATCCGTAAACGTCTGCTAGAGTACGATGACGTGATGAACAAGCAACGTACTGCTATTTATACTAAACGCCGCCATGCCTTAATGGGCGAACGTATCGGTATGGATATCGTGAACATGATCTGGGCTTGCTGCGCATCTGCTATCGACAACAATGCCGATTACGAAAACTGCAAACTAGATATTCTTCAAGTGTTAGCGATGGAGACTCCTTTCACAGAAGAAGAATTCCGCAGCACTAAGAAAGATGTGCTTATCGAACGCACTTTCGAAGAGGCTATGACCAACTTCAAACGTCGCACTGAACGCATCTCTGAAGTAGCATATCCTGTGATTGCTCAAGTATTCGAGAACCAAGGACACATGTACGAAAACATCTTGATACCTATCACAGATGGTAAACGCTTGTATAACATCTCTTGCAACCTAAAAACTGCATTCGAAAGCCACTGTAAAGAGGTAGTTAAGTCGTTCGAGAAAACCATCCTTCTTCATGTGATTGATGAAGCATGGAAAGAAAACTTGCGCGAACTTGATGAATTGAAGCACTCGGTACAAAATGCTAGTTACGAACAAAAAGATCCTCTTTTGATTTTCAAACTAGAGTCTGTGAAGCTATTCGATACAATGGTACAGAAAATCAATACGCAGACAATTCAGATCTTGATGCGTGGCCAGATTCCTGTGGCTCCTCCTACTGCACATGAGGGTGCTCCTGCTGCTCAACAACAAGCACCTGTTCCACCGGTGGCTGTACGTGAAGCTGCTCCTGAGCGTCGCGCAGATAGAAGCCAATATCACGAACAAAAGGTAGACCTAAACGATCCTAATCAAGCTGCAGCAGCACAACGTGACACTCGCGAAGTGAAACGCGAACCTGTACGCGCTGATAAGGCACCAGGTCGCAACGAACCTTGCCCTTGCGGAAGTGGCAAGAAGTTTAAAAACTGCCATGGCCGTGAAATGTAATAAGCAAGATTTGAAATAAATCTCGTTATTAGATATTTTTTAATGCTCCGAACAGTAGGTTATCTGTTCGGAGCATTTATTTTTGTACTTAGAAAGTCCACTAGGGCTTTTGATTAATAAAAACACTGTACCATGAATAGACATTTGACCTTACTACTTCTTACATGCTTCTGTCTTGGAGCTTGCCAGACCTATGAACAGGTAGCCATCGATTATATGATTCCTGCGAAAATCACTTTCCCAAATGAATTCAGAAGAGTAGCAATTGTCAACAATGTAACTACGAATGCCAACGACTCCATCAACTTCTTGCCAGCTGATGCCAAAGTTGCTAGCCAACAGCTAGCCGAAACAATAGCTCTTACCAACTACTTCGATGAGGTGGTGATATGCGACTCAGCTTTAAGACAAAAAGATGCTTCCTATCGTGAATCTTTTCTCAACCCTAAAGAGATAGCAACCCTTATAAAAGAGATGGACGTAGACTTTCTCATCTCGCTGGAAGATGTGGCATTGAAGGTTGAAAGGGATACTCAGTATCGTCCGGACTGGAATGCTCACCAAGCAGTGGCCGACATGAAGGTATACAGCTTAGTAAATGTATACTCGGATAGACGTACAGAACCAATACTTAAATATGTAGCACAAGACAGTATCTTTTGGGAGAGCTTTGGTGGCACCCCCGAAAATGCAGGCAACTCTCTGCCGTCGCGAAAGGTGATGATTAAAGAAGGTTCGGAATTTGCAGGTTCGATCCCTGTTTCCTACCTAATTCCGCATTGGCAAAATGCCAATCGTACACTATTCAATAATGGTTCTATTCACATGAGAGACGCCGCCTTTCATGTACGAGCAAAAAATTGGGACGAAGCTTTTGAACTGTGGAGCAATGAATATGAATCGTGCAAAAGCAAGAAGAGAAAGATGTGGTGTGCCAACAATATTGCTGTGTATTATGAGATGAAGGATGATATTGAGAAGAGCTTGGAATGGGCCAATATAGCCGGAGAACTAGCAGTGGAGATTTACGGTAAAGAAGGGAATGCACAACGTATTGGTGGGTTTAGCGACATACCCTACATACATTACTTCCAACTATATATTAACGAATTGGAGAGAAGAAACGTTAATCTTTCATCATTAAGGCTACAAATGCAGCGACACAACGATGATTTTTAGTGCAATTTGTTAGGCTTGCAGTTTTTTTTTCTAACTTTGAATCATAATTTATGGAGGAAAAAGAATGAAACTTTGCCAACAATCAAAATCATTAGTCGAACATGCTATCAAAAAGGCAGTAAATCGCTTTAATGCCAACAGCGGACAAACCATTGTCACTGACATTCATCTACAACCCAATGTAATGACAGGCGAATTGTACATCTTTGACGATGAGGATAATGAACTAGCCGATGCCACCATCAATGAATGGGGTAGCCTTGGTGAAGATGTTTTCTACGATACGGTAGAATCTGACCTTCGTACTATCTTATCGAGTCTGCAAGAAGAAGGCAGCTTCAAGGATTTAAAGATTTTAAAACCCTACTCTTTCGTTTTAGTCGATTCAGAAAAGGAGACGATTTCGGATCTGCTATTGGTTGATGATGATACATTGTTTATCAGCGACGAGCTTTTACAAGGATTAGATGAAGAGCTAGATGCTTTTCTAAAAGACTTACTAGAAAAGTAAACCGTAGTCTTATTATAAACTTATAAAGGATGTTCCATTTACAGGACATCCTTTTTTTGTACTTTACTTAACGGGTACAAATGCATAAAACGAACAAACCCTATTCTTGTAAGAGAGTACCGTTGTACTTCTTCCAAGAATAGGATTTATAAACAAATCTACCAGCTAACCATGCGACACTATAGTGTGGTGTCGCTTTTTTGAACAATTAAAGAACGTCTTCTCCAAAAAATTAGAATCTTAGATCATCTTACAAAACCACTAACATCACGTTGTAGTTGTGCCAAATACGATTGATGCATTATATTGCATCAATATAAATCAGTATTAATTAGCAAATTCTTTGTTAACGCAAAGGTTGGATTCACATAAGATTGATCCACTTTAGAGTGCATCATTGTCTGTATGTTTCTGATGCAAAATTAGGGTATTTCTAGGAGAAAAGAGGTGAAAAGGGTGTGAAGTTTTATGTTAAACACCAAAGGGTACACCTCTAATTATCAACTACTTAAAAGAAACAAGTAGTGAAACAGCGAGAAAAGTGAGCTAAAATTGCTCTAAAAAGCCTTCAAGAGTTTCGTCATCACTAAGATGTAACAGTTGAGAAATCTTCGTCCTTCTATTATACATCATTCGTGGAGTACGTCCTAGCAAAAGAGACATATCTTTATAGCGGAAGCCCATTTTCAGCAAACAACAATAGCGGACATCTGCTTGTTTCAAATCAGGATATTTCTGAAGAAGTCTTGAAGTAAAGTTGTTTGTCACACAGTTTAATTCAAATTCGATATCGCGCCACAGCTTCTTAGAAATATTCTCTTCTGAAGGACTCAGCTTATCAGCTTTAGCAAGCAATTCTTGTGTAGCTCTATAAGAAGAAAGGCCGGGTAGAATATTATTAAAGGCCGTAGTAGTTTCCGATTTGGCTTGTTCAATCTGAAGTTTCAAAATTGCCACTTGTGCCTTATCTTCTTCGCACTCCATCAAAAGATTATTGAGATGCTCAATTTCATCTATTTTCTCGCTAAAACGCTCTTTAATAACTTCCATCTGATAGACATAAACCTTGGATCTACGGCGAGTCATCACATAGTCGTAGGTAATAAGAAGAAATGATAGGAGTACAGCGCAAATGAAAATATAAAGTGTATTCTGTTTTTTTCGCGACTGCTTAAGATAACTCTTCAACGACTCACTGTGTTCAAAGTCCTTTATGTCGGATACTATATCGGCAGAACGTCTTTGAGCCTCCATCTTATAAAAGTAGTAGTGCGATGAATCATTCCAAGTTAAAGCTTGTTTCCACAAACCTTGATCACGGGCCACTTCAGCTAGATTTGCATAAGCATTATATCTTATTGCGTCTTTATATGAGAAGGTACTCTTTTGTAAACAATACTGAGCAGAATCCAGATTATTAAGGTGCAAATAAGCCTTGCCCATCAATAAATAGTTGTCTCCATGTCGCGCTGTGTCTGGCTGAACCAGGATAGCAGCACGAGACCAATCTATGGTCTTCTGATGATCGGGCACTAAGCTATAGAGAGAGGAAAAAGCCATTCTTGCACGTTGCTTGAAAACAGGGGCAAGATTGTGCGACAAAGAGTAAGCTCGTTCTAGTTTCTTCTCAGCTTCGGCATATCTTGGTGTGTCTATATCCATATCGATATAAGCACGATTTATCCAAATAATGAAAAGTTTTACCGTATCGTTGGTCTGCTCGATGGACTTCTGCCCGATGGCATAGAACTCATCGGCTAATTCAAACAATCTATTTTTCACCAATACGCGACCAATATTAGTAGCTGATAAGCCTATAAATTCATGGTCTTGAAGTTCGTTGGCTATCTTTAAAGTTATCAGATAGTCTTGTATCGCCATAGTCGATCGATCCATATCGTGATAGACGCGACCACGATAATAGTGGGATCTTAAATGTAGATCACGCGGAGCTTTTAGAGAATCGCAATACAGTGCAACAACATTCATCAATGAGTCTGATGTATGATCTATATAACTCTTATCTTGAGCCTGGGTAAGAAGAATACCATAACGCATATAATCCCATGCATCTAACGTATCGGGAGAGATTTTACTCAACTCGGTCAATGCCTGCTTTGGATTGCTCTTCATCAACAAATCGATAGAGTTCCACAATTCAGGGTGCTTATAATCGTTCTTTTGACAAGATATCAATAGGTTACTTATCAAAAAAAAAGATATAAGAAACTGCTGAAAAGTTTTAATCATCTAGCTCAATTATTTTTGCGGATGCAAAGATAAATATTATTAAATGAATATATATGCACTCAAAGCTATTTATAATAAAATATCTTTAATAATCATATTAATAAAACTGACTGTTGATAGAGTAAAAACGGGCTAGCTGTACTCTGCATGGTAGCAAGGGCTACTCACCGACCAGGCAAGCTGTTGCCACCACGCTGAGTAGCCCTTGCTATGTCGCTGAATAAGGCAGGCCAACAAAGGAGAAAACACATACTGATAACCAACAACTTAACAAACAGAAAGAATGCGCTAAAAAGAGAATAAAAAAAATGGGTTAGCATCTCACAAGAAGATACTAACCCACTATATAGGGAATTATATTTACAATGCTATGCTTTGCGCAATGCAGCAATAGATTCTTTCAACGAGTTGATGATACTTTCGGCATCAGCTTGTTTTTTTCTCTCCATATCGAGTACAGCAGCAGGTGCATTGTTCACAAATTTCTCATTGCTCAATTTCTTCATCACGCCTTGCAAGAAACCTTCTTTGTGCTTCAATTCTGATTCCATGCGAGCAATCTCAGCTTCTACATCAATCATATTGCCCAACGGCACAGCAAACTCTGTAGTGCCAACCATAAATGATGCAGCACCTTCGGCTTTCACCTCTACCGAATCGATAGTGCTTAGGTTGCACATCTTAGCGATAACAGCGTTGAGTTCGGCAACTGGGTTCTCGCCTACTACTTGGAGTTCTAGCGATTCTTTTTGAGCGATATTCTTTTGCAAACGAATAGAACGGATACTACTGATCACCTCTTTAGCCACATCAAACTTAGCTACAAATGCTGCATCTACAGTGCCTTGAGCTGTCATAGGCGACACCATCAAGCTCTCGCCATCTTTACGAGGGGTGATTTGCTGCCACAGTTCTTCTGTGATGAATGGCATAAATGGATGAAGCAGGTGCAATAGGTTGTTGAAGAAGCCCAAAGTAGTCTCTAATACTTGTGGATTAATGCCATGGCCATAAGCCGGTTTAATCATTTCCAAATACCAAGATGAGAACTCATCCCAGAACAACTTATAAACAGCCATCAAAGCTTCGCTCAGACGATATTTGCTGAATAGATCGGCCACTTCTGCAGCCACTTCACTTTGTTTTGACTCAAACCATTGGATAGCCAACTTAGATGCTTCGGGCATTGGAGCTTCGTTGTCGATGTTCCAGCCTTTAATCAAACGGAAGGCATTCCATATCTTATTACAGAAGTTACGACCTTGTTCGCAAAGTGATTCATCGAACAAAATATCGTTACCCGCAGGGGCTGCCAACATCATACCCATACGCACACCATCGGCACCAAACTGATCGATTAGCGACAATGGATCGGGTGAGTTACCCAACGACTTAGACATCTTACGACCCAGCTTATCGCGTACGATACCTGTGAAGTAAACATTGCGGAATGGCATCTTGCCTTCGAACTCATAGCCCGCCATAATCATACGTGCTACCCAGAAGAAGATAATATCCGGACCCGTTACTAAGTCGTTTGTTGGATAATAGTAATTGATCTCTTCGTTACCCGGATCAAGGATACCATTGAACAATGAGATTGGCCACAACCAAGACGAGAACCAAGTATCAAGACAGTCTTCGTCTTGACGCAAGTCTTCTAGTTTCAAATCGGCATTTCCTGTTTTTTCCTTAGCCAAAGCCAAAGCTTCTTCGGTAGTTTCGGCAACTACAAAACCTCCTTCGGGCAAGAAGTAAGCAGGAATGCGATGTCCCCACCACAACTGACGGCTGATACACCAATCTTTGATGTTCTCCATCCAGTGACGATAAGTATTCTTATATTTTGCAGGATAGAACTTGATATCATCGTCCATTACCGGAGTAAGAGCGATTTTAGCAAGGTGTTCCATCTTTAAGAACCACTGCATAGATAGTTTAGGTTCAATCACCACATTGGTACGTTCCGAGTAACCTACCTTGTTAGTATAAGCTTCGGTCTTCTCTAGCAGTTCAGCTTCGGCAAGATCTTTCTCAATTTGCTTACGCACATCGAAACGATCCATACCTACATATAGGCCGGCAGCTTCGCTCAACGTACCATTGTCATTGAAAATATCGATTGAAGGCAAATTGTATTTTTCGCCTAGCATATAGTCGTTCACGTCGTGAGCAGGAGTCACTTTAAGACAACCTGTACCAAACTCCACGTCTACATAATCGTCTTCGATTACAGGGATTTCGCGACCTACCAATGGCACGATCACTTTCTTACCCTTGAGATGCTGGTTCTTAGGGTCGTTAGGGTTGATACACATAGCCGTGTCACCCATGATAGTTTCGGGACGAGTTGTTGCAACTACTGCATATGTATCTTCGCCAACTACCTTATATTTCAAATAGAACAATTTACCATGCTCTTCTTTGTAAATCACCTCTTCGTCCGACAAAGCAGTCAAAGCTTGTGGATCCCAGTTTACCATGCGCACGCCACGGTAGATCAAACCTTTCTTGTAAAGGTCTACAAATACGCGAAGCACGCTTTCGCTACGGATTTCGTCCATCGTAAAAGCAGTACGATCCCAGTCGCAAGAAGCACCAAGTCTACGAAGCTGCTTAAGGATGATGCCACCGTGTTCGTCGGTCCATTCCCAAGCATGTTTCAGGAATTCTTCGCGACTCAAATCGGTCTTCTTGATGCCCGCAGCAGCAAGTCTGCCCACTACTTTGGCTTCAGTAGCAATAGAAGCGTGGTCGGTGCCGGGTACCCAGCAAGCATTCTTGCCTTCCATACGTGCACGACGCACCAAAATATCTTGAATGGTATTGTTAAGCATGTGTCCCATGTGCAACACACCAGTGACGTTTGGGGGAGGAATTACGATGGTATAAGGCTCACGACCATCGGGTTTAGAACTGAATAAATGGTGGTTCATCCAATACTGATACCACTTGCCCTCCACGTCAGCGGGACTATATTTACTTGCTAATTCCATGTTCTGAATTTCTAAATAATATGATTGTATAATAATGCCTGCAAAATTAGTAAATAAAACGCGTTTCCCATCAACCAATAACAAAGAAATCAATACCTTTGCCCCTGATTTAGAATATGAAAAGAATCTTTAAAATACGGTTAGCTTTCCCCCTGATTCTACTCCTTCTTATTTGGGCTACACAAACCTTTCCGGGGTGGGGTGAGTTTTACGCACGTCGCATCTACCCATCGATATCATACGTGCTCGGCTCTTTTTCCTCCCTTTTCCCATTTGCCATTGGCGACTTGTTCATCTTTTTGAGCATTCTCTTCCTTCTTTTCATACCTATTTATGGCGGTATCAAAAAGATAGGATGGAAAACTATCCTAGCCAGAATGGTAGAGCTTCTGGTGTGGATTTATATCTGGTTCTATCTAGCTTGGGGGTTAAATTATTCGCAAGATCACTTTTATAAAAGAACAGGTATCCCCTACTCGGCCTATTCAGCTGACAACTTTACTACTTTTTTGGAAGATTATATACCAAGACTTAATGAGTCGTATGTACCGGCAATAGAGGTGGATAGAGATCTACTTCAACAAGAGGTGGTTCATGGCTATAGTTTGATTGGTGATTCACTAGGCATCAATCCATTACGGTTGGCTTCGCCACGTGTTAAGACTATGCTTTTCACCCCACTCATTTCGAAAGTTGGTGTCATTGGCAGCATGGGGCCCTTCTTCTGCGAGTTTACTGTAAATGGAGATGCACTACCCTCGCAATATCCTGCTACCTACGCCCATGAATTATCTCACCTCATGGGTATCACCAGCGAAGCCGAAGCCAACCTATATGCTTATCAGGTGTGTACCCTATCGGAGGTACCCGAGATACGTTTTGCGGGCTACTTTTCTATACTCAACCATGTGTTGAACAATGCTTACAGACTACTTCCATCCGAAGAGTTTGATCGACTAAAAGATTCAATAAGACCGGAGATAAAAGAACTAAGCAATAGCAATCGCGAATATTGGATGGCGAAATACAGCCCAATAATTGGTGAGATGCAGAGCTGGATATACGACCTCTACCTCAAAGGAAACAAGATAGAGAGTGGCCGTAAGAACTACTCCGAAGTGATAGGGCTACTTATCTCCTATCAAAACCGTAATAACCAAAAGGATAATAATAAACAATAGAATATGCATACAAGAGAAGAAAAAATGGAAGCCTTTGGCCGCTTCCTAGATATCCTTGACGAGCTTCGCGAGAAGTGCCCATGGGACCGTAAGCAAACAAATGCTAGCCTACGTCCAAACACCATAGAAGAGACTTATGAACTTTGCGACGCATTAGCGCGCGAAGATGAGAAAGAAATCTGTAAAGAGCTGGGTGATGTGTTGCTTCACGTGGCATTCTATGCCAAGATAGCTTCCGAGAAAGGTGAGTTTGATATGAAGGATGTTTGCGACAAACTTTGCGATAAACTAATATTCCGCCACCCTCATGTATTTGGGGATACCAAAGCTGAAACAGCAGGACAGGTTTCTGAAAACTGGGAGCAATTGAAGCTAAAGGAGAAAGATGGAAATAAGACTGTACTAAGCGGTGTACCATCTGCTCTACCGGCACTAATTAAAGCTTATCGTATTCAAGACAAAGCTCGCAACGTGGGCTTCGACTGGGAAGTGAAAGAGCAAGTATGGGATAAAGTAAACGAGGAGTTCGGCGAATTGCAAACTGAAATAGCTGCGATGGACAAAGATAAAGCCGAAGCGGAATTTGGCGACCTTCTATTCAGCATCATCAATGCAGGCCGTCTCTACGGTATCAACCCCGAAAATGCGCTGGAACGCACCAATCAGAAGTTTATCCGCCGATTCAATTATCTTGAAGAGAATACTCTCTCGGTAGGCAAGAATCTAAAAGATATGACCCTCGAGGAGATGGATAATATATGGAACGAAGCCAAAAGTAAAGGACTATAGTAGATATCCAATAAAAAGAGCCCAGTCTATTAGCTAGACTGGGCTCTTTTTATTGAGTTAGATGCTTATTTCTTATCATGAGCTTTACCACCTGCTCCTCCCTTTGCAGGGGCAACAGATTTTATCATCTCACGATGGAAGCGCATATCCGCTTTCTGTATTTCAAACAATTTCTTGTTGGTCAAAAACTGTCTATATTTAGTAAGATAAGACTTTTCTAATTCGTCAATAGCAATGCGGGTATCATAGATTTCATCTAACAGCTTCTCATATTGCTCTTCGGTCATATCCGCCTTATTGCTTTTCTTAATCAAATTCCATACCTCGTCATTCATCTCCTTCTTTTTATCTTGCATTTCAAAAAACAAGGGGAAAAATTTATCAGCTTCATTGGATGTGAGACGTGCTCTTTCTGTAATAAAAGTCTTTTGTTTCTCACGATATTCTTGAGCAGAAAGGCGTTGTTGCTTATCAGATCGTCCTGTAGCAAACATGCTAGTAACCATGACAACAAAAAGGAACAAGATAGTCAATCGTTTCATCTTAGTAACTATTAATTAATTATATTCATACTCAGAACTTGTCAGATAGACGTATAAAGAATAATCATCCATCATTGACTCATTTACCATTTCATTAATATAACGATCTTCTGCTACAGCGAGTTCATAATCGTCAATCTGTTCTATTGTATTTTTGTTCATTTCAAAATTGGCCACCTTTATAATCATGGCAGCGCCTACAAACATAGCAGCCATATAGAAAAGCGGTTTGATTCGCTGCCAACGTGTAGGCTTAGGAGCCTGAGGCACAGCCTTTTTCTCGGGAAGCTGATCCATTATTTGAGACGTTAAGTTCTCAAAATAATTATCGGGCACCTTGAATGGAGTATCATTGGCACTCAATTTCTTTCGTAAAATATCCTCTTCCTTCATAATAATGGGTATTTATCTATAAACTTAGACAGCACAACAATAAAAAGGTTTAATCAACATCAGACAAATATTTCTCTATCTTCTTAACAGCATGATGATAAGAAGCTTTAAGCGACCCTACGGTTGTTCCAAATATCTCGGACATCTCATCATATTTCATATCCTCAAAATACTTTAAGTTGAACACCATGCGTTGTTTTTCAGGTAGTGTTTGCAGTGCTTCTTGCAGTAACAACTGCACTTTCTCACCCGAAAAGTAAGGATCACTCATCAACTGATTAGCAACACTAGCCTCAGGGTCATCAAGGTCGCATTTTTGCTGTGCACGCTGCTTATTCATAAAGTTAAGACATTCGTTTAAAGCAATGCGATACAACCAAGTAGACAGTTTGGCTTCTGCGCGAAAGTAGTCAATATTAGTCCATGCCTTGATAAAAGTATTTTGAAGCAGATCGTTTGCATCATCATGTGATAACACCATTCGCCTAATCTGCCAATAAAGCTTCTCACTATACTGAGCAACAACCATTTCAAAGCCTTTACGTTGCGTCTCCTCACTTTGGAGCAACGTCAATACTTCATTTTCGTCATATTTGCTCATAATTTGTATCTTTATCGTAATAGCGTTTAGGGTAGGAATTGACCTATTTTATAATCACTTTGCGCACTACATTGTCAATCTTGAAAATATAGTAGCCCTTAGGCAAGGTCAAGGGAATTGTTTTATCTAAAGAGTCGATTGTGAAGGAGTAGATTTTCACACCAAGAATATTATATATCTCCATAACCGATCCAACAGTAGCGTTTTGCACGCGTACCGAATCTGTGGTTACCGTTAGCTCAATTACTTGCACATCGGAACTCACCGTCTCTTTCTGCTGCACTTGTTGTGCATCTACATAGGGAGAGGATAACATAAGAAAGAGGAAGAAAGAAAAACAGTAGAAAGCTCTTTTCATTTTGTTATTTTTTCCGATTCTATATAATATTCTACAAATATAAAGCGTTCGCTACGATTTAGCAAGTTTTAAAAATAGAAACTTACTCCACAGGAAGACAAAGTCCTTCATAGGCCAGAACAGTATTAGGGAAGATGGTTTGGGCTTCATCCAAGAAAAGCTGATCAGAATCATATCGAGCGGAGAAGTGGCCAATAAGCAATTTCTTCACTTCAGCCTTTAGCGCTATTGTAGCTGCCTCCTTAGCAGTGGTATGATAGGTTTCCTTTGCACGCGCTTTCTCTGTTTCGAGGAATGTAGCTTCGTGAAACAACAAATCTACACCCTTAATTTGCTCAACAATATCTTCTTTATATATCGTATCAGAGCAATAAGCATACTTTCGCGCCGGTGTAGACGGTGTAGTCAAGCGACTATTAGGAATCACTTCACCATCAGCTGTAACAAAGTCAGCTCCCATCTTAATATTATAAAGCTCTGCAATAGGAACTTTATAAAAGTCCGTCATATCGCTCTTTAGATGATTAGGACGCTGTTTCTCAGCAAAAAGAAAACCGCACGATGGCATACGATGCTCCAAGGGGATAGTAGTCACGGTCAAAGATTTGTCATCATAGATAAGCTCGGGTTCTTTCATACCAAATGTATGAAACACCACTTCATAAGGCAACTTATTGCAGAAGAATTTAAGTTGAGGTTTAAGTAGTTCCTCAAGTCCTTTATGTGAGTAGATATGAAGTTTGGCAGTTCTTCCAAGCAAGCCCAGCGAAGATATAAGTCCCATCAATCCAAAACAGTGATCACCGTGCAGATGAGAGATAAAAATATGATTAAGACGAGAGAAGCGAAGTCGTGATTTCCTAATTTGCAGCTGTGTACCTTCTCCACAGTCAATCATAAAGAGTTTATCACGCACATTGACCACTTGTGAAGTTGGCAGATGCCTAGTGGTAGGCAACGCAGAACCACATCCTAATATATTTACTTCAAACTTTTCCATAATACCCTTCTATTTATAACAAAGAAAGGGTATCGATGTTGATACCCTTTCCATTAATCTATGCTGAAATAATCTAATTATTTCTTACCTTCCATTTGCTCTTTCAAAGCAGCAAGTGCATCAAGGTCACCCAAAGTAGTAGAAGCAGCTTGATTTTGGATCATAGGTGCATCTTCTTTCTTTGAAGTCTTCTTAGCAGCAGCTTTCTTTTCTGCTTTTTCTTCGCTCTTAGCAACATCTTCGAAAATGCGGCTGTGAGAAAGAATGATACGCTTAGCGTCTTTGTTGAACTCGATTACTTTGAAGTCAAGTTTTTCGTCCAATTGAGCTTGTGCGCCATCTTCTTTCACTAAGTGCTTAGGAGTAGCGAAGCCTTCAACACCGTAAGGAAGAGCAACTACAGCGCCCTTATCCAACATTTCAATGATAGTACCTTCGTGTACAGAGCCTACAGTGAAAAGAGTTTCGAATACATCCCATGGGTTTTCTTCCAATTGTTTGTGGCCTAGGCTCAAACGACGGTTTTCTTTGTCGATTTCCAAAACTTGAACATCGATATCAGCACCAATTTGAGTGAATTCTGATGGGTGTTTCACTTTCTTAGTCCAAGAAAGGTCAGAGATGTGGATCAAACCATCTACACCTTCTTCGATTTCTACGAATACACCGAAGTTAGTGAAGTTACGAACTTTAGCAGTGTGCTTAGAAGCTACAGGGTACTTAGTTTCGATAGTTTCCCATGGATCTTGTTTCAATTGTTTGATACCCAAAGACATTTTGCGTTCTTCGCGGTCCAAAGTCAATACAACAGCTTCCACTTCGTCACCTACCTTCATGAAATCTTGAGCAGAACGCAAGTGTTGTGACCAAGACATTTCAGATACGTGGATCAAACCTTCAACACCAGTTGCGATTTCGATGAATGCACCGTAGTCAGCCATAACCACTACTTTACCTTTCACGTGATCACCAACTTTAAGTTCAGTACTCAAAGCATCCCATGGGTGAGGAGTAAGTTGTTTTAAACCAAGAGCGATACGTTTCTTCTCATCATCAAAGTCAAGAATAACAACGTTCAATTTTTGATCCAATTCAACCACTTCTTTAGGATCGCTTACACGGCCCCAAGAAAGGTCAGTGATGTGAATCAAACCATCTACGCCACCAAGGTCGATGAATACACCGTAAGATGTGATATTTTTAACGGTACCTTCAAGAACTTGTCCTTTTTCAAGTTTACCGATAATTTCTTTCTTTTGTTGTTCCAATTCAGCTTCGATAAGAGCTTTGTGAGAAACAACCACGTTTTTGAATTCTTGGTTGATCTTAACAACTTTGAATTCCATTGTTTTGCCAACGAATACATCGTAGTCGCGGATTGGTTTAACGTCGATTTGAGAACCTGGCAAGAATGCTTCGATACCAAATACGTCAACGATCATACCACCCTTAGTACGGCACTTGATGTAACCCTTGATAATTTCTTCATTTTCCAAAGCAGCGTTAACACGATCCCAAGAACGAGTAGCGCGAGCTTTGCGGTGTGACAACACTAGTTGTCCTTTTTTGTCCTCTTGATTTTCGATATATACTTCTACAGTATCACCTACAGTCAATTCAGGATTGTAACGGAATTCATTCAAAGGAATGATACCATCTGATTTGTAGCCGATGTTAACAACAACTTCACGTTTGTTCATCGAAATTACAGTACCATCTACTACCTCACGGTCGTTTACTTTGTTAAGAGTACTGTCATAAGCTTTTTCAAGCTCGTCATGGCTTACAGTTGTAAGCGCTTCACCTTGTTCGTAAGCATCCCAGTTGAAATCTTCAATAGGAGCGATGTTCTTTAAATTTTCCATTAATAATTTGTTAGTACTTTAATTAAGTTAGACATTATATTATCTAAATTCGGGTGCAAAGATAGCTCTTTTTCATGAGAGCAAAAAGATAGGAGCAAAAAAAATAAAAGCATAACCTATTATTATCAACGTTTTACGCTTTTTTATCTATTTGCCTTCAGTATTAATTGAGCTAACGATTAAATAGCTCAAAAGTAAATTTACACCCAACCTCACGATACTGCCAGTTTGCAGCACTAACAAAAACGCCAAAGTCGAATACATGAGTCCCTATCCCATATCCCAACTCAACATAAGGCTTCAAGTGAGGTACAGTTAAAACACTGACATACAGGCGCTCGTTCTGAACGTAGCGAGTATATTTCATCAGATGACGCATAAACAGAAACGGTGCCTCATAGGTAAAGTGAGCCCGTGCATACTTGCGAGAGGAGTTATACCAGCGGCCATCAAGAAGATGAAAGGTTCCGCCGATATCATCATTCCACCCAGTGGGCAGATTGTTGCGCGAGAAGTTTACGAAGTCGACAAAATAGAGCTCCTTTTGATTACTAAACATACCTACACCTACACGATAATAGATGTTACGCATAAAATTTAAAGATATCTGATGCTGTACATCAAACTCGATTCGCTCATACTGCCCTGTACTATTAAAAACACCTTTAATGGCACGCTCGTAATCTACAGAAAAGGTAGGATAATTAGAACGAAGATTAATTTTTCGTCTTCCATTCATATAATAATACATACCAGGAGTCCATCTCACCTTAATACCAGGTGCAAAACTGATATAGCTCGATTTTATTTTCTCGCTAATCTCGGGAGGTACAGGATTATCAGGATCTAAAGGTAATATATTAGACTTATTTATCGGAGTACGTTTGTGCACATTAAAGCCCACATCAATATCTAAACCATTCAGTACTTCAATCCTGTGGTTTACTTCAAAAAACAAATCTCGGAAATATTCTAGATTGATTACATTAAAGTCGAAAAGACTGTCGGGTATCGCTTTTAAATCATCCAGCACATCACTGCTATAAATGCGGTTACCATTACCTACAGCTAAATGAATACGCCCTTGCTTTTCGGGATAATATTCAAATTCCCCTCTCAACATCCAATAAAACTCTTTGCGAGTAAAGTTGTAACCTATGCGCGGACGAATACGAAGCAGCTTATCATTATTAAATAGTCGAAAGAATCTAAAGTCTTGCCGCCACGAGAAACCATTTTTACCACTATAACTCAGCAAGAAGGGGTTGATAATAGGAGAACAACGAACGCTCCCTATATTATTGAGATTTACATTTATATCTGTAAGTAGAAACTCTCCTACGTTTCCCCAAAACACTCTGCTGTTTTTCTGTTTCTTTACTTTCGGTATGGTGTCGAGGGTACTAAGGTATCTATTATATAGATTTAGCTCTTTAGACTGTAGGTCAAAATGACGCAGAGTATCTATATTCACTCTCGAATTATTGAAGGCATTGGTATCGCAAGTCAATGTATAAGACTCCGTAAGATCATACTTCTTTTTTCTTTTTATCCATTTATCTCCTTCGTTTAGCTTGATATCCTTATACCGAAGAGATGCCGAATATCGACCATCGAGCACATTACCTAGGAATCCGAATATCGCATTCATATCAAACCTGACAGGCAGAAACTCATCGTCATCGCCTACAGCTCCCATTTGGAGATGGTTTTCTAGTGTCACAAGTTCATAGCGACCCGAAAAACGTATCTCCCTTATGCTCCAAACATCAGAGGTTACTACCATAAAACCACCCACCAATCGATCGCTCTTTGATTTTGGCCTAAAGCGCACCCTATAATGTAAATCATCACCGGTGCAATAGATAGAGTCTATATGATATTTATAGTATTTATGACCATTTTTACCGAGGGGAGAAAGAAATCGGTCGTAAAGCATAGTAGAAGAGTAGATATTGACATGAAAATACTCCAGCATAGACGCTTGAAAGCTCCGACTATTGGTAGTGCTATAACTAGCTCTTACCTTCTGATCATAAATATTAGGTGCAGTATA
The DNA here is from genome assembly GCA_947074205.1 of uncultured Bacteroides sp. Lineage (GTDB taxonomy): Bacteria > Bacteroidota > Bacteroidia > Bacteroidales > Bacteroidaceae > Bacteroides. The sequence continues at coordinate 119 of CAMTOQ010000011.1, read as the reverse complement.
GTGTATATCACTCACCGACTCGAGCAGATATTGACTAACTCCTTTCTTCATCCTAACCATCTTAGGCAGATACCTAAATCCAAAGTTCTTTTTGGGAATATCCAACCAGCCCTTGATAT
>CAMTOQ010000010.1 GCA_947074205.1 uncultured Bacteroides sp. | reverse complement strand
TGGATATGCATCGAATATATCAATCCACATGTTCTTCAAAGTATGATTTCTTACAAGCAAGAAATCAGCTTTCTTATCTGCAATTTCTGATTTTGTACAATTCTTTTTCCAATCACGTCCGTAATAATCATTCATGTATTGATTGAACAACTTGTTTTCTATCTTCTTCATATTACTTTTATTTAGTTATTATATTAAAATGCTTCTCCTAACGATTGCTCGTCTGGAATATTACTATCGCTTGTGGAAGCTGTAGATGCTCTTTGTAGGTCAATTCCATACAGCTCATGGAATATGTCGTAATTCAAAGCAATACAACTTGACTGTGTCTCTTTGATGGTCTTCTTTCTGATTGCAGTATTATCAATGGTTGATTTCATACCCAAGTCCGGGCTTGCGTTCTCGAATGGGTTCTTGGCCATCTCTTCTACTTCCTCCCATTTGAATCGTCGTCCTAACACTTGCCCGATGTATGAAGGATGCGAGCGTAGGTTCTGGTCGATGGTCGATTGCGAAGTCTCTTCTCCCTTTGTATATCCTCCTCGTTCATATTGCATGTAGATATGACTTACACGAAGATATAATACTCTCGTGCCCGGAGATAATACAACCGCTTCCGTCTTCTTATCCGTGTTCTTATCGGATTTAACAGTCACTCTGTCGGCTTCAGCAATTTGGAACTCACGTCCTTCAAGAATAGTCTTCATGTCGATCATGACATCCATTGCTTTAAAGAAGTTAGCAAGCTTGTCTGATTTGCTGATCAATTCTACTTGAGTCTTAATCTTAGATACTGCGATGGGGAAAAACTCCGCATAAGTAAAAGGTAGCTGCAGATCGGTGTGCTGCTCTATCAATTTGCAAGTGGCCAAGAATAGTGAAGCTGTTTTCATCAAACGGTCAATTTCACCTGCAGTGGCGAGTTCCTTCTTCAATTCGTCATAGGCATCTTGCTTCAGCTGTCGGAAATGATCCATAACCAGTGGCCGGCATTTCAATATATCCAGGAGTACATTCGATAAACCTACTTTTGTAGGATCTTCGATATCCTTTAATTCATTAAATAGTGCTACCTCTTCAACAGTACGTCCTTTCGGCTTTGGTACTTCGCACACTATGATACGTGACATTAAAGCGTTATCGTCTCTTTGTGGCGTTTCCTGGCCACAAATGATTACTGGAGTATAAACCTTATCGTTTTCGATTTCCTTGCCGGACGTGCCCTTACGCTTTTGTTTTCCGTCACCATCGTAAACAATACCCTTCAATGCTTGGAACTTGGTGTCTGAAATATCCTTGTTGTTGTATTCGTCCAATACAACCGGAACATCTCTGAAGGTGCTCATCAGCGTCGACATGGCAGCGTCTGTACCAATATTCAAGTTGAAGATGGGAACACGTGGTGATATGAATAGCGATCTTATAGAAATAGCGATCTGCGTTTTACCGCTGGACATAGGACCCATAAAGAACGGTGCTGTGAACAATCTGTCCAGACAGTGAATATTACTACGAAAAGCACACATTATTGCGAATAGTAAAGCCCACTTCCCGTTGTCGTTTATCTTGTAAACGGTATCCATCAAAGAGGCCCACTTTTCAAAACTACATTTTTTAGTTACAGGTACTTCTTTATAATACAATTGAGAGATAAGTTCATATTTATCTGAGTGTTTTCCGCTGCCGGCATAGATGGTTGAGAATGCTGGAAGGTAATAGTTTTCTCCTTTGTGCTGCACCACTCCAAGCTCATTAACCGGGTCAAGCCTTGGTTCGCCACCTACTTCGTGATAGATACCATTCGAAAAGGCGAAAAACATCTGCTCTTCACGTTTTGAATGGCCATCGATCTGTTGGTTTCCATAAGTCATTACTTCGGTGCAGGTGGTGAAATTCCTACTCATATATTCCTTGATCTTAATCCAGTGCTTATCGTCACCATTCGAGAAGTTGACGGCCTCTAAGTAAACCAAACGTTCCTCGATGTTAGCCTTCTTGAGTAATGCCTTCGAATTCACCTCAATATATAATGGCGATTTGTAATAGCGACGGTTGATTTTCAAAACACGTTTGTTTTGCTCGTCGTCGTCTGATTTGATATGCAGCAATGGTGTCATGTAGAAGTCGCCAACCATTGTGTATCCTGAATTGTTAGGGTTGCGGAACATATAGCATACAGGTTCGCCTTCTTCATTCAATTTAGGATAATATCCATACTCCTTAAGCATATCGGCATATTCTGGATTGTCTTCTACATAAGCAGGGACCTCGTTTGGATCAAAGTTTCCAAAGTCCTTATCGCTTCGTTGCGCTGCCATGGCCATTCGCGACTTACGTTTGCCCAAGTATGGCTTGAGTATCTCGTTCATCGCAGCCTTTGTTATACCAAGAGCTGCCCAAAAATGAGGAAGATTGACAATTCTTACCGAGTCTTCAGCATAAGATATTACTTCAGCACATCGCTCGATAAAAGGTGTTTTCTCTCCGTAATAGTTGATGAGGAATGTGCCGTGACATCTAATGTAATATTTGAGAAAAGGTTGTTTCTTTATCGTCCACTCTATCTCATCAGGATCTTCTTCATCACCATCATCATATTCTTCTTTCGTTAGAACTGTGATATCAGATATACCAGCCTTGTACATTTCAGCAAGAGCCTCCATAAAGGGGGATAATTCGCCATCTCTGTCAATGCTCAAACCTTGCTCATTTGTTTGAAAGTAGTTGCAAGCCTTACGGATGCTTTGAATGTCAGCTGCTGATAATCCACCGTTGAGATAGAGAATTGGTTCATCTCCATATTTTTCGAGAAAGTCGTTAAAGTTGGATGTAATGGTACATGGTTGTCCTTCTTTCTTTAGATCCTCTAAAAGATCAAGACCATATACTCCAGCTGGCAAACCTTCACCTTTTGGAAGATCCTTTAAATTCAATCGGCAATCTTTAACCTTACGGCCTATTATCTCTGTGTTCAGATTAAATAGTTCAGCTGCTTTGCGGATATGATTTAAACGCAAAGTTTCCGAACCAATACAGGCAATAAGATTGCAAATATTATTTAGCTCTTCTTCTATTTGTTCCGGAGCAGGTTCCGGATGAGTTGAAAAGAACACATCGGCAAAATAGCTTGTAAAATCTACTTTGCGATTGATAAGCCACTTCCCGGTATCACGTTTATGTTCTTGTGCTATATTATCAGGATCTTGTCCTTCAGGAAGGCGAACACACTGAACATTAATACCTCCTTTAAGCAGCTGCTCACAATTCTTTCTTGTTGCAGCTAACCCGGCTTTATCGGCATCATATACAAGCGTGATATTTGGGGTGTAGCGTGTGATGAGTTTTACCTGATCAGGAGTTAAAGCAGTTCCGGAGCCGGCCACCACGTTGGTTACACCAGCAAGGTATAGCGAAAGAACATCAAACTGCCCTTCTACCAGGTAGACATCGTTAAGCCTGTTAATTGCTTGTCGTGATTGATATAGCCCAAAAAGCGTTTTACCTTTCGTGTAAAGCGGTGTTTCTGCTGTATTGATATATTTGCCGGAGTTCTCTTGAGGCGTTAACCAACGGCCACTAAAGCCAATCACGTTGCCTTGGTTATCCAAGAATGGAAACATGATACGGTCTTTAAAGACATCGTATGTGTAATGGTTCTTGCTTTCGCCAAGAACACCAACCTTTATCAGTAGATCTTCCCGGTATCCGGCACTAACAAGATCCTTCTTTGCTTGGTTGCCTTCAGGAGCATAACCAATGCGAAAGTCTTTAATAATTTGGTCGTCGAGTTTGAATCCACGTTCGGCCAAATATCCTTGCGCATTTGATAGGTTCTTTTCAAAATATAAGCTCGATGCATTGACTGCAATACGAAGAGATTCTTTGATTTGGGCTGCTTTGATTTCCTCAGATGTTAGCTCTTTGTTTTCAATCTCAATCTTCGCTTCCTTAGCGCACCAGGATAATGCTTCAGCAAACGACATGTTCTCGTGTTTCTGCACGAAGTCAATTACATCACCACCTTCCTGGCATACAAAACATTTAAATGTCTCCTTAGCTGGATTTACCCTCAAGGATGGATTACTATCTTGATGGAATGGGCAAACACCTACATATCCGCTTCCTTTCTTTTTAAGCGATATAAATTGGCCAATAACATCCTCAATTTTTAGTTTACTTTTTATTCTATCAATAGTGTTTTTATCGCTCATCGTCTTCTGTGTTAAATAGGTTCAATTGTCGGGCATCGAATGCTTCTTGCATTGTAATCCCAAAATATTCTGCAAGTGAAATATACTCTTCTTGAGTGAGAGGTTTGCGTCCATGGTAAAGATCCCACCAGCGCATTTGGTTTATACCAACCTCGTTATAAAATTTTCTGTTGGGCATAAAGTTCTCAGGATGTCTAAATTTACTCTTTAGCATTTCCTGCAGTATATTTCGCTTAACAGTCTGTCCTATATTTATTTTTCGGCGATGCAGAAAAAGCTTCACTGCGAGAGCAGATTTCTTTAGGTGCTTTGCCATTTCTTCAATTGCCATTTTGCCGACATTCTCGGTGACAAATGATATCTCAGCTTCAGTCCATTTACCGTTATTCATATATTAATTCTTATTAAAGATTTTACTTCGGTCTGTCGAGAGCTCGTATCCGGTATGTTCCTTCATATATTCAAAACATAAACCAAGGAAGGTCTCACGACGGTAGATTGGAACGGACAGTATATCGTAATACTTATTACTTTGTAGCCTGTCAAGAGCAGCGTACACACGCTTTTTATAATCTGCGAACCCTTCTTCGCCAAGATTGAAGATTGCACACTCCTCCCAGTCCCATTCTAATTTTACTGCATATCCCATAGTGATTTTTCGTGTTAGATGTAACTTTTCAGTTTAAGACGTAGTTGAATTCTCGATTCAGATATCTTGCTCTTTACAGTACCTATTGGCATTCCCATCATGTCCGCTATCTCCCGGTATTTATACCCGGAAAGATAGCGGTTCATGATTTCTTTGTTCCTGGTGGGCAAAGATTCAATGACAGAAGATATTTCACGTTCAGAAATAATATTCTCTACCGAATTCCCACAACCTTTGCTCAGCTGGATAATATCGTCACCCACCGATTTGACTGTATAAGAATTCTTCATCTGATCTAAATGAAGGTGCTTCATTATTACATAGCACCATCCCAAAAGATTCTGCCCTTGAAATCGGTGATAATTATTAAGAGCTTTCAATGTCGTGTCTTGAACCAAGTCTTGTGCGTCGTCGTAGTTTGAAGTGAATTTATAAGCAACACCTATTAAAGCCTGGTGTGCCAAAATCAGCTGCTGATTAAAGGTTGTGTATGTCATTTACTCTGATAGATTAAAAGTCAAATTAATAGCCTTTGATAAAGCGTAATTGATGATCTCCTCCGGTTGATCAGGTTTATCAGTTGTTATTAATGTCGATACAAGCGTAGATCCACCAGAAGGATCAATGTAAGACTCACCTTCTTCAAGGTTAATTGGTAGCGACTCCTCGATAATGATATCCTTAAGAGTCTCAAGAACTCCGGAATGGATTTCACAGGAGTTAGAATAAGTAAGAGTATCTCTATTGATTCTCTTTAGTCTTTTCTGTCTTTCTTGTTCTGAAATCATAAGTTTATATTTTAAAAGTTGATTACTGTTTTCATCATGATGGCAGCCGTTGTAAAAGATGCTATCATAAGTATTATTAGAATGCTATATACAATTGCGTATTTCGTTTCGTCTTCCATAGTGATTTGTGTTGTGTTTATTTCGGTAGCTGTAAATCGAAAATGCGCATTCGTATTGCTTTTTGTCGGTCAAAGCAGTTACCGTTGGCATCCCAGTGCACCTGTCTCCATTTAGCAGGATCTTTAGCCGGGACAAGTCCGATTACCCGGCATACATATCCATTTTTATTTAACTTGACGTTATTCATTCTGTATCCAGCACTTTCTATTGCCTTTTCGAATACGTCTATCTTATGCATTTTTGTCGTCATAGTTTTAATTTTATAGAAGCTGTCTAAATCGCAATCTTTACAATAGCACCAAAGTTCCTGTCTGTCGGCCACATCAAATACTGAGTTTATAAAGCAACGCTGGCCACACTTAGAGCATATAGGTTCCGGATGTTTCATTTATTATTCCTTCTAATTTTATTAATGTATCACTCCAGCAGCATAGGATGCTGCGAGCTTTTTTGTAGAGAATTCTTCTACCCAACAATCCTCTGTAGTATTGTCATAGGCCACATAAATATTGCCTTCTTTCCAATACCCGGATGATTTATGATCATATCCTTGTATCTCTACTGAGTATGGAGGTTTATTGCTGGAAGAAAGAATGGCTTCGCAAACCATCTTTGCAACGTTACCTGTGTATGTAGTCATAGTCTTATTATTATTCTTCATTGACACATACACAACCTATTTCTGCAGTGTAATCTTCAGACCAAAACATATCATCTGCATTAAAAAAGATTATACTACGGATATCACTTTCAGTTACATTGTCATCGTCAACTTCGATGGTAAAACTTACTTCAAATGTTTTCATATTTGTTGCTCCTCTACTATTTTACATTTTAAATCATCTATCCATTTAATTTCTATTTTAATTGGCTCATCATCCCATGTTTGGTTATTGAGTCTATCATCTCCTAAATCATTGCCATTAATATCACACAACCAATGAATATATTCCCAATATTTCTCACGTCTAACAGGGCATTCATCATATAAAGCTTTACAGCCATCTTTACTTGTTGCTAACCAAAATCTCATAATAATTTATCCTCCTACAAAAATTAAAGTAAAACCTACAGGTAATCCAATATTCGCAACCTCTATTGGAATTGAATTGGATACGTAAACACCAATCTCATTTATATCAGAAAGTTTTCCTATCCCGTCATGTATAGGAAGGTCCCAGCTCTTGGCAATTAGCTCGGCTAATCGTGTCTTTCCGACTCCTTGTTTACCAATAATTAAAAATCCCTTTTCCATATCTTGTTTTTAATATTAATATGATGATCCTTTTGATGCTCTCGCTCTAACAGTATAGCGACACTCTGTCCGGGTGCGTCTTGGTCGTCGTCGAGCTACAACAAATTGATCTTGATTTGCATTAAACTCTGAAGTAATTGAAAGAAGGAGAAAACCAGCAACTATGATTTTCTCCTTAAGTGGAGATAAATCGAATGAGATATTATATTTAGTGCAGAAGTAATATGCGCTAAGCTCAGAGACTTTTTGCAGCTGAAGCTTTTCCTTGATCTTGCGAAGATGATTATCAATTGTACGAGATGTTATTCCTAACAGATCTCCAGCTTCTTCGTAGGAAGCACCCCAAGCCACAGTTTCAAGAACCTGTTCTTCTCTTGCGCTAAGCTCCTTTTTATTTTGAGCTGATGCAAAGTGTTTAGTCATATTCAATTCTGCCTTCATAATATCTATTATTCGATAATGTCCCAGATGTCAGTAATTGAATAGTTATTAAACAGTGCAGTGATATCGTCATATTTTTCTTTGCTAATATTCGATACCCCTTTATTCAGCCTTGTACTGAAATAAGTCTTACCAGAAATACCAAGAATATCCATGATACCCTTAGTGAGCTCTTCTTTTTCACCAATGGCCACCTGCAGGTAGCCTTTCTTAAAGCAATAGTGTTTTTTCGCTATTGCATTTGTTTCACCATTTTTATACATTTGTTTCACCATTTTTGAAATAACATTGCAAATATGGTGAATGTTTTTCTCACGTCAAAATATTGTGGGAATTATTTTCACCATCAATAAATAAATTATGAGCGAAATTAAAGAAAGGCTAATACTATTATCCAAAGCCTTAAATCTATCTCCTAACGCATTCTCAGAGTCCATTGGGAGAGATAGAGCATTTGTAAAGAGCATTAAAAACTATGTTAGGTCAGATGCTTTGGAGAATATAATTACCATTTATCCGAATGTAAACCTCACATGGATTATCATGGGGAAAGGAGATATTTTCCTCAAAGAAGAGTCCGAAAATGCTCTTTTTGAACATTACCGCTCAGAAAATATCGAATTTAAAAATAAAATTGATGCTCTTAATCGTGAGATTGGGAGACTTGAAGCTCGCATAGAAGAACTAAAAAAAGAGACTGCCCACCCGGAAGACAATGCAGAATGTGCCGATGTAAAGCGATCGGGGTCGGAACCATTTTTAAAATAATCCCTAAATATTAATATATGACTGATTTCTTTAGAATCAATATGCCTTATGGTATGCAGCGAAACCAGGAAGGCAAATGGATGTTTTTCAATCGTGAATATACCTCACTTGGAAATTGTGGCCGTGACAAGATCGCAGAAAGCTCAGATTATTATTGTTCCTACACAGGCATCACAGAAGATCTTCTTCTTGAGCTTGCAACTGGCGATGTAGAACGTAACTCTTCCGGAGAAATAACACGCATCTGGTTTTACGATGATAACATCACTCCTGGTACAAACAAAGTAGACGACCAGAAGTGGAATGCTTATACCGATAAGCTCAAGAAGCTCGTAATAATCAAAAGATTGGGTTGTTGAAAAACAAAAAAAGATGTATGATTCTTATTTTCATACACTTAAATCAATTTTCTGCGGACATAAATGGGACAGAATAAAGTAAAAAACCATCATTGCAAGAATCGTAAACAATTGATAATCAATATCACGTTTTAGCAAAAACCATTGTAGGAAAGTTCGAGCCTCTCCTCCCGTGCGTAAAGAATGTAAGCTGTAAATTTAATATTTACGGCTTATTTTTTTATAGCTGGCTCGCCCGTAAATGGGAGCTGCGGATAAATTCAGGTGCTAAGGTTTATTTTATGCGTATAACATAGCTAGTCTATGCATGAAAAACTTAATATTTCCAACTCTTAATCTTATCTAAACTGTGATGATATCTACCTCTGTGTTGAGTCCATTTGATTAAGAAGCAGCTCCAATATTGCCGACTAATAGATCAAATAGTACTTTTATTTCCTCCGCTGAATATCTCTCTTTATTATCGAATGTGATAATGTCACTATCCATAAAAATATCAAACCATAAGATATCGTATTTTAGTTTTATGTCTTCTAGTTTAGTCATGATAATACGCAATACTCTAATTTAGCAGTGATGATTATACGTTTCTAACGCACAGTGTGGATGATGTGCAATCCCATAGTATATAAGGCTATGTATTGGCATAGATTGGCTTACGTATTAGCTTGGTGGCTCTATAGTCCAATGTAGTTATTAGATCCATCTAAAGGGTTTTATACAAAAATACCTCTGCCGGTAAATATACTTACCGACAGAGGCTGAAAGGTAGGGGCTAATCTACCTAAATCTTTAAATTACTGAGTTACTAGCTCCCAAGGTCCCCATTGATCTTTGCCAGGATAGTCGCCCGCTGAAACATACCATTTGTTTTTATAAGTTTTACCATTATAAATAACATGAGTTCCTGCTGTTGGGTAGGTTGCATTGATATCATATTCAAGAGCCTTGTCAGGTGTAGTGCCTTCGCCATTCTCTAGAATCAACTCCCATGGGCCATTAGGGTTGCCTGGAACTTCACCTGGATTTACCCACCATTTATTACGGTACTTCTTACCTTGGTAGGTTACCACAGTGCCCGCAGTAGAGTAAGTTTTGTTGATGTCGTACTCTTCTATTTGACTATTGTCACCACCACCAGTGTTGCCGTTGTCACCACCACCAGTGTTGCCGTTGTCACCGCCACCAGTGTTGCCGTTGTCACCGCCACCAGTGTTGCCGTTGTCGCCACCGCCAGTGTTGCCGTTGTCGCCGCCACCAGTGTTGCCGTTATCGCCACCGTTGTTTCCATTGTCTCCACCATTATCTGTGTCGCCGCCAGCTTCGCCTACGTTTCTAACAAATGCCCATACGTCTGATTGGCCAGGGATATCGCCTTGTGTCCACCATTTGTTAGACCATACTTTGTTACTGTAAAGCACCAAGGTACCACCAGTTGCATACACAGTATCCTTGTTCCAAAGAGGAAGGTCTTCTACAGAATCATCGCTAATCACCTTGATTGTAGATGTAGCAGTGGCTGTTTCGCCTTGTGCGTTCGAAACAACAACTTTAAGGTCGTGAGTACCTATTTCAAGATTGCTGATTGTAGTTTGGAAAGGCTCGGCAGTTGCCGTAGCAACCAAAATATTGTCTACATAGAACTCAGCCTTTGTTGCACGCTTCACACGAGCTACAAAGTTGAAAGATTCGCTTTCGCGCACAAGTGTGTTGGCTATAGGAGAAATAATACTTACGGATGGAGTAGTTACAGGTGAGTGGTTCTCAAGGATCTCATAAGAGATTTGAGAATACTTAATACCATCCATGTTTCTGTCTACTGCCGATACCTGAAGCAACTGCCAGAACATCACACCGTCACCTTTGCCGGCACGATTGTGACGACCACCTTCTGCTACATAGGCAGTGTACTCGCGTACTTTATCTTCTGTGTATGTATAGTAAGGGCCCCATGGCTCAGCAGGCACGTGCATACCAAATGCTACACGGAAGCCGTAGATGTTAGCGTAGTAAGCATAAGAATCGTACATGATTTCGCGTTGAGAAGCCGACCCCGTATTGTAGCCTTGGAAAGCCACAAAGTCGATGTCATGGCCTACCTCCTTGAATACAGGAATCATGTGGCCAGTCGAAGCAAAGCCATAAAGAGAAATGGTGTAGCCTTCTGGAGCAGTAGCATTGTACTCGTTAGAAAGTGCATCACCTGTTACCTCACCACGTTTTGCATAAGCATAAGGCGATGTTGGATCGTCATTGTTAGCATAAGGGGTAGGACGGCCTAAAGCACCACAACCGGCTGGAGCACAAGCTATAAGGAAGCCTTCTTCCTTTGGGAGTAGTTTGCGCGATTCGCGAATCATAGTGATGAAACGTTGTACGTTGATAGGCTCACCAATTGTTTGGAAGCCACCGTTAGGTTCGTAATCCCAGTCAATACCGTCGAAGCCAAAGTCGCGAACAAAGTCGGCAACTGCTACGAAGTCGATGTCATAAGATTCATCAGTTCCCCAATAAGTCTCGCCACCGATAGATAGAATTACTTTAATACCTTTAGCTTTCAAGTGATCTACTGTCTCCTTCAGTACTATACCATCATAAGGCACTTCGATACCCACACCTTTGATGTCGAATGAACCTTTGGTGTAACGCATGTTTGGCTTGATAAATGAAAGGAAAATGTGAGTCACTTCTTCGGGCATATTTCTCAATCGGCTGCCCGCTGCAGTAGGGTAGGTTTCACTCCAAGAAGGGAAGTAACCTACTACTAATGGTGTTTGTGAATTGTTGGCGCGTGTCTCGCCATTTAAATCTTGCTGTGCATCCTTTGCTACATCGTTAAACTCCTCGAATTGGTTACAAGAAGTCAACACTGCAGTAAGAAACAGCATAATACCTAAAAATCTTTTTCTCATCTTTTACTTTGGTTTTATGTGTTAAATTAACGGCGCAAAGAAAAGATTATTTGTTTTTCTAATGTTTTAAATAGTGTTTAAAATGTTGTAGATTACACTATTACTGTTTTTGTTGTCTGTAAATGAATTAGTTGTAAATGCTAAAAATAACAAACACCGTTTACCCCTTTTTATGAGGGTTAAACGGTGTTTAAACAACCAGTATTATTCTCAGGGTGAGTTTAAAAATTGAATTTCTCGAGTTTTAGTTCGCCCATATCTTGCATCTTTCCTACTAGTGCGGCGAAGTGTGAAGTAGCTTCATGCGCTTTTAGCGATTCGGCTGTAGCCCAAGTTTCGCAGATCATCAACACGTCTGGGCGCGTAGCACTTTGAAACACATCATAAGCCACACATCCTTCTTCTTGGAGAGAAAGTTTTGTTAACTCTTGCGCTGTAGAAAGCATTTCTGCATGATAGGTTTCGTTAACTCTGATAAATACATTTATTCTTATCATAACTTAAAATGTTTTAGTGAAAAACTAATAACAAATATAGAGCTTAATCTACTGTGTACCTAATATTTTTTAAGAGAATGATTCAGAATAATGTTGTTTTTCTATTTCTCCTCTAGTGTTATATCGTCTAGGCAGAAATAAGCCGGAGTGTTCATGCCATATTCTCCAGTGTCGCTCGATGACATGGTGAACTTGATGTATTCTGCATGAGCTATAGCCGACCAGTCGAACCATTTCCAAGTATTTATCGCCTCTTTCTTTCCATTGCGAAAGTCGGCAAGGTAGAAATCTACTTTACCTACTTCTTTGTTGTCTGCCGAAAAGCCTGTTGCAGTAAGGATAAACCAATCTCCGTCGTTAAACTTAGTTTGATCAAGGTAGCCATCCTTACCTTCGATTACTGCTAGATAAGCATAAGTCGTATTTGTCACCCATGCACCTTTGAACTTAAAATCATTCGATTTAAGGTTGGTGATACGAGCTACACTAAATTCACTAGTATTCGAAGTCAAATATACAGCTCCAGTTTTACCTGTTGCTGTAATAGCGCTTATGTTGCTAAACCCCGGAGTAGTTTTATCGGTCGTGTTGGTGTAGGTAAATCCACCACTAAAGCTTGGGCCATAACCCCAATCCGAGTAGAAATGGTTTAGCTCTACTGCACTATTGCTATCTTTAAACTGATAGACGAAAGTGCTGCCATACGGGTTAGAAGTATCTTCAACACCTAGGTCGGTAGAGAAAGTAGTGTTCGCAGTGGTTAGCTTATCATTAAAGCCTACTACTATAATTTCTTTCTTATCGTCGTCGTTACAAGCAGTGAATACAAATGCTGTCAAGAGCAGCATTGCCATAGATAGTTTTTTAAAGTTCATCTTAATTAGTTTAAATTGAGAGTTTATAATTTGGTTTATTTATTGTAATGTAAATTTTCTACAGTCATCACCTCGGTAGAAATTTCTCCCATTGAGCCCGCATATTGATTAACAGCTGTGGTAATTCTAACAAAGTCGATACGATCGAGCTCTACCTTTTTGCCGTTGCCATCTATAGCCCAATCTATTTTGAATTGCGACATTTCGGTAGAGTTAGGATGGTTATCGGCATAGCCCCATTCGTAGCAATAGCCTATCCACATCCCATTCTCGTTAATTGCATTGTCTTTAAGACGGGTACCTGTAAATGTCAGTTCGTCTTGTTTTATCCACTCGGGGAAATAGGACGATTGCGTGTGATAGTTGTTACGGTAGACTGCTCCTTCGTTGCCTTGATTGTCTTTCCATATCACATCACCATTTAATGGAGTAGGGCGGTAGTAGGTGATTTCGTAGCCACGCGTCTCGTTGGTGGTGCTATATTCGCTACCTGCCAACTCGTACCAGCTGTCGTCGGGCAGCCCATTGCCGTTCTCGTCTTTAGAGACCCAAACGATACCCGGCTCTGAACTGCCACCCAAAAAACCAGTAGCTGTTCCATATATGTTATACGATGCATTACCATAAACTTTGAAGTCGTATGCTCCTATGATGTTAGTGATAGGTTGATGAAATCCTAGAGTGATAGATCCACCGAATGCACCCAGCGAAATAAGGTATTTATTTTGAATTCGCTCCGTAGCATATTCTAGTATCTGTAATTCATTGAAGCCTTCTTTGTAGGCCATAGTAGTGGTGTTCATATACTGACCGGGAGCAGGGCGATATTCTACTACTTTATTGGCAAACGCATTGGCTGTCGTATCTTCTTCGGGCAGTGGGTCAATTTGACTTTGCGAGGCCTGTTCGCTAAAAATAATTTTATTAGGGTTCATCCCTATATTATCGAGGCGGTATTGCAGTTCCCCTTGAGGATTGAAGCAAAGCAGATCTCCCTTTACATTATAGGTGTACGCGTCTGTGATGTATATATTACCATTAAATGGGTTGACAAAAATTCCATAAGGAGTAGATATTTGGGTTTGATCGATAATGAAATTATTATTTATCACTTGCCTTGTGCGTTGGTTCATTACTTTGTAAGAAGTCTGTTGTGTGCTATATTGATAGTCGTAGAGATAGATCAACTCGTCATTTACGGCAAAGTTCAATGCTCGCTCTTCGAATACATGACTCACCTCATCTACATTACTATCAATCTCAACTAGGCGATAATCGCCATTCTTCACATCCTCCCCTCGAGTGATGACTAATACTGTTTCGTTCCAACCCGCCGCAATCTTGCCAGGATTAGCACCTACCGTGATATCTTTCATCTTCTCGAAAGAAGCGATATCAATCACGCTCACCGTTTTATCAGCACCTATTGTCTCTATATCAAGTCCGCCAGAGTTCGATACATAGAGTTTGCCGTTCTGAACGCAGATTCCATCGGGGTTACGCCCCGCTTTAACTGCCCCGTCAATCATAAGACTTTCTAGGTCGATACGCACAATGGTGCCATCGAAGCAACATACATAACCTTTGTTGCCATAGAAGGTGATACTGCGAGGCTGACGCGAACTACCATTATCTTGTAAAATAGGAATCTGCTTAATGGTAAGTCCTGTGTTGAAATCGATCACCTCAATCTGGCTCGATACATTGACCACGATGTAAATCCGCTCGTTGTATAGTTGCATATCGTTGGCTGTATCTCCCAAGCCACGATGATTGAGTGTTTGAAAGTAGTTGTTGATAGTTTTATTGTTTGAGAAGGAGTGTCGAGCTAGGCTACTGTTATTTTGATTGAATAAACCTTCGCACAATACATATATTTCTGCTGTATTTTCTTCTCCAATTATACCTCCTGTTGTGGGTAGATCGTAGTCATGCATATCGTCGCATCCCTGAATTAGCAGGGTTACCAAAAGATAGAGGTAGGGTAATATTAGTCTATATTTTTTCATCTTCTAGAATGTAACTTTTAGAGTACCTCGAAACGAACGACCCGGCATGGGGAAGTTTTTCACAATCTCGTAATTCTTGTTCAGTAGATTCAATACCTCAATGTTGATGGTAGCACGAATCATGCGTATTGTGAAATCGCGATAGATTGATAGGCTATGGTCTGTATAGCTAGGCAGGCGGTTTTCGCTGATGTTTTGTCCTAGACAATAACGCTTTCCAGAGAAGAGCAACGTGTAGGAGACGTTTAGCCACGGGCTCTCCATTGCGGCTTGTCCCGATGCCGATACGCGTGGGGTGTAAGCAATCTGATGGTTATAAGTTTTACCATTAGCATCGCTCTTGTCTAAAGATCGTTGGTAGGTATAGTTTCCCGATAGATTTAGTTTGATATCACTGAAGGGTTGAAGTTGAACTAATCCCGTCACATCAACTCCTTTAATCTCTACCTTGCCGAGGTTTACCATACTCCAAATAAACAGATTCTTTGTAGGAGTGGCTATAATTTTGTCTTTCACCTTGTTATAATACGCATCCACAGTGAATTTAATAAAGGGTACTAGTGGACAGATGGCACGACTGTAGGTCACTCCTAAATTGTATTGATCTACGCTTTCGGGCTTCAAATCGGTGCTACCAATTTGGCCATAGTATAGGTCGTTGAAACTTGGAAGTCTGAATACTTCCTTATAGAAGAAACGGATGCGGAAGTCTTCTTGCGCAAAGGGCTTGAACACTGCGCTTGCAAAGGGTGTTAGTCGGCGATAGTTGGCACCGCTCTTGCCGTGCCTTATCTCCTCGTTGACGAACGTGAAGAGTCCCGAAGCCGATAGAGTGAGCCATTCGTTGATATATTTACCCGCTACAGCCGTGAGCCATGAATAGCGTTGAGGTTTGGCGAAATTGGCACTGTTTACGTCAAGTGTCTGTATGCTTCCATCGGTGGTAGCCGAGAATGATAGGTTGGGCAATACTCTATAGAGTGCAACGGCAGATAGATAGTATTCATATTGGCGATAGCGACTATCTTGCTTCTGCTCTGTGTTTTTGTAGTCTGGGTCAAGATAGCGTTGGTAGCTGTAATCCCATTTGCCCAAAGTTTGGAATACCCATTTCTCAGAGAATTCTTTTTTATATTTGGCTTGAACAAATAGATTCTTATCCCAGAGGTGTTGTGAAGCATAGTCGTAGTAAAAAGTTGTAGCATTGGGCAATCCACGCGAAGATTCGTAGTAATACGCTTTTAATTGTATCTGCTCCTTTTCTGACAACTGTCCATATAAACTAGCCTCTACACGCCCCGACTTAATATCGGTGTTAGCGCGCTTCTCCTTCGAAGTTAGGTCGGAAGAGTCTCCATAAGACAGAGTATAGGGATAACGGCCGTTTGCCGACATCCATTCGCCATTGACCGACATTGTCCATTTTGTAGATAATTTATAGTCTATCCACAAGGCAGGGTTAATCAATCCCCACGATCCCGCCTTCAGTAAAGCTGTGGTGCGAAACTTTTCATCTTTTTTAAAAACAGGTGCAATTGTCTGAATATTCAATAGCCCTGCTGATGCAAAGAAACGTGCCGGCTGAAATATGTTTTCACTCTGCCCGTTGCTAAGCGAAAGTTGGTCTACATTTTCCAACGAAAATCGACCAATATCTATCTGTCCTGTTTGACTATTGGTGATGGCGATGCCGTCTAGTCCTACTGCCGTATGTTCGGCTCCTAGGCTACGGATGGAGATAGTTTTCAGCCCACCGATACCTCCGTAATCTTTCACCGTGACACCTGCGAAATGTTTCGCCGCATCCGAAATCTGTAAGGCTTGCATACGGTCTAGCTCGCTGCGGTTGAATGACTGCATTGGAGTGGCCGAACGTACTTCCTGAGTTTGATGTAGAGTCGATATAACCACCTCGGGAATTGCGTATAGCGAAGTTGTATCCACCTTAGCTGTCTGTGCCCATAGGATGGGATTTAGAAGAAGGCAGATAAAAATTAGAATCGTGTAAAGTAATGTCCCTCTAGAACACAACATAAATCGGTCTATAGTAATCATTCTTAAATTATACGTTTTAAATGTCCGGGCGAATCACTTCGACCGGACATACTAATAAACTTGGCAGAGTTTATTAAAGATAAAAATGTTACTTTCTTAAAGTCTTAGTGATGAATGAAATGTAGAGATGGAGTAGTATCCCTGCCATTAGACTCAACGCTTTTTCCTCGAAAGCAATGAAATTAGAGTAGTATGGCAGGTCTTCTGACTTGTTCCGGTTATCGACTGCCTTCCCGGTTCAATGAACCAGTGGCGTGAGTTGAGTAGTTGTGTCTTTAACTTATAGTGGAACTTACAGCAGCGGGACTGTTCAGGATTCTCACCTGATTCCCTTTTAATTGCTTCCCTCGTCAATAGAGGAACTGCAAACCAATACGGAGGCAAAGGTAGTGAAAGAGTGTGAACTAGCAAAGATTATCGGCTTTATGTTTTATGGTTGAAGATTTTGAACGCAAACCATCGCCAAAACCGTACAAACTGTTCAATATCGAACACCCTTTATTTTGCTCTAACTGTTGATAATCAACAATCTACCCTTTTGGCACGAGCCTTGCCCTTATCTATGCAAAAACGATAATAATAGAATAACTATGGATAGAGAGATTCCAAAAGAAGTAAGAACGAAAGAACGCACAAAGCGGATGATTAAGTATGGTAGCATTGTAATAGTCTGCTGTGTAGGTATCTTCTTTCTTATCTCCATGATGCGTAGCAGCATCAAACGTAAAGACCTTATTATTTCCGAAGTCGATAGGGGGACCATCGAAGTGAGTGTAAGTGCGTCGGGTAAGGTAGTACCTGCCTTCGAAGAGATTATCAACTCGCCCATCTCTACTCGCATACTCGAAGTCTACTGCAAGGGCGGTGATAGTGTTGAGGTGGGCACACCAATATTGAAACTCGACTTGCAAAGCACCGAGACGGATTATAAGAAGTTGCTAGATGAGGAGCAGATGAAACGCTACCAATTGGAGCAGCTCAAGGTGAACAACGAAACGGCATTGAGCGACCTTGATATGCAGGTAAAGATTGCGGCAATGAAGCTCAACCGACTGGAAGTGGAACTTCGCAATGAACGCTATCTTGATAGCCTAGGTTCGGGCACCACCGACAAAGTACGTCAAGTGGAGCTAGCCTATAATACCGGGAAGCTAGAGTTGGAGCAAATGCGCCAAAACTCAATTAATGCGCAAAAAGTGAAGGAGGCCGACCTCAAAGTAAAGGAACTCGAACTCAATATTTTCTCAAAGAGTTTGGCCGAGATGAAGCGCACGCTCGATGATGCACAGATTCGTTCGCCACGCAAAGCTATACTTACCTATATCAATAATCAAGTGGGGGCGCAGATCCCGGCAGGTGGACAGGTGGCTATTATCTCCGATTTAAGTCATTTCAAGATCGAAGGCGAGATAGCCGATAGCTATGGTGACCGTATTGCGGCTGGTGGACGAGCCATTGTTCGCATAGGTCGTGAAAAGCTGGAAGGTACTGTCAGCAGTGTTACTCCACTAAGTAAGAATGGTGTGATAGCGTTCTCTGTTCAGCTCGAAGAAGATTCGCACAAGCGCTTGCGTTCAGGTTTGAAAACCGATGTCTATGTGATGAATGCGGTGAAAGAGGGTGTGATGCGTATTGCCAACTCTTCCTACTATGTAGGACGTGGCGATTATAATCTCTTTGTACTCAATGGTGAGAACGAACTTGTGAAGCGCAAAGTGACGCTAGGCGACAGCAACTTTGAGTTTGTCGAAGTGGTTAGTGGCTTGCAACTCGGTGATAGAGTGGTGGTGAGCGATATGAGTGACTTTAAAAATAAAGGAAAGTTGAAAATAAAATAGCGATGATTAACTACTATTTTAAACAAGCATGGACCATGATAAGGCAGAATAAGCTATTCTCTTTTATCTATATCATGGGCACGGGACTGTCTATAGCTTTGGTGATGATTGTATCGATTATCTATTACATCAAACTAGCGCCAATATATCCTGAATATAATCGTAATGAAACAATTGTATTGAAGCGAATGAAGGTAATAAAAGAAGATAATTATAGTTCTTCTGCTTTATCTTATCAATTCTTAGCTGATATGGCTCCAAAGCTTAGTAACTTAAAGCATATAGCTGCTATGTATAATTGGAGAGAACCGTCAGCGATTAATCTGATTGATGTAAAAGAATCGTTTTCTGTAACACCTCTCTATACTAATAGTGATTTTTGGAAAGTATTTACTTTCTATTTCATTGATGGATATCCTTTTAATGAAGCGGATGTACAAACGACTAAAAAGAAAGCGGTAATTTCCGAAAGTCTATCACGTAGACTATTTGCAACTACACAATCCGCCAAACGTACTTTCGAAATGGATGGTGAGGAGTTTGTTGTTTGCGGTGTAGTAAAAGATGTCTCATCGGCAACTCCTGTAACTGCTGCCGATTTATGGGTGCCTATCACACTGAAAAGCGATGAGTATAACTCTAATAGTGTTGTTGCATGGATGGTAGGGCCGATAGATTATTATATGCTTCCTATAGATGGACAAAAACAGGCTTTGAAAGAGGAAATAGTTAGACTATTCGATGAGTTTGATCTTGACACAGATGGTTGGCAACACGATTTGATGGGACAACCCGATGATTACTGGGTAAGTACCTTTCGTGTATGGAGCAACCGCGGCCCATATATGTGGGAAGAGGTTTTTAAGAGTATAGGTCTCATGCTACTGGCCTTTATTCTGATTCCAGCTATCAATCTGAGCGGCATGATCTCTTCGCGAATGGATAAGCGTTTATGCGAGATAGGAGTGCGCAAAGCTTATGGAGCTACTCGAGGTGATTTAATAAGGCAGGTTTTATGGGAAAACTTAATACTGACCTGTGTAGGCGGCTTAGTGGGGCTGATTTTCTCATACATCATAGTTCTGACTACAAGCAGTTGGATTCTGACTATTTTTGATGAATTTGTAGATTGTGTAATGGCTACGTCTATCACTCCCGAAATGCTATTCAATCCGTATGTCTTCTTGATTGCGTTTGGTGTATGTGTTATTCTGAACCTAGTGTCTACACTTATTCCTACCATTCACGCTATGCGTCGCTCCATTGTATATTCATTAAACACTAGAAAATAAGGCTATTATGATACGAACCATTTTTAAACAAGTTTGGAATCAACGCCGACAGAATAGTTGGATCTTTATAGAGATGATACTTGTAAGCTTCTTCTTATGGTCGGTAGTTGAACCAATATATACTTTGTTTGCCGATATGTCTATCGAACCCGGCTACGAGGAGGAAAACCTCTATATGCTTTCTTTTAATCAATATCCAACAACTCATCGTAAGTACAATGCAGAGCAGGATAGCTTAGCGATGCGGAGTGCAAATTTTGCAAGGATAGCTAGCTATATTAAATCAATGCCTGAAGTAGAAAGTAGTGTTATATCTGCAATGTTTTCATATCCAAATGGAAGATCCTACAATGGTATGCAGTTGGGTGTTGATTCGTCTATTGTGTATTGTCAAATGTATAGGTATTGTAGCGCTGAAGAAGGTGATTTTTTTGAAACACTTCAGCTTCGTGATGCATATACTGGTGAAATAATGAAACAAAAGCCAGTAATGCAATCCTATAAAGAGATGTATCTAACAAAGAATTTAGCAGATGAACTATTTCCAAATGGTGAAGCAGTTGGACGAAAAGTGGAAATCAGTCAGAAAAATGCTGACTCTGCGCGTGTGGTGGGAGTTGTCAGTGATTTCAAACATCGAGTGAATGAGCAACCTGGCAAAATGGCCATATTTGTAGAAAATGAAATCCGTTTTCAAAGCTATTCCTTATCGCCCATCTTACTGCGCGTAAAGCCATCTACCAATTTAGTTGAGTTTGAGGAGCGGTTTAGAAAAGAAGTGGCTCCTCAATTACAAATAGGGAACTTCTATTTCAATAAGATAGAACAGATGTCGGATATACGCCGCATGTATGAAATAGAGGATGGGATTAATAATACTATTAACCTCCGTTTATGCCTCAGCACATTTGCCTTGCTCTGCATCTTTTTAGGCACAATAGGCACGTTCTGGATTCGAAGCCATGCACGTCGTCAAGAGATTGGACTGATGAAGGCTATGGGAGCTTCTTCTTTTGACATCATGAAGCAGTTTCTAATAGAAAGTTGGCTACTGCTCACGATGGCCTTTATTACCGCAATGTTGGTGCAGGCTCATTTCTATAGAGAAGCATTATTAGAAAATGACCGAGCTAACCTCAATATAGAGTATTTGCAAAACCAGCCGGTTGCTCATTTCTTAATTGTAACGGCTATCGTGTATGTTGCTCTTCTATTTACAGTGATTTTGGCAACTTATATACCGGTGAGACGTGCTACACTTGCTTTGCCTTCTAACGCTTTACGAGACGAATAAAATAAAAAACAAACTAAAAAATATAAGATTATGGAAATCATTAAACTAACTTCAGTCAATAAAATCTATCGTACAGACGAAATCGAAACTCAGGCGTTGGAAAACGTGAACCTTACTGTGCAGAAGGGAGAGTTTCTTAGCATTATGGGGCCATCGGGTTGTGGCAAATCTACTTTGCTTAACATCATCGGTATGCTCGATACTCCTACCAGTGGAGTAGTAGAAATCAACGGTACGAACGTGGAAAAGATGAAAGACAAAGAGCAGGCGGCTTTCCGCAACAAGAATCTGGGCTTTGTGTTCCAATCCTTTCATCTCATTAATTCTCTCAATGTTCTCGACAATGTGGAACTTCCTTTACTCTACCGCAAGATGTCGGCCAAAGAACGTACCCGATTGGCGAAAGAAGTGTTGGAGCGTGTGGGCTTGAGTCATCGTATGCGCCACATGCCCGCACAGCTTTCGGGTGGTCAATGCCAACGTGTAGCTGTTGCTCGTGCCATAGTAGGCAATCCGGAGATAATACTTGCCGATGAGCCTACGGGTAACTTGGATTCGAAGATGGGGGCAGAGGTAATGGAACTGTTGCACAAGCTCAACAAGGAAGATAATCGTACAATCGTGATGGTGACCCACAACGAAGATCAAGCCAAACAAACTGATCGCACTATCCGATTCTTTGATGGCTGCCAAGTGCAATAATCACTATTTAAAAACCATTTAATCAATGTTTAAACAATATTTTATACAAACATGGGCACAACTCAAACAACATCGTTTGATTAGTGTCATCACGATAATAGCTACAGCATTGAGCATCTTTCTCATTATGCTGGTGGTAATGATGGATCAAGTAAAAGTAGCTCCTTTCTCACCTGAATCGAATAGAGATCGTTTTCTTCATGTGAAATATGGATGCATTACTAATGAAAAGTGGGGAGTCGGTAATACGAGTACCGGACCGTTGAGTTTAAAATCTGCTACAGTATTATATAAATCATTAGAGACTCCCGAAGTGGTGAGCATATATTGTATTGCTCCACTTCCTATGCCTCTTTCTATTCCCGGTCAGTCATTAATCACAGCCGATGTTCTTGAGACTGATGGTGATTTTTGGAAAGTGTTTGATTTTAGATTTACCGAAGGCAAACCTTATGATCAAACTGCCATAGATGCTCAACAATCAGTTGCGGTTATTACCGAAAGTATGGCTCGTGGCTTATTTGGTAGTAAGAAGGATGTAGTAGGCCGAGAGTTTCTTGTCAATTATCTACCTTGCAAGGTAATCGGAGTTGTCAAAGATGTTTCTACTCTTGCCACTACGGCCTATGCACAGATGTGGATACCTTTTGGAGTAGCTACAGAAAATTGTTTGGAATTTAACTCATGGGAAAATGGATTAATGGGAATGACAAGTACAACTATCTTAGCCAAAGATCGTTCTGATTTTCCTAAAATACGCGAAGAGGCCAAACGTAAATTGAAAGAATATAATACCGTTATTGCTGAACAAGGATATGAGATGGTTGATCAAAATCGCCCCTATGATCAAGAAAAACAATCAATCAATATTGCATGGAATTATGAAGTAGAAGTTAGCCATGCTCGCCGACAAAAACTGATTATATTTCTGATTTTGTTGATTGTACCTGCTGTCAATCTAAGTAGCATGACACAAAGTCGTCTTCGTCAACGTGTTTCAGAGATTGGAGTTCGTCGAGCATTTGGTTGTACGCGTGCCGAGATTGTGTGGCAAATCATTATGGAGAATATGATTGTGACACTCATAGCAGGGGCGATAGGATTATTGCTGAGTATTGCTTTTGCTTGGATAGCAGCAGCGTCGCTTTTTGCTGTGCCTTATAGTTTCACAATGAATGAGGCTACTATAGACTTTTCAATCTTGATGCATCCATCTACTTTTGGATATGCTTTGCTCTTTTGCTTTTTGCTCAATCTACTAAGTAGTGGTATTCCTGCTTTAAGAGCTGCACGCACCAATATTGTTAATGCCCTTACCGGTAAATAAATACATAAACACTCCTATAAATAGAATTGATATGAATAAGAAATTATTTTCACAGATAAAAAATGAATGGCGCTCAAATATTTGGTTATTTGTAGAGTTATTGTTGGTGAGTGTGGTTATGTGGTTTATTGTAGATTATGTTTATGTGCAAGCCACTATTTATATGACTCCCCGTGGTTTCGATACAGAGCATTGCTATAAAATATCATTAGGCATGCTTACTGATAAATCTCCCGATTTTAATCCGGAACGTGCAGGGCGTAAGGTAGATGAGGATGTAAAAGAATTGATAAAGCGTTTGAACCTGCGTCCGGATGTAGAGGCAGCAGGAATGGGACAGAACTCTCATCCATACAATATGAGTATGAGTGGCATAACGGTGCAGATAGATTCAATGTTAAATGATGGATATATATATAGACGATACGTTACTCCTGATTTTATTCGTGTATTTCGTTATCAAGGTGCTAGAGGTGAAACTCCTGAACAACTTGCAGAAATGTTAGAGGAAAATACTTTTCTAGCATCAGACGATGTTTTTTTGTATAGTCACGATAAGAAACTAACTGAATATGTGGGTAGAAATGATTTTCATCTTTTTGGAGATACAGCTAAGAATTATAAGTTGGCAGCGTCATTAGTTCCTATTCGGTTTGATGATTTTGCAGAACCATGCAATTCACGAAGTATGATAGCATTGCTCGATTGGATTGATAGCTATTTGGAGCTTTGTCTTCGCGTATATCCCGATCAGGATGTAGATTTTATGGAAAAGATTCTTAAAGACAGTGAGAAGCAATATCGCATTGGTAATGTTTATATCTCGGGCATTAATTCTTTTAAAGATATCCGTCGCACTTATCAGCAAGGCAGGATGAACTCATTGCGTGACTATTTATTTGGTATCGCCTTTTTATTACTCAATGTCTTTATCGGTTTGCTAGGTACATTCTGGTTCCGCACGCAATGCCGTCGTGGCGAGATTGCTCTGATGAAATCGTTGGGAGCCACCAAATCTGATATCTTTATACGTCAAATCTCCGAGGCACTTCTTCTCCTTTGCTTCTCTACAATTCCAGCTGTTATTATCGACTTTAATATAGCAAATGCCGAGTTGATCGAATTCTACAATCAGACAACGCTAGAAGCTGGTCGCTTTATCATTACCGTCTGCATCTCGTTTGCATTGATTGCCTTGATGATGTTGATCGGTATCTGGATTCCTGCACGCCGAGCCATGAAGATACAGCCGGCTGAGGCGCTGCACAATGAATAGATGACTACTCTGTAGACTGACAATCCCCACTCTTTGCATGATGACGATGCAAAGGGTGGGGATTGCTTGCTTTTAAATGTTGATTAAATGCTTTTTAATTGCTGTTTAAACTCTTCGGAAACTATATCGGCAGCTTGTTGAACAATGTGCATGATAATATCTTTGGCTTTTTTGCGTGGTATGCGAATACTCTCGCCAACGATAAGTAAATCTTCTAAAGTAGGGCAACCTTTATTGTTGACAGATGTAGCACGTTCATCGTTGTACGCGGTGTTGCAAAGCGTTAGATCATAGGCAGGAGCTAGCTCCCATATCCCTTCGCGGCAGATAAAACTAAAGTTTTTAGCATGGTCGTCTTTGTTGTCGGCAAACACATTGAACACCATGCGACGAAACATCTCCTCAACTTGTGTTGGGTCTTGTGTCAGGAAGCCTGTTAGGTGCAGCAAAGTTTTATACTCTAGTTTCGGCTGCAATATTAACTCATTAAGAAGTGCTCCAGCGGTGGCAATATGCATCCGCTTACCCGATTCTATATCAAATCGTTTACTTGCGAAATATTTTCCTTGTATCAGCTTAGAATTGGGAACGCAGATGCCACACTTGCAGGCTATCTCATTGTATTGATACTCCATTACCCCCATATCTTTGGGGTCGTATGTGTGTCTGAATTTCACTAGCCACGAACCTTCATCGTCATAGAAAAGACACTTGGGACGGCAACCACCCGAATTGCCACTATTGAAGTAGAGTACATCTTCATCCTTATCCGATTTTGCTGATAGAATATCCAATGCCATTTGTTGCAGATCATCTAGCTGAGGCAGCGATTTTGATTCGGTGATATATGTTTCGGGTACATAGCACAACGCTCCCATACCCGAACTTCCAACAATGCTGAGGCGCTGTGGTGGTGATAGAGCTTGTTCGTTTATGCCCTCTTTTTTAAGCACTCTATTTAGCAGATAGCGGCCATATCCATCGGGCAGACTATCTTCGAATATGTCAAAGTTGCCCAAAAAGGCTCCGGTTTTGCGAGAAACAAATCGGGCTTTAAGGGAAGCTCAAGGGGTGATATAGAAAAGCCGTTGGCCTACCAATCTTTATGGTATTGAAAGGCACACACTCTGTTGCCCGGAGTCATGCTCAATGTACCTACAGTTTGGTCGCGATACATCACTGTGAGTTTATCTACTGATTTTATTGCGTCCTTTCTTTCTGTTTTTGTTCTTGTTTATCGTTTCCAGCTCCTCCATTGTACTAAACTGTGGCTCGGCCAGCAGTTCCTTTATCGATTTGGCATAGCCCAAGGCTTTTGCCAATGCCACATAGGAGGCTAGGGAGATGGTGTGCTTCTGCTCAAACTTGGTAATGGTGGAGGTGGGTACACCGCTCAGTGTGGTTAGTGCTTCACGCGAAAGCCCTTTCTCTAGTCTACGCTTTTGCAGATTAGTGGCCAGTTGGGTCATCATATCATCGACCGAATCGATGTCGAACGTGTAAAGTAATGGCATACTATTGTATCTGTAAAGTAGATAATTGGCAGATATTACATATTATAGTATCTAATACAAAAGTAATGTTTATGTGCGAGATTGTCAATAACAGTAAAAAACAAAAAAACGCTCCCCGAAATTATTCGGAAAGCGTTACTTTTGAAAGATGAGCCTCTTGTCGGATTCGAACCAACGACCCCGAGATTACAAATCACGTGCTCTGGCCAACTGAGCTAAAGAGGCGGTCATTTCTGTTTTGCGGGTGCAAAGGTAGTATATGTGAATATAATCTCCAAATGTTTTTAGAAAAAAGTTTGTTCTTACCCCATATTTATTGGTTTTGCTTACCTTTGTAGGGGTAGAAACTAATACAATAATTATATTATGAGAAGAATTGTTCAATTATTTACTTGTCTGCTAGTCCTCTCTCTAGGGCTGGCAAGTTGCAAGCCCAAAAGTACCACAGCTGCACATGGGGGTGTTGCTGCTGCGGCTACTGCCACCGAAGAAAGTCCAAAGCCTGATAGTACTGGCTATATTGTAAAAGTGGGGGACATAGCTCCCGATTTTACTATGGCTTTAATTGACGGTCAAAAAATCACATTATCCTCTTTGCGTGGCAAAGTGGTGATGTTGCAATTTACTGCGAGTTGGTGTGGTGTGTGCCGCAAGGAGATGCCTTTTATAGAAAAGGATATCTGGGAGAAACATAAGTCTAATCCAAACTTTGCCCTATTTGGTATAGATCGTGAAGAACCGCTAGAGACAGTGACGAAGTTTATTGAGTCTACAGGTGTGACCTATCCAATTGGCCTAGATCCTAAAGGAGATATCTTTGCGGAGTATGCACAACGTGGAGCGGGCATTACCAGAAACGTTCTTATCGACAGCGAAGGGAAAATAGTGATGCTAACACGACTTTTCAATGAGGAAGAGTTTAATGGGTTAGTAGAAGCGATAGATCAGATGCTTCAATAAGAATAGATCATCTTGAGGCAATAATAATAAAACCTCGCACATCCTTTTATGGGTTTGTGCGAGGTTTCATTTTTTATGCTAGAGTTAGTTCTGCAAGATAGTTGTAATGCTTGCCTTCTTTAATAAGTTTAGCATTAAACCCATACTCGGCTGCATAAAGACTCAATGTCTGGAAGTCAATATATAACCAGTCAAAAGCATCGCCTTTTACTGTTTTGTATTCCATCCAAAAGTCAACCTCTCCATAATAATCGCCTGCGATATCTATCAAGAAGCTGCCATCCTCATCTTCGAAAAGATATTTCAGATCACTAGAATCTAGAAGAATCTTACCTCCTGGTTGCAATAGCTGTTTCATCCTTTTAAAGAAAGTAGGAAGATTGTTGATCTTTCCAATAATACCCGATCCATTCATTAGCATCAGAATGGTGTCATAGCTTTCAGCAAATGTTTCGTCAAATAGATTGACTAGTCGTGCATCTTTTACTCCTCGCTGTTTCATGGTCTCTACTGCAAGTGGCGATATGTCGATGGAACAGGCTTCTTTGCCCATCTCTTGGAGTGCAAGCGAATGACATCCGCTGCCACCACCTACATCAAGAATCTTGCCAGAGGCGAGTTTTAAAGCCTCTTGTTCTAGTGGAGGCATCTGTTTGAATGAGCGGAAAAGGGTAGAAACTGGTATCTCATCTTCATCGAATGATGAAGATAAAACGCGAAGCTTGCCAGCCTTACCTTTCTCGAAATAATCGGCTATTGCTGCACCCATAGGATCTTTCTCGGGTGCGAGTACAGTTGTTATCATTTGATAATCATATTTGTTCTTATGAGCAAAGATAGGGAATAAGCAGAAAAAACTTTATCTTTGCCTACGGAAAAATCAAATAATCAAATTGATAGTGAGATGAAGCTAGAGGATGTAATAATGGAAGGTCTTGTCTTTAAACCTAAAAAGGAGAGACCAAAAGAGGATGATAAGGTGAAAACCAAAGCCAAAAAGAAGACTTATATAACAGGAACTCATGGGTCGGGCGCTGCTAAGATGAAGGCTGAAATTCGTCGTAAGCGTGCGAGTCGTCGTAAATGATAGTTGCTTCGTTGTACTGATAAACTAAACCGCCTTTCGGTTGAAGAGCATTTTCTTCGTTCCGAAAGGCGGTTTCTTTTTATTTCTGTGGCAATACTTCAATCCAGTAGTCGTCTGGGTCGTTAATGAAGTAGAGTCCCATAGATGTATTCTCAAAACATACACAACCCATTTCGCGGTGGTATTCGCGAATTGCATCATAGTCGCCTGCTAAGCGGAAGCAGAGGTGGCTTTCGTTCTCGCCTAGTTCATAAGCTTCTTTGTGATCGCGAAGCCAGGTAAGCTCAAGCATAAACGGGCTTACGCCATCTGTAAGGTAAACAAGTACGAAAGAACCGTCAGCCGCTTCTTTACGGTGGTGTTCGTTCAAGCCCAACGCTTTTTGGTAGAACGCAATGCTGCGTTCAAGGTCGGTTACATTGATGTTAAAGTGGTCAAATTTACTTTTGATTTCCATTGTTTCTATATTATATGTAAATTGAATAGGTTTATTTCTCTGTTGCTATTTTCTAATCTCAGTCTTTACTATTTTGCCAAAGTAGGAACGTGGAACACCAGGGATATAGGTCTGATTAATATTCATCTTTTCGCATTGCAGCACAACGCTTGGTTCGTCTTGCCCAGTAGGGTAGAACATAACGGTGTAAGTCTGTGCTTTTTCGAGCGCTTCGTAAGGCTGGTCGGGCGCAAGTGTGCACATCATGGCAGGGGTGTCTTCGATATTGACGATAGAGCCGCCTGCATCTGCAGTCATCATGCTACGATTGAATTGATCTTTGCCAATGGCGATCACAATCTTGCCTTCGCTAGCTTTAATACAGTTGTCGGGTAATTGGCTTGGTGCAATCTCTTTTAATGTATTGTTTGTAGCGATAGGAGTAGAAACTACAGCAGGAACCTCCACCGGTGCAGTAGGAACACTAGGTGTAGCTATTTGAGTTATCACCACCGGTCCTGTTTGTTGTTGGCGCTCTGGTGTTTTCTTTTGTGCCACTTCCTCAATATCGGCCACACTTAGTGCAAGAGCTGCACTTTTGAATACATCGTTAGCGAAGTCTACAGTTTTGATGCGCCATTTGCTTACCCCTCTGATGATTTTTGTTTTTGTTTTATTTAGTGCAAACTCATCATTAATCCATTCGTCAGCGTTATATCTTTCGTCTTCGCGATAAGTATAACGGATTTTTTCTACGAGTACAGTGCAAAATTCAGGTTTACACTCCACTGTAAGTTGGTAAGTCATCCAAGCTCTGTCTAGAGAAAGGGCTGTTGAACGGAATAAAAGCCATTGCTCGCCGCGCCCCGCTATTACTCCTTTCTCGGGATTTTGGAAAACAATGCGACTCGCCGCGTTGTCGTTCTCTTTCAAGCGTGTTTCCATCCATTTCAACATACGGTCGTAAACTTGTTGCTTTGTCATGCCGGGAATACTGAATTCGCGAGAGAAGACTACCTTGCCCTCCTTTTCTGGCACAGCACCAACAAGATATAAGCTTTCGTCGGGATCGTCGTTGTTATTTTGTGCAGTTAGGCCTACAAATGGTAGAAGTAGCATACATACTCCTAAAATCAACTTTAGGTTCTTCATAATATAATTCGTTTTTAAATAGTAATTTCAAATTGTTCACCCCTATAGTTTATCTCGATAAACTTGCAGCCATGTTGTTCGGCAAATTGTTTAAAGTTGTTGGCTGCGGCATAGTTTTCGCCAAAATGCATCGGCACAAATATTCCGGTTTTAATCTTTTCTACAAACTGTTTATCTCCCTTCATATAATCGCTTCCTTGTCTTTTGTCGACCGGAAAAAGAACCAGATCGATAGATGGTGAACGTTGATAAAGGTAATTGAGCTCAGATAAGAAGAAGCGGTTGGCTTCATCAATTTCCTCAGAGGTCGATTCGTCGCACCAGTTCCAATTGTTTAAATCGCCGGCGTGAAAGATGCTTTTACCGTTTATGTTCATTAGGAAGGAGATGCCCACATCGGTGGAGCCGCAAGCTTCTATACTTAATGTCTCATCTTTATACACCTCCCCTTTATCTAGGAAAATAGCATCATCGGGTTTAGCTTTGCCACCAATGAGAATATCTTTTGAAAGAATGTAAATGATGTCGGGGCGTTTGTCTCGCCACGATAGTATTTCGGGATTGAAGTGATCGGGATGGATATGCGAACATAATACATAAAGTTTACCCGGACGATCTAAAAGGTAGTCGTGCACAAGCCCTTTATTGTGAAGTTTATCTGATGAGTCTTTATAATAGTCGATAATGATTGTAAAACCATCAAACTCCATCCCAAAGCCACTATTATATAAGTAATCTAGTGTCATAGCCTAACTTATGCGTTTAGTTTTAGTTATTTACTAAGATTGTAGTATGCGACAAAAATAGTAAATAATTTATTGGGCTTGTAAATTTAGGTAGATTTTGTCGTTGCGATATTTTTAGAAAAGAGTTGAGAATACGTGTGTTTTTACTCTTTAGCACTGCTTGCCGATTTAAATAGTTGTCTCGCTATTCTGCTTGTTTGAGTCTATTTGTTGCAAATGAAACTTTCGTTTTGTTAAGGAATATGCTTGTTTAGTTCGAATAATTGCACATTGCTATTGTGGGTGTGCAATTTAGTCGTATATTTGCGGCCAATATAAAAACAAATATCAAATAGATGAAAAAAATTACATGGCTTAGCATCGTAATGCTTATCGTTTCAATTCCAACATTTGCGGGTGGTCTTCTTACGAATACCAATCAGCACGTATTGTTTTTGCGTATGTTAGCAAGAAATGCTTCCACTGAAATTGACGCAGTTTATTCTAACCCTGCTGGTATAGCCTTTATGGAAAAAGGATGGCATTTCTCCCTAAATGGTCAGAGTGCTTATCAAACTCGTAAGATTATTAGTACGTTTGCACCATTTGCGATGAATGGTCAGCAAGAGACAAAACATTATAAAGGTGAAGCCTCTGCGCCTTTTATTCCTAGTGTATACGGGGCTTATGTAACCGATAAATGGAGTCTTGCCGGAAACTTCTCAATCAGTGGTGGTGGTGGTAAGGCTACTTTTAATGATGGTTTAGGTTCATTCGAATCTATCGTTTCTATGGTGCCCATTATTGCCAACACAATGAGTGGACTATTACCAGGATTGGATATTCCAAAGATTGATAAATACTCTGTAGATAGCTATATGCAGGGTCGTCAATATATTTTTGGTCTACAGTTGGGTGCAACCTATAAGGTTACCGATTACTTGTCTGTTTTTGCAGGTGGACGTATGAACTATGTGAGCAATAAATATACAGGCTATCTTCGCGACATTCAAATAGGTTTTGCTGGTAGTGATGCAATGGTAAGTGCTCCCCAAGCTTTTGGACAATTGGCCAACGAGGTGCCTGCAGCCTATAAAAGTTCTGTTGAGATGTTGGCAGGTGCTACTGCTGACAAGGAGGTAGATTGCAAGCAAAAAGGATGGGGTATCACTCCAATACTTGGTGCCGACTTTAAAATGGGCAAATGGAACGTGGGTGTAAAATATGAATTTAGAACTAACCTAAATATTGAAAACAATACATCTGTCAATACAACCGGCTTTAAGGATTATGATCATGGTGTAAATACTCCGCACGATATTCCTTCGTTCTTGTCGATTGGTGCTTCATACAATCCTATTCCAGAGGTACAATTGGCTGTGGGATATCATCACTTCTTTGACTCAAACGCAAGAATGGCGAATGGTAAAGAACAATATGCCGGAAAGGGTACGAACGAGTACTTAGGTGGTGTGTCGTGGAATGTAATGAAGTGGTTGCAGGTAAGTGCTGGTATGCAACGTACTAAGTATGGTGTGCAAGACGACTATCAATCAGATATGAGCTTTGCTGTTAGCTCTTACTCTTATGGTTTGGGTGCAGGATTTAATATAACACCTAAGCTTCAGTTGAATATCGCTTACTTCTGGACAAAGTATGATACTTATACAAAGAATATGGATGACTACAACTATATGACTAATAAGCTAGAAGCTCTAGGTATTCCATCAACTATTGCACAAGCAGTAAAGATGAAAGGACAAGATAAGTACACTCGTACCAATAAAGTGTTTGGTATAGGGGTTGATTATCGCTTCTAATAGTTTAGAATAAACTTATTCAGATTTATATAAGATAAGCTGTTCGAGATTAAGTTCTCGGACAGCTTTTTTTCTTTATTAGCTTTTTCATTAGATCAAAACATTGGTATAATAAAGAAAAAGCTAAATGCAACAACTGTGATGGTAAATGTTTATTTATTAACTCAAAAATGATAGAGAAGTTATCCGAAACGGAAAACTTTAATTATCAGAGAGAAAGATAAGTTGTCCAAATTATAGTGTTAAATATTGAAGAGTATATCTTATAATCATCTATCTTTGCAACAAATGCCGGAGCTAAAAGGAGATTTAGTCTTGAGGGAACACCGTGAAAATCGGGGACAGTACCCGCTGCTGTAATTTCTTAAGAATCTGAACATAAGGTCACTGTGTCTTTTTTGATGTGGGAAGGCGTTCAGAGGAGGGATAAGTCAGAAAACCTGCCGGATAAAACAAATCTATTAACCATTTAAAAACTTTCGGGAGTTAAAGTTATGAACTACGCGGAAATTTGTATCATCAAACGTGATGGTAAAAGAGAAGATTTCTCTATTAGTAAGATCAAGAGTGCTATTAGCAAAGCTTTTGTAGCTACAGGAGTCGCTGGTGAGCAACCAATGATTGCCAACATTACAATGAGTGTCATCGAACGCTTCAACAAGCCTACTATCTCTGTAGAAGAGATTCAAGACCTAGTAGAAAGCGAGTTGATGCGCGAATGTCCTGAAGTGGCAAAGAAGTATATCATCTATCGTGAGTGGCGCAATACAGAGCGCGACAAGAAGACGCAGATGAAACAAGTGATGGATGGTATTGTAGCTATTGATAAGAACGATGTCAATCTAAGCAATGCCAACATGAGTAGTCACACACCAGCCGGACAGATGATGACTTTTGCTTCGGAGGTTACAAAAGATTATACTTATAAATATCTTCTGCCTAAAGCTTATGCTGAGGCTCATCAGTTGGGTGATATTCATATACACGACTTGGATTATTATCCTACTAAGACAACTACTTGTATCCAATACGATCTAGAAGATATCTTTGAACGCGGCTTCCGCACTAAAAACGGTAGCATCCGTACCCCTCAAGGTATTCAAAGCTACGCCACGCTAGCCACAATTGTATTCCAAACCAATCAGAACGAACAACACGGTGGTCAGTCGATACCTGCTTTCGACTTCTTTATGGCGAAAGGTGTTGCCAAATCTTTCCGCAAGCATTTAGCTTCGCTCATCGCTTTCTATGCAGAGATGGAGAATGGTCTTGCTGTAGAAGAGAAGAAAATTAGTTCCTTGGTAGAGCAACACTTAGGCTCAATCGAGCCTACTAAGGTTGAGTGTGAAAACTTGCGCACTGGCCTTGCTTCTATATCTGTAGAAATAAGCGAAACTCCTCTTCGTACGGTAATCAATAAAGCCTATCAGCTCACTAGAAAAGATACTCACCAAGCCATGGAAGGATTTATTCATAACCTCAACACCATGCATTCGCGTGGAGGTAATCAGGTGGTGTTCAGCTCTATTAACTATGGTACCGATACCTCTCCAGAAGGACGTATGGTTATCGAAGAATTGCTTATAACCACTATCGAAGGACTTGGTGCACGTGGCGAAGTACCCGTTTTCCCTATACAGATATTCAAGATAAAAGAGGGTGTATCTTATACTGACGAGGATTATGCTAAAGCAATGACCGACTTTGCTGCTGCCGAAAGTGGTAAGATGCAGTTCAAGGCGCCCAACTTTGACCTTTTCTTAAAGGCTTGTCACACCACAGCCAAGGCGCTTTTCCCTAACTTCATGTTCTTAGATACTCCCTACAACCAGCACGAGAAGTGGGATGCAACCGATCCGCAACGCTACCGCTATGAACTGGCTACTATGGGTTGTCGTACACGCGTGTTCGAGAATGTGGCTGGCGAGAAAACATCTTTAGGACGTGGTAACCTTTCGTTTACTACCATCAACATGCCTCGATTGGCCATTGAAGCTCGCATCAAAGCCGAAGCTTTAGTAAAAGATGCCACAAACAAGGATGCGGTAGAACAGAAAGCTACTGAGATTTTCTTGACTACTCTTCGCGAGAAAGCGGAGCTTGTGGTAGAGCAACTTCATACACGCTACGAATATCAGCGCACTGCATTGGCTAGACAGTTCCCATTTATGATGGCCAACAATGTGTGGAAGGGTGGCGAAGAACTAGAAGCCAATGATGAGGTAGGCGATATACTTCGCAGTGGTACACTGGGTATTGGTTTTATTGGTGGACACAATGCGATGGTAGCTATATATGGCGCCGGACACGCTAAGAACGACAAGTCTTGGAACACGCTCTATGAAGCCATTCAAGTGATGAACGAGGTAGCCAATGAGGCTAAAGCAAAATACAGCTTGAATTATTCGGTGCTAGCTACGCCTGCTGAGGGACTATCGGGCCGATTTACCCGTATGGACCGTCGTAAGTATGGTGCAATAGTTGGGGTTACCGATCGCGACTATTATGTCAACTCGTTCCATGTAGATGTCAAAGAGTCAGTTTCTATTGTTGAGAAGATTAAGCGTGAAGCTCCTTTTCATGCTATTACTAAGGGTGGCCACATCACCTATGTGGAGCTTGATGGTGAGGCGCAAAAGAATGTACGTGCTATTGCAAAGATTGTAAAAGTGATGCACGATGAAGGTATAGGCTATGGTTCTATCAACCACCCTGTAGATACTTGTAATGCATGTGGCTATAAAGGGGTGATTTATGATAAATGTCCTGTATGTCGCAGCGAGAATATTCTACGTATGCGTCGCATCACCGGCTATCTTACCGGCGACCTCAACTCTTGGAACTCGGCCAAACGTGCCGAAGAAAACGACCGTGTGAAGCATCTGTAATCGATGAACTTACTCTATACTTATCCCGAAACAATTGTCGACGGTGAGGGCTTTCGCTATGCAATATATTTAGCGGGATGTACTCATCGTTGCCCTGGGTGTCACAACCCCTCTAGCTGGAATCCTGCCGCTGGCGAGGAGTTGACCCAGGGACGGGTAGAGGAGATAATCGCAGAAATCAATGCTAACCCTTTGCTTGATGGCGTTACTTTCTCGGGTGGAGATCCATTTTATCACCCCGAAGAGCTTCTCTTATTGATGAAGCGTATCAAAGAGGCAACCCAACAAAATATTTGGTGTTATACGGGCTACACTTTAGAACAACTTCAGGCGGATTCTAAACTATCTGCCGTACTGCCCTATATCGATGTGTTGGTAGATGGGCGTTTCGACCAATCTCTTCACGACCCAAGGCTCTCCTTTAGAGGCAGTAGCAATCAGCGTATCATTTGTTTGCGTTGATGTTTTTGCTTTTTCTGTAATTTATATACAACAAACAGTAATTTGTTTACTGTCAGTGGTTTTGTCTTCTTCTATCTTTGCATCTATAAGATAGGAGAAGATTTTTTTTACTTGTAAATCAAAAAAAAATGAAAGCACTAAAGTACATCACCCTTTTAATCTGTTTGTTTATGATGAGTCTTAATGCACATGCATCTGACAAGAATAAGAAGATTCTTGTTGTCTACTACTCTTGGTCCGAAGGCAAGAATACTGAAACATTAGCGAACTATATTCAAGAAAAAACTGGCGCCGACCTTTATCAGATAGATGTAGTCGAACCATATCCTAGCGACTATAATAAGTGTGTCGATCAGGCTAAGAAAGAGATTAATGCAGGTGTAAAGCCGCAGATCAAACCTGTTCCTGCAAATCTTGGTGATTATGATATTATTTTTGTTGGCACTCCAAACTGGTGGAGCACAATGGCGCCTCCCGTGTTGACTTTCCTTACAGATAACGACTTTTCTGGCAAGACTATTGTGCCTTTTGCAACCCATGGTGGCGGAGGCGAAGCGCGCTGCTTCGTTGATATGGAGAAGGTGCAGCCTAATGCCCAGTTCTTGAAAGGGCTTACAGTACGTGGACACAAACCCAAAGCTGATATAGATGCAGCTATCCGCAGAAGCAAAGGTGTGGATAACTGGTTGAAGGAGATCGGTGTAATCGATTAATTATTTATTTCAAAAGCAAAGAATTTCCCCTTTAAACCACCAACTTTGCTTCTGTAGCCCCAATTTGCTCTTCCGTGTTCATTAGAGTAGATTGGGGCTATTGTTTGAAGTAATAGCCAAATCATAATTGATTGAGTGTAGTCTGTAATGCGTTTATTACTAAGGTGTTATATTGTAGGCCTTATCTCTGGCTTTCACCGTTTGGTGGCAAGCCCTTCTCAGCATGGTGACCACAGCTTGCTACCATGCTGAGTAGCTAAGGCTACCTCGCTGGCAAGCCCTACCCACCAAAGTGGATATTATCGATGCTTATTTTGACATCTGGGTAGTCTAAATCGATAAAGGCATTTATCAATTTTACCTCGTTGTAAAGAGATAAATCTTCCACCTTTATTTTGCGTAGTTGGATAATGTTTTGATCCAATAAAAATGCTCGTTTTGTGCCGAGGAGTAGGGGTGACTCCGGGGTAAAGAGCCCTTCATCATTCACAAAAACAACATTACAGAAAGAGGTATCTGTGATGAGGCCATCTATCGCAATCAATATATCGTCACACTCTCCACGTTTAGAAAATAGCTCATTTATTGAGCTGCGATCGGTGTACTTCTTCTCATAAAAATGATGTGCAGCCTCTACTATCTGTAAGCTTTGAATCGTTGGAAACGTATAGTGTGAGAATTCTATTGTCGAAACCTCTTTATCGTACACAATGCGACATTTCACTATCCCCTGCTGGAACTCGTTGGGGACAGAAATACGGGGCAGAGCAATGCCCGAAGTTGCATAGGCCCGACGCTGGTGATAGTCGAAGTTGCGCACATTGCCATCCTCAATCTTTATGGTCTCGACATATTTCATACAAAAGGTAGGTAGATTTTCTGGTTGATTTCATCATATTCATAATGACAGTCGCTGTTGATGGTAATACCCGAGCCGCTACGGAAATAGAGCTGCTCGCCCTCTTTCTCGATATAACGTATGGCCACGGCGCTATCTAATGTTGTGCCATCGAAGTAGCCAAATATGCCGCAGTAGTAACCTCGTTTTTCCCCTTCGGCTTTGCGAATTAAGTCCACAGTTCCCGGTTTGGGCGCTCCCGAAATAGATCCGGCGGGAAGTAATTCTACCAAAATGTCACCCAATCTTTCGCGGTAATCGCAAGGCAGTTCGCCTTGCACTTGAGAACTAACCTGCAGAATTTCGCCAGTCGAAGTTTTTAAATGATCGATGTATCGCATACGTGGCACGCACACCTTCGTGGCTACTCTACTCAGGTCGCTACGTATCAGGTCTACTATGGTGTGATGTTCTGCTGTTTCCTTGTAGTCGGCTAGTATGGTTTCGGCCGCATTGGGTAGCGTGGCATCTATCGTTCCCTTCATGGGATAAGAAGAGATAACTCCCGTTGCATCTATATTTATGAAGGTCTCCGGAGAGAAACAGGCCAATTGATGGGGAAGAAGCAAGGCATAAGGCGAAGTGCTGGCTTTCACAATCTGCTCCAAAGAGTAGCCGGTGGAGATAGGCGTTTTGGCTGTGAGGTTAATAAGAAAAGTGTCGCCGCGTTCCAGTCCTTCGTACACCACTCTATACTTCTGGTCATAGGTGTCAAAGTCAATAGGATAGGCCTTAAAATGTTCTTTCTTGTTGATGGGTTGTGGAGCAAAATTGCTGTGCGTACCCACGCGCCACAACACATCAGTCTGTTGCAGTGGATCTTCTATAAAGAAACCATTCTCTAACTCAAAGTCGAGTCCAAACAAGAAACGACGGCCTTCACGGCTAGCTTCGTTTATTTGTTTTTGTATTTTCTGAACATTTTTCATCCTACAAAATTAGTTACTTTTGCGGCATGAAAAAAATATTGGTTGTCGATAATCAAGATTCGTTTGTCTATAATTTGGTGGAGATGCTTCGAGCGGAAAGTGTTCCGTTTACAGTAGTAAGATGTGAAGAGCTCACTCTTCCTTTACAACACGATGAGATAGCCGGTGTTTTACTCTCGCCGGGTGGTGGGCTCCCCGAGGAGTATCCGCAAATGATGAAATTGATTGAGGAGTATTATGCTTCAGTGCCTATGCTTGGTGTTTGTTTAGGCCATCAGGCCATTGCACAGTGTTTTGGCGCCAAGTTGTCACAGCTCAAAAGGCCTCTGCACGGCCATGCGTCACAGTTGCTAACTGTATCACATCCTGACACTATTTTGAAAGGACTTCCTGCCGAGTCTGTTATTGGGCGTTATCATTCATGGGTAGTCGATAAATCGAATTTACCTTCAAAACTACAACCCCTGGCTTATGATGAAGATTGTAATATGATGATGCTTCGTCATAAGGATCATCAGGTGTGGGGAGTGCAGTTTCATCCCGAATCGGTGATTACAGATACATGTGGTCAGCAGATTCTGCGAAATTGGCTAGCTGTGTGCTACGCTTAAAAAGTTGGGCTACTCCACCATGTAGATTTTAGCTTTAACCCTAAGCCATTCGCCTTTGCGTTCTGCTTTTTGCACCCTACAGAAAAAAGCTTTGCCTGCATCCATTAATCGAGAAATGATTAGATTTAGCTCTTGAGGTACCCAACCAATGCGGGTGTCATTGAAGTAGATGCCAATGGCGTGTTCATCGTGTTCGTTCTTAGGGTCACGATACATCTTCAATACAATGTCCTTTTCTAGTTGAGGCTCAATCTCATCTATATGCTTGCAAAAGGAGGTGCCCGCCACTACGATGTCTAACAGAAAAATCTCTCTGCTAAAGGGAACTATCCCGTTTGTGCCGCTTTGACTTATCAGCTGCAGCAACTCGGGGCTTAATGGTATTATCTGTTTATTCATTCAGTCAAAAGTTCTAATCGTTCCACATATATTTGCTTCTCTCTTTCTAACTGTTTTTTCCTTTCGTGTAATTGTTTCTTTTCTTCTTCTACCCAATTCCTATCGCTAAGTTTTTCGCGGTAATTAAATGGAAAGGTTACATTCAGCTCCTTTATATTTTTAGATAGCTCTTCTATCTGTTTTTCCAAACGTTCAATGAATTGCTCCGTGTTCGGTGCTGAAAGCTCCTTTAAATCTATCTCATCCATTTCGAGTTTAAGCACTACTTGGCGCAGAAAGTCGAGGTCTAATGTGCGATAGGCGGTCTGTACCTGCAGAAAAAGATCGTTGAAACGATCTTCTTGTTCTGGATGTAAATCAGGGTGTAGTCGTTTTACTAGAAGGCGATAAAGCTCTTTCAGTTCCCTAGATTGCTCGTGGGCAATGGGAGTACTTGTCTTCGCGATTTCTAGGTTCCTGGCTTGCTGTGCAATCTGTTCATAATAATGCTCTAGCTGCTTTTTTACAGTCTTTTCTATTTCAGCGAGGTTGGGTTTTTCAGAACGATTGAAAGCCGCTTGAGCCAATTGTACCTTTAGCTTCAGTGCCGACACCTCCACGCTGAGGCAAAATACCTCATAGTTGGCATGTCCCACTAGGTTAAGGTAAAGGGTGTAGAGCGATTCCTTTTCGAAAGAAATCATCTCCTCGCGCTCGGCACAGAGTTGTGCGTACTCCTTGCGCAGATGTTCTAGTTTTTCTCGTTTACGGATGCTGTCAGCCGATAATTCAATTTGTGTCATAATCTAACTGCTCGATTTTTAGGTTAGATAAAGGTAGCGCTTTATCTTTATAAGCTCTTCATTTTCTTGTAATTATTTTGTGCGGAGTCAAGAAATAGCCACTCCAGTTTTGCAACTTTCTAATAGCTCTATTCGTTAGATACAGAAAGATAGATTGTATGTACGCAACATTTGCCGATAAAGTTATTTCATTTAATAGTCAGCTGAACTATACCGGAGAACTACCCCAAGGATTTAGAGTGATCAATCCTTTCTTAGATCATCCCGAAACCATGCAGGTGATGGCAGAGTTCTATAATAAATATTACAATGATAACTCTCGTCGCAAATTTATTATTGGAATCAACCCCGGTAGGCATGGTGCTGCCATAACAGGAGTGCCTTTTACCGATACCAAACGATTGGCAGATATTTGTTGCATAGAGATGAAAACAGAAAAGTCGCACGAAGTCTCATCGGTCTTTGTCTATGATATGATCGAGGAGTTTGGCGGTGTGGAAGCCTTTTACAGTCAATATTACATCAATTCTATCTTCCCCCTAGCCATTGTGCGCGAAAAAATGCCACAGAAATGGGTAAATGCCAACTACTATGACGACAATGAACTTTTCGCCTTGACCGAGCCCTATATGATAGAATGCTTGAAACAGCAGATAGATTTTGGACTAGATACAGATCAAGTGTTTGTGCTGGGTGCAAAGAATGCTGCATTTATCAAGAGGGTAAATGATAAAGTAGGACTGTTTGGCAAAATGTATGTATTGGAACATCCTCGCTACATACAGCAATATAAACAGAAAGAAAAACAACAGTATATCGATAAATATCTCATAACTCTAAAATCGTAAAAGGATATGAATACTCATTTTCAAGTGGGTGACCACGTGAGGTGGAACTCCGAAGCCGGATATGTCACCGGTATCATCATTAAAGTGCACACGTCTGATTTTGACTACAAAGGTTATACTCATCATGCCACCGAGGAGGAGCCGCAGTACGAAATAAAAAGTGATAAATCGGACCATATCGCTGCCCATAAAGGCGAAGCGCTGAGTAAGATATGATTTCAGTATCACTATCTTAAATAATGATTAAATAGGTGGAGCAACTTTTGTTTGCTTTTGTTATTTTCCTAATTTTGTCGCAAATTAAGATTAGAAATGAACTATCCATTAAATACAATAGAAGAAGGATTGGAAGCAATTCGCCAAGGTGAAGTTGTAATAGTAGTAGATGATGAAGATCGTGAAAACGAAGGAGACTTCGTGGTTGCAGGCGAGATGATTACTCCCGAGATCGTTAACTTTATGGTGACTCATGGCAAAGGATTGCTTTGTGTGCCTTTGACTAAAGAACGCTGCAAGGAGTTGAAGCTGTCTCCGATGTCTGATGATAACTCGTCTTTGCTAGGAACTCCTTTTACAATGTCTGTTGACCTA
Organism: uncultured Bacteroides sp.; assembly: GCA_947074205.1. Lineage (GTDB taxonomy): Bacteria > Bacteroidota > Bacteroidia > Bacteroidales > Bacteroidaceae > Bacteroides. The sequence goes on along the minus strand of CAMTOQ010000010.1, from coordinate 42,991 downwards.
CGTGGCTATGGCTGTACCACTGGTGTGTCTGCTTACGACCGTTCAGCAACCATTCACGCATTGGTAGCAGGCGATATTCAACCAGATGAATTGGCACGTCCAGGACATATTTTCCCTCTCTATGCAGCAGATGGTGGTGTGCTAGAGCGCAATGGTCACACTGAAGCTTTGGTCGATTTGACTAGATTGGCAGGATTAAAGCCTGGTGGTGCATTGATTGAAATTCTTAATACTGATGGCACAATGGCTCGTCTTCCACAATTGTCAGAGATTGCAAAGACTTTCAATCTAAAACTCATTTCTATAAAGGATTTACAAGAGTACAGAAAAAAGAACAATATCTAAACACGCATAGAGTATGGCAATGAACCGCAGAAGACTTAAGATTTTGGACTTGATTCGTGAAGACGGACATGCTAAAGTGCAAGATCTTAGCCGTATCTTTCAAGTGACCGACGTAACTATTCGCCAAGATTTGGAGATGTTGGAACAGATGGGCTACGTACAGAGAGAGCATGGTGGTGCTTTTCTGAAAGATGTGGGTTCGTTTGCTAAAACCGGACAAGTTTTTAATCAGGTCCATCTTGAACAAAAGAAGGCAATTGCGCAAAAGGCAGTTAGTCTAATTGATGAGGGAGACTGCATTATACTCGATTCGGGCTCTACTACGACTGAGATTGCTAAACTATTGTTAGGCTTTCGTAATTTGACCGTTATTACTAATGCGCTAAATATTGCACTAATTTTAGGTGAGAATCATGGTATTACGCTGATTGTGAGTGGTGGTGAGTTTAAAGCCCCTACGCTCTCACTGACTGGACAACTTGCTGCCGACTCGTTTAGTGATGTGCATGTTAATAAGCTATTCTTGGCTACAGCCGGGATCTCAACAGATTTTAAACTGACTTATCCTAGCCTTAGCGATTTGGTGGTAAAGTCGGCAATGATAAAATCGGCCGAGAAAGTATATTTGGTAGCCGATTCTTCAAAAATAGGAGTTAGTGCTTTTGCCAATTTAGGTTCTATATCTTTGGTACATGCCTTGATAACGGATAGTAATATCTCCGGAGAACAAAAAGAGGTGTTCTCGATGCAAAATATAGAGGTGATTTAATAAGGCACTCTCTAATACTTTAAATAAACGATAAGGGGTTGATTCAGATATGAGTCAGCCCCTTATCGTTTGTTTGCTATTGTATGTTAGATTCTTGTTTAATTGTTAAAATACTTTCGTTTGTTTTCTTTTTATAGTGTTTATGCTTTTATTTATTTATATTTGCTGCACGACTAATCAAATATAGCTGTAATATAAAATGAAAGCAAAAGAATTAAAACTGCAGGCCGAATGCAATCGAAAACGATTGATGCAGATTGTATATAAGGCTAAAGCAGGTCACATAGGTGGAGGTCTTTCATGCTTAAATGCACTGACTGCTCTCTATTTTGATGTGATGAAGGTTGACCCTTTGAATCCCAATCTACCCGATCGCGATCGTTTCATCATGAGCAAAGGGCACTGTGTAGAGGCTCTTTATGCCACTCTTGAAGCTAAAGGATTTATTTCATCAGAAATAATTAACACTTTGGGTGAGTACAAATCTATACTATCTGGCCATCCTACTATAGAAGTGCCTGGCATTGAAGTCAATTCGGGTGCACTAGGACACGGGCTATCTATTGGTATCGGTATTGCCTTGGCGGCTAAAATGAATAAAGCGTCCTATAAGACCTATGTCTTAATGGGTGATGGCGAGCAAGGCGAAGGCTCTATCTATGAAGCTGCCATGTCTGCCAACCAATACAAACTCGATAATTTGGTAGCTGTTATTGATAGAAATCGCCTTCAGATTAGTGGTACCACAGAGGAGGTAATGTCTTTAGAGAATATGCGCCAACGCTGGGAGGCTTTCGGTTGGGATGTGATAGAGATGAATGGTGATGATATAGAAGAAATAATGGAAACATTTGCTGCTATAGATTATCATAATGCAAAGCCACATTTGATTATATCTCACACCACAAAAGGAAAAGGTGTCTCTTATATGGAGAATGTTTTGAAGTGGCACCATGGCGTTCCATCAGAAGAGCAGTATAATACCGCTATTCATGAGATCTCGGATAGAATTGTTGCACTAAGAAAGGATTTGGAAGATGAGTGATAATATACCTTGCCGAAAGAGTTTTACCAATACTCTTCTAGAGTTGGCACGAAATGATAAAGACATTGTGGCCGTAACAAGTGATGCACGCGGGTCGGTAACATTGGATAGCTTTGCAAATGAACTTCCTGAACAGTTTGTAGAGTGTGGTATTGCCGAGCAAAATGCAGTAGGCATATCTGCCGGATTGGCTCACAGCGGAAAGAAAGTGTTTGTTTGTGGTCCTGCCTGTTTCTATGTGGCACGTGCGCTAGAGCAAGTTAAGGTCGATGTGGCATATAGTCGCAACAATGTGAAGATTCTAGGGGTGAGTGGAGGAGTGGCCTACGGCGCTCTGGGTGCTACACACCATAGTTTGCACGATATAGCTGCACTTCGTACTTTCCCTGGAATGAATATCGTTCTTCCTTGTGATGCACGTCAGACGAAGAAGTTAGTCGAATTGTTGGTAGATTATCCGGAACCTGTATATGTTAGGGTGGGTCGTAATGCTGTGCCCGATGTATACGAAGATGATAACTTTGATTTCCAATTAGGCAAAGCCAATACATTATTGGACGGAACTGACTTGACTATCATTGCTGCAGGGGAAACCGTTTATCATGCCTATCAAGCTGGTCTGAAACTTCGCGAAGATGGTGTGAAGGCCCGTGTACTCGATATGTCGTCGATAAAACCGATAGATACCGAAGCCATATTGAAAGCTGCTGAGGAAACTGGACGTATTATAACTGTAGAAGAACACAGTAAATTTGGTGGTCTAGGTGGTATCGTTGCCGAAACTATTGCCGAGAATCCGGTGCCTCTGAAAATATTGGGTATTCCCGATGAGGATGTGGTACATGGGAAGCCACTTGAGATATTTGCTCATTATCGTTTAGATAAAGAAGGTATCTATCAGGCAGCCTTAGAGTTTATCAAGAAATAATATAAGACCTACGAAATACATGAATACACATAGAATAATAGCAATTGACCAAAGCACGTCGGCCACTAAGGCTATGCTCTTTACAGAGCAATGCCAGTTGTTGAGCCGAGTTAATATAGACCATCAGCAGTACTACCCCAAAGCAGGTTGGGTGGAACATGATGCGGAGGAAATTTATGCTAATACTATAAAAGCAATAGCTCTTCTTCTGGAAAAGGAGGATAAGAGCGCCTCATATTCATTGGGGTTGACCAACCAGCGCGAAACGGTGGTGGTTTGGAACAGAAAGACTGGCAAGCCCATCACCAATGCGGTGGTGTGGCAATGTCAACGCGGTACTGAGATCTGTGCCCAACTGAAAAATGCAGGGCATACAGAATTGGTACAAAAACGCAGTGGTCTGCTAATAGATCCTTACTTCTCGGCTAGCGGTGTGAAATGGATACTCGATAATGTGAACGGCGCAAGAGAGTTGGCAGACAATGGCGACCTTCTTTTGGGCACCATTGATGCATGGCTCATCTGGAAACTCACAGAGGGGAAAGTACACGCTACCGACTACACGAATGCTTCACGTACACTACTTTTCAATATTCATACCTTGCAATGGGACGAAGAACTACTGGGTCTGTTTACTGTCCCCAAATCGATGCTTCCTAAACCTTTGCCTTGTGATGCCATCTTTGGTGAAACAACCGTTGAGGGACTGTTTGCTACACCTATACAGATTGCAGGGGTGTTGGGTGACTCTCATGGAGCTTTGACGGGGCAGATGTGTTTTAATGCTGGAATGGGTAAAGCAACCTATGGTACTGGTTCTTCTGTGATGGTAAATATAGGAGAGGTGGCAGCTGCACCTCCAAAAGGCTTGGTCACTTCGGTTGGTTTCGCAGCTTTAGGTAAAGTGTTCTATGCTTTTGAGGGTAATATTCACTGCACAGGTGCAACCATCAAATGGTTGGCCGACAATCTGAAGCTTATCAATTCACCTCAAGAGATAGAAACTATTGCTACTTCTGTGCCCGACAATGGGGGCGTTTATTTAGTACCGGCGTTTGCAGGCCTAGGAGCGCCATGGTGGAACCCCGATGTTAAAGCAGCTATCTTTGGTATGACTTTAGCTACAATGCGACCACACTTATTAAGAGCAGCATTGGAATCCATAGTCTATCAAGTGAAAGACCTTACGGATATGATGACTAAAACAGCAGGTGTGCCACTCACCGAACTGCGTGTGGATGGTGGACCAACCCGCAATCAATTCTTAATGCAATTTCAAGCGGATATGCTCGAGTCTACTATTAATCGCTCGGAAGTAGAAGAAGCCTCCGCACTTGGAGCCATTATAATGAATGGATTTGCCCGCAAGGTTTGGAGTAGTTTTGAAGAAGTCTCGAAACTGCGTACCAGCAACTCTCTATTCTCACCAAAGATGGATAGTAATCGGGTGGAGGTTTTGTATAAAGGCTGGAGTGAGGCCGTGCAACAACTCATAAAGTAACTACAAGAAATAATTTTATTCAATCTAATATTTATAACTAAAATGGAAAACAAAAAGAAAATGTGCTTTGGCGTAATCATTGGTACACGCGCCTTTTTTAACTCAGAGTTAGCAAGAGATGTACGTTCTCACCTTCTAAAAACACTTACCGAACAAGGTTACGACTATGTAATTCTACCCGAAGATGCTACACCTACAGGAAGTAGCAGCATAGAAACACGCGAGGATGGATTAAAATGTGCGAAACTCTTCCGCGAACACCGTGATCGTATCGATGGTATCATCGTTTCTCTTCCCAACTTCGGCTTCGAAATAGGCATCATCAATGCTATTAGTGGGGCCGATCTAAATGTTCCTATATTGGTTCAAGCTTGTGATGACGAGAACGATAAAGTGGATCTGGATAGTCGCCGCGATGCTTTCTGTGGTAAGATATCTGTTTGCAACAATCTTTATCAATATGGCATTCCTTTTACTGATACTACACTACATACCTATTCTATCTACTCAGACCTTTTGATTAAAGATATCAATCGCTTTGCAGCGGTTTGTAGAGTAGTCAATGGCTTGCGTCATGCTCGTATTGGTGCTATTGGTGTTCGTCCTGCAGGTTTCCAAACAGTTCGTGCAAGTGAGAAGATTCTGCAAGCTTCCGGTATTACAGTTGTTCCGGTAGACCTTTCGGAAATACTAGGTGCAGCTCGCAATATTGAGGACACGGATGCCGAGCTATTGCAAAAGATGGAAGAGGTGAAAAAGTATGCTACTGTTCCTGATGAATATTCAGGTAAGTTGATGCTTCAGGCTAAATTCGGTGTTGCAGTGGAACGTTGGATGAAAGATAATGAGGTGAATGCAGTAGCCATCCAGTGTTGGGACTCTTTGGAGCAAAATTATGGATGTGCAGCTTGCGTTACAATGAGTATGCTAGGAGATAAGTTGATCCCTGCTGCTTGTGAGGTTGATATTGCAGGTGCTATCTCTATGTATGCATTGACGCTAGCTTCTAAACGCGCTTCGGCCTTGCTAGACTGGAATAATAACTTCGCAGAAGATCGTAATAAGTGTGTTTGCACACATTGTGGTAACTTCCCAAAATCATTTATTCAGAATGATATAAAGCTGGGTACATTAGGCGTATTGGGTCGCACCTTGGGTAAGATTAATACCTTTGGGGCTGTATACGGCAAAGTGAAGGCGGGTGAATTTACTTTCTTCCGTATATCTACCGATGATACAAAAGGATGTATTAAGTCTTATCTAGGTACGGGTGAAATTACCGATGAACCTTACGGAATGGATGGCTGTATTGCTGTGACAAAAGTAGACAACCTACAGACAATGATGAAGTATATCTGCAAAAATGGATTTGAACATCATGTGGCAATGGTTCGTACTGATGTCAAAGATATTCTAGAGGAGGCCATCGAAAGCTATCTTGGCTGGAATCTATACGTACACGAATAACACACTTCCTTAAATTTAATACTATGATTTTAGTCAATAATTACATCTTGGCTATACTATGCTGCGTGGTTTGCTGTATCTGTTGGGGATCTTGGGCCAATACGCAGAAAATGGTTGCTGCTAAGAATTGGAGCTTCGAGCTCTTCTATTGGGATCTTACGATCGGTCTTTTCCTAACTGCATTGTTGGGAGCTCTTACATTAGGTTCATTTGGTGATGATGGACGTAGCTTCTTTGAGGATTTGGCATTGATGGATGGACAAAGTGTATTTTACGCTATTCTTGGTGGGGTGGTGTGGAACTTTGGTAATATTCTTCTCACTGCCGCAATGGCAATAGCCGGTATGTCAGTTGGCTTCCCCATAGGCGGTGGTCTGGCTTGGATTGGAGGTATCATCTTCAACTATATGCTGATACTCATTGCAGGTGAAGTATATGAAGGCAATCAACTGCTACTATGGTTAGGTGTAGCCATCATTGTTGCCGCTATCATTATTGCCGGACAAGCGTATAAGAAACTCTCTTCTCATCAGAATAAAACGCCAGGAAAGGGTATAGTGCTTGCTGTATTAGCAGGTATGGCTATCATGTTTTTCTACGGGTTAGTGGTGAAATCGCTTGATCCTGGTTATGTAGCAGGTGGAACAGGAACATTGACTCCATTTACTGGTGTATTCTTCTTTGCGGTGGGTATTCTTATATCTACTCCTCTGTTTAATGCTTTTGCCATGAAGTATCCTGTGAGTGGTAAGAAAGTTACTATGAAGGATTACTTTTCGGGTGATTTGCGCACGCACCTTGTGGGTGTGTTGGGTGGTTTTATCTGGATGAACGGTATGGTTATTAGCTTTATGGGAGCAGGTGCTGCCAATCCGGCTATTGCCTATGCGCTGAGCAATGCGGCTCCGGTAGTTGCAATGATATGGGGTGTATTTGTTTGGAAAGAGTTTAAGAATGCTCCGAAGGGGACAAATACGCTAATCACAGCCATGTTTGTACTGTTTATTGTGGGGCTAGTTTGTATCACTCTGTCTAACTAACAACTTCGTGATATGTCTAAAGTAATTAGAGTTGGGCTTGTGATGAAGTCGTTGCAAGCCGACTTTTTTAAAGCTATGCAGGCCGGTGCAAAGGAGTTCGCCAAATCTTATCCAGATTTAGAGCTGCTTTGTGTAGGCACGCAGTCGCAAACAGAGGTGACAGTACAAATTGAATTGGTCAGAGCTCTCATCAACCAAAATGTGGATGCAATTGTCTTGGTTCCGATTGATTCTAAAGCTCTTGTTGCACCCGTTGTTGAGGCTGTGAAGGCTGGCATTAAGGTAGTAAATATTGATATTAGGCTTGATGAAAAGCTTTTAGGAGAAGCAGGAGTAGTGGTTCCTTTTGTGGGACCTGACAACTACACTGCAGCCTACCAAGTAGCTAGATGTCTTTGTGAAACGCTTCAATCTAATGATGAGGTGGCTATAATTGAAGGCTTGTCATCGGCAGATAATGCATATCAGCGTAAAGCCGGATTTATGCAAGCTATTAATGAAAGCCATTTAAAGTTGGTAGCTTCGCAACCTGCAGATTGGGAAACAGCAAAGGCGGCTTCGGTGTTCACAGATATTTGGGAACAATATCCAGGTATTAAGGCACTCTTTTGTAGCAATGATGCAATGGCTCTTGGCGCATTGGGTGTGATGAAGCAGCGAGGTGTCTATCTTCCTGTGGTTGGCTTTGATAATGATGCCAGTATACAAACTCACTTGAAAGATGGAACGCTGTTGGCTACAGTCGATATCTTTAGCGCACAACTAGCTGTGTTCGGTATAGAGCATGCACTAAAATCTTTAGTGGAAGATATTCCTACTGCTGGAACTATTCTAACTCCTTTTCAATTGATCAAATAGCTCTTTTGAAAGCAAGTTACTTAATAGAGTCTCCTCTTCATTGTAAGAGGAGACTTTTTTCTTACTCTTCAATTTCTAAAAGCTTTTTATAAGTTTTGTCTATTGCCACTGCGCCAATGGGTGCGGTGATAAGTATGGACAATACCGCTACTGTCAGTACTATCTGTCCACAAGGCAACCCCACCGCTAAGGGTAGTGATCCAATTGCTGCTTGTACTGTGGCTTTAGGTAGATAGGCTATCATGCAGAAAAGTCGCTCCTTACCATTGAGCGACGTGCCTAACGTACTGACAAATACTCCTAGCATTCGGAAAAGCATAGCACAACAGATTACCACAACGGCTGCTAATCCTGCTGATAAGGCATATTGTATATCGACAACTGCTCCCACCATAACGAATAAAATAATTTCTGCTGCCACCCATAGTTTAGTGAACTTGGGTGAGATACGTTTAGCAAGGATAGGATAGTTGTGTAATAGAGATATACCCATAAACATTACGGCGAGCAAGGCAGAAAGTGGAAGGCAGGATCCTAAAGTTTCTTCAAGTTGAAGAAAGAGAAATGCACAGCTCATCACGATCAGTAATTTGATAGAGTCGCGCATGTGGTATTTCTTAAAGTAGAGCGTAAGTAGATAACCTACCATGATTCCTAACGCTACTCCTGTAATAATGGATATGGGGATTTGCATAAAGCTCAAAGCCGAAACATCATGACCGGATGCTAGTGATAAGAAGGCAGTAAATAAAACAATGACAAATACATCGTCTACCGATCCGGCGGCCATTATCATCTGTGGTATGCCTTTGCGTGTACCAATCTTTTTCTCCATCAACATTAACATGCGGGGAACAATAACAGCTGGAGATACTGCCGCAACCACAGTTCCCATAATAGCAGCATCGAGTAGAGATATGTTAAGAAGTCGTGGCGCTAAAAGTAGTATGCCTCCAATCTCGAAGCAGGCAGGCAGAAAGCACATCAGTAGAGCTGGTCGACCTACCTTTTTCAGGTCTTTGATGTCGAGTGCCAAGCCGGCACGTAGTAGGATGATGACTAAAGCAATCTTTCTTAACTCAGTAGATATTCCTAACAGTGAGGGTGCAATCAAATTGCAGATATGTGGCCCAAGAATTATCCCAGTGAGCAACATTCCCAAAAGAGCCGGCAGCTTTAGTTTTGTGAAGCAGTAGCCTAAAGCTAAACCTAAAAGAAATATGTATGCTAAGCTAGTCAACATGGCTATAGTTGGTGTTAAGTGATAAGTGTCTTCAATCTACAAACGGATTAGTGCAAAATTAGAAACAAAAAGTACAGAGGTCAAGAATAAACTCAGGTATCTTGTAGAAGCAATCATTATTTCTGCTAATTTTGATTGTTAAAACAATAAATCTTTTCAAATCTATTATTTTATGAAGAACTTCTTGACAACTGCGCTACTATTACTCACAGCGCTATGCGCTAACTCTCAACAAGTACACTGGAGTGGGTCGCCTCTATTATCTCCAGAAATCAATCCTGATAATTCCGTCACCTTCCGTTTGTTTGCCCCAAATGCATCGCAGGTGGAGGTTGTTGGTGATTTCCTCTCGCAACAGCTCATTGATTCACCGTTTGGTAAAGTGGAGGTTCCCGGTTCTGCCTCTCTAGTTAAAGACGAAAATGGGGTGTGGCAATATACTTCAGCACCACTTTCATCCGAATTTTATATCTATAATTTGGTAGTGGATGGTCTTAGGATAGCCGACCCAAGCAATGTTTACCAACTGAGAGATGTTTCATCGATACACAATGTTTTTATTGTACCTGGAGAGAGGGGAGATCTGTATGCTGTAAACTCTGTTCCACATGGCTCGTTAACTCGCCGCTGGTACAATAGTGAAACGCTTGATATGAACCGTCGCATCACTATTTATACACCTCCCGGCTACGAAAGTAGTAAAGAAGATTATCCTGTACTATATCTACTCCACGGTATGGGTGGAGATGAGGAAGCATGGCCGATGCTTGGGCGTACCGCACAAATAATGGATAACCTAATTGCAGAAGGTAAAGCTAAGCCAATGATCGTTGTGATGCCCAATGGAAATGCTATTCAAGAAGCTGCTCCAGGTGAGAGTACTCAAGGTATGACGGCACCTACAATGAATCTTCCGAAGACAATGGAAGGTAGCTATGAAAAAGCTTTCCCCGATATAGTGAAGTTTGTAGAAAGCAATTATCGTGTAAAAAATGATAAGTCGCATCGAGCTATTAGTGGTCTTTCTATGGGTGGATTTCATTCATTACATATATCAAAAGAATACCCGGATTTGTTCGATTATATTGGTCTCTTTTCTGCAGCAATAATGCCTCTTACAGAAACTCCATCATCTTTTTATGAGGATACTGATAAAAAATTAGAAGTACAGTTCCAGAAGAATCCTAAATTGTACTGGATTGCCATAGGTAAAGACGATTTCTTATATAATGCTAATGTGGATTTCAGAAAGAAACTCGATGAGAATAAGTACGATTATACTTATTTTGAGAATGGTGAAGGGCATATATGGAGAAACTGGCGAATCTATCTTTCGATGTTTGTGCCGATGTTATTTCAAGATTAGTATATACAATAAAAGCCAACTGCAGAGAAGTGCAGTTGGCTTTTGTAATATATAACGCAATATATATCAGAGAATTATTTCTCGCATTTCTCGCAGCTAAGGATACCCCATACACCTGCAGAAAGAGCCGCACCAATCATAGGAGCAACGATGAACAACCAAAGTTGAGCCAAGTTAGAACCACCAGCAAATAGAGCTGGGCCAAGGCTACGAGCAGGGTTTACAGAAGTACCAGTGATAGGAATACATACGATGTGAACCAATACTAATGCCAAACCAATAGCTAGACCTGCAAAGTTGCCGGCACCTTTTTTAGAGTCAGTAGTACCAAGTACCACCAATACAAATACGAAAGTAAATACTACCTCAGCAATGAATGCTTGTAGCATTTGACCGTCGCCAAAACCGTTTGCACCAGTTGCTGTAGATACGCCGTAACCACCAGTAGAAGTTAATGCAAAGATAATTGCAGAACCTGCTATAGCACCAATACATTGTGCTGCCATGTAGCCGATAGCTTCAGAACCTTTCATACGTTTTGACATCCAAACTGCCAATGTAATGGCTGGATTGATGTGGCAACCAGAGATACCACCGATAGTGTAGGCCATAGCCACAACAGAAAGACCAAATGCAAATGCTACTGCAAGCATATTAATAGGTTCGCAACCGAAGAATACTGCACTACCACATCCCATCAAAACAAGGACCATTGTACCTAGTGCTTCAGCTAGTAATTTTTTCATTTCATCGAATTTAAATTAATACTTAATTGTTATGTCGCTTGTGCTTGTTTCGTGTTTTAATATATGTAAGCAAAAGCTCTGCGAAAGTCTTAATAAATTATGGTATTTGCAAGAAAATATACAATTATTTAAACATTGAGGCTAAAAAAGTTGATTATTGGGTAATATATGAGTTTTAAAGTTGTATTAACTCTGCAGAATTCAGAAATTAATAGATTGTACTTTTCTCGAGATAGAGGTGGAAATGATACATAAGAAAAGCGTTTAAACGGCCTGGAAAACCGATTAAACGCTCTGTGATTATAAGATATAACGCTAATTCTTAATAAGCTTCAGCATGGACGTCACGAACAGCGCGTCCACTAGGATCGTTTTGACCTTGGAAGGATGCATCCCAAGCTAGTGCTTCGGCTGTAGAACAAGCTACACTAGGTACACTAGGTACGCTGCGCGCAGCGCTTTCACTAGGGAAGAACTCTTCGAAGATAGTACGATAATAGTATTCCTCTTTGTTCATTGGTGTGTTAATCGGGAAACGTTCTGCAGCTTTGGCCATTTGTTCGTCGCTAACAGCAGCTGATGTTACTTCTTTTAGCGAGTCAATCCAATTGTAGCCAACGCCATCGCTGAATTGCTCCTTTTGGCGCCATGCCACACTTTCGGGTAGCATATCAGCAAATGCTTCGCGTACAATTTTTTTCTCAATAATTTTACCAGGAGCCATTTTGGCTGCAGGATTGGTGCGCATAGCCACATCCATAAATTCTTTATCGAGGAAGGGCACACGACCTTCTACACCCCATGCCGATAGGCTCTTATTGGCACGCAAGCAATCGTAAAGGTATAGTTTGCTAATCTTGCGAATGGTCTCTTCGTGGAAGGCTTGTGCATCAGGAGCCTTATGGAAGTAGAGATAGCCACCGAATATTTCATCAGCCCCCTCGCCACTTAGTACCATTTTGATACCCATCGACTTGATGACACGTGCTAGCAGATACATTGGAGTAGATGCACGAACAGTAGTCACATCGTAAGTTTCAATGAAATAGATCACGTCGCGGATGGCATCCAATCCTTCCTGTACTGTATAGTGAATCTCATGATGAACGGTACCGATATGTTCGGCTACCTCACGAGCTTTTTCTAAGTCGGGTGCACCTTGCAATCCCACAGCAAAAGAGTGGAGTTGTGGCCACCAAGCTTCGCTTTTTCCATCAGTTTCTACACGCATAGAAGCGTATTTCTTAGCTACAGCAGAAATAACTGAAGAGTCTAAACCACCGCTCAGCAATACACCATAGGGCACATCACTCATTAATTGACGCTGAACAGCATCTTCTAATGCGTCATGTATTTCTTTGGTGCTACTTTCATTGTCCTTCACTGCATCATATTCCATCCAGTCGCGTTTGTACCAACGCTTCATCTTACCTTCTTTGCTATAATAGTAGTGGCCGGGTAAGAAAGGTTCGTAGCTTTCGCAGAATCCTTCGAGTGCTTTCAATTCGCTACCGAAATACACTTTGCCATCAGCATCATAACCAATGTAAAGTGGAATCACTCCGATAGGGTCGCGAGCAATAAGAAACTCATCTTTTTCTTCATCGTAAAGTGCAAAAGCAAAGATTCCGCTTAGATCTTCTAGGAAGTCAATGCCTTTATCTTTGTAAAGGGCAAGAATCACTTCGCAGTCGCTACCAGTTTGGAACTCGTACGAATCGGCATATTTCTCACGGATATCACGATGGTTGTAAATCTCACCATTAACAGCTAAAATCTGTTTTTTATCAGGCGAATACAAAGGTTGCCCTCCACTTTTAGGATCGACAATCGATAATCTTTCGTGTGCCAATACAGCGCTGCCGCCACAGTATATACCGCTCCAGTCGGGTCCACGGTGACGAATTTTTTGTGCCATGCGTAAAGCTTTCTTACGTAGCTCTGGAGTTTGCGTTTTTATATTGAAAATGCCTACAATTCCACACATAGTAGAGATAATTTAAGAGGTAAGTATTGGGGAATTATTTTGATAGTTATTCCGATAGCCTTCTTTATAGTAAAAGACTATCGGAATCTCTTTTTTCTGTTAGATTATTTATTTTGCAAGAAGCTGTCGATTTGTGCTGCAGTTTTACGTGCATCGGCCATAGCTCTCACTACAAGACTTGCACCCATCGCTGCATCACCCGCTACGAATACATTGTCTGCATATTTAGGATGCTCTGTTTTGAGGAATCCCATGGCCAACATCACCATATCTGCTTCAATTACTTCTTTTTTGCCAGTTGGTTTCATCGTCATACGACCACCGTTTTCGCCTGGTATCCATTCAACTTCTTCTACCTCTACACCGGTTACTTTTCCGTTTTTACCGATGAATTTGTTAGAAGCCAATGACCAACGGCGTGTACAGCCTTCCTCATGGCTTGATGTAGTTTTGAGTACTACAGGCCATTGTGGCCAAGGTGTAGCAGGGTTGTGACCTACAGGAGGTTGAGGCATGATTTCGATTTGTGTAACTTGAGTTGCACCGTGTCTTACGCTAGTACCAATACAGTCGGAACCTGTGTCACCACCACCGATCACCAATACCTTTTTACCTTTAGCATTGACGAGTTGATCTTTAGTGAAGCTGATACCATCGAGTATACGATTTTGTTGTGCCAACATCTCCAAAGCAAGGTGAATGCCCTTTAGTTCACGTCCAGGAATAGTGAGGTCGCGTGCAACTTCGGCTCCTGTACATAGTGCATAGGCATCAAAACCTTCTGGCAGCTTGTTGAGATCGATATTGCTACTCATCTTGAATTCGATGCCTTCTTCTTTCAGAAGCTTCATTCGACGGTCGATGATGTTTTTATTTAGCTTGAAGTTTGGAATACCGTAGCGCAGCAAACCTCCAGGAGCTTCAGCTTTGTCGAAGAGAGTTACTTGATAGCCTTTTTGGTTTAGCTGGTTAGCAACTACCAAACCTGCAGGACCGGCACCGATTACAGCTACTTTCTTACCATTTCGTTTAGGTAGGCGAGGAACCACATAGCCTTCTCTAAAAGCAGCCTCTACGATAGCAGCCTCGTTCTCACGGATTGTAACAGGCTCTTCTGAAGATAGCTTCAAAACGCAGCTCTTTTCGCACAGAGCAGGACAGATACGTCCTGTGAACTCTGGGAAGTCGCATGTTTCTGATAATACTTCATAAGCCTCTTGCCATTTACCTTTATAGAGATAGTCCTGCCATTCAGGCTGCTTGTTGCCTAGTGGGCAAGCCCAGTGGCAGAAGGGCACACCGCAGTCCATGCAGCGTGAAGCCTGAAGTCGGCGGTCGTTAGTATTCAATGTTTGCTCCACTTCGCCATAGTCAGTGATGCGTTCGTGTACGGGGCGATAACCGGCCTCCTTGCGGTGTATATTTAAAAATGCTTTAGGATCTCCCATTTTGTTTTAGTCTTTTATTGGTTAGTAATCGCGTTGCATATCAGCAATTTTCTGCTGCAACTTTTTCATTTGTTCTTCTTGTAATACCTTTTTGTATTCAATTGGTACAACTTGAATAAACTGATCTACATAACGATTCCAATCGTCTAGCATAGTGCGTGCCAACTTAGAACCTGTGTATAGGTAGTGTTGACGAATCAATTCGTGCAACTCTTTGCGATAGCTAGCTTCTTCGATGAGCGAAAGTTCTACCATCTCCATGTTGCAGAAGTAGTCGAAGTTGCCATTCTTGTTCCATACATAAGCCACACCGCCACTCATACCTGCGGCGAAGTTACGTCCTGTTTCGCCTAGTACTACTACACGACCACCGGTCATATATTCGCAGCAGTGATCACCAACGCCTTCTACTACAACAACAGCTCCCGAGTTGCGCACAGCAAAGCGCTCGCCCACGCGGCCGTTGATATAAACTTCACCGCTAGTTGCTCCATAAAGGATGGTGTTACCGGCGATTATATTGTTTTCTGCATCGAAATTACTTCTTACAGGAGGCAGCACTGAGATGCGTCCACCGCTAAGGCCTTTACCTAAATAGTCATTAGCTTCGCCTTCTAGTTTGAAGTTAACACCAGGTGTTAAGAATGCGCCAAACGACTGTCCTGCCGAGCCTTTGAACTTAACGTTGATAGTATGTTCGGGCAATCCTTTTTCGCCATGTTTAGTTGCGATAGCTCCCGAAAGCATTGCACCTACAGCACGGTCTGTATTAGCGATTGTATATTCTAAAGAGACTTCTTTCAAAGAATCGATAGCTTCTTGAGCTGCGTGTAAGATAGTTACATCTTTTACAGTCGAAATTCCATGATCTTGAATAGTCACATTGCGAATTGCTGCATTGTTGTCCACACGTGCCAACATTTTACTAAAATCGATGAGCTTGTGCTTTTCACATCCGTCATCTTCTTTTCTCAAGATAAGATCTGTGCGACCAATGATATCATCTAAACGCTCTACACCGATTTCAGCAAGATGTTCGCGTACCTCTTCTGCTAAGAAACGGAAGAAGTTAACCAAGTACTCGCTACGGCCAAGGAAGCGTTTGCGCAGCTCTTCGTTTTGTGTAGCTACACCTACAGGACAAGTATTCATATGACACTTACGCATCATCACACATCCCAATACGATAAGTGCAGAAGTTGCAAAACCATATTCTTCAGCTCCCAACATCGCCATCAAAACAATGTCGCGTCCTGTCTTAAGTTGTCCGTCAACTTGAAGCATTACTTGGCCACGAAGACCATTCAATACAAGCGTTTGTTGAGTTTCGCTTAAGCCAAGTTCAGGAGAGATACCTGCATAGCGGATAGAAGAGGCAGGTGAAGCACCTGTACCACCTTCGGCACCCGAGATTACAATGAGGTCGGCTTTAGCTTTAGCTACACCGGCAGCAATTGTACCCACACCACTTTCGGCTACTAGCTTTACGCTAATTTTAGCTTTAGGGTTCACATTCTTCAAGTCGAAGATTAGTTGAGCTAAGTCTTCGATAGAGTAGATATCATGATGAGGTGGAGGAGATATCAATGAAATACCAGGGATAGAGTGACGTGTCTTAGCAATGATCTTATCTACTTTATAGCCTGGAAGCTGACCACCTTCGCCAGGTTTAGCACCTTGTGCCACCTTGATTTGAATCTCATCAGCGTTAACAAGATACTCTGTAGTTACACCGAAGCGACCAGAAGCAACTTGTTTGATAGCACTACGAAGAGAAGTTCCATCAGCGCGAGGAGTGAAACGCTCTGCATCTTCACCACCTTCACCGGTATTGCTTCGTCCATGTATAGCATTCATAGCAATGGCCATAGCCTCGTGAGCCTCCTTGCTGATAGAGCCGTAACTCATTGCACCTGTAACGAAACGACGCATAATGCTTTCTGCAGATTCTACTTTATCGATACTGATAGGGCTAGTTTTGAATCCTAAGAAATCGCGAAGGAAGATAGGTGCTTTTTTGTTGTCAACAAGTGACGAATATTCTTTGAATTTCTTGTAGCTTCCCAAGCGAGTAGCCAATTGCAGGTTGCTGATAGTTTCAGGGTTCCAAGCATGCTCTTCGCCGTTTTTACGGAAGTGGAATACACCCTTGTTTACAAGTCTTTGTTTTTCGGCCTCAGTTTTGAATCCTTGGGCATGCATAGCAATAGCATCGTTGGCTACTTCGTCAAGGCGGATACCAGATATCTTAGAGCTTAAACCGCCGAAATAAGCGTTGCTCAATTCTTCGCTCAAACCTACTGCTTCGAAAATCTTAGCACCGCGATATGAACGAATAGTACTGATACCCATCTTACTCATAATCTTGAATAGACCTTTGCAGATAGCTTTAATATAGTTCTTCTGTGCAGTTGCATAGTCTAACTGAATCTCTTTCTCGGCAATCAACTTATCTAGAACAGCAAAAGCCATATAAGGATTTAGCGCACTTGCACCAAAACCTAGAAGAAGAGCTGCATGCATCACTTCGCGAATTTCACCACTTTCAACGATAAGGGCCGTTTGAACACGTTTACCCACCGAGATCAGATGGTGATGTACAGCGCTTACTGCAAGAAGTGAAGGAATGGCGGCATATTTCTCGTCTACATTACGGTCGGTCAACACGATGTAATTAACACCTTCTGAAACCGAATCTTCAGCCTTTTTGCATAGTTCGGCAATCGCATCTTGCAAACCTGTTTTGCCTTTTGCAGCTTCGAAAACGATAGGCAATTTAATGGTGTTGAAACCTTTGTAACGGATGTTGCAAAGAATGTCAAGCTGCGCATTGCTCAAAATAGGATGATTCAGACGCACCATTTTACAGTGGCTTTCGTCTGGAATCAAAACGTTTTTGCCAACTGCACCAATAAATTCGCTCAATGACATCACCAACTCTTCACGAATAGGGTCGATAGGAGGATTGGTAACTTGCGCAAACTGTTGGCGGAAGTAGTTGTACAATAGTTGTGGTTTGTCAGATAACACTGCCAATGGAGTATCATTACCCATAGAGTGTATAGGCTCTGCACCAGTCTCTGCCATCGGAGCGATAACCTTTTCGATATCCTCTTTTGAGTAGCCAAAGGTGTGGAGCATTTTATCGTAATTGGGCAAACTTTGTGACACTTTACGTCCACTTTTTAGTTCGTCCAAATCTATACGGTTGGTAGCTAGCCAAGCACGATAAGGATGTGCATCAGCCAACTGTTTTTTCAATTCGCCATCATAGTATATTTCTCCTTTTTCAGTGTCGACCAAGAGAATCTTACCAGGTTGAAGGCGACCTTTTTCCTTGATATCTCCAGGTTCGAAATCCATTACACCTACTTCACTAGCCACGACCATCATGTCGCTCTTAGTGATAAGGTAGCGAGCTGGACGAAGACCATTGCGGTCTAGCATACCACCGGCAAAGCGGCCATCACTGAAAAGCAAAGCAGCAGGACCATCCCATGGTTCCATCAAGATAGAATGATATTCATAGAATGCCTTTAAGTCTTCGCTAATAGGATTTTTTTCGTTGAACGATTCTGGAACCAACATCGCCATTGCATGAGGCAAGCTAAGTCCAGACATGGTAAGGTATTCCAATACATTGTCTAGTGACGCACTATCACTCATACCAGGTTGAACGATTGGTCTAAGGTCTTTAATATCTCCCAATACTGGGTTTGATAGTACACTTTCACGAGCTTCCATCCATCCACGGTTACCGCGAACAGTGTTGATCTCACCATTATGGGCAAGTAGGCGGAAAGGTTGAGCCAATCCCCAAGTAGGGAAGGTATTTGTACTAAAACGAGAGTGAACCAATGCAAGGCCACTTGTGAAATAGCTATTAGTAAGATCGGGGAAGTAATTGCGTAGCTGCATAGAAGAAAGCATACCTTTATATACTATGCTTTTAGTAGACAACGAAACAATATAAAAATCGTTTCTTGTAGGTATAGCCGAGTTTCTTACTCTATTTTCAATTCTTTTACGAATCAAATAGAGTTTGATATTAGCAGTCTCGCTATCGCCAAAGCCGGTAATGAAAATTTGCTTTGTATCGGGTTCGGTAGCCAAAGCAGATTCGCCCAGGATTTCAGGGCAGGTTGGCACGTTGCGAAGGTGCATCAATGTCAAACCTTCTTTCTCAATCTCCTCAATGATGATGCTTAGAATGTCAGCTTGATCTTTTGTATTTTTTGGTAGAAAAAGAAGACCTGTTCCATATTTGCCTTTTTCAGGAACTGGGATGCCTTGTAACAAAATGAATTCATGAGGAATTTGAAGCATAATACCTGCTCCATCTCCAGTCTTGTTATCGGCTCCCTCTGCACCACGATGGCGCATGTTTTCCAGAACTTTGAGTGCGGCTTCAACAATGTCGTGCGATTTACTTCCTTGAATATTAACAATCATACCTACACCACAAGCGTCGTGCTCGTTTGCGGCATCATACAGCCCAAATTGCTGTGGCTGTCGTAGGTAAGACAGCTCTTCTGTTTTGTTGTTAAAAAGTTCTCTTTTTTTCATTCTGTTTAGCTTTATAATCTTATAATACCTATTTATTCTGTCAATCTGAGTCGCAAAAATATAAATTTAATTTCATTATGTTATATATAAGCCATGAATTTAACTATTTACTCACTATTTAACACATGTTTATATATCAATACGCTCTAAAATGTGTGGCAAAAGTAATGAAAAGAAAGAAATAAACCATATAAAATGATAAATAGTAACGTATGTCTCGTGTATTTTTTGAAAGTGCCTGTTTTGCAGTTGATTGATTTTGTGATTTTTTGAGGGTTATTGCTCTGTTCTTTAACTAATATTTGGGAGTGGTGGGGTTTTTGACAGAAGTTAGAATCAATTTTTAGTGAAAATCATATAAGCTTGATAATCAGTCTTGTTTGGAGGTGCGAAAACTAGGTTTGGTGGATAGCCCTTGCCTGCTCGGTGGCAACAGCTTGCCAGCTCGGTGAGTAGCCCTTGCCAGCGAGCTGAGTAGCCGTGCCTATGTTTTGGGTTGTTACTAGTGTTTTGCAAGGGTAGCCTTGGTCGTTTATTTCTCGCAATATATTTCTTTTTTTATTGTGTGTAATCTTTTGTTTTTCTATGGGTGATTATTCTTTTGTTGGATAATCTGATTTTTCTTGCACCATAGACTTTTTATGAACGCAATATTTATTTATCTTTGCAGCGAAAAACGTCAAAATTAAATAATTATGTGTGGTATTGTTGGTTATATTGGTAAAAAAGACGCGTACCCAATATTAATAAAAGGGCTCAAGCGCCTGGAATATAGAGGATATGACAGTGCTGGTGTGGCACTGATCAACACAGACAATCAATTAAATGTCTACAAAGCTAAAGGTAAGGTTAGCGAGCTTGAGGGTTTTGCAGAGCAAAAAGACACAACAGGTACTATTGGTATAGCGCACACAAGATGGGCTACACACGGAGAACCTTGTTCAGCTAATGCTCATCCCCACTACTCGTCGACAGAAACTTTGGCTCTTATCCATAACGGTATCATAGAAAACTATGCTACTCTCAAGGAGAAACTTCAAGCTAAAGGATATGAATTCAAAAGTAGCACTGATACTGAAGTATTGGTTCAGCTGATAGAATATATTAAGGTAACTAATAATCTTGACCTTTTATCTGCTGTGCAGTTGGCTTTGCGCGAAGTTATTGGCGCCTATGCCATTGCCGTACTTGAAAAAGGGCATCCCGATCAAATTATCGCAGCTCGCAAAAGTAGTCCGCTAGTAGTAGGTATTGGTGAAGATGAATTCTTCTTAGCCTCAGATGCCACTCCTATTGTAGAGTATACAGATAAGGTAGTCTATCTTAAAGATGAAGAGATTGCAGTGATTGACAGAAATCAAGATTTGAAAGTTGTCAATCTCCACAATATAGAGGTAACCCCTGAAGTAAAAACTGTTACCTTGAATTTAGGTCAGTTGGAAAAAGGAGGCTATCCTCACTTTATGCTCAAGGAGATTTTTGAGCAGCCCGATTGTATCAACGATTGTATGCGTGGTCGTGTCAATGTAGAAGGTACTAATGTAGTGCTATCTGCAGTAATCGATCATAAAGAAAGATTGCTCAAGGCTAAACGTTTTATATTTGTTGCTTGCGGTACTTCATGGCACGCTGCCCTTATTGGGAAGCAACTTATTGAGAGCTTTTGTCGTATTCCTGTAGAAGTAGAATATGCTTCGGAGTTTCGTTATCGCGATCCGGTTATCAATGAAGATGACGTGGTGATAGCTATCTCTCAAAGTGGAGAAACTGCCGATACTCTAGCAGCAGTAGAGTTGGCAAGAAGTAGAGGTGCCTTTATATATGGTATATGTAATGCTATTGGTTCTTCTATTCCACGCGCCACAGATACGGGTTCTTATATTCACGTTGGTCCAGAGATTGGTGTAGCATCTACTAAAGCATTCACCGGTCAGGTTACCGTGCTAACAATGCTAGCATTAACCTTGGCAAAAGAGAAGAGCTCAATCACTGAAGAGCATTATTTGGAGATCGTTCAGGAGATGAATCGTATTCCTGAAAAGATGAAAAAAGTGCTGAAGCTAAATGATAAAATCGCAGAATTATCTAAAATATTCACCTATGCGCACAATTTTATCTATCTTGGTCGTGGATACTCTTATCCAGTAGCCCTTGAAGGTGCGCTTAAGTTGAAAGAAATATCTTATATTCATGCCGAGGGATATCCGGCTGCAGAAATGAAGCATGGACCGATTGCATTGATTGATAGCGAAATGCCAGTTGTGGTGATTGCTACTCACAATGCATTATATGAAAAGGTATTGAGTAACATACAAGAGATTAAAGCTCGTAAAGGAAGGGTTATTGCAGTAGTGAATGAGGGTGATACAGTAATCAGCAAAATAGCCGACTATTGTATTGAACTACCCGAAACATTAGAGTGTCTTGACCCGTTGATAACGACTGTCCCATTGCAGATACTGGCCTACCATGTAGCCGTGTGCAAGGGGCTAGATGTAGACCAGCCGAGAAACTTGGCTAAGTCGGTAACAGTAGAATAAAAAATTAGGTTTTGCAGATTTTGCTTTGAATATTTTCATTGTGAGGTCTGCAAAATTTGAATAGAATAAACTTTAATATATTTGATGGAACAATTGAAGCATGAATGCGGGGTTGCAATGATTCGCTTGCTGAAACCGCTGGATTACTACGAAAAAAAGTATGGCACATGGATGTACGGCTTGAACAAGCTGTATTTGCTGATGGAGAAACAGCACAATCGCGGACAGGAAGGCGCAGGCTTAGCTTGTGTTAAACTTGAAGCAAATCCAGGTGAAGAGTATATGTTTCGCGAAAGAGCAATGGGATCGGATGCTATTACTGAAATCTTTGAAGCTGTGCAAAACAACTTTAAAGGACTTAGCAAAGAGCAGATACATGATGCCGAATATGCGAAGCAGGTTTTACCATTTGCTGGTGAGGTATATATGGGGCATTTGCGCTATTCCACCACAGGTCGTACTGGTATATCGTTTGTACACCCTTTCTTAAGAAGAAACAACTGGCGTGCGAAAAATCTAGCTCTTTGTGGCAACTTCAATATGACTAATGTAGATGAGACCTTTGCAAGGATTACTGCCATCGGTCAACATCCGCGCAAATATGCTGATACATATATCATGCTTGAACAAGTGGGCCATAGAGTGGACCGTGAAGTAGAGCGTCTTTTCAATCTAGCAGAGGCCGATGGACTTACCGGAATGGACATCACTCACTATATCGAAGAACACGTTGATCTTGCGAACGTACTTCGTACATCAAGTAAAGAGTGGGATGGTGGTTATGTGATATGTGGTCTCACCGGTAGTGGTGAATCGTTTGCAATACGCGACCCTTGGGGTATTCGTCCGGCATTTTGGTATCAAGATGATGAGATTGCTGTATTGGCTTCAGAACGCCCAGTTATCCAAACTGCTTTTAATGTTCCTGCAGATGAAGTTAAAGAGCTGCAACCTGGTCAAGCGCTGTTAATCAGTAAGGCCGGAAAAATAAGAACTGCTCAAATCAACAAGGCTCGCGAGAAAAAAGCTTGCTCATTCGAACGTATCTACTTCTCTCGCGGTAGTGATATGGATATCTATAAAGAGCGTAAATCGTTGGGCGAAAAGCTTGTTCCGTCTATTTTGAAGGCAGTAAACAATGACCTCGAAAATACAGTCTTCTCTTTCATCCCTAATACTGCCGAAGTGGCATTTTATGGAATGTTGGAAGGGTTTGACAACTATCTCAATGAAACTAAAATTAAAGATATCGCTGCACTAGGCCATAACCCTAGTATGGACGAACTCAATAAGATTCTTGCTAGACGTATCCGAAGCGAGAAGGTAGCTATAAAAGATATCAAGCTTCGTACCTTTATTGCAGAAGGCAATAGCCGTAACGATTTGGCGGCACATGTTTACGACGTTACCTATGGAAGCATCGTTCCTTTTGTAGACAACCTAGTAGTTATTGATGATAGTATTGTGCGTGGTACTACACTTCGTCAAAGCATCATCAGTATCCTCGATCGTCTCAATCCGAAGAAGATTGTTATTGTCAGCTCTTCTCCTCAGGTGAGATATCCCGACTATTACGGTATCGATATGGCTCGTATGAGTGAGTTTATTGCTTTTAAGGCAGCCATCGAATTGCTGAAAGAGCGTGATATGAAAGATATTATTGCTTCAGCTTATCGTAAGTCGAAAGAGCAGGTAGGTTTGCCAAAAGAACAAATGGTAAACTACGTAAAAGAAATATATGCACCATTTACTGACGAAGAAATTTCGGCTAAAATGGTCGAGCTGCTTACCCCTAAAGGAACCAATGCTAAAGTTGAGATCGTTTATCAACCTTTAAGCGGTTTGCACGAGTCGTGTCCTAATCACAAAGGTGATTGGTACTTTAGTGGCGACTACCCGACACCGGGTGGTGTGAAGCTTTTAAATGAAGCGTTTATTAATTATATTGAGCAAGTTTATCAGTTTTAATTTTATTCTATATTATGTGTCAATATGCTATATATCCTCAACGTCGACCGCTTTTAAGTAGTCATTTGGATATATTGGCATATTGACACATTAGCATATTAATATATATCGATGAGAAATGTAACTTTAATCCTTGACGACGGGAGCCGCTTCCACGGCAAGTCGTTTGGCTACGAGAAGCCTGTGGCAGGTGAGGTTGTATTCAATACAGCTATGACTGGTTATCCGGAAAGTTTAACTGACCCCTCGTACGCTGGACAGTTGATGACACTTACTTACCCTTTGGTTGGTAACTATGGTGTTCCCCCTTTTACATTTGATTCAAATGGACTACCTACTTTTATGGAAAGCGACAAGATTCATGCAGATGCTATCATTGTCAGCGACTACTCTGAAGAATATAGCCATTGGAATGCTGTAGAAAGCTTGGCGGAGTGGTTGAAGAGGGAAGAAGTTCCAGGAATCACTGGTATTGATACACGCCAGTTGACAAAAGTTTTGCGTGAGCATGGGGTGATGATGGGCAAGATCGTTTTCGATGATGAGCCTACAAATATTCCCGAAGCTGCTTATGCCGGAACGAACTATGTAGATAAGGTGAGTTGCAAAGAGGTCATCAGATATAATGAAGGAGTCGACAAAAAGAAGGTCGTTCTAGTAGATTGTGGTGTTAAGAGTAATATCATCCGCTGTCTTCTAAAACGCGATGTAGAGGTGATCCGTGTGCCTTGGGATTATGACTTCAATCACCTAGAATTTGATGGTTTATTTATCTCGAATGGTCCTGGTGACCCAGATACTTGTGATGCAGCCGTGCAAAATATCCGTAAAGCGATGAGCAACGAGAAGCTTCCTATCTTTGGTATCTGTATGGGTAACCAACTTCTATCTAAGGCAGGTGGAGCTACAATCTATAAGTTGAAGTATGGTCACCGCAGTCACAACCAGCCAGTTCGTATGGTAGGAACAAACCGTTGTTTCGTGACTTCACAAAACCATGGTTACGCTGTTGATAACAATACTTTAGGCAATGATTGGGAACCATTATTTATCAATATGAATGATGGATCGAACGAAGGTATCAAGCACAAACGCAATCCTTGGTTCTCTGCTCAGTTTCATCCCGAAGCTGCAAGTGGACCTACTGATACTGAATTCTTGTTTGACGAGTTTGTAAATCTGCTTAAATAACCGACGATAATGAAAGAAGATAATATAAAGAAAGTATTGCTCCTGGGTTCGGGTGCTCTAAAAATTGGTGAAGCCGGCGAGTTCGACTATTCCGGTTCGCAGGCTCTAAAGGCTTTGAAAGAAGAGGGAATTGAAACGATTTTGATTAACCCCAATATTGCTACAGTACAAACTAGCGAAGGGGTAGCCGATCAGATCTATTTCTTACCAGTAACGCCTTATTTTGTTGAGAAGGTTATTCAAAAAGAAAAACCAGAGGGTATCATGTTGGCATTTGGTGGTCAAACAGCACTTAACTGTGGTGTGGAACTCTATAAAGCTGGTATCCTAGAAAAATATAATGTAAAAGTATTGGGTACACCAGTGCAAGCTATTATCGACACTGAAGACCGTGAGCTTTTCGTAGAGAAGTTGAACGAGATCGATGTAAAGACAATCAAGAGTGAAGCCGTAGAGAATGCTGCTGATGCTCGCGAAGCTGCTGCAAGATTGGGATACCCTGTCATTGTTCGTGCAGCTTATGCCCTTGGTGGTCTTGGCTCTGGCTTCTGTGACAACGAAGAACAACTAAACGTACTGGTAGAGAAAGCATTTTCCTTCTCGCCTCAAGTTTTGGTAGAGAAGTCGCTTCGTGGTTGGAAAGAGGTAGAGTACGAGGTAGTGCGCGACCGTTTTGATAACTGTATTACTGTTTGTAATATGGAGAACTTTGACCCACTTGGTATTCATACCGGAGAGTCTATCGTTATTGCTCCTTCGCAAACATTGACTAATAGTGAGTATCATAAGCTTCGTGAACTAGCTATCCGTATCATTCGCCATATCGGTATAGTGGGCGAGTGTAATGTGCAATATGCTTTCGACCCAGAGTCGGAAGACTATCGTGTAATTGAGGTAAATGCTCGTTTGAGCCGTTCTTCAGCTCTTGCATCTAAGGCAACAGGTTATCCATTGGCTTTCGTTGCTGCTAAGCTTGGTCTTGGTTATGGTCTGTTCGATCTAAAGAACTCGGTAACTAAAACGACAAGTGCATTCTTCGAACCTGCACTCGACTACGTGGTTTGTAAGATTCCACGTTGGGACTTGGGTAAATTCCAAGGTGTAGACAAAGAGCTTGGCTCATCTATGAAGTCAGTAGGGGAAGTTATGGCTATCGGACGTACTTTCGAGGAAGCTATCCAGAAGGGTCTTCGTATGATTGGTCAAGGTATGCACGGTTTTGTAGAAAACAAAGAGCTAGTAATTGAGGATATTGATAAGGCTCTTCGTGAACCTACGGATAAGCGTATCTTTGTTATTTCAAAAGCTATGCGTGCTGGCTATACTATCGACCAGATTCACGACTTAACTAAGATTGATAAATGGTTCCTTCAGAAGTTGGATAATATCATGAAGACTTCGAGCGAGCTTAATAGCTGGGGAAATAACCACAAGCAGCTAAATGACTTGCCTGTTGAATTGCTTCGCAAAGCTAAGGTGCAAGGTTTCTCAGACTTCCAGGTAGCTCGTGCTATCTCTTATGAAGGAGAAATGGAAGATGGTATCTTGGCAGTTCGCAACTATCGTAAGCAGGTAGGTGTAGTTCCTGTGGTTAAACAGATTGATACCTTGGCTGCAGAATATCCTGCGCAAACTAACTACTTGTATTTGACATATAGCGGCATTGCCAACGATGTTAACTACACAGGCGACCATAAGTCTATCGTTGTACTCGGTTCAGGAGCTTATCGTATTGGTTCATCGGTAGAGTTTGACTGGTGTGGCGTTCAGGCTTTAGAAACTATCCGCAAAGAAGGCTATCGTAGCGTAATGATCAATTACAACCCTGAAACTGTTTCGACTGACTATGATATGTGTGATCGTCTTTATTTTGACGAACTCACTTTTGAGCGTGTGATGGATATTCTAGAACTAGAAAACCCACATGGTGTAATCGTATCTACTGGTGGACAGATTCCTAATAACCTAGCTTTGCGCCTAGATGCACAAGATGTAAACATATTGGGTACATCAGCCAAAAGCATCGACAATGCAGAAGACCGTGAAAAGTTCTCGGCGATGCTCGACCGTATTGGTGTGGATCAACCACGTTGGAGAGAGTTGACTTCTATGGATGATATCAATGAGTTCGTTGCTGAGGTAGGTTTCCCAGTGTTGGTTCGCCCATCATACGTACTTAGTGGTGCTGCCATGAACGTATGTTCGAACAGCGAAGAGTTGGAACGCTTCCTTAAGCTAGCTGCTAACATTTCGAAGAAACATCCGGTAGTAGTAAGCCAGTTTATCGAACACGCTAAAGAGGTTGAAATGGATGCAGTTGCACAAAACGGTGAAATCATTGCTTATGCCATCAGCGAGCATATCGAATTTGCCGGTGTACATTCGGGTGATGCTACAATCCAGTTTCCTCCACAGAAGTTATATGTTGAGACTGTGCGTCGTATCAAGCGTATCAGCCGCGAGATTGCCAAAGCTTTGAATATCTCTGGCCCATTCAATATCCAGTATTTGGCTAAGGACAACGATATAAAGGTAATTGAATGTAATCTTCGTGCCAGCCGTTCGTTCCCATTTGTGAGCAAGGTACTTAAGATAAACTTCATTGAACTAGCAACTAAGGTAATGCTTGGCTTGCCCGTTGAGAAACCATCAAAGAATCTCTTTGAACTTGACTACGTAGGTATCAAGGCTTCTCAATTCTCATTTAACCGTTTGCAGAAAGCCGACCCTGTATTGGGTGTAGATATGGCTTCTACTGGCGAAGTGGGTTGTATTGGTTCAGATACGTCGTGTGCTGTACTTAAGGCAATGCTTTCGGTAGGCTACCGTATTCCACAAAAGAATATTCTGCTTTCTACTGGTACAATGAAGCAAAAGGCCGATATGATGGATGCTGCTCGTATGTTAGTAAGCAAAGGCTATAAGCTGTTTGCTACTGGTGGTACTCACCGTACTCTATTAGAGAATGGTATCGAAAATACATTAGTGTATTGGCCAAGCGATGAAGGTAAATATCCTCAGGCTCTAGACATGTTGCACAATAAAGAGATTGATATGGTGGTGAATATACCTAAGAATCTTACTGCAGGTGAGTTAAACAACGGTTACAAAATCCGCCGTGCTGCTATTGACTTGAATATACCTCTGATTACTAATGCTCGTCTAGCAAGTGCATTTATCAACTCATTCTGCACAATGAGTATTGATGATATTGCCATCAAAAGTTGGGAAGAGTATAAATAACCTTTTTTATCGTAGGGTCGCTCTGCGATAAACCTATTAGGTCATAATCTTATAGCCTGGACAGAAATAAAATCTGTCTGGGCTATTTTTTTTGCTACTCTTTGTTTTCCTATTTGACACAGAATTGCTGTGTTAGGCAGATGTTATGGTATTTTCTTATCATATGTTAAGTGTTTGATTGTAAATGTCAGAGTATTAATATTTTATATTTATTATCTAAGGCGGTATAAGTTCCTACCCACCAGCATGTTGTTTCATTATTGAACTTTGTTGGCTATTTTGGATAAAATAATTTTATATAATTTACACAATATGTAAGAATAAAATATATATTTGCAGCCAATTTTTTAATACAAACTAAATCTAAAAAACTCGATGAGAATTACGGCATTAATCACACTATTAGGTGTGGTAGTATCTTCTTGTGTTAATTCACTAGATGCTAATTCTGATTTTAATGATCAGCAAGTAGAGAGAATTCCTATTACGTTATCAAGTAACTTTGCACAGCTTAACTCTAAAACGCGCATGAGTGGGGACTCATTCGATGAGGGCGATAAGGTTGGATTGTTTTTAATGAAACAGCCTCAGAAATTATCGGGTGAGAGGTATCTAGATAATGAAATGTTTACCTATTCAAGCGGGATGTTAACATCATCCGAACAACTCTATTATCCGGATGATTATACTCTTTGTGACTTCATAGCCTATTACCCCTATCAACAAGAGGCTTCGGCTGAGTCATCTGGCGTAATAAAGCTCCATGCTCAGTCGGATCAATCTACGGCTATCGGTTTTGCTGAATCAGATTTTTTGCTGGCTGCTATTAGTGGTGTGAAGCCCTCCATTGCTCCTGTTCAATTAGATTTCCGTCATTTGTTATCTAAAATAGATATTGTAGTGGAAGTTCCTGCGAAGAGCCAGGTTGATGAAATCTTGAGCTCCTTGGTAGTGAAATTAGACAACGTTTATGGTGAAGCATCTTATAACGTCGAGACTAATCTGTTTGCTTCTTTTGCATCATCAAATGTGATATTACCTTATGGAACATGGCAATTAAACCAAGATAAGACTGTTTTAACCGGGAAAAAGGCGATAGTGATTCCTCAATCTCAATCCAATTTAAGAATTATCTTACAAGTTGGAGGGAGAACATTTACAAATAGTTTTCCAACGAGTATCAAACTTGAAAGTGGGATAAACTATGTGCTTAAACTAACTTATGATCCTTCTATTGGTGTTGGGAGTATAATCCCTACCATTAAAGGCTGGGATGAAGATTTGAATGAGCATGAATCTACTCTTGTAGAGGACAATGCATCAAAAACTACTCTTCCTATTTCAACATTAACTTTTTCTGAAACTTCGGTTATTCAAATCTTCAATAGTGCTAGTCAATTGATGGGAAATATATGCAAAGAATATCTTCTTAATGAATCGGTAGCATCAGCAGCTTTGGTTTATTATCCTGCAGCAACGCCAGGTGTTGGTACTGTGCTTCAGCTACTAAACGAAACATCCGATATTCATGGAGGTAAAGTTACATGGAATGACAATAATACTTTTAGTTATGTTGCTGGTGATAAGCCTGCTATAACTATTATTACTCTTGATGCGCAAGGAGAACTAATTGATAATCCAAATGACGATTCTCCATCGATTTATGCTGCAAAATACCTCCTACTTGATAATCGTGGGACTAAAACCGACCGTTATGGAGTTGTAAAGATTGGTGCACAGTATTGGATGCGTGAAGAGCTTCGCGCTACTGCTTATAATGATGGTAGTGCAATCTCAGATAATTCTTCTGAATTGACTACAGCAGCCGCAGGCTTAATTGTTAGTCGCGGGAACTACTATTATAACTTTGCAGCGATGAACACGTTGAAGATGGCTCCAGCAGGGTGGTCAATACCCAATAAAAAACAATGGGATGCTCTATTCTCTTATTTGAGAGATGAAACATCTTTCCTTAAATCACCGGGTTGGACGACTGTTGAGAATGTATCAGCAGGTAATAACTTATCAGGATTTGGGTGTATGCCAATAGGTTTCTTCTATAATACCAATTCTCCTACTATGTTATTAGGTGTAGATCAATCTGCGAGCTTCTGGCAATGGGGTAAAGGTGATTACTTGACTACAGAAGACTTAGGAATTAACATCACTTGTTTACAAGACGCCCATAAAGGAGTGAAATATACTGATTATTCAGCCTATTCTATAAGATGCGTACGAGATTAAAGTTGGTTATAAATGTTATCATACTACTCCCTCTATTGTGGAGTAGTATGATTTCTTGTATTAATACACTTGCTGATGAAGAATCTGCAAGTGATAATAGTGCACCGGGTACAACTCCAATAACTGTCACAGCTTCTAACTTACATCAACAGATCTATAGTGATGATGATGAATCGGGGTTTGGACTTTATGTATTATTAGGAGATAATACTCTAGATAAAAGTCGATATATATCCAATGCCTACTTCAAAAGTGATGTAACGGGTTTTCAATCTTTAGATCAGTTGTACTTCCCGTCGGGAAATGTAAAAACCACGCTTATTGGTTATTATCCCTACTCTGAAGTAGGTATAAAAGATGGCGAAGAACAGATGCAGGTAGAAGTGAAGCTAGACCAAAGTAGTCTACGCGATTATAACTCTTCTGATTTTATGGTGGCGCGTGCCAGTAATATTTCCTCAACTTATAAAAGCATTTCACTCTCTTATGTACATCAGTTATCGCAACTTTCTATACAGATAAAGTGTCCCACGAGTGCAGATATTGCAGATCTTCTTGAGTTGAAACCACAGGTGTTTGTGTTGAATACTTTTACAACAGCTCAATATCATTTTAATACTGCCCAATTTTCTGATTATACTTCTCGCTCTTCAATTACTCCTTATGGTCAATGGTCTATTGATGGAAGTCGTTTGCAAGGTAAAGCTTGTGTGGCGATACCTCAGACTATACCGGCTCAAACAGCGATCGCTTTATTGGTGGTTGGGGAAAGATCGTATGAATGCAGATTAGCAGATGAATATACTTTGGAGAATGGTAAGACTAATATCTTGACACTTTCTTATGATCCCAAACAGGGAATATCTACTATACAAGTCTCTATTAATGATTGGATTGAAGGGGGAAGTTCGGATGTGGTTACTGTAGATAGGGTAGAGAAAGATTACATCTCAATTAATGAACTCAATTTCTCTAAAAGCAATGTTTTTACTGTCTTTTCTAAAGGAGTAAAAGTGGCGGAGATATGTAAAGAGCTTCTGAAAAATGAACAATTAAATCAGGAGGCTGTTGTTATTTATCTAGCTAGAGAGGGTTTGTTGAGTAGAGATAGGGGAGTTGTTTGGCAGCTTCTGAATGTTCGAGAAGACCTCCACGGCGGAGAGGTAAACTGGGATAACTTAGCCGATAGTTTTACCTATATACCTGGCAAAAGAAGTATGGCTAACGATGTGTATTTTACGAAGGATACGCTCTTGGCTTTCGATAAGCCTTCGGAAGCATTGATGCTTACTGTGGAAGATGAAGTTCTAGTGGACTATCGAGTTGGTGAGATCGTGACTTATCCCATAGTTAAAATTGGACGTTCTTATTGGCTTCGGGATGATTTGCGTGCCACGCGTTATACAACGGGAAAAAACATTACTAAGAAGAGTTCGCAGAATTATGATAAAACCACAGCAGGATATTTTAAAGTAGATCCTTTTGTGTTTTATAATAAAGCGGCGATATTGACAGGTAATGTTGCTCCTATTGGTTGGAGAGTATCAACCAAAAGAGATTGGGATAGACTTAATAGTTATGTGTCAGGGAATTCATCATATATAAAGAAAAACGGAGTGTGGTTAGATCTTTTTTATGATGCTAACAATAGTACAGGCTTTAGTGTGGTTCCAAGCGGATTCTTTGGCGAAGCTCTTGACGAGAAGGTTAGCTGTTATGGTTTTGCCAACAAGCACACTGCATATTGGCAGATGGATAATAATGGTTTGGAGCTATTTGATCTGGGTATTCTTTTAAAATGCGATACAGATGAGTTTAATAATGCTAGCTTTTCAGATTTCTCGGGATACTGTGTGAGATGTGTCAGAGAATAGCTGCTCATAGCAAACTATTAACGACTTATTGATTACGTTATTTCATTTTTCAATTATCTTTGTACAGTATTTGCACCTTGTTAGGGGCAACTAAAAGATAATAAATTGATTAACAAATAAAAAAAGGTTTTTATGGCAATGCATACTTGGTTTGAGTGCAAAATCCGTTACGAGAAGTTGATGGAAAACGGAATGAATAAGAAGGTAACTGAACCTTATTTGGTTGATGCACTAAGTTTTACTGAGGCAGAAGCGCGTATTATTGAGGAAATGACTCCATATATTACAGGCGAATTTACAGTATCAGATATCAAACGCGCTAACTATAGCGAACTCTTTATGAGTGACGAAGATAGCGCTGATCGTTGGTTTAAGGCTAAGTTGATCTTCATCACATTGGATGAAAAGAGTGGTGCTGAAAAGAAATCTTCTACACAAGTTCTTGTACAAGCTGCCGATTTGCGCGACTCTATCAAGAAGTTGGACGAAGGTATGAAGGGCACTATGGCCGACTATCAAATTGGTATGGTTTCGGAAACTACTTTGATGGATGTATTCCCTTATAGCGCTGAGCCAAACGATAAGCCTGAGTTTAGCGAAAAATAAATAGCAACCCTATGAGTATTGCTGAGAATTTAAAACAAGTATGGGCTGAACTTCCTCAGGGAGTTCAGCTTGTTGCTGTTTCGAAATTCCATCCTAATGAGGCGATAGAAGAAGCTTATCAAGCAGGTCAACGCATCTTTGGCGAAAGCAAGGTGCAAGAGATGACTGCCAAATATGAGACCTTACCTAAGGATATTGAGTGGCATTTCATTGGTCACTTGCAGACAAATAAGATAAAATATATTGTACCTTATGTAGCGTTGATTCATGGTGTAGACTCTTACCGATTGCTTGCTGAGATCAACAAAGCGGCAGCCAAAGCCGGACGTGTTGTGAAATGCCTCTTGCAGCTCCATATTGCTAGTGAAGAGACTAAGTTTGGCTTTAGCTATGACGAATGTCTAGAAATGTTGCAAGTTGGAGAGTGGAAGAATCTGTCGAACATACAGCTGTGTGGCTTGATGAGCATGGCAAGCAATACAGATGATACAGAGCAAATAAGAAAAGAGTTTAACCAGTTGCATGGTTTTTTTCTTCAAGTGAAGAAGGATTTCTTTTTGGATGACGATTCCTTTAAAGAGTTGTCTATTGGTATGTCTGATGACTTCCGAATAGCAGTTGCCGAAGGTAGTACTTTGGTTCGTGTAGGAAGTCGTATTTTTGGTGGAAGAACTTACATTTAAATATATGTTTTTATGGCCAATCTTAATACTAAATTTGCGGGGCTTCAACTAAGAAACCCAATCATTGTTAGTAGTTCAGGACTAACTAACAGTGCTGAGAAAAACAAGAAACTTTTTGATGCCGGTGCCGGCGCCATTGTGTTGAAATCTCTTTTTGAGGAGCAGATCACTATGGAGGCCGCTAGTCTGAAAAACCCTGAGTTTGCTGAGGGTAATGACTACTTGGTGGAATATGTAAAGGGGCATAAGCTTGCCGAATACCTACAACTGGTGAACGAAAGTAAGAAACTTTGCAATATTCCTATTATCGCTAGCATCAACTGTTACACAGACTCTGAATGGGTTGATTTCGCAAAACAGATTGAGGAGGCTGGGGCTGATGCACTCGAGATTAATATCTTAGCTGTTCAGACCGATAGAAACTATGTTTATGGCTCGTTTGAACAACGCCATATCGACATATTAAGCCACATCAAGAAGGTGACCAAACTGCCTGTGATTATGAAACTAGGGCAGAACCTGACTAACCCTATTGCTCTTATCGATCAGCTTTATGCTAATGGCGCTGCGGGAGTGGTTCTTTTCAACCGTTTTTATCAACCTGATATCAATGTAGAAAAGATGGCCTATATCACGGGTGATGTGTTTAGTGTTCCTTCTGATTTGAACACGCCTCTACGTTGGATTGCCATTGCATCGTCTGCTGTCGATAAAATAGACTATGCAGCATCGGGTGGGGTGCATTCGGCTAAAGATATAGTTAAGGTACTTCTTGCGGGTGGGTCGGCAGTAGAAATGTGTAGTGTTATCTACCAGTTCGGACCAACTTGTATCAAGGAGATGTTGACCTATCTTGAGGGATGGATGAAGGCAGAAGGCTATGATAAAATTGATAAGTTCAAAGGAAAGCTAAGTGCCAAAGATTTAAACGGTATTAATATGTGGGAACGAACACAGTTCTTGAAGTATTTTACCAATAAAGAGTAGCGCGGTTTTTCCTTGAAAGTATAGCAAAGCCCGGATATGTTTTCGAACGTATCCGGGCTTTGATTTTTATCTTTTGCAGAGACTCTTAAAGTCGCAATAGGCACATTTCTTCAGCTCTTCTGTTTGCGAAAAAACTGTCTCGTTTACGAAAATCTCTTCTAGAAGATCATTTAGTCGGCTCCTAAAATCTTCGTTGTATAGCTTGAAATCTTCTATGGCTTTCTTCTCTTTTCTTTCGCCAATTTCGATAACCGGGGAGTAGGCTTCGCCAGCTGCACGATGAATGTAAAGCAGAGATGGCGCTACCTTGTATCTATCTTGCTTACACCCAATCGATGCATATAAGAAAGTCTGAAAGATATAGTTTGGACGCTTATCGCTAGGAATAAAGAGCTCATCCATATTCTTTAGATTTTTGGGACTACCACCGGTCTTATAGTCAACAATGCGGATAGTACCTTCCTTTAAGTCTATGCGGTCCACAATTCCTCCCATCACCATTCGAATATTGTTGTGCAATGTCACTTCCTCTTTTACATGTTTCTCCATGCCAATCATCTCAAATGGGGCATAGAGCAAATCATTTCTAAGCAGTTGTCTAAGGTAGGAAACTATCACTTTGGAATTGATCAATTGAAGACCGTTGTACTCTGGACGCTCATTTTCTGAGATATGGAAGAACTCCTCTTTGAAGGCTCTCTCCACAAATCTTTCTAGTTGAACTTCTTCTTTGAGCAGACGTTCCAAATCTTCTTTGTTCACCATCTTGGTATTGGCGCAAAGTGATTGATAGACCAACTCTGCCGAACGGTGGAAGATGGTGCCAAAGAGAGCCGAATCAATCTCAGCACTAATTTCCCTAGGCAGTTTGATGTTGGCAACATATTTATAGTAGAACTTCAAGGAGCAATCCATATAGGCATTAAGGGCCGATGGGGAAAGAATCAAAGCATCTGGGTTAGTATTGAGATCGAAACGTCGGCACAGTTGCGCTTGTATTTCTGCAGATTTCACTATTGTAATATCTCTTCTGCCCTGAGGCTCTTGTCCGGCCTCTAGAAACTTTTGTTCAATGGGATGAGGCCATTCCACTAGGAATTGTAGCATAAAGCGCGACATTTCACCACGGTTCAATCCCTCCGAGGAGGTGTTGTAGGCCAATGTGATATTCTCTGCTCGTTGAATCAGTCGATAGAAGTAGTAGGCATAGACCGATATTTTATGTTCGATGGTGGTCATACCAAAAGCCTTGCGCAAGTTGTAAGGGATGAAAGAAGAATCCCCTCCCGACTTAGGTAGTTGACCTTCGTTAACCGATAGCATCAGCAGATTCTTAAAGTCGAGGTTACGAGTTTCGAGCACCCCCATCATCTGCATACCAATGGCTGGCTCACCGTGGAATGGGATATTTGCACTAGTCAACAATCTGTTAAGTAGTCGTCTCAGAGTGTCGATGCGTACCTCTAGTTCGCCACTCTGTATCAGTGTGCTCAATCTTCCCACAAGCGTGTAGGCTTTGAAGAGAGATTCGCGATAGAGCTGGTTAAAAATGTCGTCTGCATCCTTCTCCTTACGGTAATAATGGGCTATTTCTTTCAGAAGATTGCTGATTCCTTGACATAGTGTTCCGATGGAGTTGATTGGGGTGAAAATCAATTTCAAGAAATCGTCCTCTTGCAATTCTGAGGGCAATGGATAGAAACGATTTTTCTTTTTCAACTCCTTTTCTATCTTCTCGGCATTCTCTGACGAAAAGCGTGTATATGGGTGTTTTAGTACAGCTTGTACGTACTCATAGATATAGCGTCCCGAATCGGAACGATAACCAGTGGTTTGCAGCTCAATATATGCATTGACAAAACTAAATATAGGCGTTTGTGCCAAAGGGAAACCCATTGTGACATTCACATTTTCTACATTGCTGGGGATAGAGTGTAGTGCTGTGAGTAGAAGAGTTTCGTTGCACATCACCACTGCATTCTCTTTCTCTTCTCCGCCTTGAGGCAAAGACTCCAACCATTGAGGAATGTATCGGGCTTGGGCACTCTCGGTAGAGGATGCCAGATAAGTGATATGCTTGGGCTGACGCAAAATGTCGAAGTACTCTGCGGGAAGCTCATTGCCAAAATCGCGCAGATTTCGCAAGATAAATTCTCCTGCCTCGTGATATGATTTACGCGAACTGTTGAGCTCATCTTTTTTTGCCGGTGCAGTATAAAATTTGTCGTAATCCCAGTAGAACATTGCTTTGTCGCTATCATGAAGTTTTTTGAAAAAGCTGTGCTCCACTTTATTCAACACGTTGAATCCCACAAAAACAAATTTGTCGTACCCCAATGAATTGGCATCGAGTGTTTCCATTACTTCGCGATAGAGCATACCCTCGTAGGCAATGCCTAACTCTTCAAGCCGAGCTTTATAGCGCGAATAGATATTCCCTAGGCAATCCCATAACGATATAAAACGCTCTTTCAAGATGGTGCGTGTTTCTATAGAGAAATTTTGGAAGAATTGTTGGATGGCCGCCTCTTGCTCTTCGTCAAGATAATCCAAGTCGTCCATTATACTCTTTAGCTCTTGTATATTGCTAAACAGCTTATCGGCATCTACACGATTCTTGTCGATATCATCGAAATCGCTGATGAGCAGTTCGCCCCAAAAGTAGAAATCGTCTAATGACTCTTCGCTATGAGTCTCTTCTTTGAATATCTTGTAGAGTTCACAAATCAATCGAATAGGGTCGCCTAGCTTCAAGTCGGACAGTTGTTGAAACAGTTCGCTGATACTAATGTAGGCAGGCGACCAAATAGGATCGGTCGACTGGTCGGCTAGATATTCGTTAAAGAATAGGCTAGCGCGTTTGTTGGGGAAGATGAGGGCCACCTTCGAAAGGTCGTGCCCCAGCTTGCTATATAGGTCTTGTGCAACAAGTTGTAGAAATGGTTTCATAAATATACACTAACAGTTTGGTGTTGAATATTCAATTGGATTCTTCTTTGTTTTGTAACTATCTGATACATAAGGTTTGGTGAGTAGCCCTGCTCAGCTTGGTGACCACAGCTACTCACCGAGGTAGCAAGCTGTTGCCAGCACGGTGGGTACAGCTATCCACCAAAATGAGCTTAGGTAGCTTCAATTTTCCCTTCATCTACATACCAAATGTAGCCCGAAATATTGTGATAGTTCATCTTTGTGAGTAGCGACATATATTGCTGCACCTGCTTGGCATATTTCTTATTGGGCTTGCCAAATTTGAAGTCTACTACGATGGTGTGGTTTGCATCCATCATCACGCGGTCGGGGCGCTTGGTTTGAAGCACACCCTTCTCTTTATAGATGATGGCACACTCGTTGAATAGTTGCCAATGATCGGCATACCAATACTCCACCTCGGGCAGGCTGAATGCTTGCTGTGTGAGCTGTCTTACCTCTTTTGCCATGGCATCACTGTCAATCACTCCATCGAAAATCAAGCGGTCTATCGCTTTGTCAATATCGCTCTTCGTGCGAATGTTCGAAAATAGCGTATGGAGCAATTGTCCGCGATTAATGAAACGGTCATCCGAATCTTCGGGGTCAATTCCTTTTATAAAGTCGGCCGATTTGTTGGACTGTTTAAATTCAATTTCGTGGGCCAAAGAGCGCATCTCTATCGACTGACCATCGGGACGGATAGCTAGTTTGTTGGTGACACTCTTCTTGCTTTCGGGACTTGATTCTAAAATCTCCCCCCATTCGAAGGAGCCATCCTCATCAATGTTGGCATCTACACGCTGAGCCACGATAGGTAGCACATTAAGTAGAAGCGCAGACATGCTTCGAGCTTTGTTGGTTTCCGTTAGAATAATTAGGTTCTTGGCTGCACGTGTAAAGGCCACATAGAGGATATTGAGATTGTCTACCCAAAGTTGCAGACGCTCTTCCTCATAGTCCTTACGATACACAGAGTCGGCCATGCGGTTGGCATAATACATCGGTACTAAATCTAGCTCATCGAACGGCGCCTCTTGCGGGTTGCACCACACCAACTGCATATTGGCTTCGCTCTCTATTGTCCAGTCGCAGTAGGGGATAAGTACCGTATGAAATTCCAACCCTTTTGACTTGTGGATAGACATAATCTGAATACCATCTACCTGTCCTGTAGGGATAGTTTTTCCCGATAGCGTCTCTTCCCAATGTTGTAGGAAGGTATCTAGATCCGAAGAGCTGTTTTGAAGATATTCGGTCACTGCATCGAAGAAGGCAAAGAGGTAGGCGTCTTGTCGTTCAATGCGATGGAGGTCGAATATGCGGAATAGCTCTTCTAGCAACTCGTAGAGAGGCATCAATCTTAGCCTATCCGCTTCTGTAGTGAATATTGTAGGTAGATATTCCTCAGGGATTCCTCGAAGCAGAGTGTCAATGTCGCCACTGTACTCCATTACCAGCTGTTGGTAACTTGCTACTAGCGACAAAAGCGCCACCTTGTTCTCGTTATCGGCCAAATAGGCCACAGCATCAATCATCATACAGATGGAAGCCGATGCATCTAGCCTAAACGCTTCGTTGGATACTACACGGAGCTTCATTATCTTGTCAAAATAGTCTGCGATGTCTGGTATGGCTTTGTTTTTGCGAACCAATATGGTAATGTCGTTCAGTTCTACCCCCTCGGCCATCAATCTATTCACCTCTTCGCCAAGTTGGATTAGAGTATTTTCGGTATAACTATTCTCTTCATCTTTACCGATAAACGTAGCCTTGATGTAACCCTTCTCTTCCTTCTTGTTGGTGAGCTGCGATACGTCAGAATAGGCCTTTTTCAAGGGTGCGCAATCCTCACCAAGATCTTCTTTGTAGATATTGTTTAGGTAGTCTATAGAAGCCTCGAATATTTCATTGTTGAAGCGGATAACGCGTGCCTCGCTGCGCCAATTGGTATTGAGTGTTTCTTGGCGAATGGGGAAATGTTCAATTTTGTCATTCAGACCATTCAATATACCCCAGTCGCCATTGCGCCAGCGGTAGATAGACTGCTTTACATCGCCCACAATAAGGCTATCAGCCCCATTCGATAGTCCTTCGAGTAGTAGCAGTCGAAAGTTGTCCCACTGCATTCGGCTCGTATCTTGGAACTCGTCAATCATCACGTGGCGGATATTCGAACCGATCTTCTCGAAGATAAAAGACGAATCGCCCTCTTTCATCAAGTTATGGAGTAGGGCATTCGTGTCCGATAGCAAAAAGCGATTGTGCTCATAGTTCAATGTACGTACCTCTTCGTCTATATGCGTTAGCAGACGTACCTTGTTGAGATGTTGCAATGATAGGCGACAGCTATTGATGATACGGTTATTTTTGCTGCGAAACGATTCAGCATCTTTGAGTACATCCATTAAAGTCTCCTCAACAAGATTAATCACCGTGCTGTAGTTGGGTGCACTTTTGCTCACCCAGTTTGCCGGACTCTCCAAGCAGCCCTCTACCGTAGAGTTGCGTGTCTTCTCCTCCAACTCCCCATTGTTGAGTTTGTTGAAGTAGCTAGGAATGCCTCTAGTCTTGTTCTTAAAGTCATCGGCTGTTAGGTGATGAAGCTCAAGCTCTTCGGTGAATTTATCATAGAACCCTTTCATTTGCTCCAAGGCTTCCTTTTCGATAGCTTTAAGGGTATTGCTATACTCTTTTATCAAGTTTGGATTACTTCGGAGTTTTTCGCGGAGCTGTTCGCCCTGCTCTATATAGCTTTCGTTGAATATATTACGTCCAAAACCCTTAATCTCACCGGCTACGTTCCAACGCTTGTCATCGGCTATGCGTTCGTATATATAGTCAAGCAGCCAGGCCAATACTTGCGATGTGGCGTCTAGCTTTTCGATCATACTGTCTACAGCATCTCCCAGCACTTCGGTGTTGTTTAGTTCGATATTAAGGTTGGGACTCAACTCTAACTCACGTGCTAAATTGCGCATCACCGACTGGAAGAATGAGTCGATAGTCTCCACTCGGAAAT
The DNA here is from genome assembly GCA_947074205.1 of uncultured Bacteroides sp. Lineage (GTDB taxonomy): Bacteria > Bacteroidota > Bacteroidia > Bacteroidales > Bacteroidaceae > Bacteroides. The sequence continues at coordinate 2,354 of CAMTOQ010000010.1, read as the reverse complement.
GGTCATAGTCGTGTAGCATCAGGTGCAGCGCCTCGCCAGAGCGTTGTCTAATCTGCTCGGTAGACAACTTGCTGAAGTCTTTTAAGATGTTTAAGTAAGAGTCCGAATCTTTATCTCCCTGCCAAATACCATAAAGCTGGGTCAAGATACGCTCTTTCATTTCGGTAGTGGCCTTGTTGGTGAAAGTCACCGCAAGGATATGCCGATAGGCCTTTGGGTCGGCTATCAGTTTCTTAATGTATTCGATGGTGAGTGTGAAGGTCTTACCCGATCCGGCAGACGCTTTATATACAACGAGTTCCATGGATGATAGAGTTTTTTCGATGGTAAATCAAACTGTCAGTAACAAAAGTAAATCAAATCCCATGATAATAGACTATAAAGTTCAAGATATTTCGAGAGCTATTCGAGGAATTTTATGCACAAAAAAATCCCCTCCATGCAGCAAAGTGCACGAAAGGGAATTTAAGGTAAGAGTCAGTAAAAACTATTTTAAATTGACAATAAACGGCGAAACGCCTTCGTAGCAATTTTTCTTTTCTTCTATGTTTCCGCCTTCAAAGCAGATGTTTTGTGCATCCTCGCCTTCCACCAGGATTTCAATCTTCTTAGTAGGAGTCTCGAATCGCACATCGTCGAATGTGATATTTCGGCCATCAAGAATATTGATTTCATTCTCTTGGCAGTGGATATCTAGGTTTCGAAGTGTGAAGCCATCAGCATCGTTTAAGGCAGTAATCAACTTGTTGGTGTAGATCAATCCATTCTCAACTGTTACATTGCTGAAAGGTATTTCGGGTATACCGTTGGCAGTAAAGAATTCATTCGCAGACTCTACTATAAAATTCTTGATATGGATATTCTTAATTTCGGGAGTTAAGTGATTGACAGCGCGTGCTGGCTTACGTGCAGCTAGTTCGCCCATATACATAGGATGGCCCAAGAGGTCCCAAGTAAAGGCCTTGCCAACATTTGTCATACGTATACGTTCAAAGTAGTTGTTATCGCTGCCACCTCCACGGTTGCGGCGCGTTTTGTATCTAATGCCCGAACGAGTACCATCAAACACACAGTCGTGTGCATATACGTTGCGAATAACACCGGCTGTTTCACTGCCAATTGTGATACCACCGTGTCCTTTTAGCGCCAAAGAGTGACGAATTACCACGTTTTCGGTCGGTTTGCCTACACGTAAACCATCATCAGCACGACCCGCCTTTAGAGTAAAGCAGTCATCACCACAGTTTAATGTGCAATATTCGATAAGTACATTACGAGAAGATTCAATATCAATACCATCACCGCTAGGCACCTCTTCAGAGTGTACAGTAACACCGCGAATAATAACACTGTCGCAGTAGATAGGAACTACATTCCATTGTGCGCTACGTCTTAGTGTTATCCCCTCAATAAGTACATTGGTACAGTTTATTGGTGAAATGCTTTTTGGGCGATAAAATGTGCGTCCGTCTATGCCGTCGTAGATACGCTCTTCGATAGGTAGATCAACGGGAATGTCCTTTTCTACTACTGAAGGACCATTTGGACGTTGGCGAATCTCAGCATCTAGTTCGGGTCCCCATATAGTGCCCTTGCCTGTAATAGCGATGTTGTCCTCACCGTTGGCATATATAAAAGCACCTGGGCCCATAATGTCAATTCCCTCGTGGCGAGTGAAGACAGCGGGTAGATAATCTTCTGCTACCCCCGAAAACACAATATTTGCTCCTTCTGAGATATGAAGATTGACATTGCTTTTCAGAACAATACGCTTTGATATCCATTCTCCGGCAGGGATAACCACTGTACCACCTCCTGCGCGGCTCACCTCCTCAATTGTGTGGTTTACTAATTCGGATATAGGCTGAGTTGCATCCATGCCCTTTTCGCCCATATTCACTGTAAGGTTAGGGAAGGTGGGGCGTTTAAGTTGAGGCATGTCGAATGGTGTGCCTTTGATGGGTGCTATGTCGTGAGGCATCACATCGGCACCTACTTCACTAGCTAATGGCAAGGGGGGCTCTAGTTTTGTACATTGGGTGAAAATCGTCATACTCAATATAGACAAAGCTACAGTAAAGGAATTCATAAGTCTTTTTCTTGTCATACTCTTTAATAATATAGATTAATAAGTAGACGGACAAAGAGTGTTTTTGTAACGGATAGTTTTACTAGAAGAGTTGAATTATTGCTGCTTTGCTACCATTTTACATGGAAACAGAATAATTATATATTTGAGAGATATTTATGTCTAGGAAATAAAGGCTCACCCGATAAACCAGACACACTTTTCTGAACATTACGGCTCACCCGATAAACCATGGGGGCTAGGCATATAACTTTGTAAGTCTAAA
>CAMTOQ010000009.1 GCA_947074205.1 uncultured Bacteroides sp. | reverse complement strand
GGGGCCTTGATTGCTAATGACGTAAAACTACACGCCTTTGCGCAGTTATGCTTTTCTTCTTATCTATCTAGAAGATTTACTTCACGGTTACTTTATATACATTGCCTTCAATGTTTACCACATATACTCCTGTGGCAAGCGGGATTTCCACGCGGTAGGTAGATGCTACTGCTGTAGCCACGCTAGTGCCCGATGTGTCGTATACCCTATAGCAGCTACCTTCCTCGATGCCTTCTAACACTATTGCACCCTGTGTGCCATATACCTTTACCGAAGTAGATAGCTCTTCGATGCTGCTAGGTGTAGCACCGATGGTTAGCGCATAGTTTCCGTTTATAGCCGCAATAGCTTCGCCTCGTCGCAGCTCGCTGTTGTTGAGCCATACTCGATCGTTGCCGCCGCTAGTCCACACGAGGTAGATATCCGAGCGTCCTGCTGTATTGATATCGGCATTGGTTTGAGCCACGCTGCCACGCTGCTGTGCCACTACCGAGCAAAGTGCTTCGTTGTTCACCATTGCAGCCAACACTGCCGCTTTACCCATGGCGCCCATCTTAGGCACATTGTACAGACGAGTGTCTAGATCTTTACCCACATAGAGGCGGTCGAGTAGCAGGCCAGTTTCATCTTGTAGCTCAAAACAGTAGAGTACTTCTTCTGCTGATGCCGCACGAGTGACCGATCCATCGCCAAACATTACAGTTTGTTCCTCGCCTACAGTCTTCACGAACAGTGGAGTGAAGGGTTTGGCAGTATAGCCGTTTTCTCCAATATTTTCGGTAATGTAATTGTTGTTGTTCTCATCGTATACCTGAACCATTACAGGGCCTTCGCCTGAACGTTGCACCTGCATGCTGCGGGTAGTCGACCCGTCAATGCAGTTCCATCCTCGGTGCGATTCTGCTTTTCCTGCTTCTTCAGCGTGATAGGTCAAACTAGCTGTGCTACCTTTCTCCGTGAGGATAGTAGTGGCAGGCGATTTGATGCTAAACGCCACACTCTTTACACCGCTACCAAAGGCAAACATTTCGCCTATCACACCATTTGCCGGTTTTTTGTATCTCCAGTTGTTGGTGCGGTTGGGGTCAGTCAGCCCATTAGAGTAGCGTGCCTGTCCGTCGTAACTCATCGAGGTGTATTCATCATTCATTTTAGGAAGACCGTTAGTGCTGTTCGTCTTATCTATAAATATACCGCCCTTCTCTGTGCCATTGCTGTTTGTCAGCACCACCGATGTGGGCACAAAAGGCAAGGCGATGGCATTCCAATTGGTGCAATCCACCGTTTTGCACACTGTAAGTTCGTTGATGCTTGTTACATTAGCATTCACCCCGTCAATCTCGGCTCCTTCAAGAATCATGGTCTTGGGCAGTGCAACGGTTGGTGTGTTATTGGCATCGCCTAAGGTTAGTATCCTGTTCGTGCCAATAATCAATGTGGTAGCATCACCGAACGAAGCATCGGTGCAAAGCGTCACATCGGCTATCAGCTTGCCATAGATTGCCTCTGTTTTGGTAGCAAAGTATCTAAGTCTGGCTTCATTGTCTATCAAGTAGGGTTTGCTTTTAGTTCCATCTCCACCTGCAAAGGGTACAATCACTTCTATCTCGACTTCATTTGAGTACTTCAAATCGTCTGTTGTGTATCCTTGCAAGCCGCCCCAGCGAAGTTTGGCTTTATCGTAGACAAGGTCTAAGGTTGTGCCCTCTGTGTAGTTATTCCAATCAGTCTCTCCACTTTTCTGGATCTGCCATGTGCCGGTACCTTTTACTGCTGCATAGTTGGGTGTATATGTCAGTACAGTTGGTAGTGTCAATGCTTCGCCATGCGCTATCACTGTAGGAGCTTTTATGTCATCTATTTCAAAAGGAACTACGAAGTTGTTGTAACCACTTTTTATCCATTCATTTGGGATGGTTTTCACGCCTTCGGGTAGGTATTTCAAACAAGCAGGATTGGTGTTATTGAATGTCTCAGTGCTATTGCTCTCAATCAGAATGTTTGGATCCATGCCTAGTCGAATTTCGGTTAGCGCGTAGCAGCCACTAAATGTTCTAGACATGTATAGGGTACGGATAAATTTATCAAAATTGTTAATAGTTTTCAGGTTTGTACAGCCATAGAAAGTAGAACTGAATGATATGTTTTGGTTTTTTGTACCCGCTGGCAGAGTGATGCTCTCTAATACCCTGCACTCTGCAAATGCATAGTCTATTCTACTGATGTTAGTAAAAGCATCAAAATTCTCAATGGTTTTTAACATAGTACAACCAAAGAATACATTGTTGCAATCTACGCTTCTGTCATTTGTGTCGCTAGAAAAGGTGATTTTTTGCAATTTTCTGCATCGATCGAATGTTTTTTCTAGTTTACTGATGTTATTGAATTTATCCAAATTAGTAATCTCACTCAGTTCATAACATCCGCTGAATGTACTGCTGAATGATATGTCTGTGGCGGTTGTACCCTCAGGTAGTGTAATGCTACTTAATTTCGGACAGCTGCTAAATGTGTTTTCTAGAGAACTGATGTTGGTGAATTTCTCCAAATTTTCAATACTTGTTAAACTTGAACAATCACTAAATGTAAAGTAGAATGACATGTTTTCTTTGCTTGTCGTTCCCTCCGGTAGGGTGATTTCTGTCAGTAAGGCGCAACCACTGAATGTATACTTTAAACTACTGATGTTGGTAAATTCTCTCAAATCTATAATGCCCGGTAATTTTTTACAATTCCGTAATGCATATTCAAATGTTATGCTTTCGGCAGTTGATCCCTTGGGCAGAGTAATGCTAACCAACTCCTCGCAGAACTGAAATGCATATGCTAAACTGTTGATATTGGTGAATTTCTCCAGATTTGTAACCTTTGTTAGCTTCTTACATTCGCTGAATGCATAGCTGAATGATATGCTTTCTGCATTCGTACCTTCGGGTAAGGTAACCTTTTCCAATATATAGCAGTATCGGAATGCACCTGCCATGTTACTAATGTTGTTGAACTTATCTAGATTGTTAATTTCCTTCAACTTCGCACAGCTGATGAATGCATCGTAGAACGATATACTTTCTGCCTTAGTGCCCTCTGGTAAAGTGATGCTCTCTAGTTCAATGCAATAACGGAATGCGGTATCCAGATTAATGATGTTGGTAAGTTTCTCCAAGTTGTTAAGAGTAGTCAACTTCTCGCAAGCTCTGAATGTATTGCAGAGCGAAATCTGGTTGTCGCTTGTAACCTCTGGCAGAGTAACGCTGGTCAAAACAGCACACAGTCTAAACATATACGCCATCCCCGTTGTGATATCTCCACTGAAGGTTGCAGGGCTCATATCCACTAGGGTTAGTATATTGTTCTCGGTGGTGTTTTCGGCACTACTCCAACTGCTTTTCAGTGCTTTTTGCAGATTTAGCAATTGTGTGTTTGTCCACTCTCCCGATACTGTAATGGCAGTTGCTTTTGCCAAACTGCCTATGGTAAGAGCATCGGTATCGAAGTTTTGTTGCTCCCCATTAATAATCGCTGTTACTGTTTGTGCCTGCGCAAGTTGCAAGCTAGACACAACCAATAGAGTTCCCAGTAAGATAAATCTTAGGAAATAATCAATCCGTTTTTTCATTCTAATAATAATATAATAATAGTTTTTGTCGCAGATGTGGCCGTTGCCAGCATGTCAGTGTCGTGTTATATCCTTTCTGGGGGGGAGGGTAAGAGATATAGTAGTTGTGTTTGACTGTATTTTGCAAATATAATCAAAAATATACAACATATTGAGTTATGTGTTAAAAAACGAGTAGGGGTGCATTTGCCCATCACCCAGACCACCCCTACTCACCGTGCTGACCTTCCCTTGCCACCGACCAGACCAGCCCTTGCCACCGTGCTGACCTTCCCTTGCCACCAAAAGCCGTTTCTGAGAGCACCGTTGCACCCTCCGATTTAACGGCCTATTGTTGCTTATGTAGCTCATTCTTATTACTTTTGCAATCTTACTGCAAAACAGATGAGGCACTTAGCCCATTGCGGTGAGACACACCTATGGATAGACCTTTTTCTAGAAGATACAGCGAAAATCACAACAGCTAAGTTTGACATAAATAATGGCGAAAAATTTGTGATGAAAAAAAATAGAATGTTGCTGATCGTAGATCCGCAAGTAGACTTTATAAATGGCACGTTGCCCGTGCCCGGCGCCGAGGAGGCGATGAACCAGCTGGCGCAATATGTGGCCCAGCACGATGGCGACTATGCCGTGAAGGTAGTTACCAGCGATTGGCATCCCTACGGGCACTGCTCGTTTGTGCCCAATGGTGGACAGTGGCCGGCACATTGCGTGCAGCACACAGTGGGGGCTGCCATCTGGCCTGCCCTTGTAGAGCCGCTTTACGCCACGCAGGGCGATGTGCACATCTTGCGCAAAGGCACTAGCCCCACGCACGAGGAGTATTCGGTGTTTGGCAATGCCGACCTCCGTACGGAGTTCTCCAATTTGATGGAACACTATGCCATCGACCAGATAGATATTTGTGGCATTGCCGGCGATATCTGTGTGCTCTACACGCTGAAAGATGCTGTGGCCCTCTACGGCAGCGAGCGTTTCGAGGTGCTTACACAGTATGCCCCATCGCTTGACGGTGGCGAAGCTTTGCAACAGTTCATTAACAACCAACTGAAATGATGAAACAGATAATCACCCATTTTACAGACGATGATCTGTATAAATTCACGATGTGTTGCGCCGTGATCGACAACTTTCCGCGTGCACAAGTGAAATACTCGTTTACCGACCGAGACGATACGGTTTATCCCGATGGATTCGATGCCTTGGTGATGCAGCAAATCGTGATGCTGGAAAACGTGGTGATTACCGATCAAGAGATCGACTTCCTAAAGAGAAGCTGTCCCTATATACCCCATTGGTTTTACACCTATCTCAAAGGCTTCCGTTTCGACCGCCGTTGGGTGAAGGTGGAGCAAGACGAGGACGGACATCTACACGTGGAGTTCGAAGGAAGCTGGTCTGATACCATCTTGCTAGAGGTGAAGGTGCTGGCCATCATCTCCGAGCTGTACTACCGTGTGACGCAACAGGTGGAGCAGGTCGATCTGGATCTCTATTATCAAAAGACCTATGCCAAGGCCCAGCGCCTGCTGGCTGCCGGCTGCACCTATAGCGATTTCGGTACACGTCGTCGCATCTCGCAAGAGGTAGAAGATGTGGTGGTGCGTGCCATGAAAGATTGCCATCAGTCGCAGCAGTGGCCCGGCAGTTTTGTAGGCACTAGCAACATCTACCTAGCCATGAAGTACGGATTGAAGCCGGTGGGCACGTTGGCCCATGAATTTGTCTGTGCCATTGGCGGGATGTATGGCCCTCAGATGGCCAACCATATAGCGATGGAGTCATGGCGCAACACCTACCGTGGCGCATTGGGTACCTATCTGTACGATAGCTACGGCTGGGACATCTTCAGCCTGAACTTCTCGGAAGATTTTGCCAATCAGTTCAAAGGGCTGCGGGTAGATAGTGGCGACAACTACGAACAGCTGCACAAGATTGTAGAGAAGTACAAGTCGCTGGGGGTAGATCCTCGCACCAAGCAGGTGATATTTAGCAATGCCCTCGACACCGATAGTGCTATTGCTATACAAAACTATGCCAAGGACTACTGTTTGCCCTCGTTTGGTATTGGTACACACTTCACCAACGATTACGAAGGTCTTAAACCGATGAACATCGTCATCAAGCTGGTGGCGGTCAAAATCACCGAGTCGTGGAACTTCTACAACGACACCTGCAAGCTCAGCGAAGATAAAGGCAAGTACACCGGCAAGCCTGAGGTAGTAGAGCGCTTCCTAGCAGCATTGCATCTGCACCAGTAAGCCATCTTCTTAAGATAGATAGAAACAGAAAGAGAGGTATCTTCTAGGGCCAATGGCCGGAAGATACCTCTCTTTGAATATTGCTGATTACTAACCTACAAAGGTTGTAATAATGATGCGGTGGGAATAACGCTGATTATACGTTTTTCACTTTGATCAGATATTCGGCAATCTGCACAGCGTTTAGTGCAGCACCTTTCTTGATCTGGTCGCCAACAGTCCAGAATGTCAAACCACACTCGTTAGTCAAGTCTTTGCGGATACGACCCACGTGGATAGGATCTTTACCTGCAAGGAACAATGGCATTGGGTAGTCCTTAGCGGCAGTGTTATCTTGTAGCACCACACCTTCGGCCTTTTCGAATGCTTCGCGCGCCTCTTCTACAGAGATAGGGCGTTCGGTTTCGATCCAGATGCTTTCCGAGTGAGCACGAAGAGCAGGCACACGCACACAAGTAGCACTAGTCTTGATGTCGCTGTGCATAATCTTTTGTGTTTCGTGATACATCTTCATCTCTTCTTTAGTATAGTCGTTGTCAGTAAACACGTCAATCTGAGGAATCAGGTTGAAGGCCAACTGATAGGCAAACTTATCTACAGTTACAGTTTCGCCGGCCAATACTTGGCGGTATTGCTCGTATAGCTCGTCCATTGCAGCAGCACCTGCGCCACTAGCAGCTTGGTAAGTAGCTACGTGTACACTCTTGATGTGCGACAACTCTTCGATAGCCTTCAATGCCACCACCATTTGAATGGTTGTACAGTTGGGGTTAGCGATGATGCCACGAGGGCGTTCCAAAGCGTCGGCAGCATTAACTTCGGGCACTACCAATGGCACATCGTTGTCCATACGGAAGGCGCTAGAGTTATCGATCATCACGGCACCATACTTAGTGATAGTGTCGGCAAACTCTTTCGAAGTTCCGGCACCTGCCGATGTGAAGGCGATATCTATACCCTTAAAGTCATCGTTGTGTTGCAGAAGTTTCACCTCGATTTCTTTACCGCGGAAGGTATACTTAGTACCGGCACTGCGTTTAGAACCAAACAATACTAATTCGTCCATCGGGAAATTTCGTTCATCGAGCACACGTAGAAACTCTTGTCCTACAGCTCCGCTTACGCCAACAATAGCTACTCTCATTTTCTTTAGATTTGATAATTGTGAATAAATCGGTTTCGCCATTTAAATAGTCAAATAGCAAATAATCGGCTGCAAAAATATAACAATCTACCATATAATTGATAACTTTTTTGTTATTTTGCGACTAAACTCCAAAACGAAATGATAATGATGCAGTGGTTTGAGATAAATCCAGATATGCCAATGATTACCGATCCTACTTGGATATTCTTTCTGGTGCTCATCATCATCCTTTTTGCGCCCATTATTTTGGGTCGATTACACATCCCTCACATCATAGGTATGATTCTTGCCGGTGTCTTCATCGGCGAGCATGGTTTCAATATATTGGAACGCGATAGCAGCTTCGAACTCTTTGGCAAGGTGGGGCTCTACTATATCATGTTTCTGGCCGGGCTAGAGATGGATATGGAAGACTTCAAGAAAAACCGAGTCAAGAGCTTTGTGTTTGGTATCGTCACCTTTGTCACCCCCATGCTGCTGGGTATTTGGAGCAGCATGGAGCTGCTGGGCTACGGCTTTGTGACGGCTGCCCTGCTGGCCAGTATGTATGCTTCGCACACCCTCATAGCCTATCCCATAGTGAGCCGCTACGGCTTGTCGCGCCTTCGCAGTGTCAACATCACCATTGGCGGCACGGCTGTGGCTGTGACCCTCGCCCTTATCGTGCTGGCCGTGATAGGGGGGATGTTCAAGGGCGAAACAGGAAACCTGTTTTGGCTGATACTGATAGGCAAACTAGTGGGGCTGGGCTGTCTCATCGTCTTCTTCTTTCCACGCATAGGCCGATGGTTTTTCCGTAAGTACGACGACAACGTGATGCAGTTCGTGTTTGTCCTCGCCATGGTGTTCTTGGGCGGCGGATTGATGGAGTTTGTGGGTATGGAAGGTATCCTTGGAGCCTTCTTGGCCGGACTTGTGCTCAATAGGCTCATCCCTCATGTGTCGCCTCTAATGAATCGTCTGGAGTTTGTGGGCAATGCCCTCTTTATCCCTTACTTCCTTATCGGGGTAGGGATGATGATTGATGTGCGCAGCCTTTTTGCAGGCGGCGAGGCACTGAAAGTGGCGGTGGTGATGACGGTGGTAGCTACCTTTAGTAAATGGTTGGCGGCATGGATCACGCAAAAGATATTTGGAATGCGCCCCAACGAGCGTAGCATGATGTTTGGTTTGAGCAACGCTCAAGCTGCTGCCACACTGGCTGCTGTACTTATTGGTAACAACATCATTATGGCCAATGGTGAACGTTTGCTCAACGACGATGTGCTCAACGGCACGGTGGTGATGATTATGTTTACCTGTATCATCAGTTCGCTAGTCACTGAGCGATCGGCACGCAAGTTTGCTGTCGATCAGGATTTAAGAGATCTAGAAGACGATAAGAAAGGTAAGCGCCCCGAACAGATATTGATTCCGGTGGCCAACCCCGAGACATTGGAGAATCTGATCAATCTGGCATTGGTCATCAAAGATAATAAGCGAAAAGATGGGATGATAGCCCTCAACGTGCTCAATGATAACAACAGCACCGACAGTCGCGCGGCACAAGGCAAACGAAACCTGGAGAAGGCGGCGATGATTGCTGCTTCGGCCGATGTGCACATGGAGATGGTGAGCCGCTACGATATGAACATTGCTTCGGGTATCATCCACACCATAAAAGAGTACGAGGTGAGCGATGTGATTATCGGTCTGCACCACAAAGCCAATATTGTGGACTCGTTCTTCGGTAATCTTACCGAGAGCTTGCTCAAAGGCACCAATCGCGAGGTGATGATTGCCCGCTTCTTGATGCCGGTCAACACGCTGCGACGCATCAATGTGGCTGTGCCGCCCAAGGCTGAATTCGAAACTGGCTTTGTGAAGTGGGTAGAACACTTCTGCCGTATGTCGGCATTGCTCACTTGTCGAGTGCACTTTTTTACGACTCTAGAGACCCAAAAGCGCTTGCAAACTGTTGTAAGAAAGGTGTCGGGATCGAAACTCATCGAATACTCTGTGTTAGAGGAGTGGGACGACCTGCTGATGATTTCCGATCAAGTGCACTACGATCATCTGTTGGTGCTTATCAGTGCCCGACGTGGCTCTATCTCATACGATGCCTCGTTTGATAAGCTACCTCTGCAGATTAGTAAATATTTTAATAATTCGAGTATCATTGTGCTCTACCCCGAGCAGTTTGGCGACGCGCAAGAAGTGGTTTCATTCTCCGATCCACGAGGCTTGAACGAGTCGCAACACTACGAACGGGTGGGTCGATGGTTCTACAAATGGTTTAAGAAGAATTGATGAACGACTGGAAACAACGCACAGAGATATTGCTGGGTGAGGAGCGAGTGAAACAGCTCCAAGAGTCGCACGTGTTGGTGGTGGGACTAGGTGGCGTAGGCGCCTATGCTGCCGAACTGATATGTCGCGCCGGCGTGGGAGAGATGACAATAGTGGATGCGGATATTGTGCAACCGAGTAACATCAACCGTCAGCTGCCGGCTCTCTCTACTACTATTGGCCAGAAAAAGGCCGACCTAGTGGGCAAACGTCTAAAAGAGATTAACCCCGACCTGAAACTGACGATTCACGCCATCTACCTCAAAGATGAAAACATCCCCAAGCTGCTAGATAGCGCTAAGTTCGACTTTGTGGTGGATGCTATCGATACCATCAGCCCCAAATGTTACCTCATAGCCAATGCGCTGCAACGCAAGCTACGTATCATATCGAGCATGGGTGCAGGTGCCAAAAAAGACATTACAAAGGTGCAGTTTGCCGATATTAAGGATACTTACCACTGCGGACTAAGCAAGGCGGTGCGCAAGAAGCTCCAAAAGATGGGCATAAAGCGTAAATTGCCTGTGGTGTTTAGCACCGAACAGCCCGACTGCAACGCAGTGTTGCTCACCGATAACGAGCAGAATAAGAAGTCTACCTGCGGCACTGTGAGCTATATGCCGGCTGTCTTTGGCTGTCACCTAGCCGAGTATGTGATTCGCAAACTCTAATCCCCGAAGAATATATTTCATGATAAAACTAGAAGGTATTATTAAGCGCTTCGGCTCCCTAGAGGTGCTGAAGGGCATCGACCTGACTATAAACAAAGGTGAGGTGGTGAGCATTGTTGGCCCCAGTGGAGCCGGCAAAACCACGCTGCTGCAGATTATGGGCACGCTAGACCAACCCGATGGGGGCAGAGTGTGGATCAACAACATCGAGGTGAGCAAGATGAAAGAGAAGGAGCTGGCTGCCTTTCGCAACCAGAACATCGGTTTCGTGTTTCAGTTTCATCAACTGCTGCCCGAGTTTACTGCCCTTGAGAATGTGATGATTCCGGCACTGATTGCTAACAAATCGACCAAGGAGGCCAAGGAGCGTGCGCTCGACTTGCTCAACTTTATGGGACTAAAAGATAGGGTGGAGCATAAACCCAACGAACTGTCGGGCGGAGAGAAGCAACGTGTGGCGGTGGCCCGTGCTTTGGTCAATCAGCCTGCCGTGGTGCTAGCCGATGAGCCCTCGGGCAGCCTAGATTCGCACAACAAGGAGGATCTGCATCAGCTATTCTTTAAACTTCGCGAGCATTATGGGCAGACTTTTGTTATCGTGACGCATGACGAGCAACTGTCATTGATTACCGATAGAACCATTCATATGCTGGATGGGTTAGTTAATATGGGTTAATATGGAGCCCCAAATATTAAAAAACAACCATTTGTCACGGTTTTCGTTTACAATTTAACAAATTAACACTACTTTTATCACGCTTCTCTACGGAGGTCTGCGAAGATAAGAAGTAGAGTGTTTGTTTTGTTTGTGTGTGGTGCATTCCTAACTGCAGTGGGGATGCACCTTTTTTTATTTCCCCACCACCACGTAGTTTTCGATACGTTTTAAGTCATTATTTGTAAATTCCTCATATGCTTTTAGTTCGCTGATAGATTGTATCTTATGGTGCTTTTTTCGATGCTCCACAATAACTTTTGCTTGATAGAAGTTGAAATAAGGATGCGAATTTAGCAACTCCAGCGATGCGGTGTTGAGATTAATTTGCCTATTTTCGCCCTTCCCTACATGTAGCCATGGCTGTAATGAGTCACTATTTAGATCAATATCTTCTAGCTGCTCTAGGCTATAAAATCCTCCGAGTTTTGTGCGATAGCTCACAATGCGGCGCGCAATGCTACTCCCAATTCCCGGTATCTTTTTGAGCTCTGTAGTATCGACATAGTTTAGCTCTAATACCGTGCCGATGGGGTATTTGAACTGGTGCGCAATGCTGTCTCTCTTGCTGTAGGCTAGTAGATGTGATGAATCAACTGGGGTCTCGGCTATCTGGATAAAGGGGAGTAGCGACTGATACTGCTCGTCGGTAAGACCGTACACTTTGCTAAAGGCATCCGGTGTTTTGAATCTTCCGCCTTTGTTGCGGTATTTCAGCACGCTAGAGGCCATCCATGAAGGCATACCCAAGCTCACCAGCTCGGCAGAATCGGCTTCGTTGGGGTCAAAAGTGTGTAGCTGAGGCGCCGATGCCTTGAGCGGTGTATCGAGGCTATTGCTGTTTTTCAAGGGTGATAGTTCTTCCCTTATCGACTGTGCGAAGTGAAGATACTCCTCTTCAAATGCTGTGTCTGTCACCTCCTCCTCGGTGTACCCAAGGGTAGGATAGGTGAACAGAAAAAGCACTAAGGCAAGAACCGAGACTATTAGAAAGAAGCCTCGTCTCTCGCCTTTGGTGTGATAGAGAAGATTGCGTAGCATGTTCTACGCAATGAGTAGTTCGTTGATAAAGATCACCATGATGGCAGTAGGTGCCACATAGCGCAATATAAAGATGATGGCTTTGTAGCTGTTTACCTTCAAAGTGCCTTCGTTGGTTAACTCGTTGCGAGTGATGCGTTTGTTTAAATACCATCCTACAAATATCGCGATGAGTGCGCCGCCTAGCGGTAAGAAGAGCTTAGCCGTCACGAAGTCGAGCAAGTCGAAGAATGACATGCCAAATATCAATATATCTCTGCCTACTCCAAGGGATAGTGATGCGAGTATACCCAATACGCAGCAGCTCGCGGTGACATAGAGAGCGGCACGCTTACGAGAGATTTTAAACTCTTCGTAGATGTAGGCAGTGGCCACTTCGTGAAGCGATATGGTAGAAGTAAGCGCTGCTACGGCCAATAGCAAGTAGAACAACACTGAGAAGATATAGGCCAACCAAGGCAATCCATCAAAAGCTTGTTGGAACACGTTGGGTAGGGTGATGAAGATGAGGCTAGGACCTGCATCGGGCTCAATGCCTACCGAGAAGGCGGCAGGGAAGATGATGAAGCCGGCCAAGATAGCCACAAAAGTGTCGATAAGTCCTACGCTGACTGCCGAACGGATGAGGTTCGTGTCTTTCTTAAAGTAGGATGCATAGGTACACAGCGTACCCATACCGAGACTTAGCGAGAAGAATGCTTGTCCCAAGGCGGCTAGAAACACCTGACTGTTTACCTTGCTGAAATCGGGTTTTAGAAGGAACTCTACACCTGCTCCGGCTCCGGGCAGTGTCACCGAGCATACAGCCAGTACGGTGATGAGTATAAACAGCATCGGCATCATTAGTTTAGAGAAAGATTCAATGCCTTTCTCTACACCACGGGCTATAATGACATGGGTGGCTACCAAGAAGAGGATTAGCCATATCAATGGGCGCCAAGGGCTGGTGGAGAATGCAGTAAAGGCGGCATCAAACTCGCCGGGTGTTTTTCCGCTAAACCCATTGCTGATAGCTTCGAACATATATTCGAGCGTCCATCCTGCTATCACTGAGTAGAAACTGAGGATGAAGAAGGCGCTTATCACACCGATGCGTCCCACCCACTTCCACTGTGTGCCGGGGGCGAGCTTCTCGAAAGCACCCACGATATTGGTGTGCGTACGGCGGCCAATTACAAACTCGGCTATCATAATGGGAAGCCCCAAAGCTAATACGCAGCCTAGGTAGATCAAGATGAAAGCAGCGCCACCATTGTTTCCCGTCTCGTAAGGAAAACGCCAAACGTTCCCCAGTCCAACGGCCGAACCGGCTGCGGCCAATATTGCACCTAGCTTGCTACCAAATTTACCTCTATCATTATTTTCCATAAAAAACAGCTATTGATGTTACAAAATGAAGTATTTGTATTGTTGATTCTGCAAAAGTAAAGAAAAAAGGGTACTTTTGCGAACGAATAGTAAAAAACAACAGATGTTTAAATATTTACGCAAATACCCTTTTTCGCTTTTAGTTATAGCGGCTGTCATCTATCTTTCCTTTTTCAGACCTCCATCTGTGCCCGAGCTTTCAAGGATTCCACACCTTGACAAGGTGGTTCATTTCTGTATGTATGCCGGGATGAGTGGGATGCTTTGGATAGAGTTTTTATGGGCGCAAAGGCGCTATCATGCGCCAATGTGGCACGTGTGGGTGGGGGCAACGATCTGCCCAATAGCGTTTAGTGGAGTAGTGGAGTTGCTACAAGAATATTGCACCACCTATCGCGGTGGCGACTGGGCTGACTTTGCAGCCAACGCACTTGGGGCATTGGCCGCTACACTTATCAGCTACTATTTTCTTCGTCCTTTGATTGTTAAGAAACAACAATAGAAGAGGACTATAGGTGGGCGATTACTTCGGTGAGCTTCACCCCGTTAGATCCTTTAATCAAGATGGTGTTTCCCGAAGGTTTGTGTTGTTGCAGGTGAGCGATGAGCTGCTGCACATCCTCGAACACGGTATAGTGGTGCTGTGTGTTGGCAAACTCTTTGCCTACAAGCAGCACTTGCTCGAAATCACATTCGCCGAGCAAGTCGGCTACACGTTGGTGCTCGGCTTGACTATCATCTCCAAGCTCGCGCATCTCTCCAAGGATTAAAAACTTACCATCTACCTGCATCATCTTGAAGTTCTCCAAAGCGGCCTTCATGCTCGAAGGGTTGGCATTGTAGGCATCAACTATCAAGGTATTAGCCTCTGTCTTTAATAGTTGTGAGCGATTGTTCTTCGGTATATAGTTGGCAATGGCTTTCGATGCATCTACACAATCTACTCCTAAATACACACCTACGGCTAGCGCTGCCAGCACATTGGGCAGATTGTAGTCGCCTATCAGATTGGTAAATACGCGGTTGTACTCTCCGCACTTATTGCAATTCCACACCAAAGTGAGGTAAGAATCTGTGCTGCTAGAGTGTCCGTTGATGTATAGTCCCGGGCCTTTGCCGTAGTAGATACACTCTAGGTCGTGGGCCATCTCGTGCACTAGCGAATCGTTTTCGTTGACAAATGCAATGCTACCTGCCTTGCTGCGCAAGTAGTCGAACAGTTCATTCTTTGTCTTTATCACTCCTTGAAATGAACCAAAACCTTCGAGGTGAGCTTTCCCTACATTGGTCACAATGCCATAGTTGGGGTCGGCAATGCGTGCCAAAGCTGCAATTTCGCCGGGGTGATTGGCTCCCATCTCGATGACAGCTATCTGATGCTCGTTGGTGAGTTTTAGTAATGTCAAAGGCACACCGATGTGGTTGTTGAGGTTGCCCTCGGTAGCCAATATGTCGAAGGTGGTAGACAAAACTTTGGCAACCAGCTCTTTGGTGGTAGTTTTGCCGTTGGTGCCTGTGATGGCTATTACGGGGATACCCAACTCTTTACGATGGTGATGGGCCAGTTGTTGAAGCGTGCTGAGGCAATCGTCTACTAGCAGATAGCGCGGATCATCGGCTACCACATAGGCTGGGTCGTCGACCACGACATATGCGCAACCATCTTCAAGTGCTTTGGCGGCAAACTTATTGCCATCGAACGAAGCACCTTTAAGAGCGAAGAAAAGTGAACCGGCAGGGCAGTGGCGACTATCAGTGGTCACTGTACCACACTGCAAATAGTGATGATAAAGCGTAGAAAGTTTCATGTTCTTTTCATTATTGACGTGGCAAAGATAAGTGATTATCTTGATTATTTTATTTACTTTTGCAATAATCAAAATAAAGATAAAGCGCCATGAACGCAGCCGCACCTAAATACATCAATATCAAGGGAGAATTATTCGATTTGAGTCATCCTAGTGTTATGGGAATTGTCAACGTGACGCCCGACTCTTTTTTTGACGGAAGCAGGGCGCAAACCGAGGCCGAAATCTTGCTTCGCACCCAGACATTGATCGATCAAGGAAGTGCCATTATCGACCTAGGAGCCTATTCGTCGCGCCCCGGTGCCGATGATATCAGTGCTGAGGAGGAGATGAGTCGCCTGCGCACAGGACTGGAAGTCATCCGCAAGCACTACCCCAATATCCCTATCTCTATAGATACCTTTAGAGCCGATGTGGCCGAGCGTTGTGTGGTGGACTATGGTGCCGACATTATCAACGACATCTCCGGAGGTCAGGCCGACCCCGAAATGTTTCCCACCGTGGCGCGTCTGCAAGTGCCCTACGTGCTGATGCATATGCAAGGCACCCCTCAAACCATGCAGCAAGCCCCTCATTATGATAACTTTATCGAGGAAGTGTTTATCTACTTCGCGCAACGCGTAGATCAATTGCGTCAGCTGGGAGCACGCGACATCATCCTCGACCCCGGCTTTGGATTTGGCAAGACGCTGGAGCATAACTACGAACTGATGGCGCATATGCACGAGCTGATTACTACTTTCGACCTCCCTATCTTGGTAGGCATATCGCGCAAGTCGATGATCTATAAATTGCTCGATATCACTCCACAAGAGTCGCTCAACGGCACAACCATATTGAATACTATAGCGCTGACCAAAGGGGCTCACATCTTGCGTGTGCACGATGCTGCCGAAGCTGCTCAGTGCATTCGCATAGTCAATGAAATCAATAAACACCACACTGCATGATGCTAGCCTCTATCCTCTTAAACGCTTCGCCGCTCTTCTTTGAGTTTGGTTTGAAAGATTTTATCGATATCGTTCTTGTGGCGCTCCTTCTCTACTATGTGTATAAGTTGATGAAGGTGTCGGGTTCCATACGTATCTTTACCGGCATCCTCGTCTTTATCCTTATCTGGCTAGTGGTGACACAGGTGCTGGCGATGCGTCTTCTAGGCTCTATCTTCAACACGTTGATGAATGTGGGGGTGCTGGCACTGATTATTCTGTTTCAAGACGAGATACGCCGCTTTTTGCTCACGCTAGGGTCGCACCGACACTTCAGCGCTTTGGCCCGTATGTTTCGAAACGAAAAGAACGAAGGCAACGATCACGAAAAGATAATGCCCATCGTGATGGCATGCATCAGTATGGGCAAACAGAAGCAGGGTGCGCTTATCGTGATGGAACGCGATATCCCTTTGGAAGATGTGGTGCAAACAGGTGAGGTGATCAACGCTAATATCAATCAACGACTCATCGAGAATATTTTCTTTAAGAATAGCCCGTTGCACGATGGTGCTTTAATCATCAGCAGACAACGTTTAAGGGCGGCGGGATGTATCCTCCCCGTGTCGCACGACAGTACCATACCCAAATATTTGGGGTTGCGTCATAGAGCGGCCATGGGTATTGCTCAAGAAACTGATGCGCTAGTTATCGTGGTGTCGGAAGAAACGGGGGCTATATCGGTGGCCCATCTCGGTAAATTCTACCTCCGTCTTAATGCCAAAGAGCTAGAGAGTATGTTGGTTCATGGGCATAAATGATCCAGCAACCCCTCACAAGCATCCTCCAACAAGTCCAATACATGTTCGAAACCCTCGGAACCGCCGTAGTAGGGGTCGGGCACATAGTCATCGGTGTAGCGGGTGCAGTAGTCGGTCATTCGGCTAATCTTCTTCATTGCCTCTACGCTAGGGGCAATCTCTTTTAGATCGGAGATATTGCGATCGTCCATTCCAATAATCATATCGAAATTGTCGAAGTCGTAGCTCTTTACGGGGCGCGAGCGGTGCACTAGGTCGTAGCCTCGACGCGCGGCATGAGCACGCATACGGCTATCGGGCAACTCCCCCTGATGGTACGACAAGATGCCGGCCGAATCGATTTCGAACTGATCTTGCAACCCTTTTTGTTCTAGTAGATGGAGCATTACCCCCTCGGCCGACGATGAGCGGCAGATGTTGCCAAGGCAAACAAACAATATCTTCTTCACACGTTAAAGTTATTAAATGAGTACTACATGGGATCTACGTCGTAGTAGACCACTAGCGATTTATATTTTGGCTCTTCTATCATGTCGCGCTGAATCTGTAACAACAGTTTGCGCGCTTCGGCCATGGACGAAGTAAGCTCTATCTTCAACACAATTTTTCGGATGAACAGTGTCTGCACCCTTGCTACGGGAGGTTTGTCGGGCCCCAATACGCGAGGCCCGAAGCTGGCACGAAGCCGTTCGCCCATTACCTGTGCCATCTCGTCGAGCAGCTCCTCGTTGCGGTGCTTCAAGAACACATAGATAAGGCGCGCAAAGGGCGGATAGTTGAACATCTTCCGTTCGGACAACTGTGCACATACCATTGACTCGTAGTCGTTTTGCATCACTTGCCCTATGATGGGGTGGTCGATGCTACGCGTTTGCAGCACCACGCGGCCCTGCTTGTTTTTGCGCCCTGCACGTCCTGCTACCTGCGCCATCAGTTGGAAAGCCCTTTCGTAGGCCCTGAAGTCGGGGTAGTTTAGCATGGTGTCGGCATTGAGAATACCCACCGTGCTCACATGGTCGAAGTCCAACCCCTTAGACACCATCTGTGTGCCGATAAGAATGTTGGTCTTCCCCGCCTCAAAGTCGTTGATGATACGCTCGTAGGCGGTGCGGGTGCGTGTGGTGTCTAGGTCCATACGTGCCACAGTGGCTTCGGGGAAGAGCATCTTTACATCATCCTCGATCTTCTCGGTACCAAATCCACGGTTCACAATCTCCACACCTTGACAGGCGGGGCACGAACGGGGCACCAGATAGGTGTAGCCACAGTAGTGGCAGGTTAGTTGACCGATGCCCTTGTGGTAGGTAAGGCTGACATCGCAGTTTTTGCAGCGAGGCACCCATCCGCAGGTTTTGCACTCAATCATCGGCGCAAATCCACGGCGGTTTTGAAACAAGATGACTTGCTCTTTTCGCTCTAGCGATTGGCGAATCTCTTGCAGCAGAAGAGGGGAGAACTGTCCGTTCATTCGCTTCTTGCGGTTCAGTTCCTTGCAGTCCACCGGTATGATTTCGGGGAGCAGTATCTCTTTGTAACGTTCGGTGAGCTTCACCAAGCCATACTTGCCGGTAGTGGCATTGTACCACGTTTCGATAGATGGGGTAGCGGTACCCAGCAACACCTTAGCGCCTAGCATACCCGCCAGCACGATGGCCGCATTGCGCGCATTGTAGCGTGGGGCAGGGTCTTGTTGCTTGTAAGTGTTTTCGTGCTCCTCGTCTACGATGATCAGACCCAGATTTTGGAAAGGTAAAAACACCGACGAACGCACTCCAAGAATGATGTCGTAGGGAGCATCGGACAGCTGTTTGCGCCAGATCTCCACCCTTTCGGCATCGGGGAATTTAGAGTGATAGATACCCATACGGTTGCCAAACACCCTTTTGAGGCGCACGGTGATCTGGGTAGTCAATGCAATTTCGGGTAGAAGATAGAGCACTTGCTTGCCCTGCTTCAAAGCCTCTTCGATGAGGTGGATGTAAACCTCTGTCTTGCCACTGGCGGTGACACCTTGCAGCAAGCACACCGCTTTGTGCTGGAATGACTCGCGAATTTGGCTAAATGCCTCCTGCTGATGGTTGTTCAGCGGATGCAGTTCGCCCGTTTTCATCATACCATCTTCT
Source organism: uncultured Bacteroides sp. (assembly GCA_947074205.1). Lineage (GTDB taxonomy): Bacteria > Bacteroidota > Bacteroidia > Bacteroidales > Bacteroidaceae > Bacteroides. The sequence continues at coordinate 68,993 of CAMTOQ010000009.1, read as the reverse complement.
AGGCGGCCAATCTCGGCGTGGTAGATCTCGAACACCTTCCTCTCTACCAGCGCATTGAGGGCCGAAGCCGAAGCACCTGCCGATTGCAGCAGATGTTGGCGCGACACCTCCATCATCTCACCGCGATGATAGCCCGATAGTTCGATATATTTCATCAGCACAGCTTCTTGCTTGGCCGATCGTTTCAGTAAGTCGAAAAGTATGTTGAGTTGTCGGTCGTTCATCTCCGAGGCAAAGCGCACACGCGCCTCCACCTTGGGCTTGTAGGTCCGTTTCAACTCCTCTTTTATGAAGATAGCCTCCTTGTCGAGTAGTTGTTTCACCACGTTCAAGATGCCGTTCAGACCGGTGACTTTTTCCAAGTGCGTCACGCTTTGCTGACCATAGCTACTCAGCGCGGTGAGTAGCGCTTGCTGGCTCGGTGGCAAGGGCTGGTCTGCTTCGTAATCAGGGTTACTCACCACGATGGTTTCGCTCTCTATTTTCAGGCCCGATGGAAGCGCTGCTTTGTACACATCGCCAAGGGTGCAGAGGTAGTAATCGGCAATCCATTGCCAAAACTTAAACTGGGTGGGGAGTAAGATAGGTTGCTCGTCGAGCAGCGAGGTGATGTCTTTCACTTCGTACTCTTTGGGGCAGAGGTAGTGTACATGGTAGACGATGGCCGTATAGAATTTCTTTCGGCCAAATGGTACCACCACTCTACAGCCGTTTACCACCTTGTCGGCCACATCATCGGGCAGGCTATAGGTGAAGCCACCTGCAAGGGGCAGCGGCAATATCACATCTACATACTTCTTCATTGTAACAACAAAGGTAAAAAAAAGAGGCTCTTCTTGCGAAGAACCTCCTACTATATTACGTTAAAATGGCGTGCTGTGATTAGAACAAATAGGCAGCCGATACTTGCCAAGTCTTAGCTTTGATACCGGTTTGATTCTTGCCAACTAGAGCATCTCCTACATCACTGTATCTGATATCGCCCGAACGTCCCAATGGGATGTTGTAGTTGCAAGCCACTTGCAAGTGGTTGAGCAGTTTCACACCCGCACCCACGTTGATACCGATATTGGCTGTTTTCTTTTCGAAGATTCTATCGTTAGAATCAAGATCGAAGAAGAAGTTTGGACCTGCTGTGATAAATACAGCTAGCATGTTGCCCAAGCCTAGTGAATATTTCAAGTTGATTGGAATATCAATACCGTTTTGTTTGATGGTTCCGTGGTCTCGTCCGTCTCTGCTATCATAAGACAGTTTGCGTTGTGCAAACATCAAGGCTGCATCGGCACCAATACCGATGATAGGAATTTTGAAGTCCAACATTGGACCGATAAAGAATCCTGCACGGTTGTCCGACTTAAAGTCATTTTTGCTGAACGAAGCAGATGTAAGGTTTACACCCCCTTTGATACCCCACTGCAACTGCGCTTGTGCCGGCAATGCGATACCCAAACAAATCAATAATGAAAGTAATATTACTTTAGTTTTCATAAGCTATATTAGTTTGATAATACGATATGTCCGCAAATATATGTATTTAAATGTAAATACAGTTGCAATCGAGACATTATCTGCGTTCGCGACGCACCGATGCTCTGACAGTTGACGAGCTAGACGAACTCTTCTTGGTGCGCGAAGATGAGGCAGTTGCACCTTTCTTCTTCGAGTTGCCTGCAGATGTATCGCGCGCTTGTTTAGCTCTGGCATACGATACTATCGGCTCGTGTACCTCTGCTTTCTCTTCTTCTACGGCAGCAGCTTTAGTAGCCACTTTCTTTGTTGTAGCGGCAGCCACCGCAGGTTTCTCTTTCAAATCATCCCCATAGAGATTGTTCTCGAAAGTCACCAATTCGTTTTCGATGCGTTGTTGCTCCTTCACCATTGCCGAGTCGGTTTCGCAATAGCTAGCTAGCGATAGGTTTTGCAAGTTCGTAGTCTTGTAGATATCTCCTTTGTACTGCTTCGAAGTGAAGAAGTCGTCCATAGAGCGATTCATGGTGTGGTTGGCATCGCTAGCCATCACGCGAGCACCTGCCAAGTAAGGCGCTAGATCTTGGTAGTTCACCCAGAACATAGGCAGCTTAACACGCTCAGTGCTGAAGGTCTCCGAACGGTGCATCACTGGGCAGATAGCCGTAATCATCGAGCCGTAGGTAGAGGTGCGTTGGTCAAAGTACCATACCTCTTTTACGAAGTAACTCTGCACATCGGCCGAAGGCACATCGCTTGGGTCGATAATCAGTACGCTGTCTTGCTGGTTGCGTAGTTTCTTCTCCTGATAGTAGATGTCAAATCGGTTTAGAATATCTTTGAAAGAGATCTCTGCCGATGGAGTCAATCGCTCTACACCGTCGAGCTGATACTCGTAGGCGTTGATCTTTTTAGAACCCAGCAGCTTGAAGATAAGCGAGAACATATTTACACGATCGCCGATAGGCTCTACCGGATAGTAGAGAGCGCCATTCACGCCATCGGTAAGGTCGATGGTGCGGTATATCTCACGTGTCCAGATCAAATCATTGGGGAGTGCCTGTGTGCGAGGGTAGCGTGCCAAAGCACGTGCCGATAGTTCGCCATTCCTGCCCTTTACATTCGAAGCCTCTTGTTGCGTTCTGCGCGCGTTGGGTTGTGCTGCGGCTGGTAGACCCACCAACAACAATGCCCAAGCCATACAAAGAAGAACGATATACTTTTTCATTATCTTACTGTTTTTAATTCCGTTAGTTTATAATCACCTCGAGAGTGGTAGGCAATACACGCTCTACGCCGTCGGGACCTTTGGCACGAACGCGCGAGATGTAGAAACGCTTACCGCGCGACAGACGTCTGAACATATCCTTCTGGCGGCTAGAGAAGTTGGTTCCCTGCGACACCTCGGGTACAGCGTTGCCCATATTGTCGAAAAATACGGTCTCGAATCCCAATACCTGGAAGCCGATGTTGAGCAACCCATCGTCGATAGCTGCCACAATGCCGTCGGTATTCATCAATGCGGCTTTCGATAGACCTGCGCCTCCTTTGTAGCGTTTGGTCACACCGTTGTCGTTGTATTCTATAAATGGTGAAGGGTCGGGCAGCTGACGTACACGGTAGGTATATTCGCCCATCGTGGTGGCGCGGCCATCCATATTGGCAGTAACTCGAATCACTGCATCCTTGCCTATTTGAGTAGGACGAGCCACATAGCCGTTGGCTGTGCGAGTCAATGTGCCGTTGCCGTTGGCAATGCTAGCTTGCACTTGTCCGTTGGCTACACCCGGCACCGAGATGCTGATAGGATTGTCGTAGCCGGCATAAAGCACGTTCATCAACGAAGCCGATACAGTGGCCGAAGGATCGATCACGGTGTACGACTGCGAGAAGTCGCGGCGCAACACCTCACCGTCGGGCTGATTCAACTCCAAATGGCCTTTGATGGTGAAATCGCCAGTAGCGTTGCACACCGTTTCGTAGAGGCCGTGAGCATCGTGGGGTAGCGGCTTGTCGCCAATAAATATCTGTGGACGTTGAGTCGAGTCTACTGCCGCCAATACGATTTGAGCGCTCATCTTAGAGCCACGCACCACATATTGCGAGCTGGGTATAACGAATGCATTGATCTGATTCACGCGAAGGTCGCCCATGTCAATGTCTTGCGTTAGTGTGTAGAGCACCTCTCCCTCGGCATAGCGAATATCGCTTTGCAGCTTGGTGAGCAGTGTCACCGCAGCCGCCACCGGAGTGCCTTCGAATAGTTTGCGAAGGTTCAGCGTCAAGTTGTCGTCTATAATCTTTTTCTGTGTGGGGTTGCTGATTTGAGACAGTACATCGTCTTTGTACTTCACCAGATACTCGTCCAACTCATCTCCTTGTCCGGTGCGAGGCGAGAACATCACAAAGGCAGCCTGCTCCAAGTTGTCCGGGCCGGCTAGGGCAATCTTCTCTTTCAGCTCACCAATAAAGTTGTAGATAGAGTCCGACTGACGTTGCACTTGCATAGCCTTCTCGTACCAGGGTCCCACCTTCTCGGGATTGATATTGAGCGAAGCCAGCAGAGCGGCATATTGCTCACGGTTTTTCTCGGCCGAGTTGGCAGTACTGTTTTCCAGACTCTCGTCAACCAATGTAAATCCATTCAACACGTCCGACGACACGTTGAGTGCCAACATCGCCAAAAGTACGATGTACATAAGGCTGATCATCTTCTGACGGGGTGTCTGACTTCCAAAACTCATACTTCTCCTTTCTGTGTTATTTAACCGAAGCGGTCATTGCTTGCAACATGCGTGCATAGACGCTGTTCAACTCTTCTATCTGTTGTGCCATGCGACGAGTCTGTTCGTGTACTTGGTCGATGGTAGTAATCTGCGTGCTGGCGCTGCGTAGCTGCATTTCGTAGATGGCATTGATGCCCGCTAGGTTCTTGCTCAATGCATCCATCTGAGCTGCATCGGTAGAGATGCTAGCTGCTTGTGCAGTGCAACGCGACAACATGTCGGTCATCGCCTTGAGCTGTTGCATATAGGCAGTAGTAGCTTGTTCCATTTCGGGAGTGATGGTTGCAGGTTGCTGTATCACCGGCTGTTGAGGCATAGGTTGAGCCACATAAGCAGGTTGACCGCCATATTGTGGTGCAGCTTGTGCCCCTTGTTGTGGAGCAAATGCGTTGGGAAGTGGTGCGTTCACCGGTCCATCGTTGCCACCTATCTGAGCATCCATAAAGCCAGAGCTTGATGGAGCCGCTACGTCCTTGTTGTCATTGTGTCTTTTCACACCCGAGAGGTCGAATGCGGAGATAAAGAAGATTATTACCTCGGTACCCATACCCAAGCAGAGCATAAGGTTGGCACCCGGAAAGTGTACCAGCTTAAACAAAGCACCTGTGATTACAATCGCTGCGCCCCAGTTGTAGGCGTAGTTCAAAATAGTCTGCCCACGTGGGGTAGACATGGCGTCCTGCATCTTCTGGCGAGGACTCTTTCTATCGTCTCTTCTTCCCATAGTCTTAAAATAATACGTTTACTTACCTTTGCGGGTGTGTCCTACTTGCGTGCGTGCACAGCGGAAACCGATGTAGGAACGTTGTTCGTTTTGATATTCATAGTTGCGCGAGTCGGAGCGGATAAAGGCATTTGGATCTTTCCAAGAACCGCCACGAACTACTTTCTTTTTCATGCTGTATGGATCCTCAATAGCTGCATTGTATTGCAGGTCGGGGTTCATATCGTTCATCGACATTACGCCCGATTCGGTGTAGACGGTCGATGTCCATTCGGCCACGTTGCCGGCCATGTCGTACAAGCCGTTGGGGTTGGCAGCGTAAGTACCCACGCGAGTCGTAATCAAGTGACCGTCTTCGGTATAGTCGCCCTTGCCCGGTTTGTAGTTGGCCTTGAAGCAGCCCTTGTCGTCGGTCGATGCATCTTCGCTCCATGGGAAGCGGTAGCCATCTTTGGTACGTGCGGCATACTCCCACTCAGCCTCAGAAGGCAGACGGTAGCGTTGTATAAACTTAGCTTGTCCGCGTAGTCCCGCTAGCAAGTAGTTGGTGCGCCATGCACAGAAGGCATTGGCTTGCTCCCAGCTTACACCCACCACAGGGTAGTCATTGTAGGCAGGATGATTGTTGTACAGACGCATATACATCTCGTGGTTAGCATTGGGGAAGTCGTTGACCCAGCAAGTGGTATCGGGATACACGTTCACGATATAGCTGTTCAAGAAGTCCCATTCGCTAGATAGCGGACGAGTGATGGTCATGTTCACAATCTGTCCGTCATCGTCGATGTAGGCCGAGTCTTTCGATATAATAATCACTTCATCGTAGTCCACAGGGATGTCGGTGTTCTTATTGCGTTCTATTGCGTTGAGACGGTTGCGGCGTTTAGCAGCTTCGGCATAGTCGTATATCTCGTAATAGTAGTTCATCTGTGCAGGATCCAAGGTTGTTTCGCCCGTCACAGGGTGAGTGCGGTACACACTTTGGATAGCCATCTGCTCATCTTCGTTGGGCTTTCTAGGTATAGGTCTAGCCCAGTTGAGGTAAGGTTTGATGGGATTTCCTTCGCGGTCTTCCTCAATCTTGTAGATCTCGTTGCCACCATAAGCAGGGTCGGCCAAACGCTCGCGAACGATAGAGTCGCGTACCCAGTTCATGAATTGCTTGTATTGTGCTACAGTCACCTCGTTCTCGTCTAGCCAGAAAGACTCAACCGAAACCTCTTTAGAAGGCACGTGGATACCCCACAACGAGTCTTGTTCATCGGGTCCCATCTTGATCGACCCACGTTTGATAAGTACCATGCCATAGGGTGTGGGTTCGCTCCAAGCCAATGCTCGGCTGCCTATCACCTCGCCACCTTGAGCAGACGAGCTGCCCCCTGCCATCTTGCCCATGCACGAAGACATCAGCAAAAGCATCAGCACGACAAATACACTATTCTTATTTCTCATTCTACTTATATATTTCCTTATAAGATTCTTACACTCTTATGTTTGTTTTTACTCTTCTTAAATAGGTTGATATCCATGGCATAGCTTACTGCTATTTCGTGGCTACCGTTGCCCACGCCGATGCCCGAAGTGTACATCTCGTAGGAATAGCCCACTTTGACGCTTTGTATCTCGGCTCCCAAACTCAACGTAAACGAGATGGTAGGCGAATAGGTGAGACCTGCCGAGAATGTGCGATTGTCGTACGTGTAGAAGAAACGGCTCGTAAGATCGGCCCTCAGCGAGTTCAAATCGCTCTGCACCAACAGTGATGGCTGTATGGAAATTAACGGATTGCGCGATTTAATATTGTATCCCCCAGTGAAATAAACCATCGGTTTAATATCTATTTGGCTTGTTGCACCTTCGGTGGTGTTGCCAAACTCTAGTTGTGGAGAGGTGAGATGCTGTACCGATACGCCCACCCAGAAGCGTGGGTCGGAGTAGTAAGCCCCAAATCCGAGGTCTAGTCCCGTGCCACTCTCTTTGGTACTAGGAAAAGCGGGATCGGTATCGCTGCTGTTCCCTAGGTCGAGGTCTGCAGGGTCGAAGCCCACATTGATGATGCCCACTTGCAGCCCAATGCCTAGTCGGCCTTTCCACAGTTTGGCCTGGTAACCATATTGCAGCCAAAAGCGCTGGTTGCGAAACAAACCCGCCTGGTCGTTCATGAATCCAACACCGGCCCCTTGGTTCTTGTTGAACAGCACAAAAGGGATATCGGCACCCGCATACATGGTGCGTGGAGCACGGTCGAACCCCGTAAGTTGCAGAGAGTAGACCCCTGCAATGTTGAGCTTATCGGTGTGACCCGCCCAAGCCGGATTGTAATAGCCGTTGAGGTTCCAATACTGATTGAAGTGCACGTCAAACTGTGCCCTCAGTTTCTGTAGTGGAAGCAGGGCAAATACAATCGTTGTTAGTATGAGGTGTTTCAATCTCATGTGTGTTATAAAAACTAGAAAAGTGGCAAAAAATTGTGTGCAACGTTGTGTAGTCGAAAGTTTTGCCGATAAAGTTGTTGTGCTAAAGGGGTAGAAACGACAAATGGGTAGCTTGAAGCCACCCATTTATAGTCATAGAGCATGTTGCGTTGAGCAACTTCAGCCAAAAGCGTTTGGCTTAATACTCCTCTTCGTTAAAGAAAAAGTCTTCGTTGCTAGGATAATCAGGCCAGATGTCTTCGATGCTTTCATACATTTCGCCTTCATCTTCCATTTCCTGCAAGTTCTCAATTACTTCGAGCGGCGCGCCCGAACGCATTGCAAAGTCAATAAGTTCGTCCTTGGTTGCTGGCCAAGGCGCATCTTCTAGTTTTGACGCCAATTCTAGTGTCCAATACATACGCTAAAGTATTTTAAATGTGAATATTATTTAATTGTTTTGCTATTTTCCGCAAATGTAGAATTTTATTTGTCATTTACACACAGTATTCCAGAAAAATTCTTCTTTTCCTGCATCAAAGTTGATTTTTCTACTTAAGACGAAGAAATAGTCTGATAATCTGTTTACATAAGCTAACAATAATTCATCAATAGGAGCGATTTCGCCCAGCGAAAGAATGCGTCTTTCGGCGCGTCGGCACACGGTGCGGCACACATGTGCTACAGCTGCCCCACGTTCGCCTCCCGGTAGCACAAAAGCCTTGAGTGGAGGCACTATCTCGTCCATCCTATCTATCTCATGTTCTAGGGCTTGCAGATCGGCTTCGGTCACCCCACAAGGCGGTGTAGTGGTCGATACATCGGTAGCCAGATATCCCCCAAGGTTGAACAACACATGCTGCATGGCCTGCACAAATGTTATATCTTCCTCTTTTGTCAAATAAGAAGATAATACACCCACATGAGCATTTAGCTCGTCAATGGTGCCATAGGCTTCGAGTCGCACTTCATTCTTGGCCACACGTGTGCCGCCAACTAGACTAGTCTTGCCACGGTCGCCGGTGCGTGTATAGATCATACTTTTTTTCATATCAATTCTATTGTTTCGGTTATTCTACTAAAAGTTCACGGTATAGTGCTGCTTAATCTTCTGTTTATCGAAGAAAAAGATTCCTACATCGTATAAATCAAAAGATATGCCAGTTTGTTCATCTGCCATCCATTTCTGCCAAACCTTTTTGGTGGCAGTGCTGTAGCGGATACCTCCTATGACACAGCAGCCCTTTTGCGGGATGCTTGCCAATAGCGCTGTGCAGCATGCATCCACCTCGGCCGCCGAGCACGACGAGTCGATGTGTAGAAAGTCTATTTGCGATGGGAGGTCGGCAGGGAGTTGTGCCAATGTGTCTGCCTGAACAAAGCGTGCAGCAGTGTGTCCCGACTTTAGGTAGGCCGAGGACGATTTGATGCTACCAATATGCACGATGGTAGGTGGCTGAACGCTGTTGACCAATCGGAACAACAACTGTTGGGTTTTGGTATTGATAGAGTAGCTTCTCTTGCCCTTGCTTTTGAGTTTGCGGGCTTCTGCAGCTAGTGGTTTATAGCAATAATATTTATTTTTCTCGTAAATCACATTGGTGATCAAATTGAATGCGAAGGGCGAGTGTACGCCGTAACCGCAGCGATGGCGGAAGCGTCTTAGCCAGATGAAGGGGCGTTTCAGTGTCAACATTTTACTCATAACGAGCACAAAAATAGTAGTTATTATTGTTAAGTTTCGCTTTTAAAACATCTAATGTGCAAAAGCGATGGTAGCGTAAAGTTACAAAATATAAGCTTGTACGCTACCGTCGCTCCACAGAAAATGAATAAAATATTATACTTTACCTCAATGGTTCACCACCTTGTGTCGGCTGATGCCATATACGGTCTCTATTTGTACGATATAGATGCTCTTTGGCAAGTGTTCCATCGACAGAGTAGCCTGGTACTGTCCTCCGAGTTCTTTTTGTTCTAATAGCATACCGGTAGAGGAGTATAGTTTGACTTGCGTCATGGGGCTATCGGATGTCATAACCATCTGCTGCCCTATGTTTTCGACACTAATGGTAGGCGATGTCACCTCTTCGATGGCTGTGGCCGAATCGCTCACCGGTATCATGGTAGTGATGCCGCTACCGCCAATCACCATCTGCCAAGTGGTGCTCTCTTCACTCTTAAACATTAGGCAGATGTAGTCGCCTGTTTCGATAGGCTGTTTGATGGTGCAGATAAACTCATGGAAGCTACCTTCGGTGAAGTCTTGCAGATGGTAGAGACCAGAAATGTCTTCTTTGACCTCTCCACTAGCGTTGCACAGCATGACAGCCAGCTCGCCGGTAAAAGCTACTAAACTCTGGTTGAAGTAGACCCCCGCTTGTACACTAAACTCCACTCCCTCTTTGAAGGTCGATGTGCTGGCTTTGAGGCCTGCATAGTCCACATTGTTGATCTCGTCTTTGCCAAACACAAATAGATAGGTGTAGGTAGATCCCTCTACCGCAGGTTTGAAGTTGAATATACCTCCCGCCCCATCAGAGAAGCCATCTAGGGTAGGCTGATCGGTAAATGGGTTGAGGTCGGTGATGAGGAAGTAGCCATCCGAGCTACCCGCCCAACCCCAGTTGACGTGGAAATAGTTGTTGCGATAGCCATCTAGTATAAACTGATGTCCGCCCGAGTCAGCATCGTAACCGCCATATATCATAGGGCCGTTATCTTTTATCTCGGCTTTCACCATATCTATCCATTTGTCTGTGGCATACCACGCAGCCGTGAGCTGTATCACACTTTTGTCATACTTCATATAGTCTATCACTCCTCTCACTGCATTGTTGGTGAAGGCTCCACTGCCAGCCACCCCGTACTCCATTTCGGAGAGTACACCGTTGCGAAACATCACTGTAGCTACGGCATCGCCTTGTGCTTCGGTGTATTCGCCTTCCTTATATTCCATCAACATATCGTCCCACTGATAGGTGACATCGAAATTGGTCGATATCGTCATTTTGTCCCATACATACGAGTAGCTGCCAACACCCACATCGGGCCATTGGCGGTACTTCATGGCAATAGATAGAGCCGTGGCCACGCACCCTGTGGCGCAGCCGCTACCATCAATAATGGGGCAATACTTGTTGTACGGAGCATATTGATACCACAACGCAGTGGTGTAGAGCAGCTCATCGGCTGTGCCATCGGTGGTGGTTGATAAAATCGATGAAAGGTCTTCCCATTGTGGGTGAGCATCGCCCGTTAAGTTGACCATACTTGCCATCTGATGACTATAATAGTCGAGTATAGAGCGGACGGTGCATGCAGGATTATCGGCTACAAACTTATTGTTGGCACTATATGCCAACACCGGCGGCACTAAATCGTTGCCCGGCACAATGACAAACCCTTTCTCATAGTTGAAAATATAGTATAGGCTCTGCCCGCTGCGGGTAGTAGAGTGCCCCGTATAGATAAGGTCGCAAGCCACGTTGTCGTTAGTACCATCTGTCTGATAGAGCAACGAATGAAACTGTTTGGCTATCTTCTCGGCTGTAGCATAATCTACATCTTTGGCGCTACCCATCAAGCTGAAAGCTAGTAAACCGATGATGCATATGATGTAGCGTATCTTCATAAGGTTGTTTTTTAGAAGATGAATACTGAAATCCTATTTACTGAATGCTACCTACTACTCGATAACAGAAAGTGCCATCGACATTATAGGTAGGTTGAATAAAGATGTTGTCGTAGGTGTAGCACGAGATACCGTTGACCACAGTGGCTCTGGCAAAGTAAGGCAGACTGCTAAGGCAAGCCCCGATAGGCGGAGTAGCCACTCGGTAGCCGCTACCTGTATAATAGTAGTACACCCCATGATAGGTGTAGTAGTTGCCATAGTTGGGAAGCGGAGTAGCCCCCGAAGGCAAAGACGAAAGAATCATTCCAAGCACCGGCAACACCACTTGATAGATGCCATTCACGATGTTGAAGAAGTTACCATCGTGGTAGTAGTAATTGTGATTATTCCAACCAATCTGCGTCATTCCTCCCGATGGGCCGTAGCGTATGTCGCGCCACCAGCTGTTAGGGTTGTAGTAGTTGTTGATGGTGACATTGCTACCACCCCAACCTATGTTGCCCCACGAAGAGCTCCATGTGGGGTTGTACCATCCATTGCCATTCCCCCAGTTGTGGTAGTGCGGATAGTTGCCATTTCCCCAGCTGCTGCCATTGCCCCAACTGCTACCACTATTGTTGTTGCTGTTGTGCCAGTGATTACTACCGCTGTTATTATTATTATTATTGTTGTTGTTCCAACTGCTATTCGAATGTGTCACTACTGGTCCTAGCCCGTCTTGTGGCTCCCATCCTTGGATGTGTGTCTGGTAGTGGTTATTGTTGAAGCCACCATTGTTAAAGTTATTATGGCTCACCACGGGTCCCAGCCCGTCTTGTTGGTTCCATCCACCTATGCCACCGCCGCTTCCGCCGCCACCGTGAGCCACACCAATAGTTGCACCCGTAGGTCGTACCAATCCGGAATTGCGTATTCTGTAGTTTTCCATATCGGCATTTCCGCCACGTGGCTGCGCCCATGTAGTCACAGCGAATGCCAATCCAACTATTGCGAATAATAAGTTCAGTTTTCTCATAATCTGCCAATCTAAAAGGTTTTAGTAGATAGAAAACAGATTTTAACTCCATTAGGTTCTAAAAAAACTTATAAACTAACAAATATTTAGCGGGCCGATTGTTATCGTGCAATAACGAAGATTCACTATCTTTGGCAAAAGCAACAATTTAGGTCGCCATCTTGTGGCCTATCCCCAACGAATATAAACAGTTAAAAGATGAAGAACTTAACCTTAGCAATAGTCTCTGTCCTTTTGATAGGACTATCATCGTGCAAAGAAAAGACAATAGACCAACGTATTACAGATACCTTCAAGTCGTTTGCCGATACCACCTTCTATGAACCCATCACGCTAGATGAGGTGCTAAGCATCGAACCCTACGACTCCATCACCGGCCCCATGGTGTGGATGCTGTGCGACGATATTAACGAGGCGGCAAAAGATATACCTCAGCTCATAGAAGAGTGCACTGCACTGCGTCAATCTCCAAAGATTATCAAGTTGATGGATTCAAAAGATAAGAAGGATAAGGAGCTGCAAGATGCTATACTTATGGCCGACCGCCACGTGCTAGCCCTTGAAGAGTTGAAAGTTCCCACCGAGCATTTGGAAACCGAACTCAAGGAGCTTACCAGCGACTTGCAATGGATCAATCGTCTGACCATCGTCATCTACCAAGTGTTCTACAAACTTCACAATCAACCCGTCAACGAAGACTATACCCCTTACTATGCTGTGGTGAACTACTCCGTGAGTCCACCTACCATCACCATCTGCGAGAAGTGCGACAACGATTTTGACCAATACACCTACCTGATTGGTGTGATCAACAACCTAGGCACCATCTATGCCGAGATGATTGATGTGTATTACAACTATTATAATGTAATGCTGGAAGCATCGGGAGAAGCGAAGGTAGTTATTGAAGGAGCAGAATAAATTGTATTGAAGTAGTGGCACAGCCCGCTGTGCCGTCCAACAAAGCGTTCAATAAGACATCCAACAATACGATGAAATAACACGTGAATACATCCTTCCCCTTAAAACCCCCTTTTATCTTCCGCCACAATCGTTTAGAGCCCATCTCAATATCCCATTCCATATCAGGTTTTATCTCCTCGTCCTTGCAGAATTCGAGATAAAGTTCATCGTCATCACCGGCAATATCGCGTAGGTTTCTGCGCGTTTTGTTTCGGTTTATCTGTCGCTGACCTAAGGTACCCACAATAGCTAACCCTACACAAAGTAATGGGAGCCACCATGTGGTAAGCGCCATAATTAGATTATCAGTTTTAAGGTGTTGATGAATTTACAGAAGATAACTTATATATATAACAGTTTTAAATTAGCAATTCTTCGTTGCTGATAGTCAATGCTTTACTGTAGATGTAAGTGCTGCCAAATAGCTGCTATGCTGACCACAGCTACTCACCGTGGTGGCAAGCCCTTGCCACCGAGCAGACCACGGCTACTCACCACGCTGACCTTCCCTTGCCAGTTTAGAACTCAAAAGTCACCCCCAAAGTGGGCAAAATGGTGCCACTGCTTTGCTCGATGTACTTCATCTTATATCGTTGCTCTCCAAAGGGGGCGGTGGGATTTTCTATCTCGCCTGTGCTCATCAAAATATCGGGTTCGCGGAAAGTGCTTTTTGTGATGTTTTGAATGTCGATGTAGAATCCCAGCATGTAGCGCTTGATGTAGTACACCTTATCGACACGGATGTCAATCTGTCCATAGGTCGGGAGGCGGCCCGTGTTGAAGAGTGCATAGTCGAAGTAAGGTTTGCCGGTGGCATTCCAAGCAGATACCAGCGAAGAGGTTTCGGTGTCGTAGGGCGTGAAGGGCGCACCACCGATGCAGCTCACTTTAGCGCCAACGCTCCATTGTCGGGGCAGGTTGTACACCCCGCTAAGGTTGAAGATATAGCGATTGTCCCACGCCGAAGCGATGTAGGGCGATTGGCTGTTGTTGCGGTATTCGCTTCGGAAGAGGGTGAACGAACCATTGACGTTGAGCTTGCGCGAGATGATCCAACGGGCCAGCAGCTCCACACCGTAACTGCGACCTTGTGCGGTGGGCAGAAGCAGCTCGTTGCCTATCACCCCGTAGTCGTTGCCTTTGCAGGCCAGCGGAATGTTATCGGCTATGGAGAAGGGCATGCGACTGTAGTATTTATAAAATCCCTCTGCCGATAGCTCTAGGGTGTTGCCCAAGCGCCAACTAAGCCCCAGACTACCTTGTGCCACGCGTGTATAGCGCAGAGTGGTGTTGAGGTACAAGCCATCTTCGTTCTTGAATCCCATGGCAGTGTATTGCGGCAGTTGGTAGTAGATGCCGGCACTGCCACTAAGGAAGAGTTGTGAGGTGAGTCCGTAAGATAGCGAAAGGCGAGGGGAGAATTGCTGACTCAGCTGATTCATCTCATCGCTATAGTTGTTGCCATCGAGGCGTAGCCCCAGCGAGGCGGTAAACTTCTCGTTGGTCGATGTGTAAGTGGCTGTACCAAATATGCCCCAGCGCACGAGGTTGAGCTTCGTCTTATAGCGGTAGGGCTGCTCCAGGCCGTAGACCAGTTGCAAGGAGTTGTTGGTGTAGCGCGAGTAGTCTAGGTTGACGCCCCCACTGAGCAGCCAGCTACCTAGAGTCGATGTGTTCTCTAGTCTGATTTTGGCTTCCTGCTCCACCGAGCGAAGTCGCAGGCGCAAGTTCTCGTCCGATGACTCATCGTTGTTGAGGTACTTGGTGTTCCGATTGTTCAGGTAGTTGAAGCTCACAGCGGCCGTCTGCACGTGCGCCCCTGCATAGTGCTTGTACACAGCTCCCACGGTGAACACATCTTGCTCTATCACGGGCAGATAGCTCAAGATATATTCGGCACTCTCGCCCGTGAGCTTAGTGTTGAGCTTCATCTTGTCTATCCCTCCCAAACCGATAATGGTGAGTTCATTGTATTGGTCGAACCGTGTTTTTATCTTAAACTGTGCATCGGTAAAGGTGGGCAAGAAGGGCAGTCCAAGTGCCTTGAAAAGGAACTGCAGATAGGAGCGGCGCACCGAAACCATATAGGTGGTCTTCTCGCTGATGGGACCGTTTACGGCTACTGCCACCTCGGCGGCACCCAGTGTGGCTTTTAGTTTGGTGCGTTCGCTGTTGCCATCGCGTAGCCGGAAGTCGAGCACCGAGCTCATGGCATTGCCTCGGCTAGCGGGGAAGGCACCGGTGTAAAACTTTACTTCGCGGATAAGGTCGGCATTGATGATGCCCACCGGCCCGCCCGAAGCACCTTGTGTGCTGAAGTGGTTGATGTTGGGTATCTCTACTCCATCTAGGTAGAACCGATTTTCCGAGGGGGCTCCACCGCGCACGATAAGGTCGTTGCGATAGGCGCCGGGCGAGAAGGCCACACCGGGATACGACTGCACAATGCGCGAGATGTCGCGGTTGGCGCCGGGGCTTTTCTCTATCTCTTGCACACCGATGATGCGCAGGGCCACGGGACTCTCCTTGTCGCGACGTAGCGAGGTGGCCATCACCGATACTTCTTGCAACTCGGCCGTGCTCTCTTCTAACTCGATAAGCACGTTGACATTGCCGGTAGATACCACATATTCGGGCGTACTCACGGTGCGATAACCGATGGTAGAGGCTTGTAGCCGATAGATACCCGGAGGCACACGGTCGATATGAAAGGCCCCCAATGAGTCGGTGACACTGCCTCTATCTTGCCCTATCAATAGCACATTGACAAAAGCGAGGGGTTGACGTGTCGTCTTGTCTATCACGCTTCCTTTAATGCTATGTTGAGGTTGGCCGGCCGATATCGGGCTAACACACAAGCAAAGGAGCAAAAGAAGTAGGGTTCTCCACATCATAGTAGTTGTTATTGATCTTTGTTTCGATTTATTTTCTGCGCAAGAAATCCGCGTAGATCCATCCGCCGGTTAAGCTGATACAGGGCATAGTAGGCCCCACTACCTATAACAACGAGTGCCGAAAGAAGTTTAAGCCAGACGTTTTCTAGCCCTTGTAGGCCCATGGCTAAAGCTGATAAGACGACTGCCACAGCAAATATCTTCCAAAACTCCGCCCGATAGCTGAGGTGGAACATCCGCTTGGTGATGGTGTACATGGCCCCAAAGAAAAGCAGGTAGTACAGCAGGAAAGCCATACCGATGCCGTCTAGCCCGTAAAGGTGGTAGCCCAAGAAGACAAGCCCCACGTAGACAATATCGGAGATAAGATTGGAAAGCGTAAAGACGATGCTTTTGCCTGTGGCTATCAGCACATACGAAAGGCTCCACGAACAGATTTTGAAGATGTTGCCCAGCAATATCCACCGCATACATTCCATCGACCCAAAGAAGTCACTAGAGTAGAGCAGGCGCACGATGAGGGGCATAAAGAAGAGGGCACACACGATGCAAGGCAGGGCGATCAGTAGCCCTATCTCCGTCTGTTTGTTCACCTCGTCGCCCATCTTGTGATAGTCTTTGTTGATGCCGGCTAGCCGTGGGAAGTAGTCGGTAGCCATTGCCGCGAATATCAGTCCAAAATACCCCTCGGCTATGGAGAAGGCCGACTGATAGAGACCCGCCTCATCAATGCCGCTTTTGTGGGTGATATAGGTCTTAATCAGATAGGCCGCCAATACGGAGAAAGCCCCGCTCAGCGTCATGGCTAGTCCTAGTTTGCCCATGATCCACCCTCTGCGGGCTGTCTCACTGGCCGATACCTGCACCTTGATGGTCTTTATCTTGCGGGCATAAAGGCTCGAAAAGATAAGCACCACCACTGCCGAAATCAGTATAAATAGCACAATACTCTGTTCGGGGAAGAAGTAGAAGAGGGGCAGGGAGGCTACAAGCGCGAAAAACGAGCCGAGCAATCCGGCTTTGGCCAGATGGGCAATGCGGCGCATCCCTTGCAAGGCAGCCGTTTGTCCCGTGCTGATGGCATCGAGCAGCACCACCACCGATAGCACGGCAAATAGCCAGGTGTACGAGCGGTCGCCAAAGGTCCATTGACTAAGCAGGGGGGAGAGGCAGAGGGTGAAAAGCAGTCCGGCCACCCCGGTGAACCACACACAGCGGCGCAGCACTTTAAGGGTTCGGGCAAGGGCAGAGGCATCATCTTGTGCCACCGCTTCGGATACCTCCTTCACTGCACCCGTCTCTAGGCCGAGTCCGCTCACCGATTTCAATACATCGAGGGTAGAGTTGAGCAACCCCAGTAGCCCGATGCCCGCGGGTCCCAATAGCAGCGCTATAACCTTCGATTTGATGATGTTCATCAAGACTTGAAACACCTGCACACTGCCAAAGATGCTGGTAGCCTTGAATATTTGTCGATAGGTAGATTGCTGGTTGGCCATATTGAGATAGATGCGTTCGGTTAGACGCTTGCAAAAGTAAAGGCAATCGGTTCAATTTCAAAATATATCACTACCTTTGTTGTGATGAACACGCTACTAACCATCATAATACCGTTCTATGGCAAGGCCGATCCTGCCGACCTGCAGCGCTGCAAAAGTTCGCTGGAGCAGCAAGGCTTGCCCCTAGACAGTTATGAGGTAATTGTGGCCGACGATGGTGGTAGAGGTCTAGGAGCAGCACGAAACAACGGTATGCATCAAGCCAAAGGCGACTATCTGCTGTTTGTTGATGCCGATGATCTGCTTCTTCCCAACTCCTTGCGCTACTGCATCGATCTGTTGCAGATCTATCATCCCGATATGCTCTCCTTTGGTTTTGCCAAGATTTCATCGCCTACCGAGGCCGAGAGTATCACTTCCGAAGGCAACGTGGAAGTGTATCATTCGGGTGCGGAATATATGGTGGCGCACAACTTTATGGGTACGGCGTGGCGACACTTCTACCGCCGTGAAATGCTGGAACGTGAACATCTTCGCTTTGCCGAGAAGGTGTACCACGAAGATGAGGCATTTGTGGCCAAGGCTTACTTCCTAGCAGGCACCACGGTAATTACCGACAAACTGGTCTATGGCTATACCCAAACCGTAGGTTCGATACTCAACAATACCGATTGGGCGCAACGCCAAAAACGTATGGACGACTTCTTGGGGCAACTGCTAGAGCTCAACAATTTCAAGAATTCCTATGGAGAAAGATCTACCGAGCTGCAAACACGGGCCCTTCAACGACGCATCAGCTTCCTCACCATCGACTTTCTGCGTCAGCTGTGGCGCAATCATTGCTCTTTGAGCCGTGCATCTTACTACTTCAAAGTGCTTCGACAGACCAAACTGTTTCCCTTGAGAGGCAGCAACTATTCCACCAAATACATCTTGGCACGTGCTGCCATCAACACACTGAACTTCTTTGTATGAGGGTATTATTAGTAGGAGAGTTTAGTGGCATCCACTGGGCATTGGCCGAGGGACTCCGCCACTTGGGCCACGAGGTATGTGTCGTGTCCAACGGTAATGGTTGGAAAAACTATCCGCGCGACATCGACTTGAGCCGTGCATCAGATGGTAAATGGGATGGGGTGAAGTATATGGCCCGTCTGCTCCGCGTATTGCCGAAGCTCAAAGGATACGATGTGGTGCAGTTTGTCAACCCGTGCTTCTTGCATCTGCGCCCCGAAAAGAGTCTGCATATCTTCCGCTACCTCAAACGTCACAACCTACACGTGTTTCTAGGCGCCTTTGGTACCGATCACTACTACGTCAAGGCCTGTATGGAGAAGCAGGTGTACAACTATTCCGACTTTAAGACAGGCGACACGCTGCGTCCATCCGAAGAGAATCAAGCCATCATAGAAGAGAATCTGAGAGGCGGCACTGCATTGGCCACGAAAGAGATGGCACACGACAGTAAAGCCATCATCGCCTGCTTGTGGGAGTATTATGCGGCCTATGTCGATGAGTATCCCGCCAACACCACGTTTATTCCTCTTCCCATCGATACGACCAATATCGCAAGTAGAGTGCGCGAGGTGCCCCAGCGAATCAACTTCTTTATCGGTATACAGTCGCAACGCCATCACATCAAAGGCACCGACATCATGCTGCCCGTAGTGGAAGAGGTGTGCCGACGCTACCCCGACCAGTGTTATCTTACTAAAGCGGTGGATGTGCCTTTCGTGGAGTACGAAAGATTGATGGACAGTGCCGACGTGCAGCTCGATCAGCTTTACGCCTATACGCCTTCGATGAATTCGTTACTAGCGATGGCCAAAGGTGTTATTGTGTGTGGAGGTGGCGAACCGCAAAACTATGATATCTTGGGCGAAAAGGAGTTGCGTCCCATTATCAATATCACTCCAGATCCCCAACAGCTCTACCAACAGCTAGTTCATCTTATTGAGCACAAAGAGCGCATCCCTGAGCTATCTCGCCAAAGCATAGCCTATGTAAAAAAGCACCACAACTATATCAGTGTGGCGCAACAATACGTGGATACTTGGCAGAAGTTTATGCAAACCGATTCACAGCCGCTATAATGTGATCTACCTCCTCCTCTGTAAGTAGTGGTGACATGGGCAAACTCAACTCGTCTCGATGAATCTGTTCGGTGATGGGTAGCGATAGATCTGCATATTCGCTAAGCGCCTCTTGCTTGTGCGGTGGTATAGGATAGTGGATAAGCGTCTGCACCCCAGCCTCTGTTAAGTACTGCTGCAGGCGCTCGCGCTCGCTACAAAACACCGGGAAGATATGGTAGACATTCTCCTGCGGTTCGCCCATCGGAAGCAGGCGCACCAGTGGGTTAGTGATACCCTGATGGTAACGTTGTGCCACTTGACGGCGTTTCTCGTTGTCTTCGTCTAGTCGTTTCAGCTTCACGCTAAGGATGGCCGCTTGCAATTCGTCCAATCGGCTATTGATGCCCTTGTAATGATGCACATATTTAGCCGCCGACCCGTAGTTGCCCAATGCACGTACCAGTGTGGCTGTGTCGCTATCGTTGGTAGTTGCTGCTCCACCATCTCCCAAAGCACCGAGATTCTTCGATGGATAGAAACTAAAAGCAGCTGCATCGCCCAGATTGCCTACACGCTTCCCATTGTAGAGAGCACCATGCGCTTGTGCACAATCTTCCAATACCCAAAGCCCATGTTGACGGGCCACCGATAAGATAGGATCCATATCGGCACTACGGCCATAGAGATGCACCACCACCACCGCTTTGGTCTGTGGGGTAATCAGTTTCTCCATCTTGTGTGGGTTGAGATTGCAGCTAAAAGCTTCGGGCTCGCATAGGATAGGCTTCATCCCAGCACGCAACACCCCTATGATGGTAGCGATGCAAGTATTGGCCGGAACAATTACCTCGTCACCCGGCATCATGCGTCCTTGCTGTTGCCATGCCAGTAGAATCAACGTAATGGCATCCATCCCGTTGCCTGTTCCCACACAATGGGCCGTTTGGCAATAGTTGGCAAACTCGTTTTCGAACTGTTCGTTGGTTTTTCCTTGTAGGTACCAGCCCGATGCAGTGACATCGTGGATGGCGTTGGTGATATGAGGTTCAAAAGATGCAGTGATCTTTTGCAAACTATAATAAGGTATCATTTTGGGTGTTTTAAATTGATTTCATAAGTATCATAAACGATGGCGCGTCCACCGAATCCCTCCTTTTGGAAGATCAATCCTTCGTTGAGGTAGCGTCCGCCATCTTCTACCGAAGTGCCGAGGTCGAAAAAGGCCTTGTTGCGGTAGCGTACATGTATCAGATAGTCGAAGAGGAAGTCGAGCCCACCTTTATTGCGTCCCTCGTTGGAGGAAGCGATATACTGGATATGCGCCACCAGCGGGGTGGTGTAGACCACAGTGCCGCCAAGCACCACGCCATCTTTTGTAGTCACCGTGTAGAGTCGGATATTATCGGGGAAACGTTGGTGAAGTAGCAACATCTCTTCTAAGGTGTGTACGGGAGTGGTATTGTGGTGCACCATCAATGTCTCTTCGAGTATCTTCCAAAACTCCGGCCAATTGTCGTTGGTGTGCACCAGATAGTCAAGATTCTGGGCAAGCTTTAGCTTACGTCGGCGTAGCGAACTGAAGGGGATAGCGTCCGACTGTTGTACCACGCTGGCAATCTTGCGAGCCGATAGGCGAGCATTGCAACGGTACAAGGCATAAAGATCTTCCTCTGTGGGGTAGTTGTGATAGATGTGTGGGATAGGGCGATAGAGAAGGGTCTCAAACGTGCCTAGCTCTTGAAGATAAACCGTCAAGGCCTCCATCAGTTCGATGGTGAGCTGTGCGGTGGTTTGTCGATGCAGCAACAGTCCTCCGTACGTCAGCCCATTGTGGCTGCAGAACAGTGCACCTTGGGTGTGTGCCGGCAGTACTGCCACTAGCCGATTATCAGCATAGAACAGTAGCGAATGGTCGGCAAAGCGATCGGCATGATAGTCCATATAGTCGCGCTTTAGCAAGAACGTGCCGTTGCGCGAGCTATCCACAAAGCTGTCCCAAATACCTTTGAGATTGGCTTCGTAGCGGGTCAGAGTAATGCTTTTGCCGCTAGTCATCTGCTATTTGTTATGGATAAACGCCAAGAACTCTTCGTGCGTGTTGAGGTAGGTAGTGGGGTCGTAGCTATGCGAAGCCAATACCATCAATACTGCATCACTCGAGAAGTTGCGTAGCTCGTTCCAGGTACCCGGAGGCAGTAGCACCCCTTCGCTTTTGGAGTTGAGCTGTATATGGCGTTTACCATTGATATCTTCTAAATATATGTCGACAGAACCGTTTACTGCCACTAGATATTGATAAGAGAGGCGATTGGCATGCTTGCCACGCTCTTCACCTTGGGGCACATCGTATATCCAATACATACGGGTGACTTCGAAAGGCACTTGTGCGCCCAGCTCTAGTAGTGTCAGTTTTCCTCGTTGGTCTGTGAATGTTTTTAAGTGGTCCATAGTGTTTAAGTTAACGGACAAATCCCGTGTTTTATTATACTTTACATCCTATAAAACATTTAAACATTTGACTTTGTTGGGCTGTTATAGCAAGAAACGAATAACCCTATGCTGATTCATTTCTTAGACATCCTAGCCACCATAATGAGTGTAACCAGCTTGTTGATAGTGACCTACGGCGCATTGATTGCTACACTGATGTTTATTCGCAACGAGCTGAATCGTTTCTCAGGCTCTTATTCTCCTAAAAACATTCGTCGTTTGCGCTCGGTGTTTGGCACCTATCTGCTGCTTGGTTTGGAGTTTCTCATCGCCTCTGATATACTAAAGACGGTTCTCGAACCTACCTATCAGGAACTTATCGTATTGGCCGGAGTGGTGGTGATACGTACTGTTCTGTCAGTATTTCTCAACAAAGAGTTGAAAGAGTTGCAAGGACAAGTCAGAGGCCCCAATAAGCCGGCATCACTATAATAATTGTGAAAACATATCTACCTGCTATTTTAATTTGTAATCTACTGTTAACTAGGTTTTAGTATGCAGTTGTCTTTGTCTATCTTAGCGCACTTTAATTAAATACAGAAACCAAAACCTAACAAAAGTATGAAGAAATTAATCTTATTCTTTTCTATTCTTTTCTCATTGACTTCCGTAACTCTTTTCGCTCAAGATGATGACAAACACGAAATGAGCAATATGCGTGTATCTATCAATGCGGTAGACTACCAAAGCTCGCGTTTCATGGAGAAGGTGACTGAGAAAAAGAAGGACTATATCGAAGGAAAAAGCTCGGCCTATAACAAGAAGGGTGAGGCGAAGAAAGCACTTGCACCTTATGCCGAATATGATATTAAGAGCAAACTAGCAGGTGGTAGTTACAACATCACTGTGTACTACAGCATCGACAAGAAAACAGCGCCAGACGAGCCTGTTATCCTTGTGGGTATGGACTTGCAAGAGCCCAACGAGATTGCTATCAAGAACAAACTAATCAACTCGGTGCGTACTAGCATCTCTGTGAAAGCGCTTCGCGGAAAGAACCACAAGCTTAAAGTGTGGTTGCTGTCGGAAGGTGTAAAGATCGACCGCTTCGAAGTGAGCCGTGCCTTGATTAACAAGAAATAATCGAATGACTTTATAACAATAGAGGCTGTCTAACTAAGTGTGGGCAGCCTCTGTTGTTAACAAACCAACTCTGCAACCACCATCTTCCCTAGTATACTCTCTTCTATCTCCTTTACTGACTCACTAGTATACCTTTGCGCAATAGTATGCTGATTAAGGTAATCGATGCTGTCACAAAGCTCGTGTAGGATGGTGATTTGGTGGGAGGAGAGGAGTATGGTTTTCCCTTTGGCTTTTAGTGAATGGATGATCTTCTTTAGTTGGATGCATCCATATAAGTCTACACCGTTGAAGGGCTCGTCTAAAATGTAGAGGGTGTTGTCTTGTAGTAAGAGTGCCATCAGTGCTAACTTCTTTTTCATGCCGGTAGAGTAGTCGGAGGCATATCTTTTTAAGGGTAGCTGAAAGACTTCGTTGAGTTCGTCTATCTGCTCTTGCTTTATGTTTTTGTTCTTTGCTTTGAGGCAGAAATCGAGATACTCTTGCCCGGTGATCAATGTATAGAAATGATTCTCGGCGGGTAGGTAGCCGATGGAAATATCGTCCGCTTTTCGGATCTCTCCTTTATAGGTAGTCATTCCCATGATGCAGTTGAAAAGGGTTGTCTTGCCGGCACCATTCTCGCCAACTAGGCCATAGATCATGCCGGTGGAGTAAGTTACGGACAAATCTTCTAGTACTGTTGTTTCTGCGTATCTTTTGAATAAATGGTTAATCTGTATTAGTTCCATATCTGTTTGGTGTTGGTTTTAAGAAGCATGTAACACGCTCCATTGATCAATGCAAATGGCACAAGTAGAATGGGGATGAAGAAAGTGTAAAAAGAGAGTGGGAGAAGAGGCATTATCATATAGCTGATCAACATTGCGCTGGAAGAGAAGAGATAGCGCGCCATGCTCATGTTCCATAGATAAAGTATACTTCCTACCATCGCGCTGGCACAGAATAGGATGTTATCCGATGTAGCCGAGAATGAGAGTATCATTACAACTAAAGGAGTAGCGGTTACGGAGATGTTCCATACGCACGATCGGACGAGATGCCTTTGAAAAGTGGCGTAATTCAGGAAGAAAGTAAGCTCCTGCTTTTGGGTGACGGAGAGGAGTGTTATCGTCTGAATGTATGTCCAAATAATAAGTGCAACTTTACCGAGAGTGATGTTATCGTGCATTGCGCCCATCAGTGTCGCTGCTAATAGAAGCAGATAGAGCCATCCGCATTGGCGAAACAGGCGGATGTATTCTAACCCACCTTTGTATAGAAAGGGCATAGGTAGGACTATGGGCGTCATCTTTATCGTTTTTAGATAAGGCAATGCGACGGCTGTCGCTGCTATGGTCACTGCTCCTAGAAAGTGACCTTTGAAGCATTCCATTATCATAAAGGGCAAGCCTATAAGTAGGTACTCTGCTTGAAGGAGAGCTATTGCATGCTTTATCTGCAACCGGAGAAACTCTTTATCTCTTCGTTCGTTATGATAGAGTATCAATCCTAAAGAGGTGGTTGTAGGAACAATCCAGCTTTGGTTTATCTTTGTAAGTAGATAGAAGGCCAAAGATAGAAGGCCTAGCAGAAACATACTTCTGACGAGGCCTATCTCCTTTGAAATCCGAACTACTTGTTTTAGCCGTAATGTAAAATAGTAGTTTATTATCATTCTGTTCTAGGTCAATAGAAAACGATTTAACTGTTCTTTTGGCCTTTCTTTTCTGCGTAGTACTTCCGTACAATTAGCAGCGAACTAATGACGAAGCCGATAAGAACTCCATATATTGCACCAAGGCCGATTTTATCGACACTTGAACCAACAGCTGTTCCCAACATCAAACATACTGCGATCAGTGGACCACTAATCAAAATCTTTTTTTTCATACTGTCATTATTTAAGAGTTTATATTTAGAAAGATAGAAATAGAGAAGAAGTAGCTGCTCTATTTCGATAAGATAGCTACTTCTTCTGTTATAAGGTAGATGGATATTACAATCCGCTAAAGTTTACATCCTCGAACACCAAGGTAGGAATGCGATAGGACGAACGTAGGTTGGGGTCGTTGCCGGTTTCGACTAGCGATGCCCATAGCGACAACATATTGCCCGTGATGTTCATCTCCGAGATAGGTTGAGTGAGCTGACCGTTTTCCACCAAGAAGCCCTCTACGCCATACGAGAAATTACCGGTGGTGCTGTTGCAGTTACCACCGTTAAAGCCGGTTACTAAGATGGCTCTGTCTACATCGGCTACTATCGCGTTGAGGTCTTTGTTGCCTAGCGCCATTACAGCCACAGATGGACTAGTCAATGTAGGCACAGTGTTCATCTTGTTGGCCACGTAGGTATTGATGTAGTAGTTCTTCAGTACACCATTCTCAAAGATAGGCTGTTCTTTGGTAGCTGCCCCTTCGCCATCGAAATAGCGAGCACCACGAGCACCCACTAGATGAGGCTGATCCATGATGGTGAACTTGTTAGAGGCCACTTGCTTGTCCAACTGATCGATCAAGAAAGAGGTCTTCTGTTGCAACGCTTCCCCTTGAATGGCACTGAATAGCGGGCCCAGTAGTTGGCCTGTGCTACGTGGCTCGATGATCATGGTGTATTTGCCCGATTGGATCTTCTTCTGACCAATCTTAGCTAGCGCACGTCTCAAAGCTTCATCGCCTATACCAGCGGTAGGAAGCTCATTAAAGAGGATAGACGACTCCGACCATCCTGCCGAAGGACGTGCTTCGCCCTCGCCTTTGATGGAGGTAGAGCACGATAGCCCGTAGTAGGTGTTCAGTGTCTCCCCTTCGAAGCCATTGCTAGTTATTGTATAATAGGCCGAGTTGCCATCCGAATAGTTCGAGCTCACCGATATGATGCGTGGATTCTTGCCCAATATCTGTTGTGCCACAGCCTGCGCCATCTCCAGCTTTGTATCAGGGTCGATCTTATTGAAACGGTTATCGCACAGTTGCAAGTCGGCACCACCACCTTTGTAGTAGCGCGAAGCATCGGGTAGCGTACGCGCCTCATCTTTGGCCAAGTAGCGTGTAGCCTCAATGCCATTGCTGATGAAACGTTCCAGCTCCTTCTTCTCCAAACGGTTCGTTTCGTAGCGGCCATAACGGCCATCTACATAGAGTGTGATGCTAAGCGAGTTGCTCGCGTTTTGCTGCAACTGTTCTGTTTTGCCATCGCGTAGGCCGATAGAGTTGCTCACCCCTTTGGATAGAGTCACCCTTGCTTGTTGGCAGCCATTCTTCAGGGCATAGTCCATGGCCCATTGCGCCAATCTTTTATTATCTTCCGAAATCATAGTTCATTCCAATTTAAAAGGTTATTAGCTTTCGCCGCCTACAGTAAGTTTGCTCACTAAGGCCGATGGCATACCACACGTCACAGGCACCGACTGACCAGCCTTGCCGCAGGTCCATGTGCCGTTGTCAATACGATCGTTGTTGCCCACCATGGCGATATCTGCCAAGGCTTTTGGCCCGTTACCGATGATATTGATATCCTTGATAGGTTGTGTCAGCTTGCCATCCTCGATGAGGTAGCCCGATTTGACAAAGAAGGTGAAGTCGCCTGCACCAATCTGTACTTGCCCGTTGGTAAACTGATCGACAAACACCCCGTTCTTTACCGTAGAGATGATGTCGGCCTCCGTCACGTTGCCCGGCTCCATATAGGTGGCGCGCATACGTGGGATAGGCATTTTGCGGAACGACTCACGGCGGCCGTTGCCTGTAGGGTCTACCCCGTAGTGCTTGGCACTGATACGATCGTGCAGATAGCTGGTCAGCACTCCATCTTTTACCAGATAGGTCTTTTGGCCTGATACCCCTTCATCGTCGAAGTTCACCGAACCACGGTTAAAAGGTATCGTACCGTCATCGATAACGGAGATATTTTCGTTGCACACCTTTTTGTTGAGCTGATCGGAGAAGATCGAAGTATTCTTGCGGTTGAAATCCGCCTCGAAAGCGTGACCTATAGCCTCGTGCAGCAAGATGCCCGATCCACCGGCACCCATCACCACCGGCATCTCACCGCCTTTGGGTGTGATAGCATCAAACAATATAGCTGTTTTGTCTACCGCCTCGCGCGCCATTAGTTCCACCAACTCATCGTTGAGGAAGTCGAACCCTTTGCGATACGATCGAGCCGAGTAGCAATTCTCCTTCTTACCATCTTGCTCCATCACACAGCTTGCGCTCAGCGTAGCCATAGGTCGATAGTCGTAGTACATCACCCCATCGCTGTTGCAGAATAGGATGTGCGAAGTCTCGTCGCTTTGGCTTGCGCTCACCTTTATCACTCTAGGGTCGAGTGCAAAGATGCGGTCGTTGAGTTTTTGCAGATAAGGAATTTTGTTTTTGATGCTTACCTCTTCCCATGATGTAGTCACGGGGTAGGCATTTTTAGTTACGGGCGTTTCGTTGAGTTTGGCCACGCGCGCCTTGTTGCTATCCGAAGCGATACGAGCAGCCGTACGAGCCGCGTTCAGCATATCGTCTAGATTCGTGTTCTCCACATAGGCATAACCCGTTTGGTCGCCTTTCAGTACACGGATACCCACGCCATAGTCTATGTAAGAACTGTTGCGGTTCACCGCACCATCTTGCAGTCCAAGACTGTTGGTAAAGGTATGTTCAAAGAAGAGGTCGGCATAGTCGCCCCCTTTTTCCAGTGCTGTTGTCATCACTTTGCGCATATCGCTTTCGCTCACGCCAAAGTGGTTCATTGCAGCTTGCACACCAGCTTTGTCATTGTCGCCTAGCCGGTCGGTGACCCCTTTTGTTATCGATGCCATGGCCGAGCCACCCATCACCGATCCCATCAGAGCCAATCCTCCCGCTTTGAGGAATTTTCTTCTGTCCATCAGATTACAATTGTTTTTGGTAGATTCGTAGTATTGATATAATCAAGCCCATTTATAGGGGGATAGGGCGTTCGAGCCAAATATACAGTTTTCTTTTGATATTCAATGGTTTTGGGGTTAGTTTTGTGTTTCCCCTTGCGGTATATGGGCACAGCAGGCTGTGCCGCTACATTTTTTTTGGTTGCTGTGTGTTATAGGTTAGTTGTAGTGGCACAGCCTGCTGTGCCGTCCAACAGCGCATGGATTGGTTTATCCGGATCTTTGTGTTTTCCTTGCGGTATATGGGCACAACAGCGCATGGATTGGTTTATCCGGATCTTTGTGTTTTTCCATTCGGCATAGCGGGCACAGCACGCTGCGTCCCTACAATGGGTTGTTTGGGCTATTGGTAAATGACTGTAAATGTGTGGTTTACTCTTGGCTAATATTCGCCTTGCTGACTAGCCCTTGCCACCGCGGTGACCAGCCCTACTCACCGAGCAGACCAGCCCTTGCCACCACGGTGAGTAGCCCTAGCCTACAAATTGATGTCAACTTCCACTGGACAATGGTCGGAACCCATCACGTCGCTGTGGATTTTTGCGCCCATCAGTTTATCGTTGAGGCGTTGTGAAGAGAGGAAGTAGTCGATGCGCCACCCTGTGTTCTTCTCGCGAGCTTTGAAGCGATACGACCACCACGAATAGGCCAGTTCCGTGTCGGGGTAGAAGTGACGGAAGGTGTCGGTGAATCCCGCATCTAGCAGCTCTTGCATCTTGGCGCGTTCCTCGTCGGTGAAGCCTGCATTGGTGCGGTTGGTTTTTGGGTTCTTGAGGTCGATCTCCTTGTGTGCCACGTTGAGGTCGCCACACACCACCACCGGCTTGTGCGTATCTAGGCGGCATAGGTAAGCACGGAAATCATCCTCCCACTGCATGCGGTAGTCCAGACGGCGCAAGCCATCTTGCGAGTTGGGTGTATAGACAGTTACCAGGTAGAAATCACCCATCTCCAGCGTGATGACACGTCCCTCTTGATCGTGCTCTTCAATGCCTAGTCCATAGGTCACGGCCACCGGTTGGTGACGGCTAAAGACAGCTGTGCCGGAGTAGCCCTTCTTCTCGGCATAGTTCCAAAACGAGTGATAACCCTCGAATTCTAGGTCGAGCTGTCCCGCTTGCATCTTGGTCTCTTGCAGGCAGAAGAAGTCGGCATCCAGACTCTTAAAGATATCGGCAAACCCCTTGCCATGCACGGCACGAAGGCCGTTGACGTTCCATGATATAAATCTCATCTATATGTGGTTTTTATGATTAGTTCTGTTTGAAACAAATATACTAATATCGACTTTAATTGTTACCCATCCGCTAATAAATAATTCTCGTTTACCTATGATAATGGAACAAAACAGTAAATTGTTTCCCCGATTAAAGGAAACTTTCAATTTAACCTCCCATCTCCAATTTTCCGCTTCAAAATGGGTACAAAATCACCTTAAATTAATCTTATAACAAAGGTTAAGAATGAAACTAATAATACTATATACAGAAAAATGAACGTAAAACAATTGTATAGAGGCGTAGTAGTGCCTATGGTAACTCCGATGACGGAGGATATGAAACTTGACAAAGCAGCAGTAACCCGCATAGCCCAATCATTTGTAGACAACAATATTCACCCTTTGCTGATGGGAACCACCGGCGAAGGACAGCTAGTGAGCGCAGCAGATGCTATTGAACTTATTGAGACAGTAGCGGCTGTAGCCAAAGGCAAAGTAACTATCTATGTGGCTTTGACCGGCTGTGTGGTAGCCGATCAATACAAAGCGATGGCCCCTTACGTGGCTGCCGGAGCCGATGTGTTGGTATCTACACTGCCTTCGTACTTCGCACTGACCGACGAGCAGATGTATCGCTACTATGTAGATATTGCTGAGGCTTGTCCTGTGCCATTTATGCTCTACAATATCACCCTTACCACACACATGTCTATCCCAGTAGATATCGTGAAACGTCTAGCCGATCATCCTAATATTGTAGGTATCAAAGACTCTGAAAACAATGACGAGCGTATGAAGGAGATTATGGACTTTGCTGCGGAGCGCGAAGACTTTGTGTACTTCTGCGGATGTGCGGCCAACTCGGCCATCGCCCTAGAACGTGGTGCTGTGGGCATCGTTCCAAGTGGTGGTAACTATATCCCCGACTTGTACAACCAGCTCTACGAAGCTGCTATGAACGGTCGCCACGAAGAGGCACGTGCCATTCAGCAACAGACTAACACCATCTGTGCGGTGTATCAAAAAGGCTTCACGCTAGGCAACTCGCTAGCTGCATTGAAGTATCTGCTTCAGCTAAAAGATATTTGTACCGGCCAAGTATTGCCTCCGCTTACTGCTCTTTCGGAAGAAGACAAAGCGATGGTGCGCCAGAGAATCGAACAATTGACGTAATAATAATCTTAGAAAATTAGCATGGAAAACACAGGATTACATTGGATAGATTATAGCATAGTTATTGGCTCAATACTGTTTGCCATCGGTATAGGCTACTATTTCGCACACCGCCAAAAGGGCACCGAACAATATTTTGCAGGTGGCCGCAACATCCCCTCGTGGGCCATTGGTATGTCGATATTCGCTACCCTTATCAGTAGCGTCACCTTTTTGGCCTATCCCGGTTCGGGCTATGCAGGCGACTGGATACTCTTGGTGCAAGGCTTGATGGTTCCCATCGTGCTGGTCTGCATCATCGGTTTCATTGTTCCCCTCTTTAGGCGCGTCATACGGCTCAGTGTCTACGAATATTTCGAAAAACGCTTCGGACGTTTTGCCCGCTTCTATGGCTCGTCGGCCTTTGTGCTGGGCCATTTCTCGAAGATGGGTACTGTGCTGTTCTTGGTGAGCCTTGCCATGAGCCGCTTTATGAATATGGACATCATATTGATTATTGTGGTGCTAGGTATTGCCGTCACCGCCCTTACGCTGATGGGAGGTATCGAGGCCGTGATCTGGATGGATGTAATTCAAGGATTCTTGCTGATTCTAGGTGGAGTGATCTGTATATCTATACTACTGTTCCGCCCCGAAAACGGTATACAAAATGTAGGTACCGAGATTGTATCGCAAGTGCAGAATGCCAACTACTCGTGGAATTTTGTAGATGCTACCTTCTGGGTGCTAGCCTTCAATGGTATCTTCTACGCTTTGCAAAAGTACGGCACCGACCAAACCATTGTACAACGCTATATCACTGCCAAGGACGATAAGTCGGCCAAGAAAGCAGCTTATATCGGAGTATTCACCAGTCTACCCGTGTGGACGCTGTTTATGGTAATTGGTATTGCCCTTATCGTGTTCTACCGTTCGGATGTGGCCCATGGCTTGCCCGAAGGACTAAAAGCCGATGAGGTATTCCCTTACTTCATCTCTACCCAACTGCCTGTGGGTATTAAAGGACTAATCATTGCAGCCTTGGCTGCCGGAGCTATCTCTAGCCTCGACTCAGATATCAACTGTTTGGCAGCCATTGGCGTGCAAGACTACTACTTGAAACTTCGTCCAAAAGCCGAAGATAAGCGTCAGCTGCAAGTAGGTCGCTACATCGTGTTTATTGCCGGCTTTGCCGCTATCGGTGTATCTATGCTCTATGCCATCTGGGAAGGCGAAGGAGTGCTGGGCGTAGTGTTTCAGCTCTATGCCATCTTCTCGGCCGGTATTGTAGGTATCTTGCTGCTGGGACTCTTCTCGAAGCGTGCCAACAAGAAAGGACTCTACTGGGGCATCGCAGCAGCAATGGCATTTACTGCCTATGCCATGTTGACATCTACTCCTATCGGTGTGGGAGCCAACAAACGCATCTTGCTCGATCTTGGTGCGCTGAACTATACACACCACAAGCTGATGCTCGGTGTATATAGCCACATCGTGCTACTGGTTGTGGGCTACGTGGCCAGTCTGTTCTACTTCAAGGAGAATGCGCCCGAAGAGTTGACCATACACGGCTATCTCAGAATGAAGAAAGAAGAAAAACTAAATAAGAAGACCACTGTGAGTGGTGCAGTTGCTCAAAACAACTAGTCACACGATCTAGGCCCTCTGAATGAAAAATAATTATACACTGAAAAGATGAAAAATATTAAACTGTTGCAGCCTTCGAAGATCGAATTTGGCTCGGGCTGCATCGACCAATTTGTCACCGACTACTTGGCACTAGGCCACCGCAAACTGATGTTGCTCACTGCACCTCCCATCTTGCCATTGATAGCAGATACTATCGCAATGCTACAAGAGGGTGGAGTTACTGTATCGGTGTACGATAAGATTCTGGCCGAACCTACACTCAATGAGTTCAACGCTATACTAGAAGAGGCTCGCGGCTTGAAGATAGATAGCGTGGTGGGCATTGGTGGTGGTAGTGTGCTCGATGTAGCCAAACTACTCGCTGCATTGGTAAACAGCACCCAGAAAGCCAGCGATGTGTTTGGCATCGGCTTTATCAAACAAAAAGGCATTTGGCTAGCTTGTCTACCCACCACAGCAGGTACGGGTAGCGAAGTGTCGCCCAACTCTATATTGCTCGACGAAGACGAACACCTCAAGAAAGGTGTCGTGTCGCCTTACCTAGTGGCCGATGTGGTTTATATCGACCCTAAGCTGACGTGCACTGTGCCTTCGAAGATCACTGCCGAGACAGGTATGGATGCTTTGTCGCACTGCATCGAAGCCTATACCAATAAGTTTGCTCACGAGGTGATAGACTGCTATGCCCTCGAAGGTATCCGCTTGATAGCTGCCAACCTAGAGAGAGCCGTGAAAGACGGCAACGACCTCGAAGCTCGCGAAGCCCTTTGCCTCGGTAGCTACTACGGTGGTTTGTGTCTTGGCCCTGTAAACACAGCAGCCGTACACGCTTTGTCGTACCCATTGGGTGGAGAGTATCACATTTCGCACGGCTTGGCCAATGCCATCTTGTTGCCTCCCGTGATGGCTTATAACCTAGAAACCAATATTGGTAAATTTGCCAACATTGCCCGCGCCTTTGGCATTGCCGATCAAGGTAGCGAGAAGGCTACAGCCGAAGCAGGTATCGACTATATGGTGAATCTATCTAAAGCGTGTGGCATTCCTACAAAGCTTTCTGAAATTGGTATCACTCCCGATAAAGTGGACGAACTGGCCGCAGCAGCCATGAAAGTAACTCGCCTTTTGGTGAACAATCCTCGCGAGTTGAGCCTCGAAGATGCAAAAGCCATTTATCAACAACTCTTTTAATCTAACGAAACAGATGAAACTACCTATATTGGCGATCACCATGGGTGATCCCGCAGGCATTGGTCCAGAGATTGTGGCCGAGTCTTTTTGCAGTGATGTGATCTATCAACAATGTCGCCCCGTGGTGACAGGTGATGCAGCCGTAATGGCGAAAGCTATCGCTCTGCTCAACCTACCATTGACAGTGAACGCTATCGAGAACGTGAGCGAAGCGAAGTTCGAGAAAGGCGTGATGGATGTGATCGACCTCAAACTAATCGACATCGACCAACATCAGTTTGGCGAAGTGTCGGCACAATGTGGCAACGCAGCCTTCCAATCGGTGATTAAAGCCATCGAACTAGCTATGTCCAACGAAGTAGACGGTACGGTGACAGCTCCCCTTAACAAGGAATCGCTCAACCTAGCCGGACACCACTTCTCAGGACATACAGAGATCTATGCTCACTACACGGGCACGAAGAAATATGCGATGTTGCTAGCCGATGAGTTTCTACGTGTGATTCATGTATCTACTCACGTGCCTTTGCGCCAAGCGTGCGACCTAGTGAAGAAAGAACGTATCATGACTGTGGCCCTTCTGCTAGAAGACGCTTGCCGTCAGTTTGGCATCGAAAACCCAAAGATTGGTATCGCCGGCTTGAACCCACACTCTAGCGACAACGGCTTGTTTGGCTACGAAGAGGCGCAAGAGATTATCCCTGCTGTAGAAGAGCTTAAAGCGAAAGGTCACTTGGTAGAGGGACCTGTTCCTCCCGATACCCTTTTTGCCAAAGCCAAAGGCGGTTTCTTTGATGGCTGCGTGGCGATGTACCACGATCAAGGCCATATCCCCTTCAAGGTGGTAGGTTTCGATTGGGACCCTGAGACCAAGAAGATGAAGAGTGTGAAAGGTGTAAACATCACCCTTGGTTTGCCTATTATTCGTGTATCTGTGGATCACGGTACAGCCTTCGACGTGGCCGGCAAAGGTATTGCCAGCCCTGAGGCGCTACTACTCTCTGTAGACTATGCCGCTAAGATGGCCGAAAACCGCAAAAAGAATATGTAATATGATAGCTGTTATCGCCGATGATATTACAGGAGCCGCGGAGATTGCAGGCATTGCCTACAGCTACGGCTTGAAAGTTGTCCTTACCCGTAGAGTGGGAGAGGAACTGCCAGAGTGCGACGTGTTGGTGTGCATCACCAATACTCGTTCGTTGCTACGTTGCGAGGCCATCAATCAGTCTATTGAACTGGGCCGCCGCTTGACTCTACTTGGAGTACAGACTCTATTTAAGAAAACCGACTCGGTGCTTCGCGGTTATGTGAAAGACGAGCTGGAAGCACTACTCGAAGCTACCGGCAAGAAGGGCGCATTGCTACTTCCTGCCAACCCCTCTCTGGGCCGCCAAATCATCGATGGTATCTACTACGTTAATCAACAACCCATCACCCAAACTCCCTTCTCTTACGATCCGGAGTTTCCGGCTAAGAGCGACAAGGTACTCGACCTGCTAGGTGGTGGAACACTAATCCGTCCGCAAGAACCACTTTCGATAGCTAGTCCCCTAACAATCGGCAACCTCTCGACCGAAGTGGAACTTGTGGATTATACGAAGCAGCTGACTCCCGACTGGATTCCCGCCGGCGGGAGCAGCTTCTTCAAAGCTTTTGTAGAACATACACTGGGGGTAAAACCTTCGGAACAGCCCACACAGAAGTTGCCTATCGACCACTTGCTACTGATTTGTGGAAGTACCCTGCACCACAACGCTCTGCTAAAAGATTTGGAAGAGCGCAGAGTGCCCCTATTGGCTATGCCGAAAGATGTATTCGACGGTGTGGCCTACTCGTCAACGTGGATCAAAGCTCTATCTTTGAGCTATGCCAAGCATCCTAGCCTAGCGATAACGATCAATCAGCCGGTATCTGCCGACCCTACTTACGCGCAGCGTTTGAAGTACATCATGGCGGAGAGTTGCTATAAGATTACTCGCGAATGCCTAGTAAAAGAGTTGGTGATAGAAGGTGGTGCAACCGCTTACGAAGTAATCAAGGTAATGGGGTGGTACAACTTTGAGGTGACGGGACAACTGGCCGCCGGCATCATCACCCTTCAGCCTCACGAAGCAGAGCATCTGCATGTAACACTGAAACCCGGAAGCTATGCGTGGCCGGAAAAGGTGTTAGCCTAAAAAATAATAGTATAGGGATAAGTCTTTTCGAGGTTTATCCCTATTTTTATGCCGTCAACTCAATCGCTATGAAACTTCACCTATACGTACTTACGTTTATCTTCGTGCTGCTGGCACTACCTGCCGCCAGCCAAAACTATATCCCTTTAGATTCGTCGGACCCTATCGCCTTCTATGGCAACCGCATCGTTTACCAAGGTAAAGAGGTGGTGCTAGGCAAGCGCTCCATCTTTGTAGATGGGCAGCTCTCTGCCGAGGAGGCCGCTCGCCATCCGTATGTCTTCTCCAGCTTTCAAGATGCCGCTCAATGTTTTGAAGATGGCACTGAAGATGCACCGATGTGTGTCTATATCGCTCCTTATGTCTACTGGATTGATAACCCCGATGACCCCGCTGTGCGAAAGGGTAAGGAGGGACGCGAACCTTTTGGTATGGTGGTGAAGTGCGACTATCTGCATCTTGTCGGCCTGAATACTGATCCACGTAATGTGGTGCTTGCTGCCAACCGTGGACAGACACAAGGCGCGGTGGGCAACTTTACGATGTTCGACTTCTGGGGCGATGGCTTGCTGGTGAAAAACCTGACGATGGGCAACTTCTGCAATGTGGATCTAGAGTTTCCCTTACAACCACAGCTCAATCGCAGTAAACGTATGTCTGCCATCACGCAGGCACACGTGGCTTATAGTCATGGCGACAAGGTGATGGCCGAGAATGTACGCTTCATCAGTCGCCTCAATATGAACCCGCTGAACGGGGCAAGACGCATCTTGTTTAAAGACTGCCACATGGAGAGCACCGACGATGCCCTTACCGGCAATGGAGTCTATCTAGGCTGCACGCTGCACTTCTATGCACCGCGTCCGTTTTGGCGAACCGACTGGGGTGGGGCTGTGTTCCTCGATTGCGACTTTACCATCTGCCACGAAGGAGGTAGCCAATACTTCTGCAAGGCAGTGGGTCCGTTGAGTGTAGTGGACTGCCGCTTTCATGCTGCAAATGATTCACTCTATGTGGGGTGGGCCGCATCGCCTACCCAATGGCTGCGCTGCTATCAGTCGGGTGTTACCCTCAACAGCCAGCCCTATGTCATAGGGAACAAGAATGTCGTGAATACTATATCGATCGATGAGGCTCCTGCCTTGCAAGCCTACCATGTAGAGCGCGATGGGAAGAAGGTGTACAACACCTACAATCTGCTTTGTGGAGAAGATGGGTGGGACCCATTGCAAGTGAAATCGCTTGTTGCGGGAAACTATCAGGTGGCTACCTGCCTAGCTGTGGCGCCCCTCGAAGCCACTTTGCAAACGGGCGAAGCGCCTATCGAACTAACTGCTACATTGAAACGTCATAGCAACTACACGCTGAACAACAAACCTGTGAGGTGGAGTGTATCTGCGGGCGATGAAGGAGTGGTTGCTCTTTCTACTACCGATGGGTACCACTGTAAGGTGCAAGCCACTTATCACGACGATGCCCCACGCCGCATTAGTATCATTGCCTCCACCGAGGATGGACTTCAAGGGGCTACCGAATTAACTGTGCTGCCCGGCTATGTAGCTGCACCTTCATTTGTAAAACGCCCTGCCATTGCAACTCACCAAGATACCCTTTGGCTAAACTATCAGTTAGACTTGCAAGGGCGAGAAGATCAATCGCTCGTGACGTGGTACCGCTGTAAAGATAAGAAAGGTGCAGACGCTCTGCCCGTAGCTGTGTCACGCATGGGTCGTCCCTTGTTGGCCTATCCGCTTACTGTAGATGATGCCGGCTACTACATACTAGCTGCCGTGCAGCCCAAGCATCAGCGTTGCTTGCCCGGAGAGGCGGTATCTGCTGTAACGTCGAAACCTATTCGCTTAAAGTCAGCAGCTCCTATCCGTGAGTTGCAAACCAGCTTCGTCAATTTCCCCACTACCAATCAGTCCGCTATCATTCCGGGGTTTTGGACAATAGGTGGCTACAAACCTATCGACACCCAAGGCTTCGACTGGGAGGTCTATCCCGATACACCCTATTGGTATTATGGCGAAGGCATCAATGGGGCAACGGGCTTGGGATTGTTGCAGTGCCAGCGTGGTGCTCGATTGCTCTACACCCCACTAGAGGCTCCATACGGCGATATGTCGTTAGAACTATTGGTAGATCCCTGTAAGACGGCAGGGCAAGGGTTTGGCAGTGCCACGGGGCAGTATATGGATATCTACATCAAGATGGATACGAAGACGCTATCGGGCTATGCACTGCGCATTGAGCGCACCACCAAGTATAGTAATGCGGTGGACTTCACTCTTATGGAGTACAACAATGGGATTGCTACTGCTATCTGTGAGCCTATCTCGGCCATCTGCTACCGCACGGGGTGCACCATCAGGTTATCTGCTAAAGGCAATCGCCTCGTGGCACAAGTCGATACTACCACTCCATTGGCTACCCCTAAAGATCCTAACCTGCACACGCAAATCTACCTGCAAGCCGATATTATCCCCAACACACAAGGGGGCATCGGTCTACAGCACACCGGCACGTGGGGCGAGAATGCTACGATGTTGAAACACCTCAGTGTGGAGTGGGGAGAGTGACTTCCGACTTAGGCGCATAGCTCAGCTCACCATCTACGAGGTGGGCCACTGCTGTATAGGGATGTTCCTTGGTAGATGTAAGGCTCAAGATATGTATCACTGTCCACCCTTTGGCCTTGAGGTAGTCTGCTATCATAGAGCGATGGCAGCGCCACCACAGCACCTCGGCACACATGATGGCCGTAGGTCGTTGCTCGGCATAGGCTTCCAGTTGTGCCACTCCTTCTTTGAAAGAGCTAGTCTCCATATAGTCTGCATAATTGCGAAACGACTTATTGACCCATGCTGTGTTCTTAGAGTCCTTGTTGGCAGGGCGCAATCCACCTAGTAGTTTGAAGTAAGCATAGCCAATGTGGTGATCGGCTAAGCTCTTTGCCAGGGTATCGCTATTGAACTGTGGAAACTTATTGGATCCCGGCAACTTGCGCACATCGGCCACCTGCTCGATGTTGTAGTGCAGCAGCAGTGCCACAAACTCTTCGATGGAGTGAGTAGAGTGCCCTATGGTCCAAATGGTCTTTTGCATAAGTCTATTCTATCTGTTTCAAGAAACTCACCAAGCTATCCATGCAGGTGGTCGCCTCCTCTTTGGTGCAAGGTGTGCCCGGCATGGGGAATATAAAGACGGGTACCCCATTGAAAAGCACCTCACACATCGGATTGAAACCATAGTTCGTCTGTATCTTAGTGCCGTCCAAGGCATCTACTATGCTATCCACGATGTTCTTGTACGAGAAGAGTAACATCTTGGGGCGGTAGATGCGTACAATAGCCATCAACCGTTTGTAGCCTCGACGAGTGAGCTGCCTATCCAGCTCGCGATACTCGCACGGTATGGGAGAGAGATGGATGATGCCATAGTTATTCTCTAGCAGATATTCGTCAGCATATCTATCTTGTGGGAAATCTAGTATCCCATAATTTCTTAGTTTGTTCCAAAGCGATTTGCCACGTGTGCCTTGAAAGTAGTGCCCCTTCACGATGCTTCCATGGCTAGGCGTACGCCCCACGATAAGCATTTTTAGCTCGCCATGCGAAGGCAATATATCGCGTAGCGAAGTATAGAATTTACCATCTAGCTTTACGGTAGTTTGATAGTTCATAGGTCGGGTATTAAGAAGAAAGAATAACAAAATCATCCCTGTTTTGTTGACTGCTAAACGAATAAAATCCTTGGACATCTGATGATTACAATATGGCTAGCTATACGTCCTAATTATATCCAAATGGAACGTTAACGAAAAAACTATTTTTATGAAGAAACTCTTTTCCCTTGCATTGCTGCTTGCCAGCCTAATCCCGGGAGAGCTTAGTGCGCAACAGTTATTGGCCTTCCCCACCGCAGAAGGTTTTGGAAAGTATGCCCAAGGCGGCCGTGGTGGCCAAGTGGTGTTTGTAGACAACCTTGAAGATTACGGTTCGGCCGAAGAACCTATACCGGGCTCATTCCGTTGGGCTTTGAAACAATACCCTGGCGAACCCCTGACGGTGATCTTCCGTGTATCGGGCACTATCACAATCAAGTCTGAACCCGATCATTCCAAAGGACGTAATGGCAACGATATTCGCAGCTCGCGTGCCAATCTTACTATCGCCGGACAAACCGCGCCGGGCGAAGGAATCCTGTTTAGAGGTGGAAAGCTCAACTTTGGTGGATCGCAGAACTTGGTGATCCGTAATATCCGTGCACGTATCGGGCTAAGTGATGAAATCAACCATGAAACCAACTACGGTGCAGCAATCGGTATAGAGAATGGCAAGAACTGGATCATCGACCACAGCTGTTTCGGCTGGTCGGCCGAAGAAAATATGACCATCTACGACAATCAGTTTACCACAGTGCAACACTGTATCGTGCACGAAGGACTCTACGAAGGTGGACACGCTAAGGGCAACCGTAGCTATGGTGCACAGTGGGGCGGACAGAGTGCTACGTTCTATCACAACCTACTGGCCCACAACAAAGCTCGCTCACCCCGTTTAAATGGCTCGCGTGGCGACAATGATGTGCGTGTGTTTATCGAATATACCAATAATGTGAACTACAACTGGGGCAACCGCAACGCTTGCTATGGATCGGATATTGCAACAGGAACCAAACGATACAATTTGACGAACTTCCTTTGTAATTACTATAAACCGGGGCCATCTACACACTCTACCAAGTGGTTCACCGAGATTTCGGATGGAGGTAACAAAGGTGTTGCAGCTCGCTTCTTCTTTGATGGTAACGTGATGGAAGGTTCCAGCACAGCTACCGCCAACCCTTGGACGGCTGTAAATATCCGCACCGACAATGGTAGCCCATTTACCGAAGCCGATATCCGTTCGGACGAGTTGCTCTACGATATAGGTATAAACAATGTACCCCGATTTGACTATGATGAGTATCGTGTGAAGAATCTAAAGAGTGCGCAGCAAGCCTATGAAGATGTATTGGCTATGGCCGGTACCATCAATCGCGATGTGGTGGAACGTCGTATCATAGAAGAAACCCGCACCGGCACTGCCAACTATAAAGGCGTACTAGGTACAGGCGGAATCATCGACTCACCTTGGAACGTAGAAGGCTATCCTGAATATGTAGCTGCTGAGGCTCCAAAAGATAGCGACAACGATGGTATGCCCGATGATTGGGAAGTGGCTAACGGACTCAACCCGGAAGATGCGGAAGATAGAAACCGCACAAATGCGGCCGGCTATACAGCATTGGAAATCTATCTGGCCTCGTTGATGGGCGAAACCATTGAACACAGTTTCGCTACTTCTATTCACGATCAGCAAAGCAGTGGGATAACGGTTTACCCTAGAGCCGTGACAGATGTAATCAACATCAATAAAGGGGATGCAAAGGTTAAGTCTATACATCTGCTGTCTGTCAATGGCTATCATCTAAATACGTTCGATGCCAACACTACACAGATCGACTTCTCTGCTTACCCAAAGGCACACTATCTGCTGGCTATTGACTTAGAGAACAACCAACGCGAAGTATTTCGTATATTCAAGTAGGCTAGTCTAGTAAAAGTAGGCACAAAAAAATATGCTTTCAACGTCCGTTAATGGAGTTGAAAGCATATTCTGCATATAGGTATATGCTCGGGATGAAAAATTGCTTAGTTCAAGTCGGTAGGCAATTCGCAACGCGTGTATACCGATACATCGCTAGCGTCGCCTACTACTGTCCATACCATTCTATCTTTGTAGATCTTGATTTCGTAAGTGTTGTTCCACTTGCCGTTGTCATAATCATAGTCGCCCGAGATTAGATCGATTGACTCATCGTTCTCATCTTTAGAGATGGTGAACGAGCCGGTGATCTCGCGAGCGTACATGCTATCCATGTTTTGATACATCACAAACGTGTGTTCGCGACGGTCGAAAGTGATATAAGTATAGATGTTTTCGATGGTTTGACCATTCCATTCAGTCAAGCCCCATGTGCCGGCAATATTGATGTAGCTGGCTTCCAATGCAGCTTCTTCGAACACTTTATCGTCATCGTTGCTACAAGCAACAATGCTCAATAGAAGCGTGAAGAGCATAGCTATTTTGAAAATATTCTTCATTTTAAAATTCTGTCTTGGTTTATTTCTTGTTCTTCTTGTTGTTGATCTTCATCAACAGTCCCTTGTCTGCTGCCGATGCATCTACACCATCAAGCGCGATGATCAGCTCGAAAAAGGTGGTTGGCATCTCCTTGTTGTTTATCTTCACAATGATGTCGGCCTCTTGTCCGGGGGCTATCACCTTTGGCTCGCTACTAATCTCAATGTAAGAGGGTAGAGGTTCGCCCTTGATATTGCCCGAGATAGTCACTTCGCGATCGCTACTGTTGAGGCAAACCAATCGTTCGGTGAGCCACTGTTGAGGCTCTGTAAACTCAAAGTTCAGGTACTTGCGTTTGAAACGAAGCACTCCCACATTGCGTTTAAAATGGTAGTAAGGGTCGGCACTTGGCACCACCTTGCCTTGAATCATCAGCGACAAAGAAGCTTCCTTGTCGTTTTGGTCCGTATAGATAAACGCCTCTTGGAAGACGTTCCCCATCTTTCTGTAGGGGTTGAAAGTGAGAATCACCTCCTTCTCCTCACCCGGTGCAAACAAGCTATCGGGCACTTGAGTGGTGAGGCAGCTGCACGAGTTGATGACATGCGTGATGCGAACCGGCTTGTTGCACTGGTTTTTTACCACAAACACATAGCTTTGCTTTGGTGCATCCTCGGCCACATCAGGGATATTGAGTGTGTATTCGTCTGTTACCAAACATTTCTCATCCGATTGGTTCACCGTCTGATCGGTTTGAACAAAAGGAAACTGTTGTTTACTTCTATCCTGCGCAAAACTCTGCGCAGAATAGAGAGAGAAAAGTACAAGTAGAATAGACGAATAACTTCTCATATGCTAACAAATTATCTCAACCAACCGTTGTCGTTGGCGTTCTTGCGAACTGTTATAACGATAGTTTGGCTAACACCTGTGCTTGTAGTCACAGTAGCGTTTACCATACCCACTTGGTGACCAGTGATAGTAGCAATAGTACCATTCACTGCAACCGAAGCGATAGAGTTGTTTTCGCTGCTGAACGTATAAGTAAGGTTTTCACCGTTAAGGAAATAACGAGCAAAATCTATTTTTGTTGTGCCATCAGGAGCCACATACATATTAGGAACTTTCATGTCCGAACCTGCACCGTTGTCGATGTTGTTCAACAAAGCAGCAGCGTTGAGCATACCGTGTCCCATCATGTTAGTGTAAGCCTTTGGTTGCATTTCGATCAATGTTGTTTGACCAAATAGATCCCAAGCTTCCCAGTAGTACTTAGATTCAGTAAAGTAGTTCTCTACAGGAACGCACGATTTGTACAATAGATCGCGGAATTCAGAAGCCTTGAAGTGCTTTCTTTGTTGCACGGCATACGACAAACCTAGTGCTGCAATACCCGAAGCATTAGGACAAGCCATTGATGTACCTTCCATATAACCGTAACCCGATTGGCCGCGTACTGGAATAGTAGATAGGATTTTGCCCGACTCGCTAGAGTGGAAACCGCTATCACCACCAGGTGCAGATAGATTTACCAAACCGTAGTTAGTAAATGATGATGGCATACCAGCAGCATCCAAAGAACCTACGCCGATGATCTCGCCATAAGCAGCAGGATAAGATGATTGAGGAGCACCT
Organism: uncultured Bacteroides sp.; assembly: GCA_947074205.1. GTDB lineage: Bacteria > Bacteroidota > Bacteroidia > Bacteroidales > Bacteroidaceae > Bacteroides. Next base: position 25,882 of record CAMTOQ010000009.1, on the reverse strand, counting down.
TCGTTACCCGCAGCAAAGATGGCCAAACCACCCTCGATTACACCATTAGGTGAACCAGCGTTGTTGATGAAGTAGTCCAATGCTTCTTTTTCTAGAGGGAAGCTGTTCATCCATTGCTCATCGTTAGCAGGGCCTAGTGGGTAGTACAGTGGATTAGCTTTAGCCGAGTTGTAACCCCAGCTACATTGCAAGATCACCGCACCGTTGTCGGCTGCATATTTAATAGCACGCGCTTCGTTGTAGAGCGATACACCATAGTCGCCAGCAAATACCTGGCAGCTCATGATCTTTACACCGTTGCCACTACCGTCGCCACCTGCGATACTTGATACACCGCGGCCATTGTTGTTAACCGCTGCAATAGTACCTGCTACGTGAGTACCGTGACCGGTATCTCTAGCGTCGTTGTAAGTGATAGTACCATGATCGAATACAAAGTTGTAACCGTGCAAGTCGCCAGCGTAACCGTTGCCATCGTTGTCTTCTTTCGAGCCAAAGATTTCGCCTTCGTTCACCCACATGTTAGCAGCAAGGTCTTCGTGATCATACATCACACCTTCGTCCAATACAGCTACAATGATAGAAGCATCTCCCGTACATTTTTCCCATGCAGCGGCAGCACCTATGTCAGCACCTGCTACAGCATTTTCCAAATCACCGTTATTGATGCAGTGCCATTGTTGGCCAAGCAAAGGGTCGTTGAATGAACCATTGCGAGTAGACATCGTCTTCAAAGCAGACTCTGAAACTACTGTAGATTTGCGTGGCTCGTAACCGCGAGTAATAGTGTGGCTGTATTGCAGCTTGTCCACTCCCTCAAGAGTTGAAAGCAATGCATAAGCTTCCTTTACCGAGAAGTCTGCATCAAACTGAATCACATACCAGTTGTGCATACCAGCTTCGCGAGTACGCTCTTCGCTACGTGCATCGATAGGGAATACGCGTTCGAATTTGTAAGCACCGATAGTTTCGAGTACCTCATCGAATGCAGATACGCCCGAACGTCCGGCACGAGTAGAGCGAGTTCTAGTTTCTACTTGCTCAGTAGCTGTAGACTGGAACTTCACCATTAACTCTCCTTTGAGATAGTCCATCGTTGGCAGTTCCGATGGCGTCTCAGGAACCTGTGGTGTGCTTTCTTCGATAAAAGTGTTGTCGGAGCAAGCTGCAAGGGTCATTAACCCCGCAGCTGCTATGATAAAGCTATATTTCTTCATGTCTTTTAATCTGTTATAATCGGTCTTCTAAATGGATATAGATCGTAGTAGTATTCCATGTTGATAGGCTCGTTGTCGAAACGTGCACGTTTACCTTCCGTGTTGAATCCGTCTTGTGAGTAGATCAACGTGAATGGGTCCCACATCCATAGTTTAGGGTGGTGCAAAATCCAAGTAGGAACATTACCGGTAAACATGTTTCTGTTCAACGATAGATATTGAGTATTTGGAAGAATCTTAGGTGTACCAATCAATACTCTAGGCAATGAATCGTTCGACGCGATGATATCTTCTTCAGTGTACTTCACCGGATAGTCGTTCATATCTGGCAATGTGCCTTCCATGTAGTTCGATGATAGACGCAACACTTCAAGTTTCTCCCAAGATAGCAATTCGATGAACTTCTGGCGGTCTGTGTGGATATGATCGATGTTCATATAAAGACCCATATCCTCTGTCTTATCTGTGCTAAGGTTGTTGATGTAATCGCGACGACGACCACCAGAGATGCTTAGTGCAGTAAGGTTAGGGAAGTTCTCCTTCGAAATAAGTTGAGGGATAGAAGAGAATGAGTTTGAAATCAAGCTCAAAGTCTCCAACTTCTTCAAGTTAGCAAAACCTTCGGGTAGGTCTACGATACCATAAGCAAACAGCTCAACATGTTTCAGATACTCAAGATTGTTCAACGCATCACCCAATTGGATAGACTTGATGTACGCATTCTCGTTACTGAAGACAGAGAAAGACTCTAGGTATTTCAGTTTGCTAATCTCTTCTGGAAGGCCTTCGTTAGTATTGACCATGTAGAATCTAATTGAACGAACGCGGCCCAACATTTCTGGAGTAGCTTCTTTGTCGCCTCTTTCCCATACTGTTACTTGCGACCAGTTAGAAAGGTTTTCTGTTACTTCGAAGTCAGCATAAGTGTTTAGCTTGTTACCGGCAATGATAATAGCTAGTGAGTCACCCGCACGGCTATCCGTGATCAACGGTGCAGCAGCTTGCTCTACTGTGATAATAGCTTCTTGTGCTAGCGACACACTGTTGTCAAGAGGCAAAAGCTTAAGGTTAGCAGTTCTCACCTCAGGTTCGGTGTTCATGCTCCACTCAAAACGTACCTTGATGCTTTGCGGACGAGCGTGCTTGATCTCTACGTTGTCAAGTTGCGAAGCATCGAACTTAATCCAATCGCAGTCTGCCGGCATTTCTACGCTGAACAGTACATTGGTAGTGATAGTAGTTTCGAAGAAACGCATATCAGCTTTGTTATAGTTCTCAATGTTAACGCTAGGCTCTTCAATCAAGATAGCCTTGTCAAATCCAAACTGATCTACAGTAAGTGTTTGAACCATGCCTTGTCCGTTGGTGATACGGATGTTAGCGTTGCGCACTTCGTGTAGCAATGATGGGTCTACAGTCAATTCGCAGTCGGTAGTTCCAATACCGCTGGCAGGCGATAGTTTAAGCCAAGGTGCAGAAGATGTGGCTACCCACTCCGATGATGAAGTAATAAGTACCACTTCATCTCCGCCTTCGGCTGCAAACAAAATCTCGGCTTTGTCAACCGTCAATTCGTTAGATATTTTATCGGTGTCGTCGCTGCACGAGCTCAATGAAAGAGCAAGTGCAGACAAAACCAATGATATATTTCTGATAAATTTCATAATTTCTTTTTTGTCTCTGTTAGGTATTAATTGTCTAGATCTAACGCGCTACAACCACGGATATCTTGTGATGAATCATAGATCAAAAGATATGCACCTGCCTGAATGTAATAACACACATCAGTAAGATCGATTGAAATGTTAGGGTTATCTTGGATATCAAACATGTAGATCTGTGGAGAGATGCGGTCGTCAATCTTACGCAAGTCGTTACCACCAATATAGAATGCCAAAAGACTTGCACAAGTGTACAATCCGGTAGGCCATGTTTTCAAACAGCGATTACCAATTTCGTCGCGTTGATAACGAATAGACATAACAGTGAGGCGAGAAACGTTTAGTGGTCCGTAAGGGAAATCAGCAAAACGGTTATAACTCAAGTCGATACTGTACAAGTAAGGTAGTGAAGTTGCATCGAACTCGTTAGGCAACTTAGTTAGCTTATTATAGCTCAAGTCAAGCGATTCTAGCATGTGTAGGTTTTTACCAAACAACGTACCATTTTCGAAGCTTTCAATACCATTACCCGCTACGTTGATATACGAAATCACAGAACCAACATTGAAGATCACCGAAGGGAATTTCTTCAACTTGTTACCATGCAATGATAGAGATTCGCAATTCACACCTTTGTAAGTACCATCTTCTTCGCCCTGGATGCTTTCAATCTCGTTGTACGAGAAGTCTAGATCCGAAATCTGATATACTGATCTTGCATCGAAAATGTTTGGGAATTGTTTCAACTTATTGCCCGACATCATGATGGTTTCGATATCATCTATGTTACAGAAAAGACCGTTAGCATCTACAGGAATCTCTTCAATTTGGTTGTCGTTGAATAGCATCTGTACAGGTGCTACATTGCGCGACAATGGGTGAAGCTTCTTGATATTGTTCGAAGTAAAGTCGAGCAAACCAATCTTTACAAGGTTAGAGAACGAAGCAGGAAGCTCTTCCAAGTTGTTAAAACCACAGTACAAAAGCTGAAGCTTATCGTTAGAAGGACTGTTCAATGCGAAATCGTTCAAACCCTTGTATAGTTCCTCAGCAGAAAGCTGTGGGTTAGATGAGATATTAATAAGAGCTAACTCAGGCATTTTATTAATAACCATCGGATATGAAGTCATGCGAGGACAGTTGTAGATCTCAATGTCGGTACAGTTTTCTAGTAGCGCCAGCTCTTCTGGAAGTTCAGCTATCAAACCGTTGGCGATGAATATATTCTCAAGTTTTGTCAGCTTACCAATCTCTTTAGGAAGAGAAGTGATAGCATTTGTCAAGCTACCAGGCATCACGTCTAGAGTTTGTGGTCTGTCGGACACAATAGGTCTTGGTGAACCCAAGTCCACACCTTTTAGTTTGAAACCTTCTACGATAGCGTCAGAGAATGAAGCACGGATATCTCTCTTCGAATAAAGATTGTAGTAGTTCATTCTATCTTTCACGTTTCTGTCTACACCAGGGAAAAGGTTACCGCCTAGTCTGTCGTTGTGGTTACCACAATCAAGGAAGACAAGTTCGGTAAGTTGTCCAAGTGCAGCAGGCACATCACCTTTAGGACCGAAGCAACCTAGGTTCAAGCTAGTAACACGGCCTTGAGAGTTAAGAGATACACCCGGTTGGTTACCCCATGTATCGATATCTTTGTCAAAGTTCCAGTTCACACCAAGTGCATAGCTGTCACCCATGTAGTACCAGTTTTTGCCATCAAGTGCTTCCCAAATTTCTTTAAGCGCATAGTAGTCTTTGATGTTCTCTGCCGTCTCGTTCAAAGCGATAGGCACATCTACATCAACCTTGTTGTTGTCGGTCACCACAAAACGAGTTTCGGTGATAGGGTTAGCATATTCTAGCAACTGATTAGAGTTGTTGTAGATGCTGTATCTGATGATTTGGTAACCACCAGCCTCTAGAGAGACAATAGAGTCGGTAGTAGCTGCTGCAGTAACCCACGCAGTACCGTTGTTATCGATTACCTTCGAGCTAACTCTGAACTTAATATCTTTAAGAGTAATACGTTCGTCGCTGAAAAGGTTTTGAACTTCAATATCAGCTTTTCTGATGCTGCTAAACTGGTAGCTGTTGTTTTCAGAAGATCTAGTTTGTTGAAAGTTCGAGAAGTCTTTTACAAGAGTGAACTGTACTTGACCTCTTTTCTTCACTGCCACATATAGATCTTTAGTGATAAGACCACCAGCGATAACAGTGAAAGTCTCTTGTTCTTCCATCACGCCAGCACCCAACTCTTGGTTCAACTCATCGTAAAGATAGTAACCAATGATGGTGTAGTCGCCAGAAAGAAGTTCCAGTTTGTCGCTTCTTAGACCAAACTCAGCGTTTGTATCGTTGTAAGCATTCAAATTAAGTGTTTGTCTAACTCTTGATCCGCTGCTGTTTTGAAGTACCACTTCAATCTTTTTAGCAGAACTTAGATAGTCTAATTCCGCTGCACGAGTTTCAGCTTTTGCCGACTGCTTGTAGAGCTTGAATTGAACATATCCTCCTTGACCAAGTATTTCGGTGGTATCGTCTTTACAACCTGTCAACACGACAAGCAGAGACAATGCAAAAAGCACCGAGCAGGATTTCAGAAATGAAAGATTTATTTTCATATTTAATTATTGCTTGTTTTATTGAATCATGCAAACCTCATTACTTGATACTATGAGTATGAGGTTCGCATGATTTTAGATTAAATTACCACTGTTCCACCACGATGAAACCAACAAGTTCATCGGTTGCACCGTTGAAAAGTTGGATGGTCATAGAACCATTCTCACCGCTATTAGCTTGGATACCGTAGATATTTATTTGAGAGTTGTATTCGCTTGTCCAGCTGTTTTCAAACTCGATGCCTTCCCAACCTGTGTTCACACCATTGATGAAAGTATCTGGGTAGACAGGTTGACCCATAGCCACGTTAGAGAAGCTGATAGTCAATTGCTCGTAAGCCATTTTCTCAAGGCTAAGGATGTAAACATCTTTAGTACCATACATGTCAATCACTGCATCTTCGCCAGCTTGATCGGCTAGAGAGAACAATTCAAGAGTTTGGCCGAAGCTAGTCACTGTGAATGGTGCCGAGCTTTCAGTAGCGTGTTGTTGGAAATCAACTGCAATGTATTTCTCCATTGAAGGTTTGATTGTATAGTAATCGTCTTCAACATCGAATACGTTGTTGTCGAAGTCTGCTTCGATTTCAGCGTAGTAAGCAGTAGGGAATACCATAGCGATACCTCTACGTGCAGCGCCCGAGTTTTCTTGAGTAGCAATTTCTACTACACCAGCGCCCATATCGTCAGCGTAGAACCAAGCGTTCCATCTGTTCAATACAGTGCAACCCCATTCAGCATTTTCCTCGATTCTTACAATAGTAAAGTCGTTGTTGCGAGCGTTTACATTGATTACAAGAGGAGATGCGAAATATTCTGTGATACCGTCGATATTAGTCTTAAAGAATTGCGATCCATCAGCTTTAACTTCCCAGTTCCATGGGTTGATAGAGAATGCAATCTCGTTGGCTGGCAAACCGTCGTATGCTACTGGTAGTTCGAATGTAGCAGCAGCATCAAAAGTAGAGTTGCTCACAGTCAAAACACCTGCGTTAGCTTCGAAAGCAAAGTCGCTTTCCACTCTAGCAGTGAATACTAGTTCAGTGTTAGCTTCGCCCACTGTTGCCGAAGTAATTTCGATCCAGTTAGGAGCAGTTACACGGTAGGTGTAGTTACCAGTAATTTTAATTGAAGCAGCTGCACCATACACCAATTGGAATGGATTCTCAGCTGTGATAGCGTTACCGTCTTGATCAACTGCAGTCAACGTGTAAGCCAAAGGCTCGCGAGTTACCTCACAAATCTCTTGTGTCATACCGTTCATTGTCAAGCTGATTTTAGCTTTGTGTGATGTAGCGAAATCCGCACCGTCACCTTTCACTAGGTAGCTCACAGTGTGTTGACCTGCTTCGCCGAAAATCTGATCAGTTTCAGTAGTTTCGTCTAGAAGCACCAACCAAGTAGCCGATGATGTAAGTCTCCAAGAAGCTTGAGCGTTAAAGCTGATCTCACCTGTTTCACCAATTTTGTTAGATGTAGTTTGAGATTCAGGGAAAACGATTTCGATAGTTTTGTCTTCGTTGTCACAAGCAGTAAGCAAAAGCGAGCTTGCTAAAACAAGCAATGAAAATAAATAGTTAAATTTCTTCATAATGCATATAATTAAAGATTAGTATCCTTGTTTCTTCAACACTTCCGCCTCTTCGTCGGTGATCCATCTTACCACGTTGGTATACGCACCCACTGTACCCACGCCATTTACATACACAAGGTTGTAGATAGCCATGAAACCTTCGCAAGAGCTGAAGTAAGAGGTAGTGCTAGGCAGAAGATTCATCATCAAATCGCCATTACCGTAGATTGTTCCAAATGCTTCACCTGTATGGCCAAGAACTTGCTCGCCATCCACGTATAGGTCCGGATAAAGTATGTTAGTGTTGTCAAGTCTTACGCTGATGTCAAAGCCATCGTAGTAGAAGTTCTTGATGATAACTGTGTTTTCTTTGTTTGGATCGATTTCCGATTTCAACAAGCGCATGTTAGTGCTTTGCATATAGTCGGCGAAGAAACTCGATGTAAGTACACAGTAGCCCGAGAATGCTTCAAGGTCGTAAGGGCACGATCTTTTTAGTACCACCTTTGTAGTCAACACAGCATCGCCGTAAAGGTCGTTGTTGATGTTGCGGTTGGCAATACGTAGATAGAAGCCGATGCCTTCGTTGATCTTGATATTACTAGCCTTTCCTTTTACAAAGATGCTTGTCGATACTTCGCCGGCTTTAATTGTAGCAGAGTTTGACAAGATCTCGTAATGAACGCCTTCTATTGCGTTGCTTCTGCTATCCAATACTTCCACAGCGAATGTGCGATCGGTAGAGCTAGGCGTCAAAGAAGAGATCTGGATCTCGAATGTTTCAGTATCATCCTGTATAGGCAGAATATACAGTGTATCGGCAAACATCACAGCGTCGGTGCCCGAATATACTATACGCTCTTCACTACAACCGCATAGCACCATCAGTGTAGCGATTAGAGTAGTAATTGCAATAAAGATTCTATTCATATTGTATATTGTTATTGTTGTATAGTTATTTGTTACTTTCATTAGGTTCGATGTCCGCATTTGGCGACTCTAGCTCGTGTTGAGGGATAGGCCATACGAAACGAGCATCATCAGCAGGAACTGAAAGAGTGTTACCACTAGCTACAGTGTGAAGTTGTGCCTTACGGGTAAAACCTTTGTGCCAACGTTTCAAGTCGTTCAGACGGAAACCTTCCATGTAAAGTTCCTTAACGCGTTCGCCCGATACTAGCTCGAACCAGTTGTTGGCGTTGATTGCTGTAGACGAACCATACGATCTGTAGCGAGCTTTGCGTAGGGTAGTGATGTCTTTGCCGGCATCAGCAAAACGACCAAGTTCGCAAAGAGCTTCAGCACGAATCAGGTAGATCTCAGACAGACGGAATACCTTAGGCATATTCACATGAAGAATATTGTTGGCCACGAAAGTATCGTTACCACGATATTTAGTCAATAGAGGCCAGTTCAAACCGTGAGCATAACCAGTAGTAAGGTTAGTGAAGAACGAGTTGATACGCATATCGCCGCTGTCGTAAGAGTTGATCACCCACTCGGCAGGCACATAGTCTGGACGGTAAGATGTATAGTCGTAGTTCAAGAACACGCGACCCAATGCACCACCATACGAAGTAACTTCGAAAGGCACACGCCAGATTACCTCAGTAGAGCTATCGTTGTGCCATAGAAAGTCGTAGTAGCTGTATTGGTTAGTATACATCTCTGTGGTGCTAGCCAATTTGAACTTGTTGCTATCGATCAGCTTCGACGAATATTCTACTGCCAAATCCCACTTCTTCATGTACAGATACATACGAGAATAAAGCGCGTTTACTGTAGCTGTAGTGAAGTATTTAGCATTGTAAAGCGAAGAGTTGTCGAATAGGTCACCGAAGTACTCGTTAGCTTTCGCAAGGTCGGCCAACACAAAGTCGTAAGATGCCTTCAATGATGAACGTCTCAACACTTCGTTGCTTTTAAATTTCGATACCAATACTACACCCAGTTCTTTTTCTGCTTCAGCGTCCGACTCGTAAGGCTTACAGAAAAGCTTAATCAGCTCCGAGTAGGCCAATGCACGAGCGAAATGAACTTCAGCCTTATAGGTTTGAAGTTGATCTAGCAAATCATCGTTTTGGATCTTTGGTTCAAGTATTTCAATCTCTTGGAAGAAGAAGTTACAGCTTCCGATTACCGAGTAGAGGCTACCATAAACCGATTCGATAGAACCGTTTGTGGCAAGAAGATCGTTCCAACGCCAGATGTCGCCATAGGTGTTAGAGTAACCTTGTACTGCATATACAAAGTCGGTCTGAATATCTGGAAGCAAAGTAAGAGCGCCACTGTATAGTGCCGAGCTTTTGAACTTAGAGTAGATACCGATAACTGCTTGGTTGGCAGTTTCCACAGATGTGATGGCATCGCCTGCTATGATTGCGTCTTCCGGATACTTGTCAAGACAAGAGGTAGCAGAAAGGGCAAATGCCATAACTGCTCCGAAAAGTTTGAATTTCTTTATCATTGTGGTTTGTGTCTTTTTTTTTAGAATGATACTTCAAGCCCAAATGTAAACTGGCGAGATGCCGGATACTGTGCTTTATAAACGTTTGATGTATTTTCAGGATCCAAACCAGAGAACTTAGTCCACGTCAACAAGTTTTGACCTTGAACGTATACACGCGCTGCAGTGAAGAATTTCGTTTTTTGCAAAAGCGACTGATCGAACGCATAGCTCAACGTCACGTTTTTCAAACGAAGGAACGATGCATCTTCTAGCAAGTGTGTGTCAAATTGTGGAGTCACGCCGTGGCGTGGGATGTCTGTGATGTCTCCTGGGTTTTTCCAGCGGTCGTAAAGAAGGCGCTTAGACTGGTTGTATGATGTATACAAACCGTTGCTTTCTTCGAAGAAGCGGTCGTTGTTGATCATCCATCTGTCTGCCACCCAGCTAAACTGAGCCGATAGTTGAAGGCCTTTCCAGTTAAGAGTAGTGCCGAAACCACCTTGCCATGGCGCGATGTAGTTTTTGCCCATCATCACCTTGTCGGCTTCGTTGAACTCGGTTGTTACGTTACCGTCTTTGTCATACCATAGTGGATCACCGTTTGCTGGGTTTACACCTGCATAGCGGTTCATGTAGAATTCGCCTACCGAGTGACCTACTACTAGTTTAGTGTTAGTACCCGACATTTCGTATTCGTCCAAACCGTTGTAAAGTTCGGTGATAGCATTGTGGTTGTACGATGCATTCACGTTCACGTTCCACCAGAAGTTGCGAGTGCGAAGAGCGTTTACATCAAGAGTCAATTCAGCACCTTTGTTTACCATTGCACCTACGTTGTCCCAACGGTATCCGTAACCGTTTTCAGCGTAAGATACAGGCACCATCATCAACATGTTAGTAGTGCGTTTGTGGTAAGCTTCAGCAGTAATGTTGATTCTGTCGAAGAAGCCAAGACGAAGACCTAAGTTGTAAGTCATCAGCTTTTCCCAGCCCAAATCGCTGTTGCCCGGTTGGATAGGTCCAATACCTGCAATACCGTCGTAAATCAATCCACCACCCACTAGTTCCAAGTGTTCGTAGTTAGGGATAGTAGAGTTACCCGAAGTACCGGCACTGAATGTCACCTGAGCGTTAGTCAACCAGCTTCTTGTTTCCTTCATGAATGATTCCTTCCATAAGTTCCACATAAAACCTGCCGACCAGAAAGAAGCCCAACGGCCATTCTTACCGAAACGTGACGAACCGTCGGTACGTACCGAGAAGTCAGCATAGTAGCGATCTTCGAAGCTATATTCACCACGACCGAAGAACGATAGGTAGGCAAAGCTAGTAGAAGCGCTGCTCCAACCTGTAGCACGAGTACCCGATGCGATATCGGTTAAGAAGTCATTGTTTTGACCAGATGTGCTCACAGAGAAACCTTCTGAGAAGTAGTTCACACCCTCTTGTCCCAATAGGAAAGTGAAAGAGTGCTTGCGGTCAATGTCGAACGAATAGTTTGCTGTGTTGGTCACTGTCAACGACATACCATCATTAGAGCTGCGTCCGGCATAGCCCGATCCATTGTTTGGAGTGTAGCTAGGGAACGACTGTGTAAAGGCGGTAGTGTGCGAGTAGTCTAGACCAAACTGCGAACGAATACGTAGGTTCTTGATAGGCGTTACTTCGGCAAATACGGTAGCGATAGCTTTGTATTTTTTGTTTTGGTAAGGGTTGTTGTTCATCCATTCGATAGGATTCAAACCGATACCTTCCCATGTGCCGTCGTTGATAGAAGCCAAAGATCCATCTTTATTATAAGGATTCCAGTAAGGAAGCATGAAACGCGATGCCGAGATAGGAGTATAAAGCGCATAGCTACCTTCGTCGGCTTGCTCAATTTCTTCGTAAGTCAACATCGTGTTGGTACCCATCTTCAGCCAGTTGTTAGCACGGAACTCAAGATTTGTACGGAAGTTGTAACGTCTGAATGTAGAGCCTTGTGCAATACCCTCTTGGTCGTAGAAATTACCAGATACATAGTAGTTTACACGTTCTGTAGCTCCACTCACCGATAGGTCGTAGTTTTGCAAAGGTGCACTGTTGTTGAATACTTCGTCCAGCCAGTTGATGTCGGTACGTGCCAGAGTAGCGTAGTCTTGACCAGCAGTTAGGCCAATCTCTTTTTCGTACTGAATACGCTCCGCAGTGTTCATCAGGTTCCAGTTGCCATGAGCCAACTGAGAGAAACCGATCTGAGTACGGAAAGTAGCCTTCGCTTTTTCGGCCATTTGACCGCGTTTAGTTGTGATTACCACTACACCGTTTGCAGCACGAGCACCATAGATAGAAGTCGATGATGCATCTTTCAATACAGAGATAGACTCGATATCACCAGGGTTGATGGCGTTGAAGTCGGCACTGCTGATAGCTACCCCGTCGAGGATAAACAAGGGTGAAGTACCCGAGTTGATAGAGTTTGTACCACGGATTTGGAACGTTGCCGCCTTGCTAGGCTCTCCCGATTCCGACATTACCGTCAAACCGGGTGTCGATCCTTGAAGGGCTTGGTCGAAGCTGGCTGCAGGTACGTCTGCCATCTTTTCGGCTTTCACCGTAGACACAGAACCTGCAATAGTTCCTTTTTTTCTAACTCCGTAGGCCACAACTACTACCTCGTCGATCATCTCCGAGTCAGGTTGTAGAGTTACGTTCAATGTTCCTGTTTGAGGCGTTACACGGTGTTCTTGTGTCTTTGTGCCAATGTAGGAAAATACTAAGATGGCATCACCGCCATCAATGTTGATTGTGTAATTACCATCATAGTCTGTAATCACACCCAGCGCACTTCCTGCTTGTGCTACCGAAACCCCAATCAATGGTTCTTTGTCTTCGCCCGAGATCACTGTACCTTTTACAGTAAATCCCTGTGCGAATCCCAATTGGGTTCCCAGCAATACAAACAAGAACAACAAAAAGATTTGCTTTCTCATTATAAGTATTAATATAAATAATTTGTGTTGTTGAAGTAGAAGAAATGTCCTTTGGAGAGGTCTTTCGTTCTATCTAATAATCATATTGTGTTTGTTAAAATTACTATTTTTATCTATTTTATCTTGTGTCTTATATAACATGAAAGCCCATCAAGGTTGACTTGGTGGGTACTTTAAGGCAATCTCTGCCTACTTTTATTATATCTAATTATTCTGTATTTGTCAAAAACTTTACATAGGCTAAAGCCTTGTGTATTATTATTGTAGTGCAAAAATATATAAAAACTATCTACCTCTTTATATTCGCTTGTTGAAATTTAGATTGCTCAATTTTAATTAATGTTTTTATACTAATACCCCCTCCGTACTAACAGTTTGATAGTAAAGCACTCTTATTCTTACTTTTTAGTTGTAATTTTCGTGGGAGTAGTTCTGATTTCTACCTCTTAAATATTAACCAAATAAAGTTTCTTTCTGCAAAAATTTTGGTTAATTCGTAGTATATTATTTACAGAATAGTATGCTATTGCTAGCTGTTGGGGTGTCTTGCTGTCTTTATGTCACTGAGTAGCCCTTGCCAGCGTGGTGGGTAGCCTTTGCCACCGTGGTGAGTAGCCCTTGTCACCGCGGTGACTAGCCCTTGCCACCGTGAGTGATTGTAAGTGCTTGCAACTAGTTGAGCATCAGTGATAAATAGAGGTTTTTTTTCGCGAGGAGTTCGATAATGAGATGGTTTGCACTGATTGTCTTACAGTTTTCTTTTTCTGCGGTTTTGCTTTTGGTGCATTTGCCATCCGCAATCACATACTTTCCATTGTTTTCTGGTATCTCTTTGTCCTCAAGGTTTACCTCTAAGGTATACAAAGGGTAGGCCTGAGCATATCTGTTCAGAAAACTTTCTGCATTGACAATGCGCCCCATGCCGAGGTGTATTATTGGGCTGTCGGCGGTAGAATCGCTTACCCCAACGATTTGCACCACTTTTTGTTCGGGGTGCTCCAGTGCAATTTGCTTAACAAGGGCGCTCTTCACATCTTCGTTGTCAGCGAACAACTCATGTATCAGCACCTCTTTGTTTTCCTTGGGCTGCACTATGGCTAGTCCCACTAGCTTTTGCTTTAGAGTAGCGGTATAGAGTAGGCCGCCTGCTAGAAACTGATCGGCAAGAATAGTTTGGTAGTCGTCCCACGAATGCAATACCACGCCATTTCTTTCTAGTTGCTTGCGGTGGAAATACGAGTACGACTCGTGGGTGCATGCTGTGCTAGCCTCCACGTCGATCTCGTTGGGCTCTGTTGTGGTAGTGGGGTAGAGGGTGTGATAGGCCACGTCGAAAAGATATTCGTAGCCAAGATTGTGGTAATACCCGCCCAACCATGGTTCGGCCGGTATTAGTGTGGTGAGCATCATCCCTTTGGAGTAGAGATCTTTTAGAATCTGTCCTACCAGTACTTTGCCTATACCCTTGCCTCTGTAGTGGGGGTGGGTGCATAGGCCGGAACCGTAAACAGTCGAAAACTCCTTCCTCTCCAGCCAAAGTGTGTGGGGTAGCATCTGGAAAGCACACACCACATTGCCATCTTGCTCAATAGCATAGTTGTTATCATCGCTATACTTCTTTTCGAAGTAGAGGTCCATGAACGCTTCGCTATCGCCAAAGCAAAGACTCCAGAGTTTTCTAACTTGTTCCTTCATTGCCTTACCATCTAATCATTTCGAGCGGACTCTCTTTCAAGCAAGCCATATATTTCTCTAATAATATATCGGGATGATAGGATAGTTTGGCTTTGCGCAAACCCTCCACGCCGAGGTCTTCTTCGCGATTGATGTATGTGTATTGCTCGGGTATGCGGTTGGCAAACTCGTAGTTGATCATGGTGTAGGCGCCATCAATGTTGGCATCGGCTTTCTCTGCATTTACTCCAAATTCTGTCTGGTTGATTGGCATCCCAAAGGTGAACGCCACCATCATATCGTCTACATAGAGTATGCCACCCATTAGTCCCAGCTCCTCGAAGTGGTTCATGGCAAAGTTCAACGCTTTGCGTTCGTTGCAGGTGCTTTTATTTTCATCGCATCGGTTGGCTCTGCACCACTTCTCCTCGAACTCGATGCATTGAGCAATGTTATCGGGTGTGATGGGTTCGTAGCGATGATTGGGATAGGTGTTTCGAAATCTATTAATGTGGTTTCGCTTCGATTGATACTTTTTACCTTTAAGAGTAGCCAGGTCGCTACGCAGGTAGATGTAGTCGGCATAGTCTCTATCACTTGTAAAGTGAAATCTACCGGGCATTGCGTTTTCTAAGTCGTCTTTCATGTATGAGCTAATGCCTAGCATGCAAAACTGATGACTATAGCTTTTGCTATATTCAATCATCTGCTCTATGGTGTCTTCAAGATCACCTTCTCCGATAGGCATCATATATACCGTTTTGCCTTCGGCTTGAAATTTCATGAGTAAAAAGCCATTGAGCAGAGAGTACTCTGTGTGATAAAGAAATTGCCAGCTGCAAAGATTAGAAAAAGAAAGGTCGCAATTGCGCCTCCCACTGTTAAGGGTATAGGAAGTAATCAGAGCTTTATCTGCAATACTAAATGGTTTAAATTCTATCATAAATATCTAGCTATAAATATCATCGTATATATAAAGCACTAACTAGCGCTTTTTGTTTATTAAATGCCCAATAATCTTAGTAACAGCGGTGTGAACAGTGCTGTGAGTATCCCGTTTAGTGTCAATCCTAGGCTGGCGTAAGCACCATATTTGCCACTTACCTCCATGGCGGCCGATGTGCCCACGGCATGTGAGGCAGTGCCTATCGAGAGTCCTTGAGCGATGGGGCTATCTACCCGCATCAGTTGCATGGTCTTGAATCCGGCCACGGCACCAAGCAGGCCCACGCACACCACTACGGCTGCGGTGAGCGACGGTATGCCACCCACACTTTGCGACACCTCCATGGCGATAGGAGTAGTTACCGATTTTGGGGCCAATGACAGTATCACCTCGTGACTAGCCCCCATCCATTGAGCTATCAGCACCACCGACACCACGCCCACCACACAACCGGTAATTTGCGAAAGCAGTATGGGGAGCAGTTGCTTCTTTATCTTCTCCAGCTGCAGATAGAGCGGAACACCTAAAGCGACCACGGCTGGCTTTAGCCAAAACTCGATGAGTTTACCACCTTTGCTGTAAGTGTCGTAACTGATATCGTTGAGCTTCAGAAAAAGTATCAATAGAGCGATGGTTATCAAAATGGGGTTGAGCAAAAGCATGCCCGTGCGGCGTTGCAGCCACTTGGCAAAGAAGAAGAGGCCAAAGGTGAGGGCCAACAGGAAAAACTCGTTCTCTAGGAAATTCATTTCAGTCTACGTGTTAGTTGATGTACCCAGCCGGTTGTGACCAATACCAACAGTGTGCTCACCACCGTGGCTACGGCAATAGCCCAGAACTCTTCTTTTATCACCTCGAAGTAGAGCATAAGAGCCACACCCGGCGGCACAAAGAAAAAACCGAGGTTGCGTACCAGGAAGTCTGATATGCCCTGCACCCATTCCAATTTAACGAGCTTGGTTTTTAAGAATAGGGTGAGAAGTAGCATGCCGATGATGCTCGACGGCAACTTGATGCCGGTGAGGTAGACGATAAATTCTCCCAAGGCTAGACAACCAAAGAGAATGGCGCATTGTAGAATCATACTAAATTCGCTTATTGTGACTGTGAATATTTAGCAATTCACAAAGTTAAAAATAACCCTTAGAGTACACTCAATTCGTAGGGTGTTTTTTTGATGTCTGCACAATAGGCTTTGCACAGTGCCACTCACTAGTAATAGGGGAGCAGTTGCTCTGTCGTGTTTTATGTTGAGTTTGTCGTCCTTAATAGAACCTAGGCAATGAGCCTACGCTATTTTAAGGTATCATATACTATATCAAACAGCAAAGGATTTATCAAAGAATGCATTAATCTTATCAAAAGGAATAAATTTAAGATTGTCATATAGATCGGTGTGCACTGCATCCGGGATAATCAACAGCTCTTTATTATCACCTTTTAGTTTTTTGAAAGCATCCTCACAGAAATACAAAGAATGTGCTTTGCTGCCATGAATCATTAATACAGGATTGCGTATTTCGTCGCTATAGGTCAGCAAAGGCATATTCATGAAAGATAGAGGTGTGGTTTTAGTCCAGCCATCATTTGAGTTTAAAGAACGAGGATGGTATCCACGAGGTGTTTTGTAGTAATCATAATAGTCAATCAGGAAGAAAGGTGCATCATCGGGCAGTTGGCTCGGTACACCGCCCATCAAAGCATAACATGTATTCTTATAATCAGCCGTGCGCTGAGCATTTAATTGTATGCGCAGCTCGTATCGCTCATCTACTGTTGTCTTATCAAAGTATCCATAGGTAAGCTGTCTACTCATATCGTACATGGTCGAAATAACAGTCGCTTTAATTCGAGTATCTATAGCAGCTGCATTGAGCCCCATACCTCCAAATCCACAAATACCGATTATACCGATTCTATTTGGATCTACGTCTTCACGCACTGATAGATAATCAACCGCTGCCGAAAAATCCTCTGTATTTATTTCGGGCGATCCAACAAAACGAGGTTCACCGCCACTTTCACCGGTAAATGATGGGTCAAATGCTATAGTAAGAAAACCTTTTTCGGCCATTGTTTGAGCATACAATCCAGATGCTTGTTCTTTTACTGCTCCATACGGACCACCTACAGCTATTGCAGCAAATTTACCCTGATGTTTTTTAGGTTTATATAAATCGGCTGCCAAAGAGATGCCGTATCTATTATGAAAAGATACTTTTACATGCTCCACTTTGTCTGATTTTGGGAAAGTTTTATCCCACTCTTGTCTTAAACTTAATGTAACCATAATTTTAGTTTGGGTTTTAGTATAATGCTTTCGTATCGGAGATGCGTATCAGTTTGGGGTTGACAAACTCGTAGACAGCATCGGGCGATAACTCTCTGCCGTATCCCGACTTTTTAGTCCCGCCAAATGGTAGCTCCGGCCCCACACTAGTCGTGACATGGTTGATGAAAACCATTCCGGTGTTTATTCTTCGAGCCAGTTTTACAGCCTCTTCCTCATTCTTACTAAAGATAGAGCCACCTAGACCATAGGTAGAGTCATTGGCTAGGTCGATGGCTTCGTCTATACTCTTCACCTTGTAGACCATTAATACGGGCGCGAACACTTCCTCGTGGTAGATATCCATGTCTTTGGTGATGTCGGTCAACAGAGTAGGCTCAATAAAGAATCCTTCTCTTTCCATCTGCTTGCCACCGGCCACCAAGGTAGCCCCTTGTTTGATAGCAGTGTTTATTTGGTTTAAGCCTTTGGCCAACGCTTCGGCTGTGCACACCGGGCCAACTAATGTATCTTTCTCTAATGGGTCGCCCACTTTGATGCTTGCAAATATCTCTTTGGCCTTTGCAATAAATGGCTCATAACTATCTTCCAACAAGATGATTCGTTTGGGCGAGCAGCATATTTGTCCAGAGTTCCAAAGTCGCCCCATGATAGCCGCACTGAACGCTTCATCTAAATCGGCATCGTTCAAAATAATGCATGGGTCATTACCTCCTAGTTCGAGAATAGAGCGAACAATGTTTTTGCTTGCTGCCGATCCGAAACTAGCTCCTGCTCCTACGCTTCCCGTGAGGGTGGCACCTTGTATTCTGTAATCATCGAGAAGAGGTGAAATCTTGGAACCTTCAAGAAAAAGATTAGTGTATACCCCCTGGGGTAGGCCAGCTTCATTGAAGATATCCTCCATGAGTTGCGCACACTGAGGCACGTTAGAAGCCTGCTTCATTATCATGGTGTTGCCGGCCATGATGTGTGGTCCCGCCGAACGTACCATCTGATAGAATGGAGCATTCCAAGGTTGAACACTCAAGATAACACCTAATGGTTCATAGGCAATAAAGGCTTTGTTTAAAGGAGTGGCTAATGGTCGGTCGGCAAGAAACTTCTCGGCGTTGTCGGCATAATAGTTTAAGATCATGGCACAAACTTCGGTCTCTCCATCTCCAAAAACCATCGGTTTCCCCATTTCGCGAGCACAAACTTCAGAAATCTCCTGTTTGCGGTCTAACATTATCTGAGCCGCTTTGCGCATATATCCCGCTCGTGAGTCGAAAGATAACTCCTTCCATTTCAGAAATGCCTCGTGCGCTTTGCTGATGATAGATTCTATCTGCTCATTGTTCATCTCGGGGTACTCCTTCATTAAGTTTCCCGTGCATGGATTAATACTCTTTATGGTATTCATGATAACTGGGTTTAATGTAAAAAGAGCAATGATAAAGCTAATGATCATCGCTCTTTAACTATTCAACGAAATGCTTTAGAACTCTTCCTCTATATAAGAGTAGTCTATTTTCTCAAAATAGGAGAACATGGGTAGGGTAGCTACTAACTCTTTAGCTTTCTCTATGTCATCGGCGGTCATTACAAGCAATGCTCCGGTGTTATCGCTCTTTACAAATAAATGATTCAGTATGCCTTTGGCTTTCCAATCGTTGGCATGCGCAAATTCTTTTGCAAGCAGATCATTCAGATTGGGGATTCTATCCATATGATTTAGGATATCAACAAAAATACGTTTCATGACAGGAGTATTTTAAATGAGACAATTTACTTTAATAACTCTTCTAATACCTTGATCAATCTATCGGCTTGCTCGGTAGCCCTCTCCGTTACCACCTCTGGAGTGTTGACCACGTTAGGAATATAGATGTTACCATATCCCAATATAGGTTCGGCAAAATCCATCTGGCAATAATAAGCCGTCGATTCGATGTTGCTAAAGAACGGACGTAAATAGAAGTGCATTGAACCTATAGGTGTATAAGCCTCCATTCTGCCACCGGCTGTGATACTTGCTATCAGTGTTTTACCCTTTAGCTTATCACCGTTTTCGCCATAAGCAAATCCATAGGCCAATGCTTTGTCCATCCATTGCTTAAGAATAGCTGGCATGTTGTACCAATAGACCGGAAACTGCAACAGCACCACATCGGCTTCCATCAGGTTCTTTTGTTCTGCTTCTATATCGATATTGAAGTCGGGATAGAGCTCGGTGATATTGCGTATAGTCGCATCGGGGTACTTCGTTTTTAGCTGCTCTATTATTGTTTTATTGGCAATGGATTTGGCATAGTTGCCATGGGCAAGGATAATCGTTAGCTTTTTCATAATTACTGGTTGTTTTTTAATTGGTAAAACGAATTACAACAGGTTTTGGATGAATACATTTTACTTATTTAATAACCTTCTTTACTGAATATCTTTTCGCGCTGCACGATTAAATAAAGTAATATTGGTTATTAATTTGGTAATAGAGATACAACCGAAAGAAAGTATGAAATGTTCTTGTAACGATTATGTATACTTTCCAGCTTTATATAATTATTCAAATAACTTTTTAAACGTGGACCATGAGAAGAATTATTGTTGATATTGTGAACTATCTAGACAAGTTGCCTAACTATCAGGAGCTAATGCCGCAAGAATTTGCTATTTCCACAAGTTGGATAAAGGAGGGAGTGGTAGAACACCGTTTTATTAAGGAGAATAAAACGGGAGCGATTTTAATCTTTAAAGATGTAGATGAGAACGAAGTAAGAAGAATGATTTCTTCCTTGCCGATGTATTCTAATTTCGACAAAGTGGAGTACTCAATTGTAAACGAAGATTACACTAACATTTTTGAGGTTTAATCAATACCAACTCTTCAAAAGAATCTGATTAGGATAAAGCAATTGTCTGTTATAATCAGATTCCTTTTTTAAGTTCTGTTGGAGTTTTCCCCGTGTGCTTTTTAAAGAAACGCGCAAAATGCTGAGGGAATTTGAAGCCAAGTTTGCTTGAGATTTCGTTCATCGAGTGATTGGTTTCAAGAATTAATATTTTAGCCTTTTGGATTATCGCCTCTTGAATGTATTCTTGAGGCGATTTTCCTGTCTCTTTTTTAATTAAATCACCGAAGTAGTTGGGGGAAATACATAGCCTGCTTGCGAAATATTTCACAGTAGGTAGTCCTTTGTTTGTTTCTGTTTGATTGAGATAGTCTAATAAATGATACTCGAACCTCTGTAGCAGATCTTTATTGTTTACCTCCCTAGTAGCAAACTGACGTTCATAAAAGCGCAAACAATAATTCAGCAATAATTCTATATTCATAGCAATTAACTCTTTGCTATGTTTGTCTGTGTCATGGGCCAACTCCAACTGAATTTGTTCTAGGCATAGCATTATTACTTTACGTTCTTCCTCTGAAAGATGCAATGACTCTGTAACATCGTACGAGAAGAAACGATATTTAGACATTCGCTTGCTAAGGTTTGTACCTATTATAAAAGATGGATCAAATAGAATACCATATACCTCCGGTTTTACTTCGTCTACTTTGGTTTTAACTTCACCTACTTGCCCTGGAGAGAAGCACACGATTGTACCTTCTTTATAATCATATTTATTTCTCCCATACTGAATAGTGCACGATAGATTATTCTTTAGGTATAAGGCGTAAATCCCGTAATTCATCTTTATGTTATTGACGACATGAGTAGCTTCTGTTAAGTCGACGATGCTTACTTGTGGGTGTAGGGTGTTTAACCCATATAAATCATTGTATTTCTGAATAGTATCTAGTTGAAGTATCTCTTCCATAGGTAATGATTACTGATTAGTTTCTACTTATAGGTAACATGCCATCAACTAAAAAGTTTTTATATTTAATTGATGTACTTCTTTATACGATAAATAATCATAGACATAAGTATTTGCTTGAAGCTATCTCTGACGAATAGCCATTAACTCTTTTATTTTAGCTCAAAATATTGATATTTTTCAGAGTTCATAGTTCTATTATTCCAATTCAAATGTTACCATGACAGTACTGACGCTCAGTGCACTTTTTAATCCATCTGGATTGTTAACCTTACCAATGGGGGTGTAACTATGTCCGGAAGAAAATGTTTCATAAAACAATACCAGCCCATTAGTACCCCAAAGCATAATGTCGCCATTGTTTATAGTTGGGTATCTCTGTGCCGCTGTGGGCAGGCTATTGGGTAGAACGTAATACTTCTCATTGCTGTTTACATCGCTCATATTAATCGTCATCGGGAGCATCTTTTTAAACTCAGTAACAGTGTTGTTTGAGATAAATGTAGCTGTAAATGTCCTTGTTCCTACTGTTATCTTCATGTTATTGCTACTGCTTTGCATTTCAACCCATTTGGCATAGAGTGTGATGTTGCTACTTAATGTATAGCTTTCACCTGCCGCGTAGTCTGTTCCTAAGCCATCGGCGACAGTGTTCCAGCCTTCAAAAGTGTGATTTGTCCTAGTTAATCCCGCACCATTATCCAAAGTGATTCTCCTTCCCTCGTCTACTGCTATTGCTTCTGGAGCACTGCCCGAAGTAGCTCCATTGGCATCGTAGGTTAATGTATATTGTATAGTGGGCACAATTTCGTATAGCGAATCATCATTATTGCACGAGAATAGAATAACCGATAAAGAAAATAAAACCAGAAATTTAAAGGTCTTACCCATCGCTGTTTTGGTTATTTGATGTTCGCTCCCATATTATAAGCCTCTTGCATTGTCGGCTTATCGTTCACTTCGCCCTTGTGCCATACGCCAAGCCCATAAACTACGCCCTCGATGGTTGCTCCCTCTAAGCAGTCTAAGAATCCTTGGAAAGTATCTATCGTGCGCTCCATGGCAGGTTGATCCTCGTCTGCTGCCGTTACTATAAAATAGAACTCCTTATTGGTCATTTGCGTATAGAGCCCACAACAACGGTCTATAAGCGTTTTCATCTGAGCACTCATCGTATAGAAATAGACTGGGGTAGCCATTACTATAATATCAGCTGCAATCATTTTATCTAATATCTCGGGCATATCGTCCTTTTGAGGGCAGGGTTTCCCGTGCAGGCTGCAAGTGCTACACCCCATGCAGTAGCCTATTTTCTTGTCACCTAAGAATACTTTTTCAACATTGTGGCCGGCCTCTACTGCGCCGCGCACAAATTCATTGCTCAATGTGTCTGAGTTTCCACCTTTACGAGGTGATGATGAGAGAACTATAATCTTTTTCATTACTTTTATTTACCATATGAGTTTAAGTACTTTACAGTTTCTGGGTCGTAGTGCGATAAGAATAGACTTTCGCCTTTGTCCAGTTTGGCTATCTCTGCCATATTATCGGCCGATAGTTCGAAATCAAATACATCGAAATTCTCTTTCATACGATTGATGTGCACGCTCTTTGGAATAACAACTATATCTCGCTGAATCAAGAAACGTAGAGCCACTTGCGCTACTGTTTTGTTATACTTCTTACCAATCTCCGACAACACCTCATTGCTAAAGAAGTTGTTTTTACCTTCAGCAAATGGTCCCCATGACATGGTAATGGTCCCATACTCCTGCATAATCTGCTGTGCTTTGATTTGCTGGTTGAAAACGTGTGTTTCTACTTGGTTTACTGCTGGGATTACGTTGCAGTTTAATACCAAATCAACATAACGATCAGGGAAGAAGTTGCTCACACCAATTGCACGGACCTTGCCCTCTGCATAAGCTTCTTCCATTGCACGATAAGTGCCATAGTAGTCCCCAAAAGGCTGATGAATCAACAAAAGGTCTATATAGTCCGTTTGCAATTTCTTCAATGACTCCTCGATTGATGCCTTTGCCTTTTCGTAACCAGCGTTGCTAATCCATACTTTGGTAGTAATAAAGAAATCTTTGCGTGGGAGGCCACTCTTTTTGATAGCATTGCCCACTTGCTCTTCGTTGTAGTAGGCTTGTGCAGTATCAATTGAGCGATACCCCGTATTTATAGCATCAAGAACAGCTTTCTCGCACTCCTCGGGAGCTATCTGGAAAACGCCAAAGCCAAGTATTGGCATTTCTACACCGTTGTTTAGTTTAATAGTTTTCATATCATTTGCCATTTACTACATTATTATATTATATATCAATCATGCTTTCTAATCAGTCAGCCATAGCTCGCTCTCATCTTGATGTGAGAACATTCTTAGTGGGGTACAATTCGCTTGAGATTCTTATATCTCCATAGCTGAATGCCTTCTCTCCCTTCTTACCATCATGGCAATAGTTTACTTATACAAAAGTACCTACTTCTTAATTGATGTGAGGTAGATAAATTACTGATAATGTTATACTAATTACGGATTGAAGCGCTGAGATGAAACATTTTCTGAAGCAAAGTATCTCTTTTTACAGCGTTATTTATATGCATTTTACTCGCTGGGTAGATGGAGGTTGCTCCTCCGTTTTGACCATTGTGTTTTTTTCTTCTTTTCTTTTCTATTTTCACAGAATAATTCTCTTCCTAATTGTTTTATAAAAATACCTCGTGTGCGAAAACAGTAGAGGATTGTTAAATATTGCATTTATATTGCATGTGTAGATAAAAAATAGCTGTTTTGCAATGTGTATGTTGCAAAATTATCTACTTTTGCAGTCGCATTTTAATCAATTCCCTGAAATCAAACAACAATATTAAATTGATATGCTAAAATTGATCAACTCGATTGTTGAGCGTGCTAAAGCTGACCGCCAACGTATTGTCCTTCCTGAAGGTACAGAAGAAAGAACTCTGAAAGCTGCTAACCAAATTCTTACTGACGAAGTTGCTGATCTTATCTTGTTGGGTAACCCACAAGAAATTAATGATGCTGCTATCCACTGGGGTTTGGGTAACATTAAGAAAGCTACTATTATCGATCCTACCGATCACCCTAAGAAAGCTGAATATACTCAGTTGCTTTTCGATTTGCGTAAGGCTAAAGGTATGACCGAAGAACAAGCTGCTAAGTTGGTTGAAAATCCTCTTTATTTGGGTTGTTTGATTATCAAGGCTGGCGATGCAGATGGTCAATTGGCAGGTGCTCGCAACACTACTGGTGATGTACTTCGTCCTGCTTTGCAAATCATTAAAACTACACCAGGTATCACTGTGGTTTCGGGTGCTATGTTGTTGTTGACTCACGCTCCTGAGTTTGGACAAAACGGTGTGTTGGTAATGGGTGATGTTGCTGTGACTCCAGATCCAACTGCTGAACAGTTGGCACAAATCGCTGTGTGTACTGC
Organism: uncultured Bacteroides sp.; assembly: GCA_947074205.1. Classification (GTDB taxonomy): domain Bacteria; phylum Bacteroidota; class Bacteroidia; order Bacteroidales; family Bacteroidaceae; genus Bacteroides. Next base: position 1,214 of record CAMTOQ010000009.1, on the reverse strand, counting down.
ACAAACTGCAAAAGCTGTAGTAGACATCGAAGAGCCTAAAGTGGCATTGTTGAGCTTCTCTACAAAAGGTTCGGCTAAGAGCCCAGCTGTAGACAAAGTAATCGAAGCTGTAGCTTTGGCTAAAAAACTAGATCCAACATTGGCTGTAGACGGTGAACTTCAAGCTGACGCTGCATTGGTTCCTGAAATCGGTGAAAGCAAAGCTCCGGGTTCGGCTATCGCAGGTCAAGCTAACGTGCTTATCGCTCCAAACCTAGAAGTAGGTAACATCTCTTACAAATTGGTACAACGCTTAGGCCATGCTGAAGCTATCGGACCAATCCTTCAAGGTATCGCTCGTCCGGTGAACGACTTGTCTCGCGGTTGTTCAATCGAAGATGTTTATCGCATGATTGCTATTACAGCAAACCAAGCCATCGCAGCTAAAAAGAAATAATAACAAGATTAAAATAGTATTCGTATGAAGATTTTAGTATTGAACTGTGGTAGTTCGTCTATCAAATATAAATTGTTCGACATGGAGTCTAAGGAAGTCCTTGCTCAAGGTGGTGTCGAAAAACTAGGTTTGAAAGATTCATTCCTTAAGTTTGTTTTGCCTAACGGCGAAAAGAAGGTGATCGAAAAAGATCTTCCTGAGCACACTATCGGTGTTGAATTGATTCTTCAAACTTTGGTTCACCCTGAATATGGTGCAGTGAAATCGTTAGACGAAATCCAAGCTGTAGGTCACCGTATGGTGCATGGTGGTGAGCGTTTCAGCAAATCAGTATTGCTTTCTCAAGAAGTTCTTGAAGCATTTGCTGCTTGCAACGATCTAGCTCCTCTTCACAACCCTGCTAACTTGAAAGGTGTGAACGCTATCACTAAGATTCTTCCTTCAGTGCCACAAGTTGGTGTATTCGATACTGCATTCCACCAAACTATGCCTGAGCACGCTTACCTTTATGCAATTCCTCACGAATTGTACGAAAAGTACGGCGTACGTCGCTACGGTTTCCACGGAACATCTCACCGCTACGTGTCAAAACGTGTGTGCGAATTCCTAGGTGTGAACTACGAAGACAAGAAGATCATCACTTGCCACATCGGTAACGGTGGTTCTATCTGTGCTGTGAAATACGGTAAATCAGTAGATACTTCAATGGGTCTTACTCCACTTGAAGGTTTGATGATGGGTACTCGTTGTGGTGACATCGATGCTGGTGCTGTGACTT
>CAMTOQ010000008.1 GCA_947074205.1 uncultured Bacteroides sp. | reverse complement strand
TTTTAAGAACAACCCCTGTAAGACATTAAGTTTTGCGGGGGTTTTGTGCTTTTAGGAGGTATGTCAAACAGCTTGGTTTACAGCGCTTAGTGACCACGCCTTCTCACCGAGCTGACCTTCCCTTGCCACCAAGCAGAGCAGCCTTACTCACTGCGCTGACCTTCCCTTGCTACCAAACCGTATAGAGGCAGGCTGCAAAATAGCTATTCGTATATCAAATATTTTTGGCGCATTGGCTTGTAAACGTTCAAGTCATCTTGCCACATTTCTCTTATTTCTTCCTCACTTTTGCCGGCAATGATAGCTTTGCGCACAGCATCAGTTCCCATAAGTAGGTCGAAAAAACGAGGGCGGTTGAAGAAAGCGCTATTCTCACCCGATGCATTGTAGAACGATAAGAGATAACGCAGGTCGATACCTTGTACATCATCCACCTGTCTAAGGTCTAGCCCATAGCAAGGAGTATCTTTGTGAAGAGGATTCTTGTCGAAGCCAGGTAGGGCAATAGGAGTGAAGGAGAAGCTACCGTATTTTTTTGCAGGAGCTCCAATCACTTGGAAAGGAAACTTTGTGCCTCGGCCCACACTAATGTTAGTCCCCTCGAAAGGGCATAACGAAGGGTAGAGACGGATAGATTGATCGTTGGGCAAATTGGGCGACGGTTTTACGGGAAGTGAGTATGGTTGCCCATGTTGCCACCCCACGCAGGGCACCACAGTGAGTTGGCAAGCATCTTGTGTCTTATTAATCCAACCTTCGCCATTAATCATTTTTGCCAGTTCGCCCACTGTGCAACCGTGGAGTAGAGGGATAGGGAGTAGACCCACAAAGCTCTTAAACGTAGGTTTAAGCATAGGGCCGTCTACCAAATCATTGGGGTTTGGACGATCGAGCACCACCACTTCCTTTCCTTGTTGTGCACAAGCCTCCATCACATAAAACATAGTACTGATATAAGTATAGAATCGCGCTCCAACATCTTGGATGTCAAACACCACAATGTCTACATCTTTTAGATGCTCGGGTGTGGGTTTCTTGGTGTTGCCATATAATGATACGATGGGAACCCCCGTCTTAACATCCTTGCCGTTTTTCACAACTTCTCCAGCATCGGCATCCCCTCGGAAACCATGCTCAGGAGCAAACACTTTCTTGATATTTACCTGTCTGTTCAGCAGTGTGTCCAGCAATGATGTCTTTTCGTCTTTCATCAAAGAGGTATGGTTGATGACCAAAGCTACCCTTTTGCCTTTGAGCAAAGGTAGGTATTCTTCTGTGCGATCAGCACCATTGATCACTACATCTTGCCCCATGGCATAAGTGCTAAACAGTAGTAAAGCGCAAAGAATGATGGTTTTGGTAAGATTCATCTGCTGATTTTTTAGTATTATTGCACAAAAATATGCTTTTTGATAACTGTAACAAACTTTAAACCAACTAATTTATGCAGCCTCTTGAATTGATAGAACGATATTATCCTGAGCCCGATCGTCTGCGCGAAATCTTACTGGTGCATAGTCGCTCAGTGGCCAATAAAGCGTTGTGGATAGCCGATAAGCATCCAGAGTTGCAACTCGATAAAGAATTCCTCTACGAAGGAGCTATGCTACACGATATTGGGATTTTCTTAACCAATGCTCCCAGTATTGAGTGTCATGGAACACATCCCTACATCTGTCATGGCTATCTGGGGGCGGATCTGTTGCGCGAAGCAGGTTATCCTCGTCATGCATTGGTTTGCGAACGCCACACCGGTACCGGCCTCTCTTTAGAAGAAATAGTGCGTCAGCAACTACCTGTGCCTCATCGAGATATGCAACCTATAAGCTTAGAAGAGCAAGTCATTTGCTTTGCCGATAAGTTTTTTTCAAAGACACATTTGGATAAAGAAAAGACTCCAGAGGCGGTCTTAAAATCACTCTCTCGCTTTGGTGAAGAGTCTACTAATCGTTTCGAAGAGTGGTGTACTCGCTTTCTTTAGCCGTAAAAATTAATTAAATTAGAGTAATCGGCTATATTATTAACGAAGATTGCGTATTTTTGCTCCTTCGAAGCGCAAACGAATAGTGAATGACGCCATTGAAATCGATTACACTCATATCATCTATATTGCTGTTTCTCATCCTTCTGATTCTGCCACAAGAGGTGGCAGCTCAGCGCCGTCGACAGACGGTTGACCCGGAGAGAGACCGATTTACAGCACTCCCCAAAGACACTCTATTACAAGATAGTATTAAAAGCGATACTATTTTGGTAGAGCCAATTGCAAAGAAACCACCGTTGGACTTTCCAGTTGTATACTCCGCCTCGGACTCGATTGTGTTCGAACAGGATGGCTATGCTCATCTGTACGGCGATGGAAAGGTGAATTACGACAAAATAGAACTAGCTGCACAGATCATTACGATGAATATGGACAGTAGCACAGTCTATGCCCGTGGTGTCACCGACTCGCTTGGGGTAAGTACCGGCGAACCTATCTTTAAAGAGGGCGAAGATTCGTACGAAACGCAAGCTATGCGTTACAACTTTAAGAGTAAACGTGGTATTATCAGCAACGTCATCACTCAGCAAGGCGAAGGTTATGTGACCGGTAATAATGCCAAAAAAGGAGCCAACGACGAGCTGTTTATGCAGGATGGTAGATATACCACTTGCGACCAACACGATCATCCTCACTTCTATTTTCAGTTGACTAAAGCCAAAGTGCGTCCGCATAAGAATGTGGTTTCAGGCCCTGTTTACCTTGTGGTAGAAGATGTGCCGCTTCCTATCGCTGTACCTTTCTTCTTCTTTCCATTCTCGAGTAGCTATTCGTCGGGCTTTATATTGCCTACTTATATGGACGACTCGTCACGCGGTTTCGGTTTGGTAAATGGTGGTTACTATTTTGCCATTAGCGATATGATGGACTTGAAACTAACCGGTGAGATCTTTACAAAAGGTTCGTGGGCTTTGGGTATTGAAAGTAATTATAACAAACGCTATAAATTCTCGGGTGCCATTAAGGCCGACTATCAGGTGACAAAACTTGGTGAGAAAAACCTGCCCGACTACTCTGTGGCCAAAGACTTCAAGATTGTATGGAGTCACCGCCAAGACCCTAAGGCTCGTCCTAATAGTACCTTCTCGGCAAGTGTAAACTTCTCGTCTAGTAGCTACGAACGTTCTAATATCAACAACTTGTACAACCCAAACCAGTTGACTCAGAATACTAAAACGTCAAGTATTAGCTACTCACGTACTTTCCCAAATATTGGTCTTACTCTATCAGGAACCACCAATATTGCTCAGACACTTCGCGACTCATCTATTGCTGTGACGTTGCCCGACTTGAACATCTCTTTGAGCCGTCTTTATCCGTTCAAACGTAAGAAAGCAGCGGGACAAGAACGTTGGTACGAAAAGATTTCATTGCAATATACAGGTCGTTTTACAAATAGTGTAAAGACAAAAGACGATCAGCTGTTCAAAACGAACTTGATAAAAGATTGGGAAAATGCAATGCAGCACAATATTCCTATTAGTGCCACATTTACATTGTTCAAGTACTTCAACTTAACTCCCTCGTTCAACTACACTGAGCGTTGGTACACCACGAAAGTCGATAAAGAATATGACGACAATACACGACAATGGGTCACCACAGACACTGTCTATGGATTTCATCGTGTGTCCAATTACAACTTCTCGGTAGGTGTTAATACGCGTCTTTATGGTATGTATAAGCCACTGTTCTGGAAGAAGAAAGAGATTCAAATTCGTCATGTATTTCAGCCCTCTGTTAGTCTAAGTGCAGCCCCAGGCTTTGATAGATATTGGGAACAGCACGAAGATGCTAATGGGGTGATGCAATACTATTCTCCTTACTCGTCTCAACAGTTTGGTACTGCTCCCCGCGAGAAACAGGGTAATGTTAGCTTTGACGTATCCAACAATTTTGAGATGAAGTTTAAAGATCGCAATGACTCTATTCGAAAGATAAGCTTGATTGATGAAATTGGTGGTTCGTTGTCCTATAATATGGCGGCCAAGACAAGACCTTGGAGTGACCTCTCGATGCGTGTGCGTCTGAAGCTTACCAAAAACTATACTTTCAACTTCAACTCTACCTTTGCTACCTATGCTTATACCTTTGATAAGAACGGAAATGTAATTGTAGGAGATCGTACCGAATGGTCGTATGGACGTTTTGGACGTTTCTCAGGTTGGGGATCTTCATTTAACTACACTTTCAATAATGATTCATGGAAGAAGTGGTTTGGCAAAGATGATGACAAAGACGATAAGACTAAAGGAAAGCCCGGCAATGAAGATGCTGCTGATGGTGAGTTAGCAGATGCAAATGGCAGTTCGGGTTCTGGTAAAAATAAGAAACAGAAAGCCAAGACTGATTCAGATGGCTATCAAGCATTCACAATGCCTTGGTCGGTAAGTGTAAACTATTCCTTCAATATACGTGAGGACCGCACCAAACCAATTAATCGTGAGACGATGCGCTATCCGTTCTCGTATACCCACAATATTAATGCATCGGGTAACTTGAAACTTTCGAAGAAATGGCAAGTCACGTTCAATACAGGTTACGACTTCCAAGCCAAGGAGGTGACACAGACTTCAATGACTATCACTCGCGACTTGCACTGTTTCAATATGTCGGCTAGTTTGTCGCCATTTGGTCGTTGGAAGTATTACAACTTCAAGATTAATGCCAATGCAAGCATTCTGCAAGACTTGAAGTGGGAACAACGTAGCCAGACGCAGAGCAATATTCAGTGGTATTAAAAAGTGTCCTATATATTGCTGCGCTATCGTTTATTACATCTCATAAAAATAGAAACCCAGAGAGTACTTTGAAACTCTCTGGGTTTTCATCTAAGAATTACACAAATTAAACACTACTTGTACGCATCATTCTGGTCGCACAGTCTGTTCTTTAAAAGTTCTTCTGTAGGGATAGGCATATCCATCTTCTGCTCATTGAAATCGAAGTTACGATAGGTGTGCCAGTCGTCAAGTGCTGCACTTCCGCTCGAACCTACGCCTTTAGGATAGTTGATATTAATGTGATCTGCAATGAATCCCGAACGCTGCAAGTCAGGTCGTAAACTCCATTCGCAGTTAAACTCTTTACGTCTTTCCATACCCAAGGCTACTAACCATGCTGGCGATGCAAATCCCTTTTCGCTTTTCAACTGTGTATAGTAGGTTTTAGCATCAGGAACAGTTACTATTTCTGTATTAAATGGTAGTGGGTAGCTAGTTAGCTCAGGTAGACTATAGTAAGTGGCAAGATAGTTATAGTAAGGCAGATACATGCTAGTTAACGAACTTTCTTGTCCAACTTCCAAGTTGCCAAAAGCACGGTTGCGCACTTCGTCAATTAAAGCCCAAGCTCTTGTATCGCCTTCGCCATTTAAGCGGAATAAACACTCTGCATAGTCGAACATTACATTAGGTAAACGTTTCCAATGAATTTGAGTTGGCCCCCATTGGTCTCCTTGCCAGTAAGTACGTGCGGTACGCCAATATTTTGTGCTCCAAATAGAAGGAGCATACTCTCCACTCATCTCATAGTGATATCGTGTGGCTTTTTCGTCCGAAACCGGATCTTGCAGATAAGGGTGGTAACCATACATATAGTCTGACTTCCATTCAGGATCTATATTGTGTACTGCTCCTGTAACGGCAGAACCATCCTTGCGTTTGTCTCCTTTTTCAAATGAGCTATACCATTCCCAAGAGAGGAACAACGTACCCCATCCCCAGTTTCCAGGACATGCGGCGTAGAAGCTGGTGAAGATGTGCGAGCCACTGTTGTAACCACCCCAAGCTCCCCATTTATCGCCTTCGTCGAGCACCTCTGTCCAAATGGCTTCTTTACCCCAAATGCCGCTTGCATCCCAAAGCGTAGTAAACGACTTGTTCAGCTCATAGGTATTACTGTCAAGAATTTGCTTTAATACTGCAGCGGCCTTAGTATAGTTCTCATTGGCCTGCTCAGGGCAACGGTAAGCTTTCCACATGTAGGCATCTCCTAGGTAAGCCAAGGCCATACCTTTGGTGCAACGGCCATACTGTGCATTCAGAGGTAGCCAATCCAACTTTTCGGCGGCTATAGTTAAATCTTCAATGATGAAGTCCCACATTTCAGCATAATCCTGTGCACGAGCTTTCTCAGGAGTATTTACGTATGTCTCTCCGGTAGCCAACATTGGCACACGCCCAAATGTCTGAGCTAGCCAAGTGTACATAAACGCACGTACAGCACGTCCTTCGCCTTCTAACGTATTTCTTAAAGAAGGGGTAAGCTTATCAGCCGATTCAAGACCACTGAGGAATTCGTTGCATCGACAAATAGCTTTATAGGCATGTTCCCACCCCTTTACAAGTTCGCTACTACCAGGAGTCCAGCTTTGAGTGTTCCAATCCTTATCCCATCCCGTAGCCTGAGTGTCCATCACCGGATGGCATCCGGTAAATAGATTTGGTTTGAATCCCCAATCCGCATTACCATCTTCGCTTGGAATCATTAGTGCATAACAACCATTCATTCCCATGAGAGCATCGGCGTCCGTCTTGTACATTTGGTCAGCCTCCAGAATCTCATAGTGGTCTACGTCCAGAAACTTTTCATTGTTGCAGGAATTTAATCCCATCAAGGCTATGCATCCTATAGATGTATATATTATTTTAGTTATCTTTTTCATAATAGAGTCAAGTTTGATGTTAAATTAGAATTGAACACTTAAACCAAGAACATAAGATCGTGGCTGTGGGTAACGTCCGGTATCTAGACCTGTATATAGTACGCTTCCTTGACCAACTTCAGGGTCACCATATTTATTATACTTAGATATACATGCTACGTTCTGAACGGCAACATATACACGTGCATACTGCATATTAATATGTGAAAGAAGCTCTTTGCTAAAGGTATATCCTAACTGGATATTAGCAAATTTAAAGAAATCACCTTTCTTTACCCATGCGTCAGAACCGCGCATATTGTAGTTTGGATCAAGGATAGACAGGCGTGGAAGAGAACCATTTGGATTATCAGGACTCCATACTTGTGCAGCAGATGATTTTAAAAGGTTAGGAGTTGTTCCTTCGTCACTAGCAAACATAGTGCTGAGGCGCATAGCAGAGTACGAGTAGATTTTTTGTCCTGCAACACCATAACCATAGACTGTAAGATCCCAGTTCTTGTATGTAGCAGTAACATTTATACCATAGTTGAATTTTGGGAAACCGTGGCCTAAAATATCCATGTCGTTTTCGTCGATAAAACCATCACCATTCAAATCCTTGTATTTATAGTCACCCACTGCGGTACCCACATTTTGATATTGAGAGTGCCCTGCAGCCTGTGCCTTTGCGTTAGCTGCATCGATCTCGGCCTGTGATTTAAATACACCTTCTACTCTGTAGCCCCAGAATGAACCTACTGCGTAGCCTTCACGACAGATAGAATGACCATTCCAATGGTAACCGCCAGGATTACCTACAGCTCCTACATTACTGCCGTCCTCAGAAGAGCTTTCGTTGGTGTTGAATAGGTCGGCACCCATCTTCTTAATCTTGTTTTTCAAGCTAGAACCCGTAAACAATGCATTAATGCTCCAGTCTCTATTAAATCGTTTTTGGTATTGAATACTGAATTCAAATCCCTTATTCTCGATATTACCATAGTTAGTATAAATAGAGGTGTAACCGGCTGATGGACGAATAGCGCGATAAAGTAAAAGATCTTTTGACTTACGGATGAAGTAATCTGCAGTGATGTTGATAGTATTCTCCAATAGACCTATGTCGATACCCACATTGGTTTGTTCATTGGTTTCCCATTTCAAGTTTGTATCTACCAAAGGAACCTTGTAACCTGTTACAAAAGATGCGTTTGTTCCAAATGCACCCGAATTACCGTATTGTGGGAAGAATAAGTACTTAACGTTATTAGTACTTAGCGATGGAACAGAAAGGTCTGTTGCACCACCAGAGTTACCAGTTTGTCCCCAACCAAAACGAAGTTTAAGGTTTGTGATTGCAGTGACACTCTTCATAAAATTTTCTTCAGATACTCTCCATGCCACGGCAGCAGATGGGAAGGTGGCCCAGCGGTTGCCGGCACCAAAGTTAGATGAACCATCTCGACGAACTGTACCTGTAACGATATATCTATCTAATAAGCTATACACAACGCGGCCATAATAGGAGATGCCTCGTGATTTCAAGTTATATGCACCATCGCCGTTAACAGTTGTTCTATCTGTTGTCAAACTAACTTTACGTACATTCTCACCTGGGAAATCTACTGCATCAGCCGAAACCCATTCGCCCCATGAGCTAGACACAGAGTTACCGATCATCAAAGTGAGGTTGTTGTATTTATTGCTCCAATTATAGGTAGCATAAGTTTCTATACCTAGTGAGTTGTATTGCGATTGGCTTAGTCCAAATCTATAGCGAGCATCGTAACCAATCTGTGTAACTTCTGTAAGATTACCGCTAGCATCTGTATTGTAACGCTTGCGATTGCCCTCGAAATTAGAGCCAGCATAGCTAGACATGCTGTATGAACCGATAGATTTTACTTTCAATCCTTTTAGTAAGGTAATTTCTAAGTAAGCACTAGTAAACACGTTATTGTTTCTATTCTTACCATCTAGCTCTTGTTGTCTTGCATAGATGTTATCGGTACTTGCGTCAAAACCATCATTTACGTTAGCACCTTGCATCACCGTACCATAAGTTCCATCTGGGTTCACAACATTTACTCTCACATATCTGCCGTCAGTGTCCACATAGTCCATACTAGGACACATAAACGCTAAGTCGCGAATAGATGATAAGTTACCATTGTTATTGAAAGCAGAGTTACTACCCTTAGTTTCAGTATGAACAAAGTTGATATCACCACCGAATTCAATAAAGTTGGCGATTTTAGCTTTTAGGTTTGATCTTGAAGTCAGACGTTTATAATTGGTGTTTACAATTATCCCACTGTTGTCTAGATAGCCTAATGAGAAGTTGGCCTGGAGTTTTTCGCTACCACCTGATGCAGACAAGTTGTATTGTTGCTTGAATGCGGCATGAGTCATTTGATCTTGCCAGTCGATAGCATTACGCTTACCGTCATACTGAGACGACCATACTTGGTTGTAAAGGTTTACATCATCGTTTGCACGAGCTGAACGTACGTTGAATGCGTATTGATCAACATCGCAAACATCCAGTTTACGTGCTAAGGTTTGAGCTGCAAAGTCGGCACTGAAGTTAATCATTAGAGAGCCTTCCGAACCATGTTTGGTGGTAATCATGATTACACCATTTGCCCCTGCCGCACCATAAATGGCAGTTGCCGAAGCATCTTTTAATACCTCTATACTCTCAATGTCAGCAGGGTTTACAAAGCTGGCATTACTACCTACTTGTATCCCATCTACCACATAGAGAGGGTTAGCATTACCATTGATGGTAGCAACCCCACGAACACGTACTGCCGCATTAGCATCTGGAGCACCGTCTTGTGCCGTAACGAGTACACCCGCTGCAGAACCTTGTAGTGCTTGAGCAATGTTAGTTGGTGCTTTTTTCATCATTGCTTCTGTGTCTACGGAAGCTACAGAACCAGAAATATCGCTCTTCTTGATAGAACCATATCCTACTACAACAACTTCATCGAGTGCTTTGCTATCCTCTTTGAGGACAACATTGATAGTTCTTCTATTATTAACAGGAATAGTTTGTGTGATGTGACCAATGTAAGAAAATGAAATAGAGGTGTTGGGTGGTACATTCAATTGATATCTACCGTCTAAGTCGGTGATCACACCGTTTGTAGTTCCTACTTGTAGGACATTTGCTCCAATAAGAGGATCGCCTTTTGCATCTTGCACGATTCCTTTTACTGTAATGTTCTGTGCGCACACAAAAATGGGTATCATTGTCACAAACAGTAATAGCCCAATGCATTTAATCCATGTAATGTTTCTCATACAGAGTTAAATTAATATAGTAATACTTAGTTAAAAAAGGTTCTTTCTTGTTCTAGGCATCTATATACTTGCGCAATATAGACCCTAGTTCTTAATCCTAGTTTTGTCTTGCTATATTTTACGTTATCTGCAGTATTAGTGTATATTAGTTTAATATTAAATAATATTACGATAACTAACTGTATTAAAAACTAAATAATGTATACAAAGGTAGTTGAATATTTTTTGGTGTTGTTGCGTAGATGTAACATAATATGTTCTGTATGTTACTACTTATGCCTATTTTCTTGTTTTTCTCCTAATTAACATAGATAAAGTAGTTGTATGTATATGTTAATGAATCCGGATCGTTTATAGTGGGGTGGATAACTGCTGACAAAACAAACGGCACTTCACTGTCTTAGTTAAGTGCCGTTTTATGAGCTATATAATAGGAAATCATATTTACCAGTCTATGCCTTCTTTACCATGCTGTTTCAAGTAAGCATTAGTATGGCTAAAGTGATGATTCCCAAAGAATCCTCTATAAGAGGATAATGGAGATGGATGGGCTGAACATAAAACCAGATGTCGGTTACGATCTATAAATGCTCCCTTCTTTTGTGCATACGATCCCCAAAGAATGAAAACAATATTCTCTCTTTCTTCGGCTAATGCGCGAATTGCAGCATCAGTAAACTCCTCCCAACCTTTTCCTTGATGTGAGCCAGCTTTGTTACTACTTCCGTCGGCTAATTCGCCACGGACAGTTAAGGTGGCATTTAGCAGTAACACCCCTTGTTTAGCCCAGCGAGTAAGATTGCCGCTTGTGGGTATCTGCTTTCCTAAGTCATCTTTAATCTCTTTGAAGATATTGTTGAGCGAGGGCGGAAACTGTACTCCATCATTTACGGAGAAGCAAAGTCCGTGAGCTTGTCCGGGGCCATGATAAGGATCTTGTCCTATTATTACAACCTTTACCTCTTCGAAAGGGCAGAGATTAAAAGCGTTGAATATAAGTTTGCCAGGAGGATAGACCGTGTATTGGCTATACTCCTGTTTTACAAATTCGGTGAGTTGCTGGAAGTAATCTTTCTCAAACTCCGCTTCAAGTCGTCTCTTCCAGCTTGGTTCTATCTTTACATCCATTAAATGAGTGGTATATTTAGCGCCTTGCACTCTTCGCGCATCTTTTCAGGCCAGATACTAGCTTGTATCTCACCAATATGTGCTTTGCGTAAGAAGTACATACATAAGCGTGATTGACCAATACCACCACCTATTGATAAAGGTAGTGTATCTTCCATGAGGCGTTTGTGAAAGTAAAGCTCTAATCTTTTTTCTTCACCCTCTTCTTTAAGTTGGCGCAACAAAGCCTCCTTGTTAACGCGAATACCCATTGATGATAGTTCTATAGGGCGATCGAGTGTAGTATCCCAAACGAGCAAGTCGCCATTAAGTCCCGGTAGATCATTAAGACCAAGTGATGTATAGTCATCATAGTCGGGGGCGCGTCCGTCATGTTTTTTCCCATCGCCTAGTTTGCCACCTATTCCGATAATAAATACAGCACGGTGTTCACGACAGATTCGTTCTTCGCGTTCCTTTGGCTCTAAGTCTGGATAAAGCTGACGAAGTTCTTCGGCATGAATAAAGTAGAGTTCTTGTGGCAGACAAGGTTTTATTTGTGGGTACATTTCGTACACCATATATTCGGTGCGGAGCATAGCTGCATATATACGCTTAACAATCTCCTTTAAAAATTCTACATTACGTTCTTCGGCTGTCATTACTCGTTCCCAGTCCCATTGGTCTACATACAGGGAGTGAATATTACCAAGCTCTTCGTCGGCGCGAATAGCATTCATATCCGTGTAGATTCCGTAACCTGGGTCAATATTATAATCGGCAAGAGTAAGACGTTTCCATTTAGCCAATGAGTGAACAACCTCAGCTTTGGCTTCATCAAGATCTTTTATGGGAAAAGTCACAGCACGTTCAACACCATTTAAGTCATCATTAATACCCATACCTTTAAGTACAAAAAGTGGGGCAGTGACACGGCGCAATCTAAGTTCAGATGAGAGATTCATCTGGAAGAACTCTTTAATCTGCTTGATAGCAAGCTCTGTTTGTTTTAAGTCCAATAAGGGCTTATAATTCTGTGGTTTTATCAAATAGCTCATAAGATGGTTGTATGTTAGTAGTTGGCAAATATAGATATAATAATTCTATATTGATATATAATATCTGTGATTTTATGTCAATATGACAAATAAATACCCGTATAAGGTTTCAAAATAACAGTTGGAGCTGCTGTCTGCCTATGCTATTGGCACCGAAAATGAAATATTCGTTAGGATAGTTAATGCTTTTTGTCTATTTTTGCCCCGCTTCTGCATCTATAGTTCAATGGATAGAATAATGGATTCCGGTTCCATCGATTGGAGTTCGAATCTCCATAGGTGCACCTTTAGAGACGCTAGCTTCTGTAGTAAGAGGTTGGCGTTTTTTCTGTTTTTATCTATTATAATCTAGTGTGGTGGGCTACTATTATTGGATGCTGTCGCATCTACCGGTGTTGTTGTAATGAGTTGCTGATGAGTTACCTTATCTATAAAGCGTAGCAGAAAGAAAAACAATCCGGATAGAATGTATAAAATGCCGGCAATCATTAACATGGAATGTTTTAAGTATGTGTGCATAACTATTCCTACAAATGTGCCGCTGAAAAACGAAACTAGTAGCATAAACTGGAACACTATTTTCCATGATGAATCCTTTTCCCCTCTGATATAATAAGCTAAATATGTACCCATATCGCTAAGTGAACCGGTGACGTGTGTGGTTTTAAATCCCATTCCCTTATACGACCTAATCAAACCATTTTGTATTCCAAATGCCATACTAAAGAAGAGTAAGAAAAGAACCTCTTTATCATAAAAAAAGTAGAGAAGTAATATCACTAAGCCGATGACAAACTGTGTCCATCCATATCGTCCCTGCAATCGAAAGTCTTTGTCCCGATTGACAATAGCTGCGATCATTGCTCCCAACATGAATAATATACAAAAGCCTACCAGTATCAATACGCTTTTTATACGATGATATACATAGATATCATAAACGATTTCTATGAAATTGTTGGTGTAGTGCGATAGGGTATAGGCGTAGTCTAGAAAGATTACGATGTTGGTCAGTGCGCTGAGGAAACAGACACTATAAATCCATACACGGATAGTGAAATCAAGCGTGATAACTATTTTGGGCATTAAGTAATACATTTATATCACTTAATTAACATTTTAGGGGCACTATTGTTTAAAATAGTGTATTCTGTCGGGTCTCTCCAAGGGTCCTTTCTAGATCTAATAATATCTTCTTAGCCTCCAATCCGCCATTGTATCCAGTAAGCTTCCCATTGCTTCCAATTATTCTGTGGCAGGGAATGAAGATTGATATCGGATTGGCTCCGCACGCAGATGCTACCGCACGAATGGCCTTAGTATTTCCAAAACGCTGCGCCAATGACATATAGCTCTCAGTTTGGCCGAAGGGTATTTCTTGTAATAAATGACATATCGCCTGACGGAAATCCGTTGTAATGATGCGTAGAGGCAGATCGAAACTCTGTCGGTTACCTGCAAAATACTCGTCAAGCTGTTGTATGGCTTCTGTTAGAATAGAAGTCTTATTTAATGTAGATAGGGTATTGAGTTGATGCTCTAACTTAGCTATTACTTTTTCGTGACAATCATTTGCCCAAAGGCAAAGACAGAGTTCTCCATCGTATTCAGCAAGTAAAAGTTTACCGGCTGGAGACGTATAATATGCTTTGTAGATGGCAATCATAGAGGCGTTTTTTGCTTTACAAAAATAGAGAAAAGTTACTTATAGCCAACATCTTTCTATTTGTATTTGTTAAGTAAATACCTATTTAACGGTATAAGAATGGAGCAGAATGATGGGCGATGAAAAAGGAGAATAGCCTAATTAAGCGATTGCATTTGCAAAGTATAATAGCGAATTTTGCATTCGAATCGATGGATTACAATAACCCACTTCTGATTAGTCAAATTTACAACTATTATAACAACGAATGAGAAAGATTTTTTCAAAAATCCACTTGTGGCTCTCCATTCCTTTTGGAGTGATTATAGCCCTAACTTGCTTCTCGGGTGCAATGCTTGTATTCGAGAAAGAAATTACCGAAAAGATAAATCGTGATTTTTACTATGTAGAGCAGGTGGCAACGACACCGCTACCAATGGATGAACTTGTTAAGAAGGTTAGCCAAACATTACCCGACTCTGTTAGAGTTACCGGTGTTACTTTATTTGCCGACCCTAATTTAGCTTATCAGGTCAATTTATCGCAGCCGCGTCGTGCATCAATCTACATTGATCAATACAACGGCGAGATAAAAGGACGCTATGAGCGCCTTCCTTTCTTTAGAACAATGTTTTTACTTCACCGTTGGTTGCTCGATAGCATGAAGCCGGGTGGGGGAATCTTCTGGGGCAAAATGATTGTCGGAGTAAGTACTTTGATGTTTGTAATTGTATTGATTTCGGGATTAGTAATTTGGTGGCCAAGAACAATTAAGGGCTTGAAGAATCGTCTCAAAATTACCACTAATAAAGGCGGACATCGATTCTGGTTTGATTTGCATGTGGTAGGCGGATTTTATGCCTTACTACTATTGTTGGTGATGGCACTTACCGGATTGACTTGGTCGTTCGAATGGTATAATAAAGCGTTTTATACTGTCTTTGGTGCGAATACATCAACGGTTTCTAAAGGTGCGCCCCAACCTTCTTCGGGTAGACCTAATGAGGCCGGACGTGGAGAAAAACCACGTACAAATGTAGCGAGTTGGCAGATTGCTTGTGAGGAGATACAACGCATGCGCCCCGATTATAAGAGTATCACTGTAAGTAATGGCACGGCCAATGTCACTGTTGATGGCTGGGGAAATCAACGTTCTTCGGATAGTTACTCGTTTTCGCCTAAAGATGGTAAAATAACGAAGGTGGACAACTATGCAGAGCGACCCATATCGTCTAAGCTTCGTGGCTGGATTTACTCTGTTCATGTGGGCTCTTTCGCCGGTTTGTTTACTAGAATCCTTTGGTTTATTGCTGCTCTGATCGGTGCGATTTTGCCGATAACAGGTTACTATCTGTGGATACGCAAGACAGTGAAGAAGCGAAATAGAACGAAATAAGAGTAGTTGCAATTAGCCTACCCTATAAAAGTAAAGATGCAGAATCATGGTGAATGGTTCTGCATCTTTTTTAGTATTTAGTCTTAACGCCACAAAGTAGCACCAGCTCCGGATGTCACGATAGCCTCAACGTCCTTTCCTGGGATGGGCTTGTAATCGTAAAATTCATAAGGGTTGAAAAGAGCTTCATGATTGTTCTCTAACTGAGATGACGATAAAGTACCAGTAGCATTGCTGTAGTAGTTGTCCACTTCTTTGAGAGTGACATAGCAAATGTTCTTTTTATTATTGCTAATAGGATTTTTTACATCAATAAAAGCATTGTGATCGGCAAAGATGTTTGCTTCCATACCTGCGCGAATACAATAATTATTGCCCGGCGCCTTGTAGAGATTGTTCACACAGTGAACCGAACCAAATCTTACACGTGGCATACGTTCGCGAACATTATTACCCCACCAGTTTAATACATAAGTCACCTTAAGTGCATCCTTATCTTCTGCACCATTTTTGTCGCTATGACCTACAAGGTTGCTGTACTTATGTCCTGTAGAAATATCAGTATAGTAGAAGTGACACCATGAAATTGTTACATAGTTTGATCCTCCTTTGATATCCAAGTTACCATCACGTCCATCGTAAAATGTGCAATGGTCAATCCAAACATTAGTTCCTTCCTCTACACCTAGTGGATCGTCGCCATCTACATCGATAGCGCCCGGGCCTGCAAAAGTGATGTTGCGCACCACTACATTATGTCCTTTAATATTTAGAATACCATTGTCGCCCGATGGGTTGTGGAACTTAGCTCCAGCTTCACCTAAAATGGAAAGGTTCTTAGCTTTAGAATCTACTTTCGTACCTTCTGTAAACGTGATAGTAGTGTTTTTGCGGATAATAATTGTTGTAGCATTTTGTTTCCTTGCCGTATTTAGGGCCGCTTGAAATTCCGCTTCAGTTGTTGGGTAGTGAACATTAGGAGTGCTAGATGTTATCTGTTCAGGTGTTAGGATACCACTCCCTGTAGTACCACCATTTAAAGAGGCCCATCCTATAGGTTGGTTTAGGTTTTGTCCAATGCCAAGCTGTGCTAGGCAAAGAACCCAGAATAGTGTAATAAGTCTGATTGTTTTCATAATTGTAGCTAATATAAATGGAGCTGCAAATATGTAACAACTAAAAGAAGATTATGATTAATTTTCTGGTTAATATTTCTCGTAGTATAGGAATAATTGACTTATTGCTGTTAAGTATCTAAATTGACTGGCGAGATTGAAGCTTCTATGCGCGTCCCTTTTTCTAATGCAGAATAGATTTTAATGTTACCATTAATTGATTCCATTCTATTTGTTATGGTTCGTAGACCTATGCCTTTAGGTTGCTGGTCTAGATTGAACCCACATCCATCATCTTCCACTATAAGTTTCAATACATTCTTCTCCACTCTAAGTTCTACATTGATGTTAGTAGCAGCAGCATATTTTATCGAGTTGTGAAGAGTTTCTTGAGTGATGCGATACAACTCAAACCCTACATTTGTTGGTATCTTCTCCCAACTAGTGTTGGGGGTAGAAGAGTAGTGAGCTTTAGTCCCGGTGGGCACATTGAGATGGGCAATAAGGTCTGCCAACATTTCATCTATGGTAGCATATTGAAAAGCCGGAGGCATTAATTCATGAGAAATATGTCTGACGTGTTCGCGAATAGTACTCAATAGTTTTAAGTCTTCAGCTGCATCTTTACTGAGGTTGTTGTTTTGTGAAAGCAACCTCATCTCAAAGCCAAGTAGACTATTGCACACGTCGTCGTGAAGCTCTTGTGACAATCGTTCGCGTTCCGTCTCTAGCCCGTCAATATACTTTCGTGTTAGTCTCTTATCAGTCTCCTGTTGTAGCAGTAAGAAATCATTCTCCTTTTCCTTGATGCGTTGAGCAAGTAAAGTAGCCTCTTTCTCTTTTCTAAGGCGCCTCATATTGCTATATAAAGCAACTAGAGTAAGGGCTATAATAGCAATGCCGCAGGCTATTACGAATAGTAAGGCCACATTAGCACTCTTTTGTTTCTCTAGTTCTAACCGATTTATCTCTAACTCTTTTTCGGCTGTTTGGTATTGTGCATAGTAGGCCGATAACAATTCTTGATTCTCTCTATTCTTGATAGAGTCTTGAAGATCGAAAGCTATCTTTTTATAATGTAATGCCTTCTCGTAGTCTTTTGGACCTTTTGCATAAGCGTCCGACAGTATAAGATATTTATCTACATCATCTCGTATAATGGTGCCCGCTGCTTTGCTCTTATTGATAGTCACAACTTTCTCGTAGTTTTCTATAGCCGAGCTATAATCGCCCTCTTTGAAGGCAGTATAGCCTTTGAATACATAATAACTATCTGTCTTCTTTGCTTTAGACTTATGGAACTCTTCTTCTAATTGTTCCATATAATACGATGAAGAGTCGCGCTGACCTAACTCATAAAAGCTTTTTGTTAAGCCAAACAGGCAGGAACGACGTTGATAGGATGTCTCAATGAGGGGTAAGCTTTTCTTATAGCACAATAATGCTTGTTCTACTCTGTTGAGTTGCATCAGGGGAGCACCTTGTATTAAAAGCACTTTAGCCATATCTGTATCTGGAAGATTATGCTCTTTTACCACAGCCACCGCTTTCTCGGCAAACTGAATGGCCGAATCGTATTTCTCCCAATCGGTGTAAAGCACAGCAATATTACACCATGTTGTTACTAATCTGCTCCAATTCATTGTCGCATTATACAGCTCTGCCGTCTTAAGGTAGTGTTCGAGTGCCGATGTGAAATTATTTTGTCTTCTGTATAAAATTCCTCTTAAGCTATAAGCCACAGTAAGGGGAAGGGTGTCTTTTCTTGCAGAAGCCATGTTAATGGCTTTCTCAGTATAATAGATAACAGAGTCTGATGTACCCTTATATAGATGAGAATAGGCTAAGTCGCAGTAGAGGTTTGCTAGCTTATCGTAGTCGGCAGGTGCATCTATTGTGGCAGCATGCAAATGTGCAAGTGCTTTATCGTGTAGACCTTTGCGGTTGTATACTTGGCTTAGTGAGTGGTGCGTGGCTAGGTAGTAGTGCGATTGTGGGAAGGACTCTAACAATCGGCTAGCATCTAGTAAAAGCTGTTCGTATAGCTCGGTCGCTTTTCGTTTAGTAGCATACTCGTACATCGCTTTATAAAAGATGGCTCCTCCTTCTTCCCTCTTATTCTTTTCGGCCTGTGCAAGTAAGTAAGCCTTATGTGCACAAAGTCTGAGGTTGGTGGTATCATCTTTTTCTTTGTAGCTTTCGGCTAGATTATTCCAATCCTCAGCGCGATTTGAATCTTGCTGGTTTCCGAGGAGATTGTTTGTTCTCGTATCTGCCGATAGTTGCAATGGTGCGAGTGTGGCAAGTAGTAGAATAAAGATTAGGGTTAGCATAGAATGTGTTTATTTTAATTTCAGGTTACAGTAGTCAAGCACTTCGTTTTTCGATTCAGGATGAAACCACTCAATCTCCTTGTCTCTCTTGAACCAAGTCATCTGTTTGCGGGAGTAAATGCGTGAGTTTTGCTTAATCTTCTCGATGGCAAAAGCCAAGTCCGTGGATCCGTCAAAATGATTGAATAGCTCTTTGTAGCCCACTGTGTTCAGAGAATTGAGGTGTCGTAGGTGAAAGAATTGTTTCGCCTCTTCTATTAGTCCTTCTTCTACCATTTGGTCTACACGCAAATTGATACGTTGATACAACTCCTCTCTGTCTCGAGTTAAACCGACCTTGATAATATTGAAAGGCCGCTCTTTCTTCTGTTGAGTTCGATAGGAGGTGTAAGTGCGCCCTGTCATGTAGCATATCTCTAAGGCATGTACCACGCGCTTGTGATTCTTCTGGTCAACGATGTTGTAATATTCCGGGTCGAGCAACTTCAACTCGGCACAGAGCTTTTCCAAGCCTTCATTGTGATATCTCTCAAGCATCATTTGTCGCGTCTCTTCATCAATGGTGGGTATATCATCAATACCTTTGCAGATGGCATCGACATACATCATAGATCCACCCGTTAATACCACGGTATCTTTCTTGGTAAATAACTGTTGAAGAATTTCTAATGCCTCCTCCTCATATTTTGCAGCACTATAATAGTCAGTTAGTTGTAAGGTGCCCACAAGATGATGTTTCACTCTATTGAGTTGTTCGACAGTAGGAGCAGCAGTGCCAATCTTCAAATCGGCATAGAGCTGACGAGAGTCTGCCGAGACAATCTCCGTATTGAAGTGCTCAGCAATCTGCAGGCTAAGTTCGGTTTTACCTACACCGGTAGGCCCGATAAGTACAATGAGGTTGGGCATAGAAATGAAAAAACGTTTTGCGTAGGGATATAATTATCACTACGCAAAACGTTAAGAGTTATATGATTAAAATTTCTCGCTGCTGAAATCGGCTGATTCGCCTTCGCCGCCATTCATGTCAAAACCTTCTTGGTCGAAATCGTCCAAGTCAAAGTCTTGGTCGCCATAGAAGTTTTCATCCAGGTCGAGTGAATTATTGGCAATAGCTACCTCTTCGAAATCGATAGATTGCTTTGGTGCGTCACCAATAGTACGCGTACATTCATATCCAGACATGTCTTTGCCTGTAATAATCTCTGTCAGCTCGATAAAGAAACAACGCTCAGTCATGTAGTCAAACACGTAAAGCATTTTTTGTTTTTCATCCTCTATCAAATCATTCAATACGCTCTCTTCCATGACCCAACTATCCATTTCAGGATTGCTGTCCATCTCTTCGAGTGTAATCTCTTTCTCTTTCTCCCAGCTGTCATCGCAGATAAAGAAAGAAGTCATTTGGTCATCCGAATATCCCACAGATTTCGCAATAGCTTTATGCAAATCAAGAAAAGTGTTGTCCGGATCAATCTGTATTTCTCTTAAAAAGTCATCAACTTCGTCAGAGATAATAGTAAATCTATATATCATAACATTACTGAAACTACTTTGTGTCACTTAACAAATTACTCATAAAACAGAGTAGTATAGAGTGTTAAGTTTAAACTATTTTATAATCCCACGCTCGGAACTGCGAACGAATTTAACAATATATTCGACCTCAGGAGTCATTGTAATTTCTTCTTCAATCTTCGCTAGCGCTTCTGTTGTATTCAAACCACCTTGATAGATGATACGGTATGCATTCTGAATTGCTTCGATTGTTTCATTGGAGAAACCACGGCGGCGCAAGCCTATGGTGTTAACACCGGCAAAACTAATTGGTTCGCGGCCAGCAATGATAAAAGGAGGAATGTCCTTACTAAAGCGGCTACCGCCTTGTATCATAACATAGCTACCTACGTGGCAGAACTGGTGCATCAAGACGTTTGCGCTGATGATGGCACAATCGTCAATAATAATTTCACCTGCCATCTTAGTAGAGTTGCCTATGATACAACCGTTGCCAATTATAGCATCGTGGGCTACGTGAACCCCTTCCATCAGCAAATTGTTGCTACCAACTACTGTGCGGCCTTTTGCTGCAGTACCTCTGTTGATAGTTACATTCTCGCGGATGGTGTTATTATCACCAACTTCTGCAGTTGTTTCTTCGCCTCTAAACTTCAAATCTTGTGGCACAGCACCAATCACTGCACCAGGGAAGATTGTATTATTGTTGCCGATACGCGATCCGTAAAGGATATTCGCATTTGGCATAATTTTATTGTTATCACCAATCACTACATTTCTATCAATGTAGACAAAAGGACCGATTTCAACATTGTTGCCAATGATAGCTTCGGGATGGATGAACGCTAATGGGCTAATCATTCTTATGTGGTTATTTGTTTTTTATAACTTGAGCCATAAACTCTACCTCGCACACCACTTTTTCGCCAACAAAAGCATAACCTTTCATTGAAGCAATGCCGCGACGTATGGGGCTAATAAACTCTACTCTAAATACGATGGTATCGCCAGGTACGACCTTTTGTCTGAAACGGCCGCCATCGATGCGTAAGAAATAGGTAGAGTAGCGTTTAGGATCGTCAACAGAGTTCAGTACCAACAGACCTCCTACTTGTGCCATTGCTTCGATTTGCAATACACCTGGCATTACAGGTTCTTCTGGGAAGTGACCTTGGAAGAATGGCTCATTTGATGTGACATTTTTTACACCAACAATATAGTTATCGCCTATTTCTATTACCTTATCTACCAATTGGAAAGGATAACGATGAGGCAATAACTCACGAATGCGATTTACATCCATAAGAGGAGGCATATTGCAATTGTAAGTTGGTGCTTGCACTTCGTGCAATCTTATCTCTTTTCGCATTTGTCTTGCGAAACGGTTGTTTATAGTGTGACCGGGACGAGTAGCAATGATACGTCCTTTAATTGGTTTCCCAATCAAGGCTAAGTCGCCAATAACATCCAACAGTTTGTGTCGTGCACATTCGTTAGCCCAGACTAGGGGCTTATGGTTGATATATCCCAATTGGCTAGCATCCATGTGAGGAACTCCCATTACATCAGCCAATTTATCGTAGCTATCTTGCGACATTTTGCGTTCGTATATTACAATTGCATTGTCAAGATCGCCACCTTTAATGAGTCCAGCCGAGAGAAGAGGTTCGATTTCGCGAACAAAGACGAAGGTACGGCTAGCCGCAATTTCATCTCTAAACTTCTTCATGTCCTCTAAAGTTGCATATTGGTTGGGGATTATCTCTGAGTCGTAAGAAATCAGAACATTTAAGCTAAAGCTATCATCAGGCAAAACGATAATTGATGATCCTGTTGCTTCATCTCTTACTTCTATCTTCGATTTGATAATGTAAAAGTCCTTTTCGGCTTCTTGATTTACTGTACCCACACGTTCAATCTCTTGAACATAGTATTGTGCACTACCATCAAGTATTGGAAATTCAGGACCGTTTACTTGTATCAAGCAGTTGTCTATACCGAGTGCATAGAGTGCAGCCATCCCATGTTCGATAGTGCTAACCTTTGCACCATTTTTCTCGAGTACAGTGCCGCGGGTTGTCTCTGTAACATTGTCTGCAACAGCATCAATTATAGGTTGGTCCTCTAAGTCTACACGTTGTATCTTGTACCCGTGATTGTCGGGTGCAGGATTAAAAGTTACAACTAAATCGAGTCCCGTATGAAGACCTTTACCTTGTAATGAAAAGCTGTTTTTCAGAGTTTTTTGTTTCAGCATCGATTACTTATTTAGTTTTTGTTTTAATTCTTCCAGTTCCTTTCTTAGTGCGCTTACTTCAAAAGATAGATCAGGAAGTTTGCGGAATACAGAAGCAGATCTGAAATAGGGTTTCATTGGCATAGGAGGAGTGCCAATCAATTCTTGATTTGGTTTCACGCTACTTGGGACACCCGATTGGGCACCAAATGTAACATGGTCTCCAATGGTGATATGACCTGCTACACCAACTTGGCCGGCAAACATACACCATTCGCCAACTTTAGTAGAACCGGCAATACCGGTTTGTGCTGCCATCACCGTATGCGCACCAATTTCATCATTGTGTGCTATCTGTACAAGATTGTCCAGCTTAACACCTTTACGGATGATTGTTGCACCCATCGTTGCTCTATCAACGCATGCATTTGCGCCAATATCAACTCTGTCTTCAAGAATTACGATACCAATTTGAGGAATCTTCTCATATCCATCTGGTGTAGGAGCGAAACCAAAACCGTCAGCACCAATCACTGCGCCCGAGTGCAAAATACACTCGTTGCCAATACGGCAATCGTGATATATACTTACATTAGAGTAAATGATGCATTGGTTGCCGATTTTAACTCCGTCGCCAATATATGTGTGGGGGTAAATAGATGTGTTATCGCCAATTGTAGCATTGTCGCCCACATAGGCAAAAGCGCCAATGTAAACGTTCTCACCAATTTTAGCGGATGGTGAAACAAATGCAAGCTCGTGAACTCCCGTCTTTTTAGGCTTACTCATTTCATACAAGTTTAGCAATTTAGCCAAACTCTCATAGGCATTATCTACTTTAATGAGCGTAGTTGTTACCTCTTGTTCGGGAATGAAATCCTTATTTACTAAGACAATTGTTGATTTTGTCTCGTAAATGAAAGGCAGATATTTAGGGTTTGACAAGAAAGAGAGTGCACCAGGTATTCCCTCTTCAATTTTAGCAAAAGTGTGTACGGTTGCATTCTCATCACCTACTATTTCTCCGTTGACGAATGCTGCGATTTGCTTAGCCGAAAACTCCATAGCTATATATTTAATTTATTACGATTCTGTTTCAAACACAAATAACGGTTTTTTTTTTCAAAACTCATTCGTGTTTAGTTATAATTTTACGGCAGGCTTGGTAGACGATAGTAGCACAGATAGAATTTCTTAACCTTCTTAGAAAGCAATGAAATGTTTAGCATATCCGATGCTTCGGCTATATTCTCTATTCTTCCGTCTTTATAGATTATATCGATGCTGTCATCCTCGGGTTCGTACATGTTTTTTTCGATATCCGAGGTCGAAACAAAGTAAGAGGCTTCCTCTTCCGATATATCTAGTTCCCGACCAATCTGCAAAATTAGATTATTTTTTCGTTCTAGGCTTATAGGTTGACTAGAAATTTCAACTTTGAAGATGTTTCTATTGACCATTCCATTACTCAAGATAGATAAAACCTTGTCAGAATGTTTACACCAGACCTTTAGAGATGTCCATATATCATTGTCGTCTAGTAATGTAAAATTCTCTAAGCAAGCAGGATCGTTAATAAACCTCTCTTTATCTATATCATGATAGAGGAAGTAGTGAAGAGCTGGTGAAGCGAAAATCTCAACGCCACGTCGTGCTAGTTGCTTAGCGCGCAAAAGGGTGTTGAGAAGTAGTTGTTCGTAGGCCACAGATGTCTTGTGTAGGTAAACTTGCCAATACATCAATCGACGCGCTGTTAGGAAGTTTTCTATCGAATAGATTCCTTTGGACTCCACTACTAGGCGGTCGTCTGCTACATCGAGCATTTTGATGATTCGTGCCGACCCAATATTACCTTCATGTACACCGGTATAGAAACTGTCGCGGCGCAGATAGTCCATACGATCCATGTCTAGTTGGCCACTGACCAGCTGGTGCAAGAACCGTTTAGGATATTGATCTTTGAATATTTGAATGGCGAGGCTGAGCTGCCCCTTCATCTCTTTATTCATCTGCTCCATCAACATCAATGAAATCTCTTCATGCGAAACGCCACTTACCAAAGTGTTCTCGAGAACATGTGAGAATGGGCCATGGCCGATGTCGTGAAGCAGGATAGCGGCCTTTACAGCTTCTGCTTCGCTATCGAATATAAATTGTCCTTTAGTAGTTAACTGAACGATAGCTTCGCTCATCAAATGAAAAGCACCCAATGAGTGTTGAAAACGGGTGTGTTGTGCGCCAGGGTAGACCACCGAAGCTATGCCCATCTGCTTGATGCGTGTTAGGCGTTGCATAAAAGGATGCTTTACAATATCGTAAAGCATTCCTTTCGGTATGTTTATAAATCCGAAGACCGGATCGTTTATGATCTTCCTAGCTTGTGACATAGGCAGTTGTTATAGAATTGCTTTTAGCTCTTCTTCCATTTCTGCTTGTACCTTGCGAGCCTCTTCGCGAGCTACTTCGGCAAACTTTTCAGTTTTATCAGCATAGATGATGGCACGTGATGAGTTCACAATCAAACCGCAAGTGCTGTTCATGCCATACTTGCATACTTCTGTCAACGAACCACCTTGTGCGCCTACTCCAGGAACCAATAGGAAATGGTTAGGAACAATCTTACGAATCTCTTCGAAGGCACGTCCTTGAGTAGCACCTACCACATACATCATGTTGTCTAGATTACCCCATTCCTGAGATTTGCGAAGTACCTTTTCGAACAAGCGTTCGCCGTTAGTGTCTTCGGTCATTTGGAAGTCTTGCGAACCTTTGTTGCTTGTCAAAGCTAGCAAGATTACCCATTTGCCTTTGTATTCAAGGAAAGGAGTCACACTATCTTCACCCATATATGGCGCAACAGTCACCGAGTCGATGTCTAGTTCGTCGAAGAAGGTGCGAGCATACATAGACGATGTGTTACCAATGTCACCACGTTTAGCATCAGCAATGATAAACTGATCGGGGTAATTGGTCTTGATATAGTTCACTGTCTTCTCGAAAGCAATCCATCCGCTTACACCCATACTTTCGTAGAATGCCAAGTTAGGCTTATAGGCGATGCAATAGTCAGCTGTAGCATCAATGATAGCCTTGTTGAATGCAAAAATTGGATCTTCCTCACGCAAAAGGTGCTCAGGAATCTTCTTGATATCAGTATCTAGTCCAACGCAAAGAAATGACTTCTTGCGTTTGATATTTTCGAATAGCTCTAGTTTGTTCATATCGCTATATGTATTTAATGATTATAATTCGCTTTCTTTCAGACGTTCTGCATTTTCTGCTACTGTTAGCTTGTCGATGCAGTCTTGAATATCGCCATCCATAAAGGCAGAAAGATTATATATTGTATAGTTAATGCGGTGATCGGTGATACGTCCTTGTGGGTAGTTGTACGTACGGATCTTAGCCGAACGGTCGCCTGTAGAAACCATCGTTTTACGTTTCGATGCAATATCATCAATGTATTTTTGATGTTCCTTGTCGTAGATAAACGTACGAAGACGAGCCAAAGCGCGCTCTTTATTCTTAGGCTGGTCGCGTGTTTCGGTACACTCAATCAAGATCTCTTCAGAGATACCTGTATTTGGGTTCTTCCACATATAGCGAAGACGCACACCCGACTCAACTTTATTTACGTTCTGACCACCGGCACCACCACTTCGGAAGGTATCCCATTTAATTTCGCCCTCGTTGATTTCTACATCAAAAGGTTCCGCTTCGGGAAGTACAGCTACTGATGCAGCCGATGTGTGTACACGACCTTGAGTTTCGGTAGCAGGCACGCGTTGAACACGGTGCACGCCCGATTCATATTTCATGATGCCATAAACGTTGTCGCCCGTAACACTGCAAACGATTTCCTTGAAACCGCCCGATGTACCTTCGTTTACACTCGATACTTCCATCTTCCAGCCCTTTGATTCGCAATACTTGGTGTACATGCGGAAAAGGTCACCAGCAAAGATAGCAGCTTCGTCGCCACCTGCACCACCACGGATTTCAAGAATAGCATTACGTCCATCTTGAGGGTCTTGTGGAACTAACATCAATTTGATCTCTTCTTCTAGAACAGGAAGGCGGTCTTGACTACTGTCAAGCTCCTCTTTTGCCATCTCGCGCATCTCCGCATCTTGCTCGGTAGCGAGAATTTCCTTTGCTTCGGCAATATTGGCTTCTAGTTGGATGTACTCTTTGCGAGCATTCATCAAGTCGTCTAGTTCCTTGTATTCCTTAGTCAGTTTCACATAGCGCTTTTGGTCGGCTATGACCGAAGGGTCAGTAATCAGCGTCGAAATCTCTTCGAAGCGCGACACTAGTCCTTCTAGTTTGTCTAATATATTATTGTTATCAGCCATCTAATTAAAGGTTTTTTGAATCCATCTATCTTTCTTGGTTATTACTCTCTTGGTAAGAATTACCCAACCAACAGTTAGAGCTCCTCGCACAGCTGTGCTAAAAGCTGGGTTACCGCTTTCGTAGGAGTGCCAAAAAGAGTAGCCCAAATAAATTGTGGCTAGTATACAAGCCAAGCAACATAGTAAGAACAAAAACTTTTTCATTAATATCGGAATTCGCCGAATTCGCTTTTGATTATTAACTCTTTTTGTACACTTTCTTCAACTCTTCCCACAATTTGTGCAGGGATACCAAAGCTTTCGCTGATGGCAATTACTTCGGCTGCATGTTCTGGAGATAAGTAAACTTCAAGGCGATGTCCCATGTTGAACACCTTGTACATTTCTGCCCAGTCAGTACCACTTTGTTCGTGAATAGTCTTGAAAAGAGGAGGAACGGGGAAGAGATTGTCTTTGATAATACGTACATCATCCACAAAATGTAACACTTTGGTTTGAGCGCCACCCGAGCAGTGTACCATACCATGAATCTCAGGGCGAAGTGCATCCAATAGTTTTTTTACTACCGGAGCATAAGTACGAGTAGGAGAGAGAACAAGTTTACCAGCATCAAGTGGTGAATCTTCTACCTCGTCAGTTAGCTTCAAACCACCCGAATAAACCAACTCTTCGGGAACACCCGCATCGTAGCTTTCTTTATATTTTTCGGCAAGGTATTTAGCGAACACATCATGGCGTGCACTAGTCAAACCATTGCTTCCCATACCGCCATTGTACTCTTTCTCGT
Organism: uncultured Bacteroides sp.; assembly: GCA_947074205.1. GTDB lineage: Bacteria > Bacteroidota > Bacteroidia > Bacteroidales > Bacteroidaceae > Bacteroides. The sequence continues at coordinate 60,845 of CAMTOQ010000008.1, read as the reverse complement.
AGGTAGCTTGGCCATACGATGCAAGACCTACAATCACGTCGCCTGGGCGGATGTTGGCATTGTCGATAACGTCCGAACGCTTCATGCGGCAAGTCACAGTGCTATCTACGATGATAGTACGCACTAAGTCGCCTACATCAGCAGTCTCGCCACCAGTAGCATAAACACCTACACCCATTTCGCGAAGTTCGTTGAGCAATTCGTCAGTACCATTGATGATAGCAGAGATTACTTCGCCAGGGATTAGTAGCTTGTTACGACCGATAGTTGATGAAACCAAGATATTATCGATAGCACCTACGCAAAGCAAATCATCGATATTCATGATTAAAGCATCTTGTGCAATACCTTTCCAAACAGATAGATCGCCTGTTTCTTTCCAGTACAAGTAAGCTAGAGAAGATTTTGTACCAGCTCCATCGGCATGCATAATATTGCAATATTCAGGGTCACCGCCCAAAATATCAGGAATAATCTTGCAGAAAGCCTTTGGAAAAATACCTTTGTCAATGTTCTTGATGGCGTTGTGCACATCTTCTTTCGAAGCACTTACGCCTCGCATCATGTATCGTTGATTACTCATGAGAAGTTGAAATTTTTTAGAATTCGAGTGCAAAATTACTTATAATTCAGTAGATAAGAAAATAAATGTCTCTATAATGAAACATCTCATACTTTGCGACCTTACAAAAATCGCAAAATATGAGATGTATATCTAACTGTACTTAAACAGTCCTTAACCAGCAGTTGAACAGTTAGAACTGTACTTGTGGAGCTTGTTCTGCACCTGCGGCAGCCTCAAAGTAAGGACGTCTTTCGAACCCAAACATGCTGTAAGGGAACTGACGAATCTTAGTATTATAAGTCTTTGCAGTATTATTGAACAATCTTCTAGCTTCATTTATACGGTTTTCCGTGCCCTCCAACTGTGCTTGAAGTTCCATAAAGTTTTGGTTGGCCTTTAAGTCAGGGTAGCTCTCTGAGATAGCAAGCAGTCGGCCAAGTGCAGCACCTACTTCGCCTTGTGCCTTTTGGTAAGCTTCTAGTTTTGCAGGAGTCAAGTCGTCCGGATTAACTGTGATCTGCGTGGCGCGGCTACGTGCAGCAATTACATTTTCCAGAGTTTCACTTTCGTGTGAGGCATAACCTTTTACGGTATTTACTAAGTTAGGGATAAGATCAGAGCGGCGTTGGTATTGAGTTTCCACATTCGCCCAGCTGCCATTTACATTCTCTTCCATTGCGATAAGCGTGTTGCGTGCGCTGATGATGAACCAAATGGCACCAACGATAACAGCTACCACCACGCAAAGGGTAATAATTAAAGTTCTCTTCATTTGTTACTATGTTTATTGATGTTCGAATTTCTACTTTTTAGAATCGGCTACCGGCGCCACCGCCTCCGCCCGATCCGCCACCGAAGCTGCCTCCGCTAAAGCCACCGCCTCCGCGTCCGCCTCCAAAACCACCGAAGCCGCCTCCGATGATAGGGCCACCTCCGCGACCACCACCTCTGTAGTGGTTGTCATGACTTTGGTGAGTGCGATTTACTTTGTTGCCACAGTAGCGGCAGGTATAGGTCACTTCTTCTGTTTTTACTCCATGGTGTTTAGAGATAAGACGTGTGCCTGTGCGTTGTAGCCCAAACTTTTTGCAGTTAGGGCAGCGTGATTGTTGTCGAGCAGCAAAGAAGGCTATGGCCATGGCACCAAACATAATAGCAAAGATGCTGATTAGTCCCGCTATGGCATCATCGTCCTCTTCTTGACTGGGCACAGCCTCTACGCCCGATAGCTGTTGAGTCACCGCATATACCCCTTCGACCATACCTTTACTCCAATCCCCATTTTTCAGATAAGGAATCATGTATTTAGTTTGGATACGTTTGCAGATGGCATCAGGTAAATCACCCTCAAGGCCAAAACCGGTATAGAATTGCACGCAACGTTGGTCGGTAACTAGTAAAATCACCAATCCATTGTTTTTCTCCTTTTTGCCCACACCCCATTCGTTGAGTAGCTTGTGGCTGAAGTCATAACACTCCACTGTACCAATGGAAGGCACTATAACAGGAGCAATCTCGATGCCCGTCTTTTGTTCTAGATTATAGAGCATACGGTCGATGCTGTCAGTAGCTGCGACCGACAATATGTTTGTGGGGTCGCATACATATTTTGTTTTGTTCTGCAACCGCACTTTAGGTATATTATCAACAGTGTACACCCTTTCGTTTGCAAAACTCTGCAAAGAAAAAAGGAGTAGTGTGAGACAGCAAAGTAGATAACGTTTCATTTGATTCATTAATTAATATATTTACCAACAAACTCACCCACACGGCGAGTATATTCTTCCTTATTATTACGATAGGAGTCGGCATGTTGGGCTCCTGGTACTACCCAAATCTCTTTTGGCTCCGATTTGGCCTCGTATAAAGGATATACGTTCCAAGTAGGCACATACGAGTCTTCGGCACCATGAATGAAAAACATCGGTAACTGAGACTTTTCAACTTGTTTCAAAGAAGAAGCCTCTTTAAAGTTCCACCCATATTTTAGCTCGCACAGTGCGCTAGCCGTATAGAGTAGGGGGAAGTTTGGAAGATGGAAATCTCTGTTCAGCTGGTAGCTAAACTGATCCCACACGCTGATATAACCACAATCTTCTACAAAACACTTTGTGAAGTAAGGTTGTTCCATACCCGATACCATCATAGTAGTGGCACCTCCCATTGAAATGCCATGTACAGCCATTTGTGTACTGTCGCCAAATAGTTCGTTGGCCACATGCATCCACTGCATCACATCCAATCTATCTTTCCAGCCCATCTGTATAGCCTCGCCATCACTTTTGCCATGGTAATGCAAATCGGGTAACAACACGTTATAGCCTAAATCTTTATTATATAGATAGCCGATAGGCAACATTCGTATCGCTTCATCAGTATACCCATGTACTATTACAGCAGTCTTTTTTGTCGGTTCGGCTGCTTCTATGAATAGAGCATGCATACGCAATCCTTCGGGATTGTTGATGAAAGTATCTCGTAATGCACCAACTTGATTTAGACTATCTACCCAAGGTTCCAAAAACGGATAGTTTTTAAACGCCCATTCCATGGATGACGCTTCCTTTTTGCCCAATTTGCCATACGGCTGTAAGGCAAATCGTAAAAGGTACAGTCCTCCGCCAATAACAATGGCAAACAATAGAATAATGATTGTTACTAGCCACCATACTAGTCTTCTTTTTTTCTTCTGTTCCATAGGGTAGTGTGGTATTTATGTTTGAATTTGAATGATTCTATCTTATCGTTGCCACATCTCCCAAGCAGCAAAGGCCTGTAGCAGCAACATTTCAAGTCCATTTTTTGTTACGGCACCCTGTGCTTCCCCCTTCTTCATAAACAGGGTAGTATTGGGGTTGTAAAGCAAATCGTATAGTAGATGTTCCGATGTGATCCATTGATAAGGGATGTCGGGGCACTCGTCAACATGAGGATACATGCCAACAGGAGTACAGTTTACGATCACTGTGTATTCTTTCATCACCTCTTCGGTTAAATCTTTATAGGTGAGTTGGCCCTCTTTGGCTGTGCGCGAAACATACACACCCTCCACGCCCAGATTTCTCAGTCCGTGGTACACCGCTTTTGAAGCTCCACCCGTTCCAAGAATCAACGCCTTTTTGTGGTGTGGCAATAGTAGAGGCTTTATAGACTCCATGAAGCCGATAATATCAGAGTTATCGCCAATTAGTTTGACTTGCCCTTTTTTGGGGCGCTCAATGCGGATAACATTAACCGCACCGATGTTTTGAGCATTGTTGCTCAGCCCGTCCAGATAAGGGATAACCTTTTCCTTATAGGGGATAGTAACGTTAAGACCGCATAGATCAGGATTGTTGGCTATCACATCTTTAAATAACGCGATGGTTGGAATCTCAAAATTCACATACTCAGCATCGATACCTTCCGATGCAAATTTCTCGTTGAAATAGCCTTTCGAAAAGGAATGTTTTAGTGGATAGCCTATTAAACCGTATTTCTTCATAATGTGGGGGAATTAGAAAATTATTTAGTCGCAGTGTAGAGCGTGCAAATGCCAAACGTTAGTCGTTTGAAATTTACCGTCTGAAAGCCGGCCTTCTCTAAGGCTTGCTTCATCACCTTGCCTTGAGGAAACGCTTTAATTGTTTCGGGCAAGTAAGTGTAGGCACTTTGGTCTTTGGAAAGTAGTTTGCCTAGTGTAGGTATCACTACTTTAGAATAGATACCAAAGAGTTGCTTCATGGGAAATTGCTCGGGAGTAGTCAACTCTAGAATTACGAGATGCCCACCCGGGCGTATCACTCGACACATTTCAGAAAGCCCCTTGTCAAGATCCGCAAAGTTGCGAATGCCAAAGGCCACTGTCACAGCATCGAATCTATCGTTAGAAAAAGAGAGGTTGGTACAGTCCTCGCGTGCAAACGAAATTTGCTGCTCCAACCCCTCTGTTTTAACCTTTTGTCTACCCACATTCATCATCCCTTCCGAGATGTCTGTCCCTATCAGTTCATCGGGCTGCAACATCTTGCAAGCCAAAATAGCGAAGTCGCCTGTGCCTGTTGCCACATCCATCATCTGCTTGGGCGCATAAGGGCGCAACCATTTAATGGCTTTCTTGCGCCAGCTCTTGTCGATACCAAGCGAGAGCGTGTGGTTCAGTTTGTCGTAGGCAGGGGCAATGTTGTCAAACATCTGTTCCACCTGTACACGCTTTTCGCCGTCACTGTTATAGGGTTTGATGTGTTCTTGTGGGTAGTTCATCTACTATTATTTAGTCAAATATTCAGTTACATTCTTTTCCATACGCTCAGCGATGTTGCTTGTATCTTCGCGTACAAACTTCTCGCCGGTGATGTTTTCGAAAAGTTCAATGTAGCGTTCGCTGATGCTGTTCACGATTTCTGGAGTCATTTCGGGTACAGTTTGACCCTCTTTGCCTTGGAAACCATTTTCCATCAGCCACTCGCGTACAAACTCCTTAGAGAGTTGTTTTTGAGCTTCGCCTTTTTCGAAACGTTCTTGGTAGCCATCGCTATAGAAGTAGCGGCTTGAGTCGGGAGTGTGAATCTCGTCCATCAAGAAGATCTCACCATTGTGCTTACCAAATTCATATTTAGTATCAACAAGAATCAAACCACGTTCAGCAGCAATCTCCGAACCACGGTTGAATAGTGCCAAAGTGTACTTCTCCAAAGTGGCATACTCTTCTGGAGTAGCTAGACCTTGTGCTAAGATCTCCTCTTTAGAGATATCTTCGTCGTGAAGTCCCATTTCTGCTTTAGTAGTAGGGGTGATAATTGGTTCAGGGAAACGCTCGTTTTCGCGCATACCTTCAGGTAATTTCACACCACAGATTTCGCGATTACCATTTTTGTAGGCACGCCAAGCGCTACCACACAAATAGCCACGAACAATCATCTCTACAGCAAAGCCTTCGCAGCGTACACCCACAGTTACCATTGGATCTGGGGTAGCAAGCTTCCAGTTAGGGCAGATATCAGCTGTAGCGTCCAAGAATTTGGCAGCAATTTGGTTCAACATTTGACCCTTGTAAGGGATACCTTCGGGCAATACTACGTCGAATGCCGAGATGCGGTCTGTAGCCACCATCACAAGCTTCTCGTCAAGGATGTTATACACATCGCGTACTTTACCATGATACACTCCCTTTTGTCCGGGGAAATTAAAATCTGTTCTTGTTAATGCTTTCATCTTGTAATTAATCTCTTTTCTATTTAGTGAAAAACTCTAATTCTTAGTTTCGGCTTGGGCTTCAGCTTTGCGCTGTTCGCGTTCCTCCTTTTTCTGCTTATCAAACTTTTCATAGGCATCTACCACGCGAGTCACTAGTTTGTGACGCACAATGTCTTTCTTGTTTAGTTCGATAAAGCTGATACCCTTTACACCTTTCAAAATATGCATGGCTTGCACCAATCCCGAAGTGGTTGATGCAGGAAGGTCGATTTGAGTCATATCGCCTGTCACGATCATCTTCGTATTCATCCCCATACGGGTTAGGAACATCTTAATTTGTTGGGTAGTGGTGTTTTGCGCTTCGTCTAGAATCACCACTGCATCATTCAGTGTGCGACCGCGCATAAAGGCAAGAGGGGCAATTTGGATTATATTGAGCTCCATGTACTCCTTCAGCTTGGCTGCAGGAATCATATCTTGGAGAGCATCGTAGAGAGGTTGTAAATAAGGATCGATTTTCTCCTTCATGTCGCCGGGTAGGAAGCCCAGTTTTTCGCCGGCTTCAACAGCAGGACGACTTAGAATAATCTTTTTGATCTCCTTATTTTTCAGCGCACGCACAGCAAGTGCAATGGCTGTATAGGTTTTACCCGACCCCGCAGGGCCAATGGCAAATAGCATATCGTTTTTGTTGAAAGCCTCGACAAGCTTTAGTTGGTTGTCGCTACGAGGTATGATGGGTTTCCCCGTCACGCTAAACACGATGACATTCCCCGATTTATCTTCTTTGGGACTGTTGCCTTTAACAATGTCAACAATCACCTCCTCGTTGAGCGAGTTGTATTGGGCGCAATACTTTTCCAATTTTAGGATGTTCTCCTCAAAGGCACACATCTCCTCTTCGTCGCCAAGTACTTTAATTACATTACCGCGAGCCACGATGCGCAATTTAGGGTAGAGCACCTTAATTAGTTGGAAGTTGCAGTTGTTTACGCCAAAGAATATGACAGGGTCAATATCTTCTAAAACAATTAGTTTTTCTATCATGTAAAGGTTTTAAAGAAAAAATATCGGCAAATTTAGTGAAACGTTCTTAGACTTATGCGCTTATTTCAAATAAAATAGTGTAGCTATCAACGCGATGTAATGTGAAAACAAGCTTGATTCTTTTCGAATTTTACATAGCACAGTCCCTCTTTCTGTAAGTCGCGTAGCACTTCCACAAGCACGTTTTTCAATAATTCATCACTAGTGTTGAGTGTTTCGTATTCCCCCTTTTTGTCAAGTTGTTTGAATCTCATCCAGCTAATGTCGAAGGTGGTGCCATAGAGATGAGCCGAGTTGGCAGTGGCATTGCCATTACCTCTTTTTAGTCTCTTGATATCGTCCTTTGTGCGTAGCACCGAGGTCACTATGAGCTGGTGTGGATGCAGCCACTTCGCATTGAGCGAGTCGTTGAAGTTAGTCGCAATCTTTGTCAATAGTGCGTCCGCTCGTGGCACCAAGTAGGGCACAGAGTGGGTCAGCTTATCCACATGATAGAGTGGGTTGTTTTCGATGCAATGAAGCTCCTTAGTATGTTGCTCTGCATCCTTTCGGTCGTTAATAGGTGGCACCCCCCATCGCTTAGCAGCACTGATATGCTTATCTTGCAAATCATTAAATGTGCGTGGAATACTGACTACCCCTCGCACTCGTCGAGGAGTTTCGGGGCGTTGAGGAAGCTCCTCCTTTTTGCTGCATCCGGTGCAGACAAGAAGAGCAAGAAACAAAATAGTAGTGCCGGTGGTTTTAAGAAATTTCATCATTCTGCTGTAGCAATATGGTGTACAAAGATAGATTTTTAGCTATTGGAATAAAAATCTATCGCATATAAAGTAGTAACTTTGCAGCGATTTATAGTAAAAAAAGATAAGGTGAATAGATATTTCATATACTTGGCCTACGATGGCACCAACTATCACGGTTGGCAGGTGCAACCCGACAGAAACAGTGTGCAAGCCGAATTGAATAAGGCACTCTCCACCATCTGTCAGCAAGAGTTGACGGTGACAGGGGCAGGACGTACCGATACAGGAGTTCATGCCACGTTGATGATAGCCCACTTCGATTTCGATGGAGAGGTCGATTGTGTTCAGTTGGCCTACAAGCTCAACCGCTTTTTACCACGCGATATCTCTATCTATAAGATACGTCCGGTAGTGCCCGAGGCTCATGCTCGATTTGATGCCACCTCGCGTACCTATAAATATTATGTCACCGCTGTAAAGTCTCCTTTCAATCGTCAGTATTGCTGTAGAGTTTTTAACGAGTTAGACTATGCGCTTATGGAAGAGGCAGCACAAACACTTTTCGACTATACCGATTTTACCAGCTTTAGCAAACTGCATACCGACGTAAAAACCAACAACTGCAAGATAATGCAAGCCAACTGGGTGCAGCAAGATGCAAACACTTGGGTGTTTACCATTCAAGCCGATCGCTTCTTGCGCAATATGGTGCGTGCTGTAGTAGGTACCTTATTAGAGGTAGGACGCCATAAGATGACTGTTGCACAGTTCCGTCAAGTCATCGAAAGCATGGATCGTTGCAAAGCCGGCTCATCAGCTCCCGCCAATGCGCTGTTTTTGGTAGATGTATCCTACCCTGAAACCCTCTTTTTAGATAAATGATAATAACTCGATAAAACTCTATCCATTATGTGGTTAATGTTGGCTTTCACCTCGGCAGTCTTGCTGGGATTCTACGATGTATTCAAAAAGAAAGCGTTGCGCGACAATGCCGTGCTGCCCGTTCTATTTTTCAATACACTCTTCTCGAGCATCATCTTCCTGCCTTTTATACTATTGGGAGTATTTAGTCCCGATACTTTGGGTGGAACCATCTTCGACGTGCCACAAGCAGGGTGGGAGGTACACAAGTTTGTCCTTCTCAAATCCTTCATTGTGTTATCGTCTTGGATATTTGGCTATTTTGGTATGAAGCACTTACCCATCACCATAGTAGGTCCTATTAATGCCACACGGCCAGTGATGGTACTAGTTGGTGCTATGCTGATTTTTGGCGAGAGGCTCAATCTCTACCAATGGATAGGTGTGTTGTTAGCCATCGGATCCTTCTTCTTACTGAGTCGTTCGGGCAAGAAGGAAGGGATCGATTTTGGTAATAACAAGTGGATCTTTTTCATTGTGTTGGCAGCCATAATGGGAGCCATCAGCGGTTTGTACGACAAGTTCTTGATGAAGCAATTGCCCCCTATGTTGGTGCAGTCGTGGTACAATGTCTATCAAGTTTTTATTATGGGCCCTATCATCGCCTTGTTGTGGTGGCCTAAGCGCAAAACTACTACCCCTTTTCGTTGGGAATGGAGCATCATACTGATCTCCATCTTTCTGTCGGCAGCCGATTTTGCCTACTTCTATGCGTTGAGCTACGAAGACTCAATGATCTCCATCGTTTCTATGGTGCGCCGCTCTAGTGTTATTGTCTCTTTTATCTTTGGTGCAATGGTGTTTCGCGAGAAGAATCTGCGCAGCAAAGCCATCGATTTGGCCCTCATTTTAATTGGTATGTTTTTCCTTTATTTGGGTACCCGATAATAGGTAATAGCTACTTTTTTCTCACACCGTTTTTCATCCCTAAATCTATTAATTTCTGCCGAAGTACCCATAAATTGCCATAGATGGGTACTTCCTTATCCTCCAAATACCTACAAAAGGCGATTTCATATCATCTTATTAATAGCGAATTTTGCATTGTAAATTTAAACAACAGTGCTGTGGCTCTAAAACCACAGAGCAAGATACATAAATCGTTATTAATATTATATCAAATTGGATACACGAAATTTCAAAAGATTATCTATTCTATCTTTTCTTCTATGCTTCTCTCTAATAATTTGTGCGGAAAGTAAACGAGGTTCTATTTTTGGTAAAGTTATATCTTCTGAAAAAGAGATTATCGAATACGCCACCATTCAACTAAAAGGTACTTCTTTTGGTGCTGTAACCAACGAAAAAGGTATTTATGAGTTGGCTGCACCCGAAGGAAAATACACCTTGGTTGTTTCTGTGCTGGGCTATAATACAGTTGAGAAAGAAATTAGGTTGACCAAAGGTGCTAAGATTAAAGAGAATTTCATTATCGAACCACAGTCGGAGCAACTAGATGAAGTTGTGGTGGTGGCAAGCAATGTGAGCCGCCTAAACAGATCGGCCTATAACGCTATTGCTATCGATGCTAAAGCTCTTCAAAACTCTACTAGCAGCCTTAGTGAAGCCTTGGCTCAAGCCCCCGGGATGAAAATCCGCGAATCGGGTGGAGTAGGTTCGGATATGCAGCTCACGATGGATGGTTTCAATGGAAAACATATCAAAGTATTTATTGATGGCGTGCCTCAAGAAGGTGTAGGTAGCTCTTTTAGCTTGAACAACATTCCGGTGAACTATGCCGAACGCATTGAGATTTACAAAGGGGTAGTACCCGTAGGTTTCGGCACAGATGCTATTGGTGGTGTTATCAATGTTGTGACAAAGAAAAACCAGAACCGCTGGTTCCTTGATGCTTCGTACTCTTATGGATCTTTCAATACACACCGCTCTAATATAAGCTTTGGGCAGACGTTTAACAATGGTTTAGCCTATGAAATCAAAGCTTTCCAAAACTATTCTGATAACGATTACTATGTAGATACTCCTGTTAAAGACTTCACTACAGGTGCTATCAACAAGCGACTGATAGAGCGTGTGAAGCGTTTTAATGATACCTATCACAACGAAGCGGTAGTGGGTAAAATAGGTATACTAGACAAAAGCTGGGCCGACCGATTGATGTTTGGTTTCACTTGGTCTAATATGTATAAAGAGATACAAACGGGAGTTAGACAAGAGGTGGTTTTTGGTGAAAAACACCGTAAGGGATATTCGCTGATGCCTTCGTTGGAGTATAGCAAACGCGACTTGATTCTAAAAGGTTTAGACTTGTCGATTACCCTAAACTATAATAAGAACATCACGCAGAATGTAGATACGGCTTCTTATGAATACAACTGGCGTGGCGATAAAAGAGAGCTTCGTTTGCCGGGCGAGCAGTCTTTTCAGCACACTGAGTCGAACAACTCAAACTGGAACGGAACAGCAACAGCCACCTATCGTATCTCTCCAAAACAAAGCATTACATTCAATCATGTAATGAACATCTTCCACCGCGATAATCGCTCTTTGTTGGTCGATTCGGATTCGCCGGCAAATGCCATTGCAAAGGAGACAAGAAAGAATATAAGTGGTTTGTCTTACCGCTTGATGCCTTCGGATAAATGGAATATGTCAGTATTTGGTAAGTATTACAAGCAGGATATCTCCGGCCCTATTGCAACCTCTACTGCGCTAGACAACTATGTACGCACCTCTAAGAGTGTAGATGCTATGGGCTATGGTGTTGCAGGTACTTACTTTATCGCTAAAGGTCTGCAAGGTAAATTTTCGTACGAGAAGGCCTATCGTCTACCTACAAATGATGAGATGTTTGGAGATGAAGACTTGGAGTCGGGAGATATTTCTTTGAAACCCGAAAATAGCGATAACCTCAATTTGAGTCTAAGCTATACTAAGAGTTTTGGTAAGCATGCGCTCTATCTTGAAACAGGTTTTGTGTATCGCAATACTAAAGATTATATCCAACGTAATATCACTAGCCTTAGTGGTGGTAAATATGGTGCTACCTATATCAACCACGGAAAGGTGAAGACGCTAGGTTGCAACATCTCTGCTAACTATAACTATTCGAACTGGTTGAGTTTAGGAGGTAATTTTACCTTGATGAATATTCGTGATAATGTAGAAACAGTAACTGGTACGGAGCAAGGAAGTTTGACTTACAAAGCACGTATCCCCAACATACCTTATCAGTTTGCCAATATGTTTGCTTCCTTCTTCTGGAACAACTTAGGAGGTAAAGGTAACAAACTGACGTTGACTTATGATAATAACTATATGCACAACTTCCCTCTCTACTCAGAGGTATTGGGTAACGATTCGGAGTTTGTGGTGCCTACGCAGTTTTCACACAACTTGACGCTCTCTTATGGTGTTAAAAACAACAGATATAACTTCTCATTGGAGTGCCAGAATTTTACCAACGAAAAGTTGTACGACAACTTTAGCTTGCAAAAAGCAGGTAGAGCATTCTATGGCAAAGTACGAGTATACTTTGGCAGTAAAAACTAAATAATAAAATTAAAATAGAAATGAAAAGAAAATTACACTTAGGACTTTTAGGATTAAGTTTCATGGGCTTAATGACAGCATGTAGCGAAGACTATGTGAACAATAATGGTGGAGAAAATGTAGACGGTAGCCAAAGCTCATTCGTAGTAGCTGCCACATTGGGCGAAGCCAATAAATTGTTGAAAAGCGACGCACTAAACAGTGGAACCATCTCGGCAAATAATGCCGGTAAAGTAACCGATCTTGGTACTACATGGATCTATTATCAAGATAAATACCTTTACCGTTTGGTATACAATCAGGGCAATGCCGGTTTGTCTTCTTCTTACGAGATGTCGCAAAACGGAACTATTGAAGAGCGCGACTATAGCTACGAGATTCCACGATTCACGTCATTTGGTATTTACAACAACTACATCATTACCTCGTCTACAGGCGATTTGGGCAGCTCTTATGCTGATGAGAACGGCTATTTGCCAAAAGGATTCCTTTTCTCTTATCTTGATGTAGAGTCTGAAAATATGCGCACCAACAGCCAGACTATTTTTTCGGAAAACTACCTAGGAAACGGTGAGTATGTCACTCTTTCTGGTTATGTACAAAGAAGTGGTAAAGTGTTTACGGCGCCTATCCCAATGGGTTTGAGCCAATATGGTGTGAAAGCTAACGATGGTGCGTATGTGGTTTACCCTGAGTTGGTGAAAACAGAATCGGGTGGTACTTCAAGTAGCGCTTACGTAGAAGGCGAATTGCAGTGGACACAGCACCCTAACGAAGCATGGATCGCTATCTATGATAATATCGATTTTACTTCGCCTAAATTGATTAAGACTGATAAAATTAGCTACGCTAGCGGTCGTTACCGTTCTCAATACTATCAGTCTATCTGGGCAGCCGATAATGGTGATATCTATGTGTTCTCGCCTAGCTACGCTAAGACAATGACAGCCGAAGTGCAACAAACTACTTTACCTGCCGGTGTGGTTCGTATCAAATCGGGAACTGAAGATTTCGATGCAGATTACTATTGCAACCTTGAGGCACAAACTAATGGTAAATCGTTCCTACGTTGTTGGCACATTGCAGATGACTACTTCTTGATGTTGATGTATGATAGACCTCTTACCGAAACAGGCTTCGTAGCTACAGAGTTAGCCGTATTCAAAGGATCGACACAAAAATTGACTTATGTAAGTGGCATCCCTTCGGCAGATGTGTTGTCTGGCTTCGGCACTGCACCTCACTCAGAAGATGGCAAAATCTATGTATCTATAGCTACTACAGATGCTGATCAACCAGCTATTTACGAAGTAGACCCAATCACGGCAACTGCCACTAAAGGACTAGTTGTTGAGTCGGACGCTGTGACAGCAGTGGGTAAACTGACATACCACAACTAATCTGTTATAAGTTAAAACGTTCTTTTTTCTGATTAGCATAAAACCTCTTCCTTATCCTCCTTTTTGTGGAGGATTTAGGAAGAGGTTTTTTAAATATTACTAGGCTAAAGCCTCATTCTACATATCGTCTAGCGATAAACCGCTGTATACTATACTATATGAAGAGAATCGTTTTACCACCTCCTTCGCTTTTTTCTCTAACAATGCGAGTCTGATTTTCTTCGGATTGCGTTTTACTTCGCAAAACAAAAGACGCTTTTCAAAATCGTTTACAGCAACTATATCTATTTCATCTTCACCTTTGCTGTTCCAGTAACCTTGTATGTCCGAGAATTCTTTGGAGTCGATCATCTTTGCTTTGAAATATTTTTCGAGAACGATGCCGCTGTACACTTCATAATCTCGTTCAACAATTGTTCGTACATAGTCCAGATTGCCAATTTCTACCGCACTGCGAAACTTATATATAAAGCGAAACCAAAGATTCAAGAAATTATCTTCTATAAGGTACTTATTAGCACGACTTCCCTCTTTAGCGCCAAAAGGACGTACTCGCTTGATGATATTGTACTCTTTTTCAAGTTTGTCCAGATAACCGCCTACTGGCATCTCTAGAATACTCTCTATCTCGCTGCGTTCAGTTTTAGAAGAGGCGATAAGCGAAAGGATAGAAAAATAATTGCCATAATCCTTTCCAAATTCATCAATCAATACATCTCGTCCTTCATCCAAGAAGTATGAATTCTCTTTGAATAGATTATCCAGAATACGTCTTTTAGTAAAAGCTTTAGCTTGTACCAGTTGTTCAATATATTTTGCCACACCACCAGTTGCCATGTAGAACGCCAACAAATCTTCGGGAGAATAGCCTGCATTGTAATCCGCTAAAATCTCTTTGATGGTAGCAATGTTGAAAGGTCTGATAATCAATCTTGATGTAGCTCGCCCGAATAGTGGTTCTTTGGAGTTTTCGAAGATACGTTTCATCATCGAATATATAGAGCCGCAGAGAATAAGATTTATGCGACTTCTTTCTTTAAACGAATCCCAAATATTCTGCATATCGCTGAAAACAGACTTGTTGAGGCTGTTGAACTCTTGAAACTCGTCAATGATAAGTGTAAACGTTCGTTCTCTAGAGAGCATCATTAACGCTTTAAATAACTCTGCAAAGCTCTGAAATCGTCCTAAATATACAGATAAAGTATCTTCCACTTGGCGTACAAACTCTTCGCAAAGAAGCACTTCATTTTTTTTTGCTACAAAGAAATAAAGGGTTGTGCTCTTCTCGAAAGCACGTTTTAGTAGAGTGGTTTTGCCAACGCGCCTGCGTCCCACCATTACCGTCATTTGGGCCATATCTTTAGAGCTTGCCTCAATATCTCGTAGGGTGGCCAACTCCTTTTCTCGGTTGTAGAACTTCATGAAATTTGCTTATTTGTTATTATCGCAACAGCGGTTGCTGTAACAGCTGTTGCGATAATACAAAGTTAATTACTTTATTATGAATAACAAAGATGTTTTTAGGAAAATATTATCGTGCTATTTTTCGTACTCTCTATTTTTTAATTATACTTTTCTCTTAATTCTAGTTTCTTGATGCGTGATTCTATTGCTCCTTTCTTACGTTGGAAAACCTCCGATAACTCTCCGATACTTTTCCCTTCGCAAAACAGTTGTTCTAGCTGCTCGTCATCTTCTTTAGTCCACGGCATATAAGCATTGGGGTACTCTTGTCTGCAAGCCTCTATAGAATAAGTCGCTGTGTTAGTAAGCTGTTTGTAAGCTCTAAGATATTTTTTCAACCTCTTCACATCTTTGTCAGAGATATAGGCCAACCGCCGAATATCCATATTATCCGTTAGGTCGTTCAACTTCACTTTCACAGCTAATGGGTTCTTTTTGATGCGGGCTATGAATAGGTCGTAAGGTTCATCTTCGGATAGTTTGGTGACGCAGCGCAGTGCATCAATTACCTCAGTAGAGAATCCTTCGGTGGTTAGTTGCTCAAAGGTCCAATCGGAATCTTCCACTACATCGTGAAGCACTCCTACTATCTTTTCTTCCTCTGTCTCCCCCATAGCCATCACTCGTAGTGGATGGTCTATATAGGGCATGCCCACTTTATCGGTTTGGCCTTGGTGGGCGATGCTGGCTATTTGTATGGCTTTGTTTAGCATGGTGATAATTTTTCAGTTTTACTATTGTCTGACGGTTGAGTCATCTTTACTACTCTATCATAATAGTTGACATACACTTGTAGCTGTCCTAAATCTTGATGCGTAAGTTTTTCTGTTTTGAGTCCTATCACAACAAAGCATCGTAACAGCCGATTGTAAAATACCAGATCTGCAAAATATTAGTTATCTTCTATTAGTAGTCTCTTTTTCAATATCAGTCTTAACCCGTTAACCCTTATTTGCAAAAATAATCATTTATGACTAGCAGGAGAGTAATCTTCTAACAAATAATTTATTCCCCTCATTTACAGCACTTAGTGGCAAGGGCTACTCACCACGCTAGATAGCCCTTGCCACCGTGCTGGCAAGCTGTGGTCACCGAGCAGAGTAGCTGTAGCCACCAAACTGTGCATTACTTACCTATATTAAAGTTACAAAAGTGTATCTGTAGATGTAACTATTTCGGAATCTATAATCTTCTAAAGTAAACCTATTCGAAGTAGGAGAGAATAGGGAAGTAGGTCCACTAAAATAACTGTGAATAGCCCAAAAATAATAAGCACGGTTCTTATTAAGAAAAACCGTGCTTATTGTCTGCAAAAACCCTACTCCTTATTTGGAGGAATTATTAGGCTTGTTTAAATGCTGTTTAAAGGGTATTTGAATAGTGTTTAAACTACTCGGTAACTACCTCTCTATCTTTTCGAAATTGCTAAACCACCAATGGCCTCTTGACGCAAGAACTAGAGTAGCACCTATTAGGGCAAGGTTGCCGACCAACTTGGTAATATCCATCCATGCATTAGCCGCATCGAAGCCATGAAGATTGATCATGAAAGTAATTGTCAATACTAAAATAATAACACCCAAGGCAGCTAGTTTTGCTAAAAGGTTGAACCAAAAGGCAAATGCCGCCGCTATCCAGCAACTACCTGTAAAGATGACCCAAAACTTAGCTCCGGGTAGATTAGTAAGTAAATTGCTAGCGTCACCTTGAACATTGAGAAAATGAAGTGTACCCGCAATGATAAAGAATATGCCAATCAAGATGCGCCCAATGGTGAACATGCTTGGTTTTTGGGGGAATATTTCTTGATAAGTATCTGGGCTGTAGTATTTCTCAGTACCATATGACCCTAGCATCAATGCACCTCCCATCAGACAAAACCAGTCGTTGAACTTCAAGAGTGTAAGACTTAAGTCGTGGGCATGCTCAAATCCTCTAGACGTACTGGTGATCAATATCACAATGATGCAGATGGCTACAATTATAGATGTGAGACGGCGAGCTATATTGAGCAAGAAACTGATGCCTGCAGCTGCCCACACTATGCCCAAAAGAATCACCCAAAATGTGGGAGCCTTAAAATAGGATGGTACATCTCCATCTAATGACGGGATACTTGTAAAATATTCTATAGCCTTATAGATAAACGCTATTGCAATGAGGAACTTACCTATTACATAATAAACTCTATCTGCATCTTTTTTCATATCCAACTAGTTTAAAAATTAGAACTGCTTAATGCTTAAATCTTTTGCCTTAACTGAGTTACAACAATGCGTATTTTCTTTGGTTCAAATGTATAGCGCTTATTCATGTGGTAGTGCTATCGTTGGGCTAGGTGATGTAGCATTGTGTTGTTAACTTTATGGGAACTCTGTCAAATGAGGCTATTATTTTGTCAGTGTTGACACTCTTTTACGTTTGCAAATCGGTGTATTAAAGCTTATTACTACGATAATTAATCTTTGTGAAAGCTTCTTTCTGAATATTTGTTAATAAATAAATCTAAACTACCGTGTGGCTTGTTATTTGTGAGCGTTTAGTTAGTTAAACGTATAAAAAAGTAAAGGAATGGCTTATATTGATTATTACAAAGTCTTGGGCGTGAGCAAAACTGCTACGCAAGATGAAATAAAGAAGGCTTATAGAAAGTTGGCACGTAAGCATCATCCCGATTTGAATAAAGACGATCCTAACGCTAAAGCTAAATTCCAAGAAATAAACGAAGCAAACGAGGTGTTGAGCGATCCCGATAAGCGAAAGAAGTATGACGAGTATGGCGAAAACTGGAAGCATGCCGACCAGTTTGAAGAACAGAAACGTCAGCAACAACAAGGTGGCTATGGAGGCGGCTTTGGTGGATTTGGAGGCTTTGGCGGTGGTGCCGAAGGCTTCGGTGGAGGTGGCGGCTTCTCGGACTTCTTCGAACAGATGTTTGGCGGACGTGGCGGTGGCCGAGGCGGAAGTCGTGGCGGCGGTGGATTCCGTGGACAAGACTTGGATGCAGAACTGCATCTATCTCTTCGTGATGCAGCCGAAACACATAAACGCTTGATCAACGTCAATGGCAAACAGGTGAGAATCACTATCCCTGCCGGTGTGGCCAACGAACAGAAGATTAAGCTGAAAGGCTACGGTGGCGAGGGCATGAATGGCGGACCTAAAGGTGACCTATACATCACCTTTATCATAGAAGATGACCCTGTGTTCAAGCGTGTGGGTAATGACCTCTATGTGGATGCTAACTTGGATCTCTACACGGCTATATTGGGTGGTGATCAGGAAATTGATACGCTCAATGGTAAGGTGAAGCTTAAAGTGAAACCCGAAACTCAGAATGGCACGAAGGTGCGACTCAAAGGTAAGGGCTTCCCAGTATATAAAAAGGATGGTGAATTTGGCGCACTGATAGTGACTTATAACGTCAAAATACCTACCAACCTCACAGAAGAGCAGAAAGCGTTGTTCCGTGAGTTACAGAGTATGAACCAATAAAAGAATCGCGATATGCAAACCGAACTTATTATCGTAAACGATTATTGTCATAAATGTCACATCGACCCTGCGTTTGTCGCCCTGCTCGGCGAAGAGGGTCTTATAGAGATTCAAACCGAGGCTGGCGAACGATACATTGCCCTATCTCAACTTCCGGAGCTAGAGCACTATTGCAGGATGTATTATGATCTTTGTATTAACGTAGAGGGCATCGACACAATCCGTCATCTACTAGGACGTATCGAAGCTTTACGTAACGAGAATGCTCTTTTGAGGGCTCAGCTCAACGTTTACAAACGTTTTGCTTTCGAGGAGTTGGAAGAGTAAGGGAGGTATTCAAACCTGTATATAAAACGAGAGCTAAATGCCTGCTGGCATTTAGCTCTCGTTTTGTTATAACACATGTCCGTGCGGTATGTGGGTGCAGCAGGCTGTACCGTTACTATTGAACCATTGGAATCATTTGCGATAATACGCCAAATCTTCCTTATCGAACTTACGGATATAATTGATGTGCTTTTCTACTTCGCTTTCGGCCCAACGTACAAACACTTGTGCTGAGTCGCCAAACAATTCTGGACTCTTCGTAGCATCTTGTGTCAACAAGTGACCCATGATGGTGTACGAGGCCATCTCTACTAAACGGCGAGCACAGAAATCTAGTAACTCTTGATCTTTCTCGTCTGTGATTTGTGCCACACAAGCCGAATACTTAGCTGCCATCGTTTTGAGGCGATCTTGCAAAGGCTTCATCTCTGGAGCAACTTCGGTTGCTTCGTAGTCCTTAATAGAGTTGAGGTAAGCACCGGTAGTCACGTAGCGGATAGCTGCCACCACCTGTAGCTGAGTGGTACCCTCGTAGATAGAGGTGATACGCACATCGCGGTAGATGCGTTCGCAAGCGTAGTCCTTCATGAAGCCCGAACCACCATGAATCTGGATACAGTCGTAAGCATTCTGGTTGGCGAATTCACTACCCATACCTTTGGCAAGTGGTGTGTAAGAGTCGGCCAACTTAGCGAAACGCTTCTGTTCTTGGCGCTCTTCGGGAGTTAGTTTACGCTCTTTAGCGATATCATCCAATGCTTTGTAAACATCTACGTAGCGTGATGTTTCGTAGAGCAACGCACGCGATGCGTCTAGCTTAGCCTTCATCAACGAAAGGATCTCGAATACAGCAGGGAATTCGATGATAGCCTTACCAAACTGCTTGCGATCTTTAGCATAAGCCAAAGCTTCTTCGTAAGCCGCTTGAGAGATACCTACCGACTGAGCGGCGATACCTAGGCGAGCACCGTTCATCAATGCCATTACATATTTGATAAGACCTAGTTTGCGGTCGCCACAAAGTTCGGCTTTCGCGTTCTTATAAGTCAACTCGCAAGTAGGTGAACCTTTGATACCCATCTTGTTCTCGATGCGGCGTACGTTTACACCACCATCGCGCTTATCGTAGATAAACATAGATAGACCACGGCCATCTTTAGTACCCTCTTCCGAACGAGCCAATACCAAGTGAATATCCGAGTCGCCGTTTGTGATAAAACGTTTCACACCATTCAAGTACCAGCAGCCATCCTCTTCGCTGTAAGTGGCCTTTAGCATTACTGCTTGAAGGTCTGAGCCAGCATCAGGTTCAGTTAAGTCCATAGACATAGTTTCGCCGGCACAAACGCGAGGAATGTATTTCAACTTTTGCTCTTCGCTACCAAATTCGTAGATAGTTTCGGCGCAGTCTTGCAAGCCCCAAAGGTTCTCAAATCCTGCATCGCTACGGCTCACTATATCGGCAGCCATAATGTAAGGAGTGATCGGGAAGTTGAGACCACCTAAGCGACGTGGCATAGCCATACCCATCAAGCCTGCTTTGCGGCAAGCCTCTAGGTTGGCAGCTGTACCTGCTGCGTAAGTCACACGACCATCGGCACAAACGGGGCCATCATGATCTACACCCTCTGCATTGGGTGCGATGATGTCGCCGCAAAGTTCGCCAACAATCTCTAGTACTTTATCATAACTATCCATCGCATCTTCGAAGTCGACCGGTGCATAGTCAAATTTATCTTTGTCCGCAAAGCTGCGTTCTTTTAGTTCTACAATTCTCTTCATCAACGGATGCGCCAAGTGATGCTTGAGCTCCGGTGTATCTGTATAAAAATTTGCCATAATAGTATTTTAATTAGGTATTTTGAAATTGATTGGTAGGTTCATATTCATCTTTTTGACCTTGCCATCTTGGAAGTAAGGGGCCCATTTGTGTTTTCTAGCCACCTTTGTCAAGCCTTTTAAAGCCTCCTGGCAGAGGACCTCATTCTTCGACTCCCGCACGTCGATATCAATCATGCTTCCGTCGGTGTCAATGGTAAAGGAAAGAACAACTCTCCCTTCTTCTCCATTGGCTGCTTGTTGTGAGGTGTAGTGAACATTGTCCAGAACTAACTGCTGAAAGCGTGTAGTTCCACCTTTGAAAGAAGGGAATATTTCGTAAGGTTGGTGAGGAAGTTTTGTCCCATCTGTATCGTATAGCCTTCCACCTTTACATTTGCCTTCAGCATAAACCTCTTCGCGACGAAGGTTACCATCAGGGTAGTATTGTATGAACTTGCCTTCTAGTTTATTGTCCTTGAAGTGACGAATGGAGTGCTTTGCTCCATCGGGATAGAAAACGGTACATTCGCCAACGCGCTTATTGTTGGAGTAGTTCACCACCAAACTGTCGGAGCCGTTGCGGTAGTACATTTTTCTTTCACCTTGACGTATGCGCTGCGCTTTGTTGAAGCTCAAGTACTCACTAGTTTCAGTAAGTTGGCCATTAGGTTTATAGACATTGACTTTAATCAGAGGGGTTTGCTCCAATACGACAGCATATCTTGAAGCTTGAGTAGAATCGTTGATGATTTTACCTTTGCTGTCCAACCATATTTTAGAGTTATCACCTGCTTGGGCAGCAAAGCTCATAGCCACGCCCATAAGAAGCAATAGAGTTCTTTTCATAAATACCTTAGTTATTATTATTTGCTATTCGCTTTATAATATTTAATCAGCTTTGGCACTACCTCTTCAATAGAACCATTGATCACATAGTCTGCAATCTGATTGATAGGAGCATCGGGGTCGTTGTTTACCGAGATGATGATACCACTTTCTTGCATACCTGCAATGTGCTGAATCTGTCCCGAGATACCGCAAGCGATATAGAGCTTAGGACGAACAGTTACACCGGTTTGACCAATTTGGCGATCGTGGTCGGCATAGCCGGCATCTACAGCAGCGCGGCTTGCGCCTACCTCACCATTAATAGCCTTAGCCAAGTCGAACAATAGGTTGAAGTTTTCTTTAGAACCTACACCGTAACCACCGGCTACAATGATAGGCGAGCCTTTCAAGTTGTTCTTCGCTTTCTCTACATGACGTTCAATCACCTTTACTACCAAGTCAGTTTCGTTGACAAAGTCTTTCACGTTGTGGCGTACCACTTCGCCTTTGTAGTTCGGATCGAGTATCTCTTTCTTCATCACCCCTTCGCGAACGGTAGCCATCTGTGGACGGTGCTCAGGATTGATAATGGTAGCCACGATATTGCCACCAAAGGCAGGGCGAATCTGATAAAGCAGATCTTTATAAATCTTACCCTCTTTCTTATCTTCATGATCGCCAATCTCCAAAGAAGTACAGTCCGCAGTTAGTCCGCTAGTCAATGCAGAAGATACACGAGGGCCAAGGTCGCGACCAATAACGGTAGCACCCATCAGACAGATCTGTGGTTTCTCCACTTTGAAGAGGTTGACTAAAATAGAGGTGTGGGGGAGGGAGGTATAGGGGTAAAGGCAGTTGCAATCGAATATGTGTAGCTTGTCTACACCATAAGGCAATACCTGTTTTTCAATATCTTGTAAGTTGGCGCCGGCAACTACAGCTTCGAGCTGACAGTTTAGCTGGTTGGCCAGTGAGCGACCTTTAGTGAGTAGTTCTAGACTTACGTCCAACACTACGCCGTCTTCTATTTCGCAATATACAAATAAGTTATTCATACGATTCAAGTGTTTTTAGCCAATAGTATGGTTAGCTAGCAGTTCAACAATTAATTCTTCTACATCACGATCGCTTCCCGTAAGAGTTTTGCTCTCTTTAGCTTGGAACACGATGTTTTGGATGGCTTTTACCTTAGTAGGTGAACCGCTCAAACCGCATTGTGCTAAATCGCCATTAACATCGGCCACACTCCATTCGGGGAGGTTGAGATAGTCGCGAGTATCATATAAGTCGGTATAATCCAAATCGCCTGCTTGCTTCTCAGTCACCGTCTTAGCGTGTTTGTACTTCTGAATCAGTCTGGCATTGCGTGGGCGGCAAGGATCGGCCGAACCGGTTACCGTGATCACGATAGGCAGTGGGCCTTCTACGGTCTCTACACCACCATCGATGTGACGTTTCACGGTGATGCGCTTGTCTTCTATCTTTAGAATCTCTTCAGCATAGGTGATTTGTGTCATTCCCAACTTCTCGGCCACCTGAGGACCTACTTGGGCCGTATCGCCGTCGATAGCTTGACGTCCACCGATGATGATGTCCACGTTGCCAATCTTCTTGATGGCAGTAGCTAGAGCATACGAGGTAGCCAATGTGTCGGCACCTGCGAAAGCACGGTCGGTGAGTAGATAGCCATTGTCGGCACCACGGTAAAGACCTTCGCGGATGATGTCGGCAGCACGGCCTGGTCCCATCGTTAGCATAGTCACTGTAGAGCCTGGGTGAGCATCTTTTAATCGTAAAGCTTGTTCGAGAGCGTTGAGATCTTCGGGGTTGAAGATCGCGGGGAGCGCCGCGCGGTTTACAGTGCCGTCGGCTTTCATGGCATCTTTCCCCACATTTCGGGTATCGGGTACTTGTTTTGCCAATACAACAATTTTCAAACTCATGTTATTAGTTTTAGTATTAGTATATTATCCGTTAGTAG
The DNA here is from genome assembly GCA_947074205.1 of uncultured Bacteroides sp. Classification (GTDB taxonomy): domain Bacteria; phylum Bacteroidota; class Bacteroidia; order Bacteroidales; family Bacteroidaceae; genus Bacteroides. The sequence continues at coordinate 37,562 of CAMTOQ010000008.1, read as the reverse complement.
CCTATAGTCTACAGAAAGGAGAACTGCTTTTTAACTATTTGGTTAACTACCGGCCTGCAAAATTAAACAAACTACTTTCTTAGCCAAGAGATTACTCAAAAAAAAGAGTATTGTGCAATAATTGCTTTTCTGTTGACCTATCGTTATTCTATCTAAAGCTGGCTCTATTGTCTAGAAGTCCATTTAAGTTAGTCATGATTTTTGCATGAGGGTAGCTTTCCAACTCCTCTCTTGTGGTCATGCCGCGAAGCACACCAGCGAAGTCAACCGATGCAGCTTGTGCGGTTTCTGCATCTACTGTGCTGTCGCCGATGTACAAAACATCTTGTACTGAAACACCGAGTTGCTCTATTGCTTTTAGTAAACCTTCCGGAGATGGCTTGTGCGCAGAAACATCTTCGCCTCCAATGATGATATCGAAGAAATCTGAGGGAAAAGTTTCTTTGAGGAAGTCGAGTATGCGGAACCTATATTTTGTGGAGATGATGCCCAGTTTAGCATCCTGATCTTTCAATCTTGTGAGTACTTCAACAGACTCAGGAAAGAATCTTGTATTGATTGTCATGTGCTGATTAGCCTCTAGGCCATAGGCCTTTTTAAACTCTTCAATTTGTGTTGGGTCAGAAATACTGGTAAGGAGTGCAAACGAATCGTCTAGCGTTTTTCCTATGGTGCGTTTTATCTCCTCGTCCGAGACTTCTGTGTAACCATATTGATGCAATACATTCTGGAAACAAGTGACAATGCCTTTTGAAGAATCGGCAAGCGTATAATCAAAATCGAAAAGGTAGGTGGTGTAGCGCATAACTTTGTTATGAGATTGGGGTAACATTAGTTCACTGGCTCTAGTGTATACCCTTTTTGTTGTAATAGATTGAGAAGCCCATTTTCGCCAGGTAGATGCAGTGCACCAACGGCTACAAATGCTGGAGCTTCCTCCATCATAGTTGGCAACTGATTGGCCCAGTTGATATTTCGGGTATCAATCAATGCCGCAAGTTCGGCGGGTGTAGGGTCGCAGCCATTACCTTGTTTCATTTTTGAAATAGCTTCTAGCTCTTTCATATCTTGTGACATATAAGCATTGGTCAGTCTAATCGCTTGACGAAGGTTGTCATCCATATTGTTGAGTAGACAGATTAATAACTCTGCTTGACGAGTGAGTGGAGAACCGTTGAACAGTAGGTTGAACTGATAATCAGCCCTCTCAAGTCCTAACACCTTCTTTCCTTCGCTTGCACCTAATTCCTGAAAATAAGTATCTAACTGCTCACCTGCTTTGAATCCTCCAATATGCTTCATATATAATAAAAGAACCAGATTGTTCTGTATAAATGCAGGTTTAAGCTTGGCAGCCATTGTGATATTCATACCTAGATTCTCTTTCAAAGCTGTGTTTACCACCTCGCACTCTTCGGGGGTAAATAGTGTTTGAAGAGTAGTGTCACTCTCAATCTTAATCATATGCTGCATCATTTGCATCACTTCCGGTGTTTGAACGGAGCTCATGTCCATTTCGCCGATTATTTGATTTGTAGATGCTATTGCTGCCGGATATCCTGCAATACTGTCTAGTATGCTAAGAGGTGCAAGGTGATGTGTACCCATGATGTACGAAGGCTGCGACAGACCGTTGCCCGATACCTTCCACAGAAGTTGAGCGTTGAGGCTACATATTATAAATGTAGCGAATAGTAATGCAGTTAGTTTCTTCATATCATTTTTAAGTTTTAATTGATTTTACCTCCGGAAATCCAGTTGCTCACATAATAAGGTTCGTTGAGTTTGCTGACAATGACACCCGAGCTTGTACTCGTATGTATAAACTTTCCATTTTTTAGATAGATACCTACATGGCCCACATTCTTACGCGATCGATCGGTAGAGAAGAAGACGAGATCGCCCTCTTCCAACTTCTTTTTGCTTACCTTGCGGGCTGCTTTATATTGCTCCCTCGAACTACGAGGCAATTGGCGGCGGTAGACATTCTTATAAATCTGAGTGGTCAACCCAGAGCAGTCTAGTCCATTGCGCGTATTGCCTCCCGATCGGTAGGGGGTACCTATCCATTGAGCAGCCTCTAGGTAGAGCTTGTGATTGTCTTTGTAGGCAATGTCTACACCTAGCCTTCTAGAAGCTTGAGCCAAGGCAGAATAGTCTGCCCCTTTTTTAGTAGTGCCACACGAGCTGAGAGCAAGTGCGGCAAATATAATAGAAAGAAAATAAAACAGTCGCTTCATCTTTATAGAATTTCTTCAACAATCACATTGAAGTACTCTTCCAATTCTTTCTCGGCAGAGTTCTCTACATTTTCAATATCACGAATGATGATGCCATGCTCTAGCAGTGCTATGCGTGGGCACACGTCTACTGTATGGTTCAAGTTGTGACTAGAGATGATGACAGTGGCATTGTGCTCCTCATTGTATTTCTTAAGCAGATGTTTAATGATGGCTTGCGAACTTGGGTCGAGGAAGTTGAACGGCTCATCCAAGATGAGCAATTCGGGGTGGTGCAACATAGCCGAGATAATACCAATCTTTTGCTTGTTACCGGCCGAGTAGTTGCGGATAAATTTCTTTTGTCCCACCACTTCGCCATTCATAAAACGCTCAAAGGGTTTCAAACGTTCGTCGATAACATCTTTACTGAGGCCATACATCTTGCCCACGAAGTAGAAATATTCTTCGGGAGTGAGGTAGTCTATTAAGAAACCATCATCGATGAAGGCTCCAGTATAGTTTTTCCAATCCTCACTTTTACTTACATCAATCCCTTTAATAGACACACTGCCTCTGTCTGCTTTAAGTAGATCTAGAATCAATCGGAACAGTGTCGTTTTACCGGCACCATTGTTCCCCACTAAGCCCAGCATATCGCCTTTCTTGATGTGGTATTGTTCGATATCTACAGCTCTTTTTGTTCCGAAGTTCTTTTGTAAATGCTCTATAGTAATCATAGTTATAGCTAATTGATAGTGTTATTAAAATTGATTTATCCTTCGCGGGATTCTCTAAACCCTTCCATGTTTTCGTATCTACGCTTCATAAAGCGTGTATAGACGTTCTTGATCCATATTTGTGAGGTGAGGATAAAGGTTATCCCGATGCCCATCAATATCCAAGCGGTGACAATTTCGCCAAAGATTAGCTCTAATACAAAGTAGAATAGGAGAGGACAGCCAAAAGTGGCAAAAGAGATAACATTCTGTAGTCCCGATCCCATATTCTGTCTACCGGATATTTTTACATTGAGTGGTGTAGTTTTTTTGTTGTATACCGCTAATTGGAAGAGGCAGAAATAGATGAAGCCTGCTGTGAAGAGCGCCCATGCGAAAGCTGACAATACAGGAATTTTACCCATTGCCATGGCGGGAGTCATAAGTAGTAGGGGGATGACTATTGCTATACTATACAAGGCATACTTAGCTCTTAATAATGTGTAGATAGACTCTTTGCGGCTCATCAGTCCGTCGATATAGTTGCCCTCGTAGCTCATGATATTGAGCAGGAACATTATTCCGAAGACGGCGAAGTTGTAGACGGTGATGAAATTGCGCATGCCCTTCACCTCGTCATAAATATCGGTGAAGCCCAATACACAACTAAAACCAAGCACAACAAGTATAGCTGTACGAACAGCTATCTTGCAAGCTTTATTGCGCAGAAGCATCTTCAGCTCTAGACGCATATATTCTCCCATCTCTCCGTAGCGTTCGAAAAACTTATACTCTGAAGCATTGACTTTTGTATCTTCTACCTTATTAATCTCTTTGTAGATGAGACTAGACATCACTAGGCGGTTGATGATCCACATTACAGCAATTGCTGCAAGCATGCCTATAAATACCAACAAGTTACCAGTAATGAAGCCATCGCCAAGATCCATAAAGAAATAGAGTATAGCACTATCTTCTGGTATGAAGATAGCCGCAGCAAGTCCACCATATACAGCCAATGGAAGTGCTACCCACCAGATGCGTTCGCTTATCAAAGTGCGGCAAAGCAGATACCAGTAGTTGTTGAATACCATTAGCAACCAAATACCGAGGCAGTAAGTTAAGACACCCAATATGCCATAGAATTTGATGATAGTGAGAAAGGCAAATGGCACAAATAGGAAGAACCAAAAAAGATTATACCCATCTAAGCCAGAGCGGATAAGTAGAAAGTCGATTATTTTATTTCGTTTTACCGGCATCAGGAGGTAAGGTTTTACCTCCTGCGTTGGTGTTTTTTGAAAGGGAATGCGTGTTAGGAAATCTATAGCAAGAACGAATATCAGTCCCCCATTCAGCAGTTGATAGGGCTCGCGATTGTTCGTGTCGAGTATAAAGGCAAACGAGATGCCGAAGAAGACCATGTAGCAGGCCCAGAAAGCAGCCATTCCGTACATGAAGTACTTCCCAAATCGGTTTTTGTCATACATAGGATGCCTCTTGGCAGCCAGATTTCCATGCTTGCGCAGTTCGTTAAAAAGATAAATCATTATTATTCGGGGCTAGTCATACTAATTTGTACTCTGTTCTTTTGGCTAAATAGGCTCTTAGCAAATGTTTGAATATCTTCTGCTGTGATGCTGTTCAATATTTGATCATAGTTGGCCATCATGTCTACGCCTGTATATACATACTCATCCATTGTTTTTAGCCAGTAGCTATTCTCTTTCAAGTCTTCGGCATGTTTCTTTAGCAAGAACTCCTTCACTTTGTTGAGGTTTTCTACAGATGGCCCATCTGTACTTATTTTCTCAATTTCAGCATAGATGATTTCCATCAACTTAGCTGTTTTAGAAGGAGCTGTGTCGAAAAAGATTTGAAATATAAACTGTGGGCTTGTGTATTTTATCAATGAACCATATACACCTGCTCCATAAGTGCCACCTTCGTCTTCGCGAAGTTTTTCAGTATATACTAAGTCGAGAATCTGATGAATCATGGTCATCATCAAGTTGTTTCTCTCGGTGTATGCACATTTGCCTGAGTAAAATACAATGTTGGTAGTCTTTGGAGTTTCTTGTTGACGGATAAACTCGTTGGTGTATATGCCTTCACGGAACCTCATGTTGTTGTCTTTGAATGTCTCCTTGCGGTTGGTTGAAGGAAGTGCACCAAGATATTCAGCGATGATCTCTTTATCTTTATCTATGTCTATATTTCCTACTAGAATAAATGTAAAGTCGCTGGCATCTTCGAAACGGTTCATATACATAGATAGCACCTTATCGTAGTCTATTTGGTCGATCATATCGGCTTTCAGACGGATAGCACGAGGGTGATTGCTATACATTGCCGCTTTGATAGAGTCGCTCAAAGTGGTACTTGGGTTCAGCTCTTGATTTTGCAAAGCAGCTTTTTCGCGGTTCTTATAAGAAGAGAATGCATCTTCGTCACGACGTGGCGCAGTGAAAGCAAGGTAAGTCAACTGCAACATCGTTTCTAAGTCTTGAGGAGAGCAGCTACCATTCACACCTTCCGTCTTGTTCTCAATAAAGTACTTCACAGAGGCTTTCTTGCCTGCCAATGCTTTTTCAAGGTTAGTAGCGCTGAAGTTACCGGCACCACCTATACCTACTATATCTAGTGAACTGATATTGATGATTTCGCTATCGGGGAACAATGAGCTGCCGCCGAAACTAACAGCCTTCATTAAGATTTGATCTGCTTTGAAGTCGGTATTCTTCATAATAACTTTCGCACCATTAGATAGTGTCATTTCTGTAGCACCAAACATCGGAAGTGCCTTCTCAGAAACAATCTTACCACCTTCGGGTTTAGCCGCCATCAAAGGTTCGTCCGATACTGTGTCTACATAAGGAGTCAACTCCTCTTTGTTAATATTACCAATTAATTCGGCCAATGCTTTTTTAGATGGCAATTTCAACCCTTCTTTTTCAGGAGCGAATAGAATCAATGCTTGGTTGTTGTCAGTTATTAAGAATTGCATCATTTGGTTGACTGCTTCGACAGGGATGTTTGGAGCAATCTGATTCATAAAAGAATACTCGTTTTCTATTCCAGGTATAGGTTCATTGTCGAGGAAGTGGTTTACGTATTCCTGAGCATAAGCCTCATTTTTCGCATTGCCGCGCTCGTTGTAAGCCGACTCAAGGTTTCGAAGATATTCGGCACGAGCACGAGCGTATTCGCTGGCAGTGAAACCAAATTTGCGTGCACGTTCGATTTCAGTAACTAAAGTGCTGATACCTCCTTCGATATTGTCTTCTTGGCATACGGTAACTCCTGTAAATGCTTGCACCGTTTTGGCTGCGTAAAAGTCTCCATCGAATGTGGCTGCATAGATAAAGGGAGGGTTTGCAGTCTGTGTCAGTTCTTCAAGGCGAAGGTTGAGCATAGAGGTAATCATATCTGCAGCATAGTTCTCTACTAAATAGGCTAAATTGCTTTTTTCGTCGCGAGTGGTAGCAGGATGTTTACAATAGAATAATGCTTGAACATAAGGTTGTTCTTTGTCTTGTTCAATAACGACGATAGGCTCATCATTGTCAGGTACTGGATAGTATACGCGCTCCTTTGGATTAGTTGAGGCTGGGATAGCCGAGAACATTGTTTTAATCTTAGCTTCCATGTCGTCTACATTGATATCACCTACCACAATAATACCTTGCAAATCGGGACGATACCAAGTTTCGTAGTAGTCGCGAAGTGTTTGATACGGAAAATTCATGATAACTTCCATTGTGCCTATAGGCATACAAGTGGCATATTTGGTGCCCGGAAACATCTGTGGCAAACTACGTGTCCATAGACGTTGACCAGCCGACATGCCTGTACGCCACTCTTCGTTGATTACGCCACGTTCCTTATCAATCTCTTGATCTTCTAAACTAAGGTCGTTCGACCAGTCGTGCAAAATCAATAGACAAGAATCAATAGCTCCGGGAGTTGTAACCGGTACATTGGAGATGTTATAAACAGTTTGGTCAACACCAGTGCCGGCATTAAGGTTTTCGCCAAATCTCACACCAATCTTTTCCAAATAGGTTTTCAAACCATTGCCTGGGAAGTTAGTGGTGCCGTTGAAGGCCATGTGCTCTAGGAAATGTGCCAAACCAAGTTGGTCTGCTTCTTCTTGAATGGAACCCACCTTTTGTGCAATATAGAAATCGGCACGGTTTTCGGGCAATGCATTTTTGCGGATATAATATGTAAGACCATTGGGCAATGTGCCGATACGCACATTTTGGTCAACAGGGATAGGAGGCATCTGTTGTGCTACCGCTTGCGATAGGCCGGTGGTTAATAGTAGTACTGCGGCCAGTAGAATACGTGTTACTTTTTTCATATTTAGAATGTTAGAAATGTTTTATAATTATTTAGTCGTGATGGTGTGCTAATAATCACACCGCAGCTTCAAAAAAACTAATTAATTCTTTAATAAGGTCTTTAAAATGGCATCATTAAAAGAATAGAGCCCCACTCAACAGTTGTGGAGGGGGGCTCTAAATATTGTTTTAAGATTAAGGTAAATCCTTATTCTTCAGGACTAACCATGCTAACTTGGATTCTATTCTTCTGGCTGAATAGAGATTTAGCAAATTTCTGGATATCCTTTACAGTGATGTTATTCACTATTTGGTCGTAGTCGGCTGCCATATCTACACCAGTAAACTCATATTCGTCAATAGTAGTCAACCAGTAGCGGTTCTCTTTCAAGTTTTCGGCATGCTTTTTCAACAAGAATTCTTTCACCTTGTTGAGGTTTTCGATAGATGGACCTTCGTTGCCAAGATTTTCTGCTTCAGCATAGATAATCTCCATCAATCTAGCTGTTTTGGCAGGAGCTGTATCGAACATAATCTGTATTAAGAACTCAGGGTTTGGATATTTTGAAATGCCACCATATACACCCACACCATAAGTACCACCTTCGTCTTCACGAACTTTTTCTGTATAGACAAGGTTCAGGATTTGGTTAACCATCACCATCATGATCTTATTCTTCTCAGTGTAAGGAGTTTCACCCGAGTAAACCACGAAGTTAGTTACTTTAGGAGTCTCTTGCTTGCGGATGAACTCATTAGTATAGATACCTTTGCGAACATCCATCTTATTGTCCTTAAATGTTTCCTTGCGGTTGATTGAAGGGAGTGCACCAAGATATTCAGCAATAATCTCTTTATCCTTAGCGATATCAATATTACCTACCAAGATAAATGTAAAGTCGCTTGCATCTTCGAAACGGTTCTTATACATTTCCAGCAACTTATCGTAGTCGATTTGATCGATCATATCAGCTTTAACACGAATAGCGCGTGGGTGATGTTGGTAAAGAGCACCTTGGATAGAGTCGCTCAATGCCACTCTAGGGTTCAACTCTTGATTTTGCAAAGAGGCTTTAGAACGATTCTTGTAAGATGCAAATGCATCATCGTCACGACGTGGAGCAGTGAAAGTCAAGTAAGTCAACTGCAACATAGTTTCCAAATCTTGTGGTGAGCAGTTACCGTTAACACCTTCAGTTTTGTCGCCAATGAAGAATTCAACAGATGCTTTCTTGCCGGCCAATGCTTTTTCAAGATTTGTAGCACTGAAGTTACCCAAACCACCGCCACTTACAGCGTCTAATGAGTTGATGTTGATGATTTCGCTGTTTGAGAACAATGAGCTACCACCAAGGCTTACACCCTTCATCAAGATTTGATCTGCTTTGAAGTCGGTGTTCTTCATGATTACTCTAACGCCATTAGAAAGAGTCATTTCTGTAGCATCAAACATTGGAAGTGCTTTTTCAGAAACAATCTTTCCACCTTCTGGCTTAGCAGCCATCAAAGGTTCGTCCGATACTGTATCTACATAAGGAGTCAACTCTTCTTTATTGATATTACCAATCAATTCAGCCAAAGCTTTCTCGGTTGGAAGTTTCAAACCCTCTTTTTCAGGAGCGAATAGTGTCAATACTTGATTCTTGTCAGAGATCAAAGATTGCATCAATTGATTGATAGCTTCAACAGGAATGTTTGGAGCTATCTGGTTCATGATGGCATATTCGTTTTCAATACCTGGGATAGGCTCGTTGTCTAGGAAGTGGCGAACATATTCTAATGCGTAAGGTTCATTCTTCACTTTGTCGCGTTCGTTGTAAGCCGACTCAATGTTGCGTAGATATTCTGCGCGAGCACGAGAGTATTCGCTAGCAGTGAAGCCAAACTTGCGAGCACGTTCGATTTCTGTTACCAAAGCACCAATACCACCTTCGATATTGTTTTCTTGGCAAACCACAATACCAGTGAATGCATCTACTGTTTTAGCAACAAAGAAACCACCGTCACGTGTTCCGGCATAGATAAATGGAGGAGTCGCAAGCTGTGTCAATTCGCTTAGGCGAGTGTTGAGCATAGTTGTGATCATGCTTTTTGCGTAATACTCTACCAAATAGCCTAAGTTGCCTTTTTCACTATCAGGAGTGGCAGGATGCTTGCAATAGAAAGATGCTTGAACATAAGGTTGCTCTTTATCTTGCTCAATAACTATGATAGGTTCATCGTTGTCTGGAACAGGATAGTATACGCGTTCCTTAGCATCGGGTTGAGCTGGGATGTCAGCAAACATCGATTTGATTTTTGCTTCGATATCATCTACATTGATATCACCCACAACAACGATTGCTTGCAAATCTGGGCGGTACCATGTTTCGTAGTAGTCGCGAAGTGTTTGGTGAGGGAAGTTCATAACTACCTCCATTGTACCGATTGGGAAACAAGTAGCGTATTTTGTACCAGGGTACATCTTTGGCAAACTGCGTTCCATCATACGTTGGCCGGCGCTCATGCGTGTACGCCACTCTTCGTTGATCACGCCACGTTCGTTGTCGATATCTTCATCTAGCAAACTAAGGTCGTTAGACCAGTCGTGCAAGATCAATAGACACGAGTCTACAGCACCTGCAACAGTTACAGGTACGTTAGAGATGTTGTACACCGTCTCGTCTATAGAAGTGTATGCGTTAAGGTTTTCACCAAATCTCACGCCAATCTTTTCCAAATAGGTTCTCAAGCTAGTGCCTGGGAAGTTGGTAGTACCATTGAAGGCCATGTGTTCCAAGAAGTGAGCCAAACCTAGTTGGTCTAATTCTTCTTGAATAGAACCAACTTTCTGTGCGATGTAGAAATCGGCACGGTTTTCGGGCAAAGCATTCTTGCGGATATAATAGGTAAGACCATTAGGCAACGTACCGATACGTACATTTTGGTCGACAGGAGTGGGTGGCATTTGTTGCGCTACCGCTTGCGACAAGCCACAGCTCAAAAATAGCACTGCAGCCAATAGAAAACGTGTAATTCTTTTCATGTCTAGTTTATTAAAATTGTTCTTTATATAACCTTAGTCGTCTGTTGTCGGAGAAAATCACACAATCGCCTCACGAATTCTAACTAATTTTGTGAGAAGATCTTCAAGTAGGTCGAGTTGCAGCATATTTGCGCCATCACTCTTTGCTACTGATGGGTTTTCGTGTGTCTCGATAAATAGTCCGTCGGCCCCTACTGCAATACCAGCTTTGGCTACTGTCTCGATGAGTTGAGGCATACCGCCAGTCACCCCACTAGTTTGGTTGGGCTGTTGCAGCGAGTGAGTCACATCTAGTATCACAGGATGTCCGAAAGCCTTCATGGCAGGTATGCCACGATAGTCCACAATCAAGTCTTGGTAGCCAAATGTAGTACCACGTTCGGTGAGCATCACTTGTGAGTTGCCTGCCTCAATCACCTTGTCGGCAGCAAACTGCATGGCCTCAGGCGATAGGAATTGCCCCTTTTTGATGTTGACCACCTTGCCGGTTTTAGCCGCAGCAACTAGTAGGTCGGTTTGACGGCACAAGAATGCCGGTATTTGCAATACATCCACAAACGGTGCAGCCATAGCAGCCTCTTCGGCAGTATGGATATCGGTTACAGTAGGTACGCCAAAAGTTTTGTGCACCTTTTCGAGAATGTGCAATGCTTTTTCGTCTCCAATACCGGTAAACGAGTCGAGGCGCGAGCGGTTGGCTTTACGGTAAGAACCTTTAAATACATAGGGAATCTGTAGCTTCTCTGTGATAGACACTACTTTCTCGGCTATGCGCATAGCCATCTCTTCTCCTTCGATCACACAAGGCCCAGCTAAAAGAAAGAAATTATTTGCCGGGTTGTTGGTCAATTTATCAATCATGAACAGTAAATATTGAATAGAATTCTAACCTCCTTTATTACTCGGGGCAGTTAGAAATTAATATGTTAGGGTATAATCAGCGTTAGCTTCTCTTGTATAATAGATATTTTTAGAGGGAACTTTTTAGGCATCAATCTACCATCAGCATCAACAGGGGCGTTGCGAGCGCGCAACACTTGCACTTTCCTGGTGCGAAAGCTCTTCACCTGCTTGTGGTTGAGGATGCGACCTTGAATCAATAGCCATAGCCCCAGCATGGTTTGCATCAATTGAGGGCGATAGATGATAGATACGTCGAGCCAACCGTTGTAGGGCACTGCACTTGGTGTTTGGCCAAAAGCATCGGTATTGCCAATGCATACACTCATTATTCGTCCGCGAACATGCTCGCCATTGATGCAAAGATGCATGCGATAGGTGTTGCGTTCGAAAAACAGCAAAAAGAAAGAGGCGATGTAAGATATCGTTTTCGATCCCCAAAAACGTTTACATCTGTCGGTGACCTTTGCAATACGTGCTCCAAAACCGATATTGATAGCGTTGATAAAGAAGCGCTTCTGATGTCTTTCGCCATCGTAGTACTTGCAATAGCCTACATCAATTTTGCGGCGTCGGTTTTTAATAATAGTGTCCACCGCTTTTCTGTAGTCCATGTCCATGCCCCAATATTGTGCAAAGTAGTTGCCAATGCCGTTGGGAATGATACCGATACCAATCTCGTCCTTGTTTACCACTTCTGAGTTTAGAATACCGTTTACAGCATCATTTAGCGCACCATCTCCGCCTACTATGACTATTGTTTTGTAGCCATTGTTGGCTAGGATACCTGCCAAACGTTCCACAGATCCAAAACCTTCGGACTGCATATAGTCGTAGGATACACCATTGGCATCCATATATTCCTTGATTTCCTTCCAGCGTTTTTTTACTTTCCGGGTGCCTGCTTTAGGGTTGTATATCACCCCCCATTTTTGCGGATCTACCATAACTACTGACTCTTTTTTTAAGTTCAGAACTCTTTTTGCTTTCTCTGTTTGTATGTTTATGTTTTGAGTTTGTCCAAAACAAATTCTATCTTTTCGTTCATTGGCATTTGTGCGTCTAGCCAATCTATTTTAAAACCTCTTCGTTCCATCCCCCTGAACCACGTCATCTGGCGTTTGGCAAACTGATGAATAGCTACCTCTAGGCCTTGGACCATCTCATCGTAGCTTAGTTCGCCGGTGATGTATAGCGTAAGATATTTATACTCTAGTCCGTAATATATTAAGTCTTCGGGGTTGATGCCTTTATCTATTAGGTGTCTCACCTCGTCGATCATCCCCTCGTCTAAGCGTTGCTTTAGGCGACGAGTGATTTTGCTTCTTCTCAGTTCGCGATCTATGTCGATACCGATAATCAAGCTGTTGAGTTTCGGGAAAGCCCTTTCTTCTACCGGATGTTCCGCATAGTAGACTTCGATCTCCAGCGCACGAATCGCCCTTTTCACTGTGTCTACATCGGTAGAGTTGTGTAACGATTTATATTGACCAAGCATCTCTGTCAACTCCTCTAGCGATTTATCGGCCAGCGCTGCACGCAGCTCAGAATTTTCGGGGACAGGCATCAGCTTGTAGCCTTTCAAAACAGATTCCAAGTACATGCCGGTTCCGCCACAAAGGATAGGAAGTTTGCTCTTCTCTGTTATCTCTTCGTAGGCCTTCAGAAAGTCGCGTTGATACTCAAAAACATTATATTTATAGCCAGGCTCGGCAATATCGATAAGGTGATAGGGAATAGTCTTTCCGTTGATGGTATAATCTGCCAAGTCTTTCCCGGTGCCTAGGTCCATTTCGCGATAGATTTGGCGCGAGTCTGCACTGATTATTTCGGTGTCGAGACGATTGGCCAGCGCTGCAGCAAATGGTGTCTTCCCTGATGCTGTGGGACCTAATATGGCGATTAAATCATAGTTCGGCATATTTATACATTTTATAACACTGACAAACTTACATAAAATCTTTCGTATTTTGGGTAGACCTTTCTTAAAAAATGACGATGTGTCGGCGATATTATGACTATATAGGGCACAATAGTACATTTTGTTACTGATAAATGTAACATTGAGACCTTCTATTTATGCGCTTTACGTTGTTTTTGTAAACTATTGATTGCTAGTGTTGTATGTGGTGACGTGTAGACGCTTTGGTGGCAAGGGCTACTCACCGTGCTGGCAAGGGCTACTCAGCGCGGTGACCACAGCTTGCCACCGAGCTGAGTAGCCCTTGCCAGTAAATGGGGGAAATAGGTCTATTTTTACTACTTCGAATACTCACTTCTCAGCATCGAATAGTACACCCGATTGACATACTTTCCGTCCATATAAAAATAGTCGCGAAGTGTACCTTCGTATGTAAAATTGCATTTCTTAATAACTCCTTGAGATGCAACATTTCCTTCTTTATGGCACACTTGCATTTTATGAAAGTTTACTTTATTGAAGCTAAATTCGAGAATAGCTTTTACAACCTCTGTAGCATATCCTTTGCGATGGAATTTTTGCCCTAACGCATATTCAATCTCACAAAAGTGATTCTTATCGTCTACGAGGAATATGGCGATTTGGCCAATACAGATGCCCGATTCTTTCTCAATAATGGCCCATCTGTAGTAGTTGAGCTCCTTATATCTGCTGATGTATTTATCGAGCAATTCGTTTACAGCTTCAATGGTAGAGTAGGTGGGTTCACTGTAGAGTGATTGCACGGCTGGGTCGCTGGCCCAATAGGTGAGAACATCTTTATTATCTTGTGGTGTGAAAGCTCTAAGGGTAAGTCTTTCCGTTGAGAGGGTTTGAGTTCCTAGATGATTTAGCATATCGTTTTTTATTTGAGTTTTAGAGATTTGGTTTCCTAGGGGTAACGCAAAGGTACAGTTTTAAAGAGTAGCAAGATAGAGTAACCACAAAAAATAGCGGTTATACTCCATTAATAAGTATAACCGCTATTAAAAGCTGTATGTAATGCTAATTACTTCTTTTCTAATTCGGTGAGGCTATCCATCTTCTTCTTGTCCAAGAATTCGTAGATACCACATAGGTGCTCTTTCACCTTCTGGTTGCCAAACTCGTAAACCTTAGTTACTAGTCCATCAAGGAAGTCACGGTCGTGCGAAACTACAATAAGCGTACCATCGAAATCGAGCAGGGCTTGCTTCAAGATGTCCTTCGTCTTCATGTCGAGGTGGTTAGTAGGCTCATCCAGAATCAAAAGATTTACAGGCTCAAGCAACAACTTAATCATGGCAAGACGAGTACGCTCACCACCCGAAAGCACTTTAACCTTCTTCATAGAAGCCTCTGGACCACCAAACATAAATGCACCTAGTAGGTCGCGAATCTTATTACGGATTTCACCTTTCGCTACATCGTCAATAGTTTGGAACACAGTAAGGTTTTCGTCCAAAAGAGATGCCTGATTTTGCGCAAAGTAGCCAATCTGTACATTATGACCGAGTGTCAACACACCGTCGTGGTCAATCTCTTTCATGATACATTTCACCAAAGTAGACTTACCTTCACCGTTCTTACCCACAAATGCCACTCGGTCGCCACGCTCGATGGTCAACGATGCATTTTGGAATACCGTCTTGTCTCCGTAAGTCTTACCAATCTGCTCTGTAGCCACGGGGTAGCTGCCCGAACGTGGTGAAGGTGGAAACTTCAAACGAAGTGCCGATGTATCCTCTTCGTCTACTTCGAGAAGAACTAGCTTCTCTAGCATCTTCACACGGCTCTGCACCTGAAGAGTCTTAGAGTAAGTACCTTTGAAACGTTCGATGAACTCGGTGGTTTCGGCAATGAACTTCTGTTGTTCGTCGTAAGCCTTTTGTTGTTGCACACGGCGATCCTTGCGAAGTTCTAGATATTGAGAATAGTTTACTTTGTAATCGTAGATGCGGCCCATAGTCACCTCGATGGTACGAGTAGTGATGCTATCGACAAACTTACGGTCGTGGCTGATAACAATAACCGCCTTACCATTGCTGATTAGGAAATCTTCCAACCATTGGATAGACTCGATGTCGAGATGGTTGGTAGGTTCATCGAGTAGCAACACATCAGGCTTTTGTAGCAAAAGTTTAGCTAGCTCGATACGCATACGCCAGCCACCACTAAAGTCACTAGTTTGCTTGTGGAAGTCATCGCGTGCGAAACCCAAACCAAGAAGAGCTTTTTCTACATCTTCTTCGTAGTTGGTAGCATCGATGGCATAATATTTTTCGCTGATGGTAGAAACATTCTCGATCAACTCCATGTAGCTGTCACTCTCGTAGTCGGTACGAGTTTCTAGCTCTTTGTTGAGGCGATCAATCTCTGCCTCCATTTCGTGTAGATGAGAGAAAGCACGGGCAGTTTCTTCGAATACTGTTCGGCCGTCCTCGGTCATCAAATGCTGTGGAAGATAAGCCACTACACAATCTTTTGGTGCAGAAACCTTACCGCGACTTGGTTGGCGAACTCCTGCAAGAATCTTGAGCAGAGTACTTTTGCCGGCACCATTTTTACCCATCAAGGCAATGCGGTCTTTTTCGTTAATTACAAAGGAAATATCACTGAATAGTGTGGTTCCGCCGAATTCAACAGCGAGTCCGTCAACTGAAATCATACTTATTTATTAAAATTGAGGTGCAAAGATAGCTATTAATCTCTCTTTTTTTTCTATCTTGCAAAACTTTAGTAATGATTTAGATACACGATATCGTATTAATAATTAAGCAAAATGGAACATACAGTTACAGAGGTATATCGCCCTCTTATACTTGTGGCAGAAGACGATGATAGCAACTTTAAATTGATCAATGCTGTAATAGGAAAGAAATGTGATATTCTGTGGGCAAAGAATGGCGAAGATGCTGTTCAACTTTTCAGAGAGAATAAAGATAAAGCTGCGGCTATCTTGATGGATATCAAAATGCCTATTATGACGGGGCTCGAAGCTACTGAAATTATTCGACAAGAAGATAAGGATATACCCATCATTATGCAGACAGCTTATGCATTTAGTTCTGATAGAGATAATGCTATCAATGCAGGTGCTTCAGAAATGTTAGTAAAACCTATCACCCTTAGCATGTTGAGAGATTGCTTAAGCAGTTTTCTCCCCGAATTAAAGTGGAGCTGATAGGATATACTCCTTAGTCATTAAGAAACAAATTCATAAAAAGAAAGGATTGCAATTATTACGATTGCAATCCTTTCTTTTTTAGGTAATAATCTATGCTTACTGTAGTGTATGCTCGTTTACTTCTTGGAACTTACGGCTCACCTTCATTAAGTTGATGGTGTAGGTCACCACATTTTGCGCCTCTTGTACCATAGTGAGATAGACCATACTAACGCGTACACTGCCTTTCTGGCTTTGGATGCGCTGCAACTCTTGACGTTTTAAGTGCGATAACTGCGCATTGAGTTCATTGGCTTGCCTCAACTCATCTGTCATATTATCGTAGTCGTTTGCCTCCATCTTGATGCGGCAATTGTGAATCAATGCTGTGATGGCTGTTGCCACATCACCAAACTCACCCTTTTGAATAGCATCTAGCGGCTTAAAGTTGTTGTCTACATGCTCAAGGCATGGTTCGCAGAGTCTAGAGATACTAAACACGAGTTCGCTGGCAAAGTCATTGCCTTGATAGTAGTAGAGACCTTTTTCGAGTACGGTTTTGCTATCCAGTTTGCACATGGCTACTGTACCCGTACGTTTCATCTGCTTGATTTGTATCTTCTCGAATTTACAAGATCCCATGGCACGGCGCAATCCGCGAAGGTTCTCATGTAAGAACGAAGTAACAGTAAGGTTGAAATTGTTTTCAGCATACTCAAGTACTTTGTTGAGTTCCTCACGGGTATGTTGACGCATTAATTGAAGTGTCTCTTCATTACCGCTGCTTCGCATTAGTTGTTTCAGTGTCTCACTCTTCTCTTGTGTCTTGTTCTTCTTCTTGTATAGCAGATGACTGCGAACTAAACTCAAAACCGCAAGCGCAATCATTACAATAATGGCGATAGTTCCACCAAAGTGAATGATAAGAGCTACAACGAAGCAGATAGTAAATGCCGCACCGGCTGTGATAAACCATCCGGCTATAACACTGAGCACACCAGTGATACGATAAACAGCCGAGTCACGTCCCCAAGCACGGTCGGCCAAAGAGGTACCCATTGCCACCATAAATGTAACGTATGTAGTAGAAAGAGGTAGTTTCATGGAAGTACCCACCGCAATAAGCAAACCTGCCAATACAAGGTTAACAGAAGCGCGAACTAGGTCGAATGCGCCACCATCGGCAATGATAGCTTCGTCTTTGCGGAAACGAGTGTCTGCCCAATCCTTAAACCCTTGTGGAAGAACTTTAGATACACTTCCGGCAAGCCCCATACTAATGCGCACTAACGTACGTGCCATTGGAGTGCTACCGAATGTCTCTTCGCCTTCATCTTGACGTGACAAAGTTACAGAGGTCTGAATCACATTGTGAGCTTTCTTAGAGGTCGATAGTGCAATCACCATGATGGCACCTGCACCGAATAGGAAGTACCAAGGAGTTTTGGCAGGCCCCAGCAGTGAACTCATAAGGAACCCATCCGGACCTACATCTCCGCCATTGGCTGTATAATCCATAAAGGAAGCGAAGCCGGTCAAAGGCACACCGATAAAGTTTACCAAGTCATTGCCTGCAAATGCCATAGCCAAAGAGAATGTTCCCAATAGCACGATGACCTTGAATACATTTATTTTACACCAATATAATACTTGCATTAGGATGGTAAAGAATACCAAGCAACCGCCTACAATCAAAAGTGTGTTGTCATAAATCAAAGACTTAGTTTCCGAAGTCATGAAAGCTGTATCTTTCAATCCTTTGATAAGCATAAAATAGATGATGGCTGTAACAGCGATACCACCGAATAGGCCGATGGAGTACTTCATGTGTTTCTTGTAGTTGAAAGCAAACACCATACGTGCCAACCATTGTACGATCATACCAAAGAAGAATGCGATAGCTACGGATAAGAATATACCCATAATGACGGAGAGTGCCTTGTCGGTATTAATCAGATCGCTCAAAGTAAGCACATCACTCATGTTTACCTTTACCAATGCCAATGCCAAAGTACCACCGAGCAATTCGAATACCAAAGATACGGTGGTTGAGGTAGGCATCCCCATGGAGTTAAACACATCAAGTAAGACGACATCAGTCAGCATCACTGCCAGCAGAATACACATTATCTCTGCGAAATAGAAGTGTTGTGGTTGATAAATACCATGGCGTGCGATGTCCATCATCCCATTGGATAGGGATGCCCCTATAAATACACCAATGCCGGCTATTATAAGGATGGTACGGAATGAGGCTGTTTTAGCCCCTACTGCTGAATTAAGAAAATTTACCGCATCGTTGCTCACTCCTACCACAAGATCGAAGATGGCCAATGCGAAAAGAAAAATAACAATGCACAAGTAGATTGTTTCCATATTTTATATATATACACTTAAGCAGACAAAGTACGTTTTTTGATATTGCATAGGGGTGACATAGATATTACAAAAGTGTTTCATTTTTGTTCTTCAAATAGTCAAAGAATGTGTATTGAGACCTTACTTTTTCATTATTGTTACAACCTTTGAATCTGTTTCGTAGCTTTTCATCTACAAAGCAGCCCTTTTGATTGTCTGACAATTGGATATTGAGCATATCAATCAGCTCTTGTTTAATATCCTTATCTAGTATTGGGGTAACAGCCTCGATACGTCTGTATAGATTACGTTTCATCCAGTCTGGAGAACCGCAATACACTTTCGGTTTACCATTGTTGTGGAAATACCAAATGCGGGCGTGCTCCAAGAAACTGTCTACAATGCGTGTGACGCGTATATTCTTGCTATATGGTTGGTTGGGTATTAGGCAACAGATACCCCTAATGATTAGATCAATCTCTACGCCATTGATGGATGCCTCGTAAAGTTTATCAATCATAGTCGTATCTTGAAGTGCGTTCATTTTGAGAATGATCTTTCCCTTCTTACCCTTTTTAGCAAGCTCTATTTCGTGGTCGATAAGTGCGTTTAGCTCGGTAATGAGATTGTAACGTGCTATCAATAGGGTATTGAATTTTGCAAGAAGTTTACCTTGCAATACTTTAAACAACGTAAGGAGGTCTGAGGTGATGTGAGGATTGGCAGTGAATAGCCCACAATCCGCATAGATCTTTGCTGTCTTTTCATTGAAGTTACCGGTGCTGATGTAGCCGAAGTTGCAAAGTTTCTTGCCATTCTCTCCTTTGCGGCGTATTAAGGCTACCTTTGCATGTACTTTTAGACCGGGTATGCTATATATAATCTTTATGCCAGCCCGCTTCATCATTTCGGCAGTGGCCAGATTGTTTTCTTCGTCGAATCGAGCTTTGAGCTCAACAAACACAGTTACCTTCTTCCCGTTTTGTGCTGCGGCAATCAATGTGTTGATTACCTCGGAATTTTCGGCTACCCTATATTGTGTAAGCATTATCTCTACTGTGTTAGGGTCGTGCACTGCCTCAAATAGGAAGTGTATGAAGTGTTCAAATGAATGGTATGGATAGTGCAATAATAGGTCCTTTTGCTCTACATAACTGAATATGGAGCTTTTCTCGTTTAAACAATTCAGACGCATTGCCCTTGGTTTCTCGTCTTTATAATATCTTTTATGAAGAGGTTTAGGCAGAAGTCGCAGATCTTCTAGGTTGAGATGTGCTCCGCCAGGTATAAGTTCATCTCTATTGAAATGAAAAGTATCTGCCAAATAGTCTAAAAAGTCTGCCGGCATGTGCCGGTCGTAAACAAAGCGGCATACTGCCCCTATTTTACGCTTCTTTACTTTCTTCTTGACTTGCTCTACTAGTTCTAGACCTTGTTTAGTATCCTCAATCAAGATATCAGCGTCTCGCGAGATCTTGATTGAGAAGCTACTATCTATGTCATATCCAGGGAATATTAATCCTAGATTGGCTTTGATAATGTCTTCTATGAACATAATGTAATAATAGCCTTCGTGCTGCGGAAGCTCAATGAAACGAGGCACCTTGCTATATGGGATTTTGATCACGAAGTGATGTGCCATGGGGTTACTTTGGTCTTTAGTAAGCACCCTTACAGCTAAATAGAGGCGGTTGTCGCGCAGGAAAGATACAACATGACCTTTATTGATAGGTACAGGTTGTAGAAAGGGGAAAATCTCCTCTTTAAAGAAGGTGGTGATGAACTCTTTGTGAAACTCTTCAACTTGACTGTTTTGATAGAATACGATATGGAGTTTGCGAAGTCCAGGTATAATCTTGTTGTGATAGATATTTGTACGTCTTCTAATTTGTCTGGCTACTTCGCACGTAATCTCGTCAAGAAGGATAGCCGCACTTTGAATGGTCTCTCCGTCTTCGCGTGTTGCACCTGTGGCCACAGATTTGTGATCAGCCACTCGTACTTTGTAAAACTCCTCCAGGTTAGAGGTGAAGATAGATATAAAGTTGATACGTTCGTAGAGAGGTAGCTTAGCGTCTTCTGCTTCCAATAATACGCGATAATTGAAAGAGAGCCAGCTAATGTCTCGCTTGAAATATCGATATTTGTGTTCCATCACGTATAGATTTCTTCAAATATAGATACCTTTGCGCAGATAAACAAGAAATGAATGACAAAAGTTGGAATCTTATCGGATACCCACGCCTATTGGGATGAGAAATATCTCAAGTACTTTGAAGGGTGTGATGAAATATGGCATGTTGGCGACATTGGTTCGCTAGAGGTAGCCGAACGCTTGGCTGCATTTAGGCCCCTTCGTGCGGTTTATGGCAATATAGATGGGCAGGATATACGCCGTGCCTATCCTTTAGTAAACCGTTTTACTGTAGATGGTGCGGATGTGTTAATGAAGCACATTGGTGGCTATCCGGGGAAGTATGATACCTCAATAGCAGGGACTCTTTTTGTGAGGCCCCCTAAGTTATTTATTAGTGGGCATTCACACATCCTGAAAGTGAAGTTCGACAAGACGCTCAATATGCTTCACATCAATCCCGGTGCTGCTGGCAAGCAAGGTTTTCATAAGACAAGGACAATGGTGAGACTGACCATTGACAATGGCCAGTTCAAAGATCTTGAAGTGATAGAGCTTGCCGATTAAGCTCTATTGCTTCTTGCTGATTAGTTTATCCCAAGCTTCGGCTAGGCACTGCATTGAGGGGTAAAGCAAGTTAGCTCCCGCATCCTGAAGCGCTTTGTCCGGAATAGGACCGGTATTGACTGCTATCGTGCAGATTTTGGCAGCTACAGCGGCTTCTACACCTAATGGAGCATTCTCTATTACAAGAGCTTCGTTGGCCTTTATTCCTCCCTTTTCGAGCCCGAGTAGATATGGCTCAGGATGAGGCTTGCCGTGCTTCACATCGTAGGCAGTTACCATAAGCTCTGGTGTGAACATATTTGGATAGTGCACTTGAAGACGGTCTAATAGAGAACGCTGTCCAGAGCCGGTGACAAGAATAATCTTTAGTCCCGCAGCTTTTACCTTTTGCAAAAGTTCAAGCGCCCCAGGCATAGGCTGAGCTTCGGGGAAGCTATTGAATATACGACTCTTTACCTGATAGATATTCTCGATTAGTTCCTCTGTAGCATCGGTACCATGTTGACGTTGGTAGACAATGTTAATTGTTCCTGCGCCTGTACGTCCTTCGTGCATATAAGCCTCCTCGCGACTTAAATCTAGATTGAACTCCTGCATAGCTTCATTCCAAGCTTTTGAGTGATAGGGCATTGAGTTGAACAGTACTCCATCCATATCAAAGAGCACTGCTTTCAAGTTGGTGTTATCGAGAATCATTTTTACCTCCTATTGTTTACGTGCACAAAGATAGGGGCAAATATTTGTCTTCTCAATAAGTTTTATTATTTTTGTATATATGTTAACTTACACTCTAAATCAATGAAGAAGCTAACAACTTTTCTGGGGGTGATTTTATTGCTATGCTCCTGCGGTGACAGTATTGAAAGTCCTATAATAAATGTAGAACGCCTTATTGTTAATGAAGATCCTACGCGTAACTACGCTGTTCTCACTGCTGATATGCCTTCCCTTAAGGTGGGGGATAAAGTTGAGATTATGCTATATCTTGACGGTATGGGTGCTGAATTGCAGACTTTCCAGTTGGAGTCGGATGAGGAAGTAGCTACCTTGATCGACTTTAAACAAAGTGTAGTAACCTCCGAAGGCAATCTAACTGATGCTGAGAGTGGGCGCCTGCGGTTCGCTGATGGGGTGATGTATACTCAGCTGAATGTGGTGGCTGTAGTTACTGAAGTTGATGACACCAATGCGGCTAAACTAAACTTCTATCTTTCATCCAAAGCCGAGTGCGAAAGTGCGCAGGAAATGCTTGAACTTAAACTGAATCAGGAGTAATCTAAATAACCACTTTCAATAACAACAAAAGGCCTCAATTGAGGCCTTTTGTTGTTATTGAAAGTAATGGTTGATATTACAATTTCGCTTGGATAGCTTTTGATGCTTCTTCGTAGCCGGGTTTGTTTAGCAAAGCAAACATATTGGCTTTGTAAGCTTCTACACCTGGCTGGTTGAAAGGATTCACACCAAGAAGGATGCCACTGATACCACAAGCAATTTCGAAGAAGTAAAGTAACCCGCCAATAGTGCTTTCGCTTAGTGATGGTATGACGATACGCAAGTTGGGTACACCACCATCAACGTGTGCTAATTGAGTGCCCAATTCTGCCATCTTGTTTACTTCGTCAATGCGTTTGCCGGCAAGATAGTTCAAACCATCTAGGTTATCTTTGTCCGAAGGAACTTCTAGTTTATGATCTACTTGATCAACAGATATCACAGTTTCAAAGATAGTGCGTTCGCCTTCTTGAATCCATTGGCCCATTGAGTGAAGATCGGTAGAGAAATCAACAGCTGCAGGAAAGATACCCTTGTTGTCTTTTCCTTCTGATTCACCGTAAAGCTGTTTCCACCATTCATTCACGTAGTGAAGTTTAGGGTTGAAGTTTACAAGGATTTCAATCTTCTTTCCGTCTTTGTAAAGCTCATTGCGTGTAGCTGCATACATAGCCGCTGGGTTTTCTTCGAATGGAGTGCTAAGACCGCAAGTCTTTTCCATCTCTACAGCGCCGGCAACAAACTTATCGATGTCGAAACCAGCTACTGCAATAGGAAGCAAACCTACAGGAGTAAGCACAGAGAAACGTCCACCTACGATGTCAGGAATAATAAACGATTTGTATCCTTCCTTATCGGCAGTTATACGTGCAGCGCCTTTTGATGCGTCGGTAATAGCCACGATCACTTTTTGTGCCATTTCCTTGCCACGTTGGTCTTCGCATTGCTTCTTCAACAAACGAAAAGCCAAAGCAGTTTCGGTAGTTGTTCCCGACTTAGATATATTGATAACACCAAATTTCTTATCTTTCAAGAACTCGGTGAGCTCGTACAGATAATCTTCGCTGATATTGTGTCCTGCGTAAACGATTACAGGTGCAGTTTTCTTATCTTGCAACCAAGTGAAGCTGTTAGATAGCGCTTCGATTACGGCACGTGCACCAAGGTAGCTACCACCGATACCAGCTACTACTACCACTTCGCAGTTGTCGCGAAGCACTTGTGCAGTTGCTTTAATGTCGTTTAATTCCTCTTTTGTGATAGAAGAGGGTAGGTGCAACCATCCTAAGAAATCATTTCCAAGGCATGTTCCATTTTCTAGGGCTTCTTGTGCTGCTTTCACTTTAGGTTCCCAAGCTTTGATAGCTTCTTTCGAAGTAAAGCCTAGGCACTTTTCGATGTTCAAACTGATCATAATTATTTAAATGTTTAAAGGTTATACGTTAGGGTTATAAATAATTGGCTTATCTAAATGAATCTGTCAGCAACTTGATCTCTATCATAGGCGATATACGCTCGTAGAGAATGTTGTATACAGCATCCAAAATAGGCATATTTACATGATAATGTTTATTAATCTCTTTGATACACTTTGTACCATAATATCCTTCGGCGATCATTTCCATCTCTATCTGAGCACTCTTTACCGAATAGCCTTTACCAATCATCGAACCGAAAGTGCGGTTACGACTAAACTTAGAATAAGCCGTCACCAATAGGTCGCCAAGATAGACAGACTCGTCTACATTGCGATTGAGTGGGTGTACAGTGTCTAAGAATCGGCGCATCTCTTGAATGGCATTCGAGATAAGTACGGCTTGGAAGTTATCGCCATATTTCAATCCACTACAAATACCGGCAGCAATTGCGTAGACATTCTTCAATACCGAACTATATTCGATACCTGTGATGTCATCGCTAACCGATGTCTTCATAAATGAACTGCTGAGCTGGCGTGCAAAAATCCTTGCTTTGTCTTTATCCGGACAAGCCAATGTGAGATAGGAAAGACGCTCTAGAGCTACCTCTTCGGCATGACAAGGACCAGCCAATACAGTAATGTTTTCGGCAGGTACTTTGTACTCCTTTGTGAAGTAGTCGGAAATAATTAGATTGTCATCAGGAACGATACCTTTGATAGCTGTGATGATGAACTTATCTTTTAGCTTCACCTTTAGCTTCTTTAAATGCGACTTTAAATAAGGCGATGGTGTAGCAAAGACAAGAGTATCCGAATCTCTTACGATATCGTTGATATTAGAGTAGAAATTAATCTTTTTGGTATCGAATTTTACGCTTGTGAGGTAAGCGGGGTTATGTCCTAGACGTTTGAAATCGGCAATACGATCATCGCGACGCATATACCAATTGATGCTTCCGTCGTGTGCCATAAACATTTTGGCAATGGCGGTTGCCCAGCTTCCACCTCCCACTATAGCTATCCTACCAGGTAATTTCATATATGTCATTCGTTAAAAACGAACAATTAAAGGCTATAGTGCCCTCAATTGTTCATTTCTCTTGATTATTATAGCTTTTCAATCCACGCGGTAACGTCGTTTACCGAAGGATTGGTCAGTTGCAGTTTATACTTCTTATTGATACCGCATACCTCTTGGTGAAGTTTTTGCGGGTTCACATCTTTCATGCTAGCCACCTGGTTGTAGCCTGCTTTTTGGAAAACAGCTACCCACTCTTCGGGAATGCCAAGTTCCATATATTTTGATGCTGGATCTTTTTGAACAGTCTTTTCAGGACGCATTTGAGGGAAGAACAAAACCTCTTGGATAGTAGTTTGTCCTGTCAATAGCATTGTCAAACGGTCCATTCCGATACCCATACCCGATGTAGGAGGCATACCGTATTCCAACGAACGGATGAAGTCTTTATCGATGATCATCGCTTCGTCGTCACCCTTTTCGCTTAGTTTCATTTGTTCCATGAAACGTTCTAACTGGTCGATAGGATCGTTCAACTCAGAGTAGGCGTTGGCCAACTCTTTACCGTTTACCATCAACTCGAAACGTTCCGTCAATTCAGGATTGTCGCGGTGACGTTTTGTTAGAGGAGACATCTCGATAGGGTAGTCTGTAATAAAGGTAGGCTGAATGTAGTTGCCTTCGCAGAATTCGCCGAAGATTTCGTCGATCATCTTGCCTTTACCCATTGTTTCGTCTACTTCAAGTTTCAACTCTTTGCAGATAGCACGTATTTCGTCTTCATTTTTACCATTAAGGTCGTGGCCTGTAAACTCTTTGATAGAGTCTAGCATAGTAACACGTTTGTAAGGAGTCTTGTAGTTGATAACGTTGTCGCCTATCTTAACTTCGGTTGTTCCATTCACGTCCATACAGATCTTTTCGATCATGTTTTCTGTGAAAGTCATCATCCAGTTGTAGTCTTTGTAAGATACATACACCTCCATTGCAGTAAACTCAGGATTGTGTGTACGGTCCATACCCTCGTTGCGGAAGTTTTTCGAGAATTCGAAAACACCTTCGAAACCACCTACGATCAATCTTTTAAGATATAGCTCGTTGGCAATACGCAAGTACAATGGAATGTCTAGCGAATTGTGGTGAGTGATGAAAGGGCGTGCAGCTGCACCACCTGCGATTGATTGCAACACAGGAGTTTCTACCTCGATAATATCGCGGGAATTGAAGTATTCGCGCATAGAGCTATAGATCTTGGTGCGCTTTAGGAAGATATCCTTGATGCCTTCGTTTACTACAAGGTCAACATAGCGTTGACGGTAGCGCAACTCAGGATCCTCGAAAGAGTCGTAAGCTACACCATCTTTGTACTTAACGATAGGTAGTGGTTTTATAGATTTGGCCAAAACCGTAAGCTTTTGTGCATGGATGCTCACTTCGCCCATTTGGGTACGGAACACAAAACCTTCGATGCCAACAAAGTCACCAAGGTCTAGCAAGCGTTTAAATACGGTGTTGTAAAGTTCTTTGTCTTCGCCAGGACAGATGTCATCGCGAGTGATATATACTTGTATGCGGCCTTTCGAGTCTTGCAGTTCGATAAAAGACGCCTTGCCCATGATGCGGCGGCTCATGATGCGTCCGGCTACAGATACTTGTCTAGGTTCGGCATCATCTTTAAATTCTTCTTTAATGTCTGTAGAATATGCATTTACCACATACTCGGCTGCGGGATAGGGGTCGATTCCCAGTTCGCGAAGCTCATTCAGATTGTTGCGACGGATGATTTCCTGTTCACTAAGTTCTAATAGGTTCATTACGTAATGTATTAACTCAATATTCGGGACAAAAGTACGAAACATTTTTTATATAGCATTGCTTTTTGACGTAAATAAAGATTCTCTATCTTTGCAACTTCTTAAATACTTCCTAATGATAGAACAAAACATTCCCACAGCGTTGGGAACACAAAAGGTTGGCAAACTACTAGTGGAATATGCTGTACCAGCCATCATTGCTATGACTGCCGCTTCGCTTTACAATATGGTAGATAGTATTTTTATTGGTAAAGGTGTAGGACCATTGGCCATTTCGGGCTTGGCTATCACTTTTCCCCTTATCAATCTAGCTGCTGCATTTGGCTCATTGGTTGGCGTAGGTGCATCTACTTTGCTTTCCGTAAAATTGGGTCAGAAAGACTACGACACTGCTCAGCGAATATTGGGCAATGTGTTGGTTCTTAACTTTATAATGGGTGGCGTATTCATGATTCTATCGCTGCTGTTTCTTGATCCGATTCTTTATTTCTTTGGCGCCAGCGAGAACACTATTGGCTATGCTCGCGACTATATGGAAATTATTCTGTATGGTAACATTATTACACATGTGTATCTGGGGCTGAACGCTATTCTTCGTTCCTCGGGACATCCGCAGAAGGCGATGTATGCTACCATTGCAACTGTGATTCTTAATTCTATCCTCGACCCTATTTTTATCTTTGTTTTAGACTGGGGTATACGTGGAGCGGCTATAGCCACCATCATTGCGCAGGTTGTAGCTCTTCTTTGGCAGCTTAAGTTTTTCAGTAATAAGAATGCGATGTTGCATTTTCATCGAGGCATATTTTGGTTGAGAAAGCGAATTGTTTTCGACTCTTTGGCCATCGGTATGTCGCCGTTTATGATGAATATGGCCTCCTGCTTAGTGGTGATACTTATCAATCAAGGTCTTCAGAAATACGGTGGCGATATGGCTATTGGAGCCTTTGGTATAGTCAATCGCATCGCTTTCGTTATTGTAATGATTGTGATGGGGCTCAACCAAGGTATGCAGCCCATTGCCGGTTATAACTTTGGTGCAAGGGCTTTTGACAGGGTTTCGCGTGTGCTCAAAATCACAATAATAGTGGCTACCTGCATCACTACTCTTGGTTTTCTCTTGTCCATGATGTTCTCGGTGCCCATGGTTTCGGTTTTTACCGACGATCAAGATTTGATAAATCAAGCGGCCAGAGGTCTTCGTATCACGCTGTGTGTATTTCCTATTGTGGGTGTGCAGATGGTGGTGTCTAACTTCTTTCAAAGTATTGGTATGCCTGCTAAGGCGATATTCCTTTCGCTAACTCGTCAGCTGCTTTTTCTTGTTCCACTGCTGATAATACTTCCTCGCTACTTTGAACAACAGGGCGTTTGGATCAGTATGCCAATAGCCGATGGAATAGCCAGTATATTGGCCTTTGTATTATTGGTTTGGCAATTGAAGAAATTCAAAAAGCAGGCAGGTATTGTTTAATGCAATAGTCTTTTTGCGTATAAGATATAGTGTCGCGTTGCTCCATTGGCTTCGCGGCATTTTTTTATTTCAAGAAAGTTCAATATTGTTTTTCTTTTCACGCTAAAATGATGTATGTTTGCTAGTAAACAGTTAATCGATGATGGTATGAAAGATACGTTTGTAGTGAATGTAGGCCGACAGCTTGGTAGTGGTGGTAAAGAAATAGCCGAGAAACTGGCTGCTAAGTTGGGTGTAAACTTTTATGATAAAGAGCTAGTTAACCTTGCTGCCAAGGAGAGTGGACTTTGTTCGGAGTTCTTTGAGAATGCGGACGAGGCTGCCTCTTCTTTTTCTCTGGGTGGGCTTTTTGGAATGAGATTTTCTTTTTACAACGACATCACATATACAGGGACAAATTGTCTCAGCCACGATTCTCTTTTTAAGATTCAAAGTGATGTGATTCGTCATTTGGCCGATACGCGATCGTGTGTGTTTGTGGGCCGATGCGCCGACTATATTCTTCGCGACCGTGGCAATGTGGTAAACATCTTTATATCAGCACCAATGAGTGTGCGTGTTAATAATGTAGCTCGAAAGTTTTCAATAACTCAGGAAGAGGCTGAAGCGCAAATCGAGAAACAAGATAGGAAGCGCTCGTCTTACTATAACTACTATACTTACAAGGAGTGGGGACACTCTTCTTCTTACGATATTTGTATAGACTCTTCTATTTTAGGTATAGATGAAACGGTAAATATACTTTATGATTTTGTGATGAGGTCGCTCTCTTTCAAGACTAATATTTAGGCGATTTCTGACCTCTATCTATATCGTTGTTGGGATGAATTTATTCTTTTCGATGGGGTAGGAGTCTGCTTTTCTTAGCTACGGCTTGCCTGTTTGCTGACCACGCCTTGCTACCGTGCTGACCACGGCTTGCCAGCGTGGTGACTACGCCTTGCTACCTCGCTGAGCACAGCTTGCTATGTTTTCTTATTATACTGGCGAGTTTATTGTTTGTGAATCAGTGTTTTGTGTATTTTATGCCAGTTTGGCCTTATTATAAGCAAAAGAGCCTGCTTGTAGTTTGTTTTTACTCATTAGGTTGCTGTTAAAGCATCTTGCAGAGTAGATTCTAAACTAAAAGCAGGCTCTTTTTATGAAGTCGTCTTGCGACGAAAATTATCAAATAGAAAGCTCTCTCAGCACGTTTACTAAGTCTTTCTTAATAGGTTTGTCATTCTTGATGGCTTTGCTGAAAGGCACATATACGATTTCATCATGCTCGATACCAATCATTACATTACGTTGGTCTTCCATGATAGCGTCGATTGCCGAAGCACCCAAGCGGCTAGCCAAAATACGGTCGTTAGCTGTAGGACTTCCACCACGTTGCAAGTGGCCAAGGATAGTTACACGCACGTCATATTGAGGATATTCATTCTTTACGCGTTCTGCATAGTGCATCGCACCACCGGTAAGTTCGCTTTCGGCTACAATTACGATACTACTGTTTTTCGATTTGCGGAAGCCACTTTTGATAAACTCTTCTAGTTGGTCCACCTCAGTGTCTACCTCTGGAATGATAGCGGCTTCGGCTCCCGAAGCGATTGCTCCGTTTAGGGCCAAGAATCCGGCATCACGTCCCATTACTTCAACAAAGAATAGGCGTTCGTGCGACGTGGCAGTGTCGCGAATTTTATCAACTGCGTCAAGAATGGTGTTCAAGGCAGTATCGTAACCGATAGTAGTATCGGTGCCATAAAGATCGTTGTCGATAGTGCCAGGAAGGCCTACGCAAGGTACGTTGAACTCTTGAGCAAAAATGCGTGCACCGGTCAATGAACCGTCGCCACCAATGATAACCAAGGCGTCGATGCCCTCTTTTTGCATGTTGTCATAAGCTATCTGACGTCCTTCGGGGGTCATAAACTCTTTGCATCGAGCTGTCTTCAAGATAGTTCCTCCAAGCTGGATGATATTGCTTACATCTTGGCTTTTGAACTCTTTGATCTCGCCTGTAACCAAACCTTTGTAACCACGGTAGATACCTTTTACTTGTAGTCCGTTGTAGATGGCCGAGCGAGTCACTGCTCTGATTGCCGCGTTCATTCCTGGTGCATCACCTCCCGAAGTAAGTACACCAATACATTTTATAGTTCCCATAACAATCTTCTTTTTAATATATAGCGCTGCAAATATAGCGAAAAGTGTTAGTAAAAGCGGATTTTGAAAAACATTCTCCTAACTGCAGTGGTAAATAACGTTAAATAGTGTCGCTGGCTAGATATTGATCTATAGCGCTTTTAATTTCATCCATTAGCCATTTTGGAGTGGATGTTGCACCGCAAATGCCAATGTTGGTATTATTGCTGATTAGACTAAAATCTATTTCGTTAGCATCGGAAATTAAGTGAGAGTTTGGATTGATTTTTAAACATTCGGCAAACAGAAACTTTCCGTTTGAGCTCTTCTTGCCGCTTACGAAAAACAATAGGTCGTGCGTCGCTGCAAAAGCTCTTAAACGAGGTATTCGGTTGGCCACTTGTCTGCATATTGTGTCGTGCGACTGAAACTCTCTGTCGTTTGAGATTTTATTGTTGATGGCTGTCACCACCTCTCCAAATCCTTCGAGCGATTTAGTGGTCTGCGAGTACAGATAGATGTCTCTGTCAAAGTCAATCTTTTCAATTTCGTCAGATTTCTCTATCACTAAAGCCTCCCCGTTGGTTTGTCCAACCAACCCTAGCACCTCGGCATGTCCATTCTTGCCATAGATCACAATCTGCTTATTATCTCCTTCTTGCTGAAATTTAAGCTTGATCTGCCTTTGTAGTCTCAATACCACCGGGCAGGTAGCGTCAATAATCTCAATATTGTTTTTTTGGGCTAGCGTATAGGTCTCGGGCGGTTCGCCATGTGCGCGCAACAGCACCTTTACATCGTGAAGCTGCGCAAACTCTTCGTGATTAATAGTGATCAATCCAAGAGTTTTCAGTCGATCTACCTCGCGGTTGTTGTGCACAATATCGCCTAGGCAGTACAAAGTACCCCCCTTTTTTAGCTCCTCTTCTGCCTTGTTAATGGCAGTAACTACACCAAAACAGAAACCGGAATCTTTATCAATTGTAGTGCTAGCCATCTATTTTGCCTGTTCTGTAACTCTATTAAATTGCTTCATCAACCACTCGCTTTGCTGCACGTGTGTCAAATTAGAATTATCAAGAAGCAGCGCATCGTCGGCCATCTTAAGTGGGCTCACTTCGCGAGTTTGATCAATATGATCGCGCTCTATCACATTCTTCAAGATATCCTCGTAGTTTGCTGTTTCACCTTTAGCCTTTAATTCGTCGTAGCGACGCTGAGCTCTAATTTCGGGTGCAGCTGTAACAAAAATCTTGAGCTCAGCTTTCGGGAATACGGTGGTGCCGATGTCGCGCCCATCCATCACGATGCCTTTGGCTTCGCCCATCTCCTGTTGCAATGCCACCATGGCCACGCGTACAAAGTCTAGTGCAGCGATAGGACTCACGTTAGATGAAACCTCCATGCCGCGAATCTTATCCTCCACGTTTTGCCCGTTCAAGTAAGTCACCGGCTTGCCCGTTTCGGGATCCAGCTGGAAAGTGATATGTATATCTGCAATCTGTTTTTTAAGTTTGTCGGTATCAATAATTCCGTTTTTTATGATGCCGTTTTCCATACTGTAGAGTGTTACAGCACGATACATCGCTCCACTATCTATATAGATGTAGCCAATCTGTTTGGCAAGTTCTTTTGCCATTGTGCTTTTGCCACATGACGAAAATCCGTCGATAGCAATTGTAATCTTTTTCATGTTAAGTAGGAGTTTATTATGATTATAATATATAAGACAAATTAAAGATGAAAGAGTTGGCGTGAGCGTGATATTTTGCATATGCTGCTCCAAACTTAAAGCGTTTGATTTGCAAGCCTGCTCCGGCTGTGAGTCCTGCCCATTTGCTGTTTCCTGCAATCTTCATCTCCTTTCCGCGTTGAAAATTATAGCCTATTGATAAATATAAATTTTGGGAAGGAATAAAGTCGAGTCCCAGTGCAAAGTGGTTGATGAAGTTGTAGTTTTTCCAGTAAGTCATATTGTAAAACGTGACAGATGCTCTGAGTGGCGCATGGGCCAATCGTTTGCTGAAACCTATCTGAACATCGGCGGGAAGCTTTTCATGCTTGTTGTCGAAGGCTACAATTTGCCCACCTAGATTAATGGCGGTGATGGAGAAAGATAGGTCATTGTATTCTTGGTAATAATTCAATCCTAAATCGACACCAATGGCAAAGGAATTGAAGCTGGCATAGTTAGAGTAGATTAGATTGGTGCGAACACCGCCACTCCAGTAGTCGTTGAGGTCGTAACTGAAAAGTCCGGAAAACAACATGTCTTTTGCTTTGAATGTGCCCAAGGTTATGTTGTCCTCGGTTACCTCTTTCATGCTTCCATAATCTACATATTGTGCTGCTACCGCCCATGATGCGCGATCGCTAGCCATCCTAGAGAAAGCAGCGCCGGCCATGTTGGCACCATCAAAAAAATACATGTAGTTGAGATTTAGAGTGTTGTCTGCTACGCACGAAAGAAGAGCGGGGTTTTGCATAGCCATCGTCAGATCATCTTCCACGATGCTGATGTTTTGCCCACCCAAGGCAGCTGAGTGTGACGATGAAGGTAGTTTCAGAAACTGAAAAACGCTGCCCGAGTCCTGAGCGCTAAGGCGCACAGCGAAGAGTAAAAGTAGCGCTAGGGTAAGTTTGATTTTTGACATTGCCGCGAAAAAAGTGTTCAAATATACTTTATTAATCAAATAACTGCATTATATTTGTGGCACAAAAGCACATTATATTAGTGTAGATATTGAAAAAAGCGTTCTATATTGGAACGTATTATTAATACTTATATTTTATATGGAAGTTAAAAAATCACCCAAAGCGGACTTGGAAGGCAAAAAGACCACATGGACGCTGCTCGGTTTGGTGGTTGTATTAGGACTGATGTTTGTTTCGCTCGAATGGACGGAACATGACAAGAAGATCGATACAAGTCAAGCTGTAGCCGATTTGATCTTTGAAGAAGAAATGGTTCCCATTACGGAACAAGAGCAAAAGATGGAAACACCTCCACCACCCGAAACGCCCGCAGCCGCTGAAGTGCTGGAAATTGTGGACGACAAGGCAGATGTAGAGGAAACTGTGATTGCTTCGAGCGAAGAAACAGGACAAGCTGTAGAAATTGTTTATGTACCAGTACAAGCTGAAGAAGAAGAACCTGAAGAACAAGAAATCTTCGACGTTGTAGAAAATATGCCTGAGTTCCCTGGTGGACAAGCGGCTTTGATGTCTTACCTAGCTAAGAATATCAAATACCCTACAATCGCTCAAGAAAATGGTACTCAAGGTCGTGTTATCATTCAGTTCGTAGTAAACAGAGATGGTTCTATCGTTGACGCTCGCGTTGCTCGTGGTGTTGACCCTTACTTGGACAAAGAAGCTCTTCGCGTTGTGAACTCAATGCCTAAGTGGAAACCAGGTATGCAAAGAAACAAACCTGTACGTGTAAAATACACGGTTCCTGTAATGTTTAGATTGCAGTAATCTGTTGAAAATTTAAAAGGAAGGCTGCTCAAGGGCAGCCTTTTTTAATTTAACTCACACTATTAAGATACTTATGTATACAGCATCGCAGCTTCTCGAAACAGTAAATCAACATCTCAGTAGCTTGAACTATTCTCGTCCGCCTCAAGGTTTGTACGATCCAATAGAATATGTGCTCTCTTTAGGGGGTAAGCGTATTAGGCCTGTACTTTTGCTGATGGCTTATAATCTTTATAAGCAAGATGTAAACAAGGCTTTGGCTCCTGCTACGGCTATTGAGGTATATCACAACTGCACACTGCTCCATGACGACCTTATGGATCGTGCCGAAGTGCGTAGAGGTAAACCGGTTGTTCACAGTGTTTGGGATGAGAATACAGCCATCCTTTCGGGTGATGCTATGCTGATTCTTGCCTATCATTATCTAGCTCAATCTCCAGGTCAATACTTGCAAGAGGTTCTTAATCTTTTCAATCAAACTGCCTTAGAAATCTGCGAAGGACAACAAATGGATATGGAGTTTGAACGACGTTACAATGTGACAGTCGAAGAGTATTTGGAAATGATTCGTTTGAAAACGGCAGTGTTGCTAGCTGCCAGTCTAAAAATAGGTGCCCTGCTAGGAGGTGCTTCTGCAGCGGATGCGCAATTGCTGTACGATTTCGGTATACATATAGGTGTTGCATTTCAGCTGCAAGATGACTGGCTCGACGTGTATGGCGACCCCAAAGTGTTCGGAAAAAAGATTGGTGGTGATATCTGCTGCAATAAGAAAACCTTCATGTTAATCAAGGCTATTGAACGTGCTGAAGATGTTCAGAAGGTTCAAATTGAAGAGTGGATCGGCGCCAAGGATTTTGATGAGGATGAAAAGATAGCAGTGTTTACTGACCTATATAATCAGCTTGGAGTTCGTAAGATTGCAGAACAAGAGATGGACGAATGTTATATAAAAGCAATGGACTGCCTTGATAAAGTTTCTGTTCCTAATGAAAATAAACAGATGCTGAAAAAAGTTGTAGCAGAGTTGATGAACCGTAAGATATAAACTACTATGCCCTACAGACGCTTACCTAATACTGATCAGGCGCGTATACGTGCGCTAAAAGTTGCCATCAATAAAGGTTGTGGTGTAAATGTTCGCGAGATCCCTTTTTCTTTGAATGTGTTGTCTGAAGCTCGTAACTTTCTACAGCGATTCGAAGTGGCGCATCGCTATTATACGAACTGTTACGAAGATCAGATAAAAGGAAGCGGCAAGCATCAAAATAACGCGAAAATGGCACGTATGTATATCACTCACTTTATTCAGGTGTTGAATATGGCTGTCATGCGTTCCGAAATTCATGCGTCTAAAAAAGAACTCTATGATCTGCCTGTAGACTCATACAATCTGCCCGATCTTAATACCGATGCTTTATTGGCGGAGTGGGGCGCAAAGATTATTGAGGGAGAAAGAAAACGCACCGCAGCTGGAGGTGTGCCTATCTACAATCCAACCATTGCAAAAGTAAAGGTGCATTATGATATTTTCATGACGACTTATGAAAAGCAAAAGGCATTGCAAACCTTAACTGCAAAAAGCCTACATGCTCTAAATCAAATGCGAGCCAAAGCTGATGAACTTATACTGCATATCTGGAATGAAGTAGAAGGTAAATATGCGGATGTTCTACCCAATGAACAAAGATTGGCCAAGTGCCGTGAGTTTGGTGTGATTTACTATTATCGCACTGGCGAAAAAAGGCTCGAAACTTTAACCTAATTATTAATAATGATAATAGACTCTCACTCGCATCTCTTTTCAGAAGAGTTTAACCAAGATTTACCTGAAGTAATAGAACGAGCAAAAGCCGAAGGGATTAGTCATATACTAATGCCCAATATAGATAGTGACTCTATCGGTTCTATGCTTGAGGTTGCTTCTCAATATAAAGGCTACTGCCTGCCTATGATGGGGCTTCATCCTACATCGGTAAAGGCAAATTATAAGAAAGAACTCGAGATAGTAAGAAAATATCTGGATGGCCCCTATCAATTTATTGCTGTTGGGGAGATTGGAATCGATTTATATTGGGATAAAACCTTTATAAAAGAACAACAAATCGTTTTTGATCAGCAGATACAATGGGCCCTGGAATTTAATCTACCTATAGTTATTCATTCTAGAGAGTCAACCGATGAAGTGGTCGAGGTGCTTTCTAGTTATAAATCTACCCCTTTAAAGGGGGTTTTCCATAGTTTTACAGGCGGCCTCGAAGATGCCAATAAGCTTCTTGGGTTCGAAAATTTCATGTTTGGAATTAATGGTGTCGTAACTTTTAAAAACTCTCAACTGCCGCAGTCGCTTCCAGTAATTCCTCTCAGCCGCATTGTGTTAGAGACAGATTCACCTTATTTGGCTCCAGTACCCAAACGTGGTAAACGTAACGAAAGCTCTTATTTGTCTAATATTTTGTTACGATTGTCCGAAATTTACGGTCTTGATAAGCAAGAATTAGCGAAAATTACATCAAACAACACAAAGCGCGTGTTTGAGCTTTAGAAATATGCTTTTTGAGATTTTAAAATATATTAATTTGTGAACTTTCTCAGATATAAAAGAGGGTGAATGCTTTTGAAGAAGAAAAAAAAGGATACATTTGTAGCAGAAATAAGATTTAATACGTTTTTGGAGAGGTGCTCGAGTGGCTGAAGAGGCACGCCTGGAAAGCGTGTATGCGCCAAAAGCGTATCGGGGGTTCGAATCCCCCTCTCTCCGCAGTGCTAATTTGGATAAAATATCAAATAAATATAATAATAATTACTAATTAATTAATCTTAAAAAATTAGACACACAATGAAAAAGTTATTTGCAATTGTTGCTGTTATGGGAGCTGTAGTTTTTGGCTCGACTCTATCTGCTCAAGACTCTCAAACAGAAGAACAAGTAGTTGTTGAACAAGTTCAACCAGTAGCTGCTAACCCAGACTTCAACCAAGCGGCTGAAGAAGTATTCGAAACAGGTGGTATCCACAAAGAACTTAAAGTTAAGTTTATTGAAGGTACTGCATTCTTTATGAGTTTGGTATCTGTAGCTCTTGTTATTGGTTTGGCTTTCTGTATCGAGCGTATCATTTATTTGAGCCTTGCAGAAATCAACACAAAGAAATTTATGAACCAAATCGCTGACGCTTTGGAAAGAGGTGATGTAGAAGCAGCAAAAGATATTGCTCGCAACACTAGAGGTCCAGTAGCTTCTATCTATTATCAAGGTTTGATGCGTGTAGATCAAGGTATCGACGTGGTTGAAAAATCAGTTGTATCTTACGGTGGTGTGCAAGCAGGTTACCTAGAAAAAGGATGTTCTTGGATCACATTGTTTATTGCTATTGCTCCATCTTTGGGTTTCTTGGGTACTGTAATCGGTATGGTTCAAGCCTTCGACAAAATCCAACAAGTTGGTGATATCTCTCCTACAGTGGTTGCTGGTGGTATGAAAGTTGCCTTGATTACAACTATCTTCGGTTTGATTGTAGCAGTTATCCTTCAGTTGTTCTACAACTATATCCTTGCTAAAATTGAAGCTATCACAAGCGAAA
>CAMTOQ010000007.1 GCA_947074205.1 uncultured Bacteroides sp. | reverse complement strand
AACCATGAAAGCACCTATACACGTGCTTTGGTCGATAGTGTTACAGGCTACTGGATGGAACAATACAAGTTCGATGGATTCCGTTTCGATTTTACAAAAGGATTCTCTAATACAGCCCAAGATGAGTGGGCCAACCTCTACGATCAACCACGCATCAATAACCTGAAACGTATCTCTGATGCTATTTGGAAACGCGATGCCGAAGCTTATGTGATTCTAGAACATCTTACTAGTGGCACTAGCGAGGAAAAAGTTTTGGGCGATTATGGCATGATGCTTTGGCGCAATATGAGCTGGGCATTTGGTACAACCGCCAAAGGATATGTGGCCGACTTTACAGGACTAAATGCCACTGCCAATAATATGCCTTTTGGTTCATTGATAGGATATATGGAGAGTCACGATGAACAACGTAACTCCTACGAGGCAAAGACAAGTGGGATTAGTATTATTAAAACAGACTTAGCTACGCGTATGAAACAGGCTGCTGCAAATGCCGCCTTCTTCTTTACTGTTCCAGGCCCGAAACTGATGTGGCAATTTGGAGAGTTGGGTTATGATATATCTATCGACCATAATGGGCGTACTGGCGAAAAACCGGTTTTGTGGAGCTACGCTGATGTGACTGAGCGCCAGGAACTTTATCAAAACTATGCTAATCTTATAGCACTTCGTTTGAGCTATCCTGATTTGTTTGGCTTTAATGCTCGTTTTAATCAGCGTGTCACCAATAGTTATTGGAATACAGGACGTTGTATTTATACGTATGAGGGTAATAATGCGCTTGTTGTTGTGGGCAATTTTACTTCGGATGATGTAAATGTTACCGCTCCCTTTCCAAAAACAGGCACGTATTATGAATTTCTCAACCCAACTAATACGATTAGTGTAGCTACTGCCAACTCTAATCAGTCTATTAGCGTGCCGGCTCACTCTTATCGCATATTTACCAACTTTGTACCCGATCTTACCGGGATAGATGATGTAGATCTGTCGCCATATCTTCCGCTCATTAATTATGATAGAAGTAGCGATGAAGTATTAGTTGATGCAGAGGTTGCTTCCGTATCAATATATACTTTGCAAGGACAACTTGCACTATCAGTTGTTGGAGCAAACAGAGTGAACTTATCTGCTTTGTTACCCGCAGCTTATATAATACAAGTGCGTTTGACTAACGGAGAACTCCTTTCTGCTAAGGTTGTGAAGTAATCCGTTACAGTTTCTTTGTTTCATGCTTGCGCCCAAATGCTTTCTTGGAAGTGTTTGGGCGCTTAGTTTTTCATATTTGTAGAGCCTAATATTTTGTTGGAGTGCTGTGATATAGTATATTTGAATAAAAATTGAAAAGAGTATGAAAGGAATTGTATTGGCAGGGGGATCAGGAACACGCTTATACCCTATAACAAAGGGTGTGAGTAAGCAACTACTTCCTGTGTTTGACAAGCCTATGATATATTATCCAATATCTGTATTGATGTTGGCCGGTATTCGAGAAATTCTCATAATATCCACTCCTCACGACCTTCCGGGGTTTAAAAGACTACTGGGTGATGGCTCCGATTTTGGTGTGACATTTGAGTATGCGGAGCAACCTTCGCCCGATGGTTTGGCACAAGCTTT
The DNA here is from genome assembly GCA_947074205.1 of uncultured Bacteroides sp. Classification (GTDB taxonomy): domain Bacteria; phylum Bacteroidota; class Bacteroidia; order Bacteroidales; family Bacteroidaceae; genus Bacteroides. The sequence goes on along the minus strand of CAMTOQ010000007.1, from coordinate 87,646 downwards.
TATTATCGGTGAGAAATTTATAGCAAACGATGCGGTTTGCTTAGTGCTAGGTGATAATATATTTTACGGACAAGGTTTTACGGCAATGTTGCGCAAAGCCGTTGAAGATGCCGAAATCGGCAACAAAGCTACTGTGTTTGGTTACCATGTTAGCGACCCAGAACGTTATGGAGTGGCTGAGTTTGATGCAGAAGGTAATGTGCTAAGCATAGAAGAGAAACCTGAACATCCTAAGAGTAACTATGCTGTTGTTGGACTCTACTTTTATCCTAACAAAGTGGTGGATGTGGCTAAAAATATCACCCCATCAGCACGAGGTGAACTCGAGATTACTACTGTGAATCAAGAGTTTCTTGAGCAGGGCGAACTAAAGGTACAACTACTTGGACGAGGTTTCGCATGGTTAGATACAGGCACGCATGATTCACTAAGCGAAGCTTCTACCTTTGTGGAGGTCATAGAAAAACGCCAAGGTTTGAAGGTGGCATGCCTAGAAGCTATAGCTTATCGCAAAGGCTGGTTGACACGCGATGAAATGATAGAACTTGCTCAACCTATGATTAAAAACCAATATGGCCAATACTTACTGCGTGTTCTCCAAGAGAAATAATAGATGATTAGAATAACAATAGATTAAGACAAATGCAATCTTTTAAAAGAAATATATTGATAACAGGCGGTGCAGGTTTTATTGGCTCGCATGTTGTTAGACTATTTGTAAATAAATACCCCGACTACCAAATTATCAATTTAGACAAGTTGACTTATGCCGGCAACCTGGCCAATTTGGAAGATGTGGAGAAGTCGGCTAACTACCGATTTGTAAAAGCCGATATTTGTGACATTGAAGCCATGCGTCAGCTATTTGCTGAATACCATGTTGATGGTGTAATTCATCTAGCTGCAGAAAGCCATGTGGATAGAAGTATTAAGGATCCATTTACTTTTGCACAGACTAATGTGATGGGTACATTAACTCTGTTACAGGCCGCTAAGGAGGCTTGGGGAGAAAGCTATGAGGGGAAACGTTTCTACCATATCAGTACCGATGAGGTGTATGGCACACTAGAATTTGATGGCACCTTCTTTACCGAGACAACTAAATATGATCCGCATAGCCCATACTCTGCAAGCAAGGCAAGTAGTGATCATTTTGTACGTGCCTTCCACGATACTTATGGAATGCCTGTAGTAGTGACTAACTGTAGCAACAACTATGGTCCTTATCAGTTTCCCGAGAAATTGATTCCTTTGTTCATCAACAATATTCGAAATGGTAAGTCACTGCCTGTTTATGGAAAAGGAGAAAATGTGCGCGACTGGCTCTATGTGGTCGATCATGCTAGAGCTATTGATTTGATTTTCCATGAAGGTAAGATAGCTGAAACCTACAATATTGGAGGCTTTAATGAATGGAAGAATATCGACCTTATTAAGGTGATTATCAAAACTGTTGATAAACTACTTGGTAACCCCGAAGGTCACTCATTGGGTTTGATAACTTATGTCACCGATCGTGCAGGTCACGATTTGCGTTATGCTATAGATAGTACTAAGCTAAAAGATGAGCTTGGTTGGGAACCCAGTCTTCAGTTCGAGGAGGGAATTGAGAAAACCGTACGTTGGTATCTCGACAACCAAGGATGGATGGATCGAATCACCTCAGGCGAGTACGAGAACTATTACGCAGAGATGTATCGAAACAGATAAGATAAAAGCAAGTGAACCGTTTAGACCTATTGTTTAAACGGTTTTTTAATGTCGCGTAATTGGTGATTGAATGTCATATAAAAGGGTAGGGAAGCAGCCTGCTGTGCCCGAACAACAAAGAATCTTCCCTTATATACTGTAATTGTCAAATAAAATCATCATACAATCCCAACCTTCCAATCCTTCTACAGATAATCCCTACTTTTTTCAAATTAAAAGCACGGTTTATCCGCAAGCAAAACACTATTATTCACTGGATAAACAGGCGTTTGTGTATATTGTTGATTATCAGTAAGTATACTGCGCTCTGTTGTTGTACCCGCTGTTGAAATATTTCGAAGAAGTAGGCCCGATAAAATGGCTACAAAGCATCCCTAATACAGCCTACCTTTGCCGGCACAGAGCATATAGTTGCGTGCTGCCGCATATCACTATTTGGGTTGCAGTGAATAAACAATTAAACAGTGCTCAAATGGAGATTAAGCAGTGTTTAAATGGCAATAGAAAAGGGTGAGACTCACGGCCCACCCTTTCAAATAAAACATCAGATCTACAACTCAATAACCAATGACTCGCGTGGGGCCATTGTGAGCTGGTCTGACAAACCAACCTTTTTACCTGTCAATACATCAGTTCCAGATGTATGACCCTCTAATACCTCTTTATAAAATGATAGTGGAATCGTTGTTTCAGAATCAGTACCATTGAGCATTACAAATACTGTTTTGCCATCGTATTGACGAGCATAAGCATACACTCCATTTTGTGGCATAAACTGTACCATTTCTCCTTTGGCGATTATGTCATTTCCTTTACGCCAATTGAGTAGCGTCTTGAAGAAATCAAAAGATTCATTTTGAAGTGGAGTACGACCTTCGGCGGTTAGTGCAGAAGCAGTGTCATCGTTCCATCCGCCAGGGAAATCCTTGCGCACATATCCGTCGCTCTTGGCCTTTACACCATTCATCATAATCTCAGTGCCATAATAAAGCTGTGGAATGCGTTTCGTTGTCAACAAAATTGTGGCTGCTTGTTTAAGCATAGGCAAATCCTGACCTTCGCCCAAGAACCTGTCCGTGTCGTGATTTTCTATAAAGGCCAATACATGTGAAGGGTCTGGGTAAAGATAGTCGTAAACGAAGTTGCTATACACACGATCCAATCCCTTGAACCACGTTTCTGTCTGTTCGTTTTTAGCTATATTAATCTTATCGAAAAAGCTAAAATCCATCACCGATTTAAGATTACTGTTCTTAGGTTCGGAAAGTTTCGAGTCTTTTTGCCACCAAGCAGTGTAGGCAGGCTCGGTCACCCACGTTTCGCCAACTGTATTGAAATTAGGATATTCTTCATTCAGCTCAGCCATCCAATCGCTCATTGCATCATAGTCGGCATAAGGATAGGTATCCATACGTATACCATCAATATCTGCATATTCAATCCACCACATGCTGTTTTGCTTCAAATAGTTGTACACGTGTGGGTTTTTTTGATTCAAGTCGGGCATGGTAGGTACAAACCATCCATTTACCATTTGGTCAAAATCATACTGCGAGCGATAAGGGTCCACAAGTGGAGTCAGTTTAAAAGAGGTCTGCTTGAAGTTGCTCTCATGATCAGGATTGTTGAAGAAATCTTTCGAAGGCATATCTTTCAACCAAGGATGCTCTAATCCGTTGTGGTTGAAAATCATATCCATTACAATCTTAAGGTCATTGTCGTGAGCCTTTTTAATGAGTTCTTTATACTCTTCATTGGTACCAAAACGAGGGTCCACCTTATAGTAGTCGGTGGTTGCATACCCGTGATAGGAGCCACCTTCCATATCATTCTCTAAAACCGGAGTGAACCACAAGGCAGTTACACCAAGGTCTTTAAAATAGTCCATATTTTTGGCGATACCAGCAAGGTCGCCCCCATGGCGTGCATTTGGATTATTGCGATCCACTTTGTAGGGCGACAAGCCACTAAGGTTATCGTTTTCGGGGTTGCCATTGGCAAAGCGGTCGGGCATCAAAAGATAGAGCGCATCCGATGCATCAAAGCCCATACGCTCGTTACCCGCCTTTTCGCGAGCCTTCAATTCGTACTCTTTCACTACTTTCTTTTTCCCTATGCTGAAAGTAATAGGGAAAGTGCAAGGTTTTACTGTTGGGTCGATATGCAAGTATACGATGAGATAATTATTACTCTCTAACCGTACAGTGCTGCTGAGGCTGATACCGGGATAGTTCACCAACACACTGGCTTCACCTATATTCTGCCCATAAACGAATAGTTGCAGTTCTTGGCTTTTCATGCCCGCATACCAAAATGGCGGTTCTATCTTATCGATATTCACCGAGGCAAATAATTTAAACGAGAAGAGTGTCATTAGTAGTAAATAGAGTAATTTTTTCATGATATTAGTTAGTTAATTCTTATAGTTTGCTAATATACCATTTCTATTCAGTGAAAGCAAGATAGTAAACTCTGCTTGTTTTAATTAATTATGCAAACGTTTTCATAAGAGGTGAGGTTTGAGCTTCAAGTCTACTATTTTATTGAGGGATAACACTATATTTGCGCCGTTAATGACGTGAAGATTTAATTTGAGTAGATCATTCTTTTGGATAGAGGAGGTTATGTATTTGACAAAATGTAATTTGTAATCCTCTATTTGGCTTGTGTCGCTAAAATTATCTCTTCTATATTGTTGCAAATTGACTAATTTGCTATCTTTACGGCATTGACGAAGATGTGATATATATGTATTAACTTTTAAATTGATAATAGATCATGACCTTAGTAGAACGCTTTTTAAAGTATGTGACTTTTGATACAATGTCGGATGATTCGACAGGAGTGACACCTAGCACACCCGGACAAATGGTGTTTGCCGAATATCTTAAATCTGAACTAGAGGTTTTGGGATTAGAAGAAATAACTTTAGATGAAAATGGTTATCTATTTGCCACCCTGCCTGCTAATACTGATAAGGAAGTACCCGTAATTGGTTTTATCTCGCATCTCGATACTAGCCCTGATATGACAGGCAAGGATGTGAAACCACGCATCGTGAAAAATTACGATGGTTCAGACATTGTGCTCAATCAGAAAGAAAACATTGTCTTACAGACTAAACAATTTCCTGAAGTGCTAAACCATAAGGGCGAGGATTTAATTGTAACTGATGGGACTACGCTTCTTGGTGCTGATGATAAGGCAGGTATTGCCGAGATAATGACTGCAATGGATTATCTGAAAACGCACCCTGAAATTAAACATGGTAAAATTCGTATTGCTTTCAATCCAGATGAAGAAATTGGTCTTGGTGCGCACAAATTTGATGTAGAGAAGTTCGGTTGTGAATGGGCTTATACTATGGATGGTGGCGAACTTGGTGAGTTGGAGTTCGAAAACTTCAATGCTGCGGGTGCAAAGATCACTTTTAAAGGCCGTAACGTTCACCCTGGTTATGCCAAGCATAAGATGATAAATTCCTTGCGCGTAGCCAACCAATTCATAGCGATGTTGCCCCGTCACGAAACTCCCGAACATACCGAAGGTTATGAAGGATTCTATCACCTAATTGGTATGCACGGTGGAGTAGAGGAAACAGTGGTCAACTATATCGTGCGTGATCATAATCGTGAACGTTTTGAAACGCGTAAGAAAGAATTGGCTCATCTTGTTCGCAAGATCAATACCGAGTATGGTAGCGAGGTAGCTATTCTAGAGCTGAAAGATCAGTATTACAATATGCGTGAGAAGGTAGAACCAATGATGCACATCATTGATACTGCTTTTGAAGCGATGGAAGCAGTAGGTGTAACACCAAATGTGAAACCAATTAGAGGTGGTACAGATGGTGCACAGTTGTCTTTCAAAGGACTTCCTTGTCCTAATATCTTTGTAGGGGGAGTTAACTTCCATGGCCGCTATGAGTTTGTCCCTATCCCTAATATGGAGAAGGCAGTGCGAGTCATAGTTAAGATTGCACAGTTGGTAGAGGCGAAAGCATAAGTACGACTATAAAAACAAATCTGATATGAAAACTACACCTTTTACGGGCAAACATATCGAGCTTGGTGCCAAAATGCATGAGTTCGCTGGTTATAATATGCCCATTGAATACACCGGAATCATTGACGAACATCTTGCTGTTTGCAACGCAGTGGGGGTGTTTGATGTTTCTCACATGGGTGAGTTTTGGGTGAAAGGCCCAAACGCTTTACCCTTTTTGCAGAAGATAACCTCGAATAATGTGGCTGCCCTTACGCCCGGCAAAGTGCAATACACCTGCTTTCCAAATGACAAAGGTGGGATAGTTGATGACCTTTTGGTTTATTACTATGAGCCCGAAAAGTATATGTTGGTGGTAAATGCATCAAATATAGAGAAAGATTGGGCTTGGTGTGTGGCTCAGAATAGCTGTGGTGCTGAATTGCAGAATGCATCGGACAACATTGCACAATTAGCTATTCAAGGTCCAAAGGCTATCGAGGTGCTGCAGAAGTTAACATCTATCGATCTTTCATCCATTCCTTATTATACCTTTAAGGTAGGTGAGTTGGCAGGTGTTAAAGAGGTTATTATCTCTAATACAGGTTATACCGGAGCCGGTGGTTTTGAACTCTACTTCTATCCGGAAGATGCAGATACGATTTGGACGGCAATCTTCGAAGCCGGACAAACTGAGGGTATTCAACCAGTAGGATTAGGAGCCCGCGATACACTACGTCTCGAAATGGCTTTTTGTTTGTATGGCAATGATATTAATGACACTACGTCTCCTATAGAAGCCGGTTTGGGTTGGATTACTAAATTTCCAGAAGGTAAGGAGTTTATTAACCGTACAGAGATTGAGCGTCAAGCCAAAGAGGGCACTATGCGTAAACTAGTGGCTTTTGAAATGCTCGATCGTGGTATTCCACGCCATGGCTATGAACTTTTTGATGGCGATGGCAATCCTATTGGAGTAGTAACTTCAGGAACTATGTCGCCCACTCGTAAGATAGGAATCGGTATGGGGTATGTTAAAACGCTTAATAGCAAACTAGGTACTGAAATTTTTGTTGATGTGCGTGGTCGTAAACTCAAAGCAGTGGTTGTTAAGCCCCCGTTTAGGAAGTAGTATTTATTCTATTTGTAGTTAACGTAAACTTCTGTCATCGCTCTAAGCATTTAGTGCAATGACAGAAGTTTTTTTGTGCAATAATATATTGATAGACAAATATTGGTTAATTTTGCCATATCACTTTTTAACGATACTAACTAAACTTATATATGTCCCATCTTCCAACACTGATTGCCGATCTTGCTTTAATCCTGCTTAGTGCGGGTGTGATGACACTTCTTTTTAAGAAGCTGAAACAGCCTTTAGTTTTGGGCTACATCGTGGCAGGTTTCTTGGCTAGCCCGCATATCACATTCACTCCTTCGGTGATCGATGAGGCTAATATAAAGATATGGGCAGAGATCGGTGTTATCTTTTTGCTCTTTGCCTTAGGGTTGGAGTTTAGCTTTAAAAAATTGGTCAAGGCAGGGGGTACTGCTGTAATAGCTGCATGTTCCATCATCTTCTGCATGCTGCTGATGGGCATGGGCGTGGGCCTTGCTTTTGGTTGGCAGCGGATGGATTGTATCTTTTTAGGGGGGATGATTGCGATGTCGTCCACCACCATTATATATAAAGCTTTTGATGATCTAAATCTTAGTAATAAGAGTTTTGCCCGTCTAGTGCTAAGCATATTAATTATTGAGGATATATTGGCTATTGTGTTGATGGTGGTACTTTCGACCATGTCTGTGAGCAATAATTTTGAGGGAACTGAGACGATGTTTAGCATTGGTAAGCTCTTGTTTTTCCTCATCTTATGGTTTGTTGTAGGTATCTATATCATTCCACTTCTGCTCAAGTCTTGTCGAAAACTGATGAATAGCGAAACATTACTTATCCTTTCGTTGGCCCTCTGTTTTGGGATGGTGGTTTTGGCCGATACCGCCGGCTTCTCGCCAGCCTTCGGTGCATTTATCATGGGCTCTATTCTTGCAGAGACAGTAGAGGCTGAGTCGATAGAACATATTGTTAAACCCGTGAAGGATCTTTTCGGTGCCATCTTCTTCGTGTCTGTGGGAATGATGGTTGACCCCGTGATGATAGCCACTTATATCTGGCCCATTATAGCCGTAACGGTTACGGTAATAGTTGGTCAGGCTACCTTTGCCACTTTTGGAGTTTTGTTGGCAGGAAAACCTTTACGTACAGCAATGCAGTGTGGATTCAGCTTGACTCAGATTGGTGAGTTTGCTTTTATTATAGCTTCGTTAGGCGTCACGCTTAATGTTACAAGCTCCTTTCTTTATCCCATTGTGGTAGCGGTATCTGTTATTACTACCTTTCTTACCCCTTACATGATACGCTTATCCGACCCCGCTATTAACTATGTAGAGCGCCGTATGCCACCATCGTGGAGAAGCTTCTTACAGCGTTATGCGTCAGGTCCGGAAATAGCGAATCAAGAGAACTTGTGGCATAAACTTCTATTTGCTATGCTGCGCATTGTAGTGGTCTATTCCATTGTCAGTATATCGATAATTTTTGTTTCCTTTCGCTGGATGGCGCCCTTTCTGCGCGAAAATATCAGTGATTTTTGGGGCTCATTATTGGCTACTGTCATTACAATATTAATGGTGGCGCCTTTTCTACGCGCCATTATGATTAAGAAAAATCACTCCGTAGAGTTTACAACCCTTTGGAATGATCACCGTTCCAACAGAGCACCACTTGTGGCTACCATTGTATTGAGGATTGTCATTGTCATTGTGTTTATAATGGTTATCATTGCCGGACTGATTAAAGCTTCGGTTGGGCTAATGATTGGTGCAGCTATTCTTGTGACAGTAGTCATGATTGGCTCGCGCACTTTGAAGAGGCAATCTATCTTGATTGAGCGTCGATTCTTCCAGAATCTTCGTTCGCGCGATATTCGTGATGAGTATCTTGGTGCTAAGAAACCGGCATATGCGGGCACACTTCTGACGCACGATTTACATCTAGAAGATTATGAACTTCCGGGTGGTTCCCATTTTGCAGGTAAAACCCTGATGCAGCTCAATCTGGCTAAAGCATATGGCATCCATGTGACATCTATTTTGCGCGGCAAACGACGTATCAATATTCCTGGCGGTCGCACAGCACTCTATCCATTCGATAAAATCCAGGTGATAGGCACTGATGAACACTTGGCGAAATTTGCAGAGGTGCTACAAGCGCAATGTGATATAGACCAAGATACATACGAGAAGAATGCCATGATTCTAAGACAACTTCTTATTGATAATAGCTCACCAATAAAAGGTCTTACCTTGAAAAGTTCGGGTATACGAGATCATTATAAATGTTTTATTGCTGCGGTGGAGCGAGATGGCAATCTGCTGATGAGTCTTGATGCCGATACACTTTTCCTAGAGGGCGATGTGTTGTGGGTGGTAGGTGAGAAGGAGAACGTTTATCAACTCATTACTCCAACCTCTAACTAGTTTAAAAAGATTGCTTTATGTAGATTAGTGTTAACTGTTTTTTAGTTTGTGTTCGATACCAGTAATTTTTTTGTATGTTTGTGATGTTAAATAATTTAATATATAACTGTATGAAAAGTGATCCAAAAGAGTGTTTGTATTGTCAAAACAATGAAACACTTCATAATTTGATGATTGAAATAGCAGAACTTTCTGTTTCTCGTGTTCTTCTTTTTAAAGAACAAACTTACCGTGGTCGTTGTCTTGTGACTTATAAAGACCATGTTAACGACCTAAATGAATTGAGCGATGAAGATCGCAATGCATTTATGGCTGATGTAGCTCGCGTTACTCGTGCTATGGATAAAGCTTTCAATCCAGAAAAGATCAACTACGGTGCTTACTCGGATAAGCTTTCTCACCTTCATTTCCATTTGGTACCTAAATATATTGATGGTCCTGATTATGGTGGTATGTTCCAAATGAACCCAGGACAGGTTTATTTGACAGATGCAGAAAATCAAGAATTGATTGATGCTGTTAAGGCCAACCTATAATAAGGTATCCTTACAGATAAGCATAAAGAAAAAGCGTGGCAATAGTAGATTATAATTACTATTGCTACGCTTTTCTTATTATTGTTGTTAAAGTACATAATCTACTCTTCGTCGTCAAAATCAAAATCTCCAATAAACTCTGGAGCTGTAAAATCTTCCATGCTGCGACGATCTTTTTTAGTCGGTCTTCCTGTACCTTTAGCTCGATCAATAAAACCGCTCACTTTGCTCATCTCTAGCAATTCATACTGGTCTGGAGTCGTTACATTCTCCATAACCTCAGGGACTAGCTTTGCGCCCACTCGTTTCTCGATGGCTTGTAACACCTTGAACGAATAGGTGATGGGTGGTTTTTTAACTTGAATCACATCCCCAGGTTTTATCATTCGAGATGCTTTCAAATAGGATCCGCCTATGCTAATGCGTCCCTTCTTACATGCTTCGGCTGCAATGGTGCGTGTTTTGAAAATACGGGCAGCCCACAGCCATTTGTCTATTCTTGCTTCGGCCATATAGAAGATCTGTTTAAGTTGATTCTTACTTTTTGTTGTATTGATTCATGGTGATGCTGATGCCTGCCAAGCAAAAGCTCTTGATGATGTCGCACGCCATATCTAGTCGCTCATCCATTGTTTTTAGGTCTTCGCTGTCGAACTCACCTAAAACATAGTCAATCTGTCTGCCTTTTGGGAAGTCGTTGCCAATACCAAATTTGAGGCGTGGATATTCTTGGGTGGCAAGAGTTGTAGCGATATGCTTCAATCCATTATGGCCGGCATCACTGCCTTTGCCCTTTAGACGTAGTGTGCCAAAGGGTAGGGCGAGATCGTCTACAATTACAAGCACATGGTCTATGTCGATTTTTTCGGCTTGCATCCAGTAGCGAACAGCCAGTCCGCTTAAATTCATAAAAGTAGATGGTTTGAGTAAAATAATCTCGCGGCCCTTTAGTGAAAATCGGGCTGTAGAGCCATAGCGCCCACTGGCAAAAGACGTGTTTTGAAGTCTAGCTAAGTTCTCTACCACCATAAAACCAATATTGTGGCGCGTGTTGCGGTACTCTGGGCCGATATTGCCTAAACCAACAATCAGAAATTTCTCCATAAAATAACTTGATATAATGCAAAAAAACGCAGATTAACACAGAAGAAATCTGTGGCAATCTGCGCATTTTTATTTTGTTTGAAATTAATCTTTCGATTATCCTCTTGCTGCAGCAGCTGCACCTCTTGCGGCACGAGTAAGCTTAACAGCACAAACAACAGCTTCTTTAGCAGTCAAGATTTCAAGACCTTCGAAGCTAAGTTCGCGAACTTGAACAGTTTTACCAAGACCCAAGTGAGCTACGTTTACGATTAGTTTCTCAGGAATTGTGTTGTAAAGAGCTTTAACTTTAAGTTTGCGGCTTTGCAATACAAGCTTACCACCGGCTTTAACACCTTCTGCAAGACCTTCTAGTTGTACAGGAACTTCCATCACGATAGCTTTGTCTTCAGTGATTTGGAAGAAGTCAACGTGAAGAATAGTATCTTTCACTGGGTGGAATTGGATATCTTTCATGATAGCTTTGCAAGCTTTACCATCGATATCAAGCTCTACAACATAGATGTGTGGAGTGAAAACCAAGTTACGAAGACCTTCAGCAGGAACAGTGAAGTGTACTACACCTTCAGCACCTCCGTACAATACGCAAGGTACACCACCGTTGTTACGAACTGCTTTCAACTCTCTAGCTTGTTCTGAAGAACGAGCTGCGATTTCTCTCTTTTGACCTTTTACTTCAATTGATTTCATTTTCTAAAATTTTTTGTGTTACTCTAAATTAAGTAATTTATTTGCTTAATTCACCATCACACGTAGTGGCCTAAACCACTCGATGTGCAAAAAAGCGATGCAAAAGTAGATATTACTATCTTAATAGCCAAATATAACTACTCAAAATCGATGTCAATTTTGATTTCTTCAGAAGTTGGTAAGTGATCAATTGATGATGTTTTACTATTGTTAACAGGTACGCCTTGTTTTTCGTTGATGAATTCAATGGCTTGTGTTAGTCCGGTAAGGAACTTTTCGAAGTCTTCTTTATAAAGAAATATCTTATGTTTTTCGAAGCTAACCTGTGAATCATCACCTTCACCCATCACCACTTTTTTGCTTTCGGTGATAGCCAAAAACATTTCATCCTTGCGGTTTTTTTTCACATCAAGGTAGTAGATACGCTTGCCTGCTTTTATAGATTTGGAGAAAACAATCTCCTTGTCATTTAAATCTACTCCTGTTTTCTTCTTGTTATCTTCCATAAACTATTGTCTTAAAATACTGATGTTCTAAATTTCTATACACTTTGTACAGAAAAACGGTTTCAAAATTGAGACTTTTTTTCTTATCAGCAAAAGAAAATAATCAGAGAATGAAATCTTACATAAAAAAAGGGCATTTATTTGTTGCTACTGATATAAAATCGCTATTTTTGCAGTTCGTAAATAATAATATTTCAATTTGATTTATGATTAACAGAGTTCTTATCCGTCTTAAAATTATTCAGATAGTATATGCTTACTATCAGAACGGAAGCAAAAACCTTGACTCAGCAGAAAAAGAATTGTTTTTCAGCCTTTCGAAGGCCTATGACCTTTACAATTACTTGATTATGCTTATGGTGGCAGTAACAGAATATGCCCAAAAGCGCATTGATTTAGCTAAGGCTAAACATCAACCCACTGAGGAGGAGGCCAATCCCAATATGAAGTTTGTAGAAAACCGTTTCATTCTTCAATTGGCAGTAAACAAGCAATTGCTTGCTTTTATGACCAACCAAAAACGTACGTGGGAAAATGATCAAGACTTCGTGAAGGAGTTGTACGAAACAATTATCACATCTGACTTGTATAAAGAGTATATGGCTTCTGAAGAGAATTCGTATGCGGCGGATAAAGAGTTTTGGCGTAAAGCGTACAAACAGTTTATCATGAACAATGAATCTTTAGATCAGGTTCTTGAAGACCAAAGTCTTTATTGGAACGATGACAAAGAGATTGTGGATACATTCGTGATGAAAACTATCAAACGTTTCGAAGAGAAAGAGGGTGCAGATCAAGCTCTGTTACCTGAGTTTAAGGATGATGAAGATCAAGAATATGCACGTCGCTTGTTCCGTCGCACTATCTTAAATGCTGATTACTACAGACATCTGATTAGTGAGAATACTCGTAATTGGGACTTGGATAGAGTAGCGTTTATGGATGTGATTATTATGCAAACTGCTTTGGCGGAGATATTGTCATTTACTAATATTCCGGTAAGTGTTTCGCTTAACGAATATGTTGAAATTGCTAAACTATACAGCACCGCTAAGAGTGGTAGTTTTATCAATGGAACACTAGACGGTATCGTTAACCAATTGCGTAAAGAGAACAAATTACTTAAGAAGTAAAAGAATTATTTATAATCAAACTATTTAAAACGAACAATTTATGAACTTATTAGCTGCAATGTTACAAGAAGCCCCAGGACAAGGTGGTGGTATGATGTGGATCCTACTAATTGGTATGTTTGTAATCATGTATTTCTTCATGATTCGTCCACAAAACAAAAAGCAAAAAGAAATAGCAAACTTCCGTAAGTCACTTCAAGTGAATCAAAATGTAGTAACTGCTGGTGGTATCCATGGTACTATCAAGGAAATTACAGATACTTATGTGGTTTTGGAGATTGCCAATAACGTAAAGATTAAGATTGACAAAAACTCAATCTTTGCTGATGCTGCTGCAACTCAACAAACTGGTAAATAATTATTTTAAATAAACTGAAGATGTTCGATCGTTCAAAAGCAAAACATCTTTATTTGAAATCATTACGAAAGACTAAGAACTTTCTGCTCAAATCACAGAGCAGAGAGTTCTTAGTCTTTTTGTTTTTCTTGGTTATAGCTTCAGGGTTTTGGCTGCTTCAAACTCTGGATAACGAGTATGAATCAGAGTTGACTTTTCCTGTCAAGTTGCGAGGTGTTCCCGAAGATGTAGTGATTACTTCCGACCCGGTTGATGAGGTGAAAGTTACTGTTAAAGACCGTGGTACGGTTTTGTTGAACTACTATCTTCGCAGCCATTTTTTGCCTATTGTTATTGATTTTTCCGATTATCAAAGTGGTAGCACAAATGTTAAGGTCTTATCAAGTGACTATGAGCGCAAAATATTAAGTCAACTCAGCACCTCGACGCGATTACTCGATGTAACTCCTAATGTAATAGATTATATTTATACGGTGGGACAATCCAAATATGTGCCAGTAGATGTAAGAGGTAGAGTGGGGGCTGCCCGCCAATTTTACATCTCTGATACCATTGTGAGTCCAGATTCTGTATTGGTTTACGCACCACTCAATATGTTGGATACGATTAACTCAGTATTAGCTAAGAGTGTCGACTTGCCCTCTATTGGGGATACAGTTACAGTGAATCTTGCATTGCAGCCCATCAAAGGAGCAAAGTTTGTACCTTCGGATGTGGATGTGACGTTTGCGGTAGATATGTATACCGAGAAAACGTTGGAGATACCACTTGTGGGTGTCAATTTTCCCGCAGGTATGGTGTTGAGAACCTTCCCTTCGCGAGTTCAAGTTACATTTCAGGTGGGAATGGCCCATTTTAAAGATATTACAGCTGAAGATTTTCTGATAAGTGTTACTTACGAAGAGTTGTTGAAATCTTCATCCGATAAGTTTGCTGTAAAGTTTAAGATGGTTCCTAAGGGTGTTACTATTCTACGAGTGACTCCAGAAAATGTAGATTTCTTAATAGAACATATTTCTTCTTCAATAGATGATGAGCCTTAGAATTGGTATTACCGGTGGCATTGGTTCCGGTAAAAGTATAGTTTCTCGTTTGCTAAAGCAGATGGGTGTCCCGGTTTACGATTCGGATTATGAAGCAAAATGTATTACTCTCACAGATGATTCTGTTAGAGAGGGGTTGACTAAACTTCTAGGGGAGGAGGTCTATCGAGGCGGAGTACTTAATAAACCTTTTTTAGCTTCTTATCTGTTCGCTTCCTCAGAAAATTCGAAGCGAGTGGAGCAAATCATTCACCCCGCTGTGAAGCGACATTTTCAACGTTGGTGTGAGATACATTCTTCATCTCCAATAGTTGCAATGGAATCGGCCATACTCATCGAATCAGGCTTTACCGACTGTGTGGATGTTGTGCTTTTGGTGACAGCACCTCTCGAAATGCGCTTAGCGCGTGCCGTGGCGAGAGATAATGTAGACGAGGCTAAGATTCGCGAACGTATGGCTTTGCAGCTGTCCGATGAAGAGAAGCAGAAACATGCCCATCATGTAATAGTTAATGACGGCAAAACACCGTTAATTCGTCAGGTTTTAGAGTTATTCACTTTTCTCTCTGAAAATAATAGTTACCTTTGCCGCACAAAAAATAATTTATAAAACAGTTGTACTATGTTGAAGACTATTTTATCTATCGCAGGTAAACCAGGACTATATAAATTGGTATCTAACGGCAAGAATATGTTGATCGTTGAATCACTTAACGCCGAAAAGAAGCGTTTCCCTGCTTATGGAAATGACAAAATCATCTCATTGGCTGATATCGCCATCTATACAGATAATGATGAAGTTCCGTTGCCTTTAGTGTTCGAAGCTATTAAAGAGAAAGAGAACGGTGGCCTTGTTGCAATCAACCCTAAAAAAGCTAAATCCTCAGAACTTTTCGAATTCTTGGGTACAGTTCTTCCAGAGTTTGATCGTGATAGAGTATATCCTAACGACGTAAAGAAATTGATCTCTTGGTACAATATTCTTATTGAGAATGGTGTGACTGACTTCAACGTTGAAGAAGCAGATGAAGTAGAACAAGAGGGTGCTGAAGCTGCTGAATAATATTCAAGGCTTTAGTAATAAGAAATAAAGAAAGCGTGATAGTTGCCAATACGGTTGCTATCACGCTTTTCAATTTATATTACTTCGTTCATCAATTGTGGAAAGTCAACTCTTCGCCAGTCGAATCTACAATAATGGCTTTTGTGCGATCTACCTCTTGAGCCAAAAGCTTCTTGGATAGGTCGTTCAGTAGATATCGCTGGATGGCTCGTTTCACAGGACGGGCGCCAAACTCAGGGTCATAGCCCACTTTAGACAAGAAGGCAAGGGCAGTCTCAGTGAGTTGTAAGTCAACACCGTTCTGGGCTAACATCTTTTGTACACCCTTAATTTGAAGGACAACAATCTGTTTGATTTCCTCTTCATTGAGAGGTAAGAACATGATTGTTTCGTCGATGCGATTCAAGAATTCCGGTCTGATATTCTTTTTTAGCATATTGAGTACCTCTATCTTAGTCGCTTCAATAACCTGTTCTTTGTCCTCGCCCTTCATATTCTCTAATTGAGTCTGAATATATGAGCTACCCATATTAGAGGTCATAATGATGATGGTGTTTTTAAAGTTAACCACGCGACCTTTGTTGTCGGTTAGGCGACCATCATCTAGGACTTGGAGTAAGATGTTGAACACATCGGGATGTGCTTTCTCAATCTCATCGAACAGTACCACTGAGTAGGGTTTGCGGCGAATAGCTTCGGTAAGTTGTCCACCCTCATCATAACCAACATATCCGGGAGGCGCTCCAACCAATCTCGATACACTATGCTTCTCTTGGTATTCACTCATATCGATACGTGTCATCATCGTCTCATCATCAAAAAGGAATTCTGCCAATGCTTTCGCCAACTCTGTTTTACCCACACCGGTTGTGCCAAGGAAGATAAATGAACCGATAGGTCGGCGAGGATCTTGTAGACCTGCGCGGCTACGGCGCACTGCATCTGCCACAGCAGCAATGGCTTCGTCTTGGCCAATAACGCGCTCGTGTAGCTCTGCTTCGAGATGTAGCAATTTATCTTTCTCGCTTTGCATCATCTTGCTTACCGGGATGCCCGTCCAGCGTGATACTACATCGGCGATATCTTCGGCATCCACCTCTTCTTTGATCATCGCCTTATCGCCCTGCATAGTATGCAACTCCTCTTGGATGTTTTTGATCTCTTCTTCCAAAGCTTGCAAGCGGCTGTAGCGAATTTCGGCCACACGTGCATAGTCGCCTTCGCGTTCGGCTTTCTCAGCTTCAAATTTTAGATTCTCTATCTCTACTTTGTTGTGCTGAATCTTATCCATTAGTGACTTTTCGCTTTGCCACTTGGCCTTCAATAGTTTTTCACTCTCTTTTAGTTCGGCCAGCTCCTTGCCGATTGTATCTAGTTTGGGCTGATCTTTCTCGCGTTTGATCGCTTCACGTTCGATCTCTAATTGTTTTATCTTGCGTGAGATCTCATCCAACTCTTCAGGCAGTGAATCCACTTCCATACGTAGCTTTGAGGCCGCTTCATCCATCAAGTCGATAGCTTTATCTGGTAAAAAACGGTCGGTGATGTAACGACTACTAAGCTCAACAGCTGCAATGATTGCATCATCTTTGATGCGTACATGGTGATGGTTTTCGTAGCGTTCTTTCAAGCCACGTAGTATTGATATTGTGCTCAACACATCAGGCTCGTCTACCTGAACAATTTGGAAGCGTCGTTCTAATGCTTTGTCCTTTTCAAAATACTT
This sequence comes from uncultured Bacteroides sp., assembly GCA_947074205.1. Taxonomy (GTDB): domain Bacteria; phylum Bacteroidota; class Bacteroidia; order Bacteroidales; family Bacteroidaceae; genus Bacteroides. The sequence goes on along the minus strand of CAMTOQ010000007.1, from coordinate 70,253 downwards.
CTGGTATTCATCTAGGGTGGTTGCACCAATCGAGCGCAATTCTCCACGTGCCAAAGCAGGTTTCAATATGTTGGCAGCGTCCATCGCTCCTTCGCCCTTGCCGGCACCCACGAGCGTGTGAATTTCATCAATAAAGAGAATGATATTTCCTTCCGATTTCATTACTTCATTGACTACCGCTTTCAGTCGCTCTTCGAATTCTCCTTTAAACTTAGCACCTGCTACAAGTGCACCCATATCCAAGGAATAGACTTGTTTGTCGCGTAAGTTTTCGGGCACGTCACCACGAATGATACGGTGAGCAAGTCCTTCTACGATGGCTGTCTTACCGGTTCCCGGTTCACCAATCAATATTGGATTATTTTTGGTGCGTCGGCTCAATATCTGCAATACGCGGCGTATCTCTTCGTCGCGACCAATTACAGGGTCCAACTTGCCGCTGCGGGCTGCTTCATTTAAATTGATAGCGTATTTCTCTAAGGCCTGATAGGTTTCCTCGCTTGATTGCGAAGTTACTTTCTCTCCTTTACGCAGTTCTTGGATCGCCGACTTTAGCTCTTTCTCTGTCATTCCGGCATCCTTTAATATAGTAGATGCTGTGCTTTTTACATTGAGCAGTGCAAGTAGCAAAGGTTCAAGTGATACAAATTCGTCGCCCATCTCTTTTGAGTATTGGTTTGCTTTCTGTAGCACCTCGTTTGCGTCACGACTCAAATAGGGTTCGCCTCCCGATACCTTCGGTAAGGACTCAATTTGACGGCTCACCACAGCAGTCACATTCTGTGCATTCATGGCTAGCTTTTGGAATACAAAGTTGGTCACATTTTCTCCCACTTTCAACACCCCAGCCAATAGATGCACAGGTTCTATGGCTTGTTGGCCATGCCCATTAACAGAGTTAATAGCTTCCTGAACAGCCTCTTGTGCTTTGATCGTAAAATTGTTAAAGTTCATATAGTTAGTTTTTAGATTCTACTTTTTAAATAACATTTGTTGCACCGCAAAAGATTTGCCATTTGAATTTTCCTGCCGATATTACAGATTTTTAAGCAAGTATGTTGACAGATAGTCAGTTGCTAGGGATTAGTATTAGTGTTAACTCTCTTGGTGTTTGAGTGCAATATTTCCATTACTTGTTATTTATAAACCATTTCCTTCTTACAGAATGTGTGTCTGTTCAGTGTTGTGTGCGATAACAAAAAAATAAAAAATGACACTTTATTAGTTAGAAATTATGGGAGAGCCCTTTTTTGTTCACGAATAATGTTTAAATTTGCCGCAATTTGTAATGTAAGGTTTGCAAAATGGCTGATTCAATTGAACATAAAGGGGTTATAGAGAGTATAGATGGTACTCATATATCCGTTAAAATACTACAGACAACCTCTTGTGTGAGCTGTAGCGTGAAGGGGCATTGCTCCTCTGCCGAAAGCAAAGAAAAAAATGTAGATATTATTGATCCTGCTGCTTCAAGCTATGAGGTAGGGCAGTCTGTTATGGTAGTGGGTCAAATGTCAATGGGGATGAAAGCTGTATTTTGGGCATTTATCCTACCTTTTCTTATTATACTGGTATCTCTATTTATATGTATGGCAATATTCGATGATGAATTATATGCCGGTTGTATTTCGTTAGGGTTGCTAGTTCCATACTACTTCTATTTGTGGTTAAATAAGACACAATTCAAACAAAAATTCTCATTTACAATAAAACCAATAAAATAACTATTTATTTATGAATGTGATTCTGATTGCAGTAATTTCTTTGGGGGTCATTGCGCTTGTACTTGCGGCAGTGCTATATGCTGCTTCCAAGAAATTTGCCGTTTACGAAGACCCACGAATTGCTCTTGTTTCCGAAGTTTTGCCTCAGGCAAACTGTGGTGGTTGTGGCTATCCGGGTTGTGGCGGTTTTGCAGATGCTTGTGTGAAAGCCGGTTCTCTTGAGGGAAAGTTTTGCCCTGTAGGTGGTCAGGCGTGTATGACTGAAGTTGCCAATATCCTTGGTTTGGCTGCTGCCGAAGCAGAGCCTCAAGTGGCTGTTGTGCGTTGTAATGGTACATGTGAACATCGTCCACGCATCAATCAATATGATGGTGCTAAGAGTTGTGCTATTGCCGCGTCTCTTTATGGTGGCGAAACAGGCTGTAGCTATGGCTGTTTAGGTTGTGGTGACTGTGTGGATGCGTGCCAATTTGACGCTATCTTCATGAACCCTGAAACCGGACTTCCCGAAGTAAATGAGGATGCATGTACTGCATGTGCTGCTTGTGTTAAAGCTTGTCCTAAGTCAATCATTGAGATTCGTCCTAAAGGCAAAAAATCTCGCCGTGTTTACGTATCGTGTGTCAACAAAGACAAAGGTGCAATAGCTCGTAAAGCTTGTAGCGTGAGTTGTATTGGCTGTGGAAAGTGTGTTAAGGCTTGTCCATTCGAGGCTATCACAGTGAATAGCAGCTTGGCTTATATTGACCCTGAGAAGTGTAAATCTTGTCGCAAGTGTGTTGAGGTGTGTCCACAAAACACTATCGTTGAGTTGAACTTCCCTCCACGTAAGCCTAAGGCTGAAGCTGCTCCTGCAACCGAAGCTCCTAAAGTGGCACCTGCTGCCGAAGCACCAAAAGCAACAGAAGTAAAACAGAATTAATACATATAATATATGTTGAAGACATTTAGAATTGGTGGGGTTCATCCACACGAAAATAAACTGTCGGCACATCAGCCTATCATCACAGCAGAAGTTCCAGGTAAGGCAGTGATCTTGCTAGGTCAGCACATTGGTGCTCCTGCAAAGCCTATCGTCGCTAAAGGTGACATTGTGAAGGTTGGTACTAAGATTGCCGAACCTGCAGGTTTTGTATCTGCTGCCATTCACTCTTCTGTGAGCGGTAAGGTGGCTAAAATCGATTCAATAGTAGACGCTAGTGGATATGCTAAACCTGCTATCTTTATCGATGTTGAAGGTGATGAGTGGGAAGAAACTATTGATCGCAGCACAACACTTAAACGTGAGTGCGAACTTTCAGCCGAAGAAATTATCAAGAAGGTAGCCGATGCAGGTATTGTAGGTCTTGGTGGTGCTTGTTTTCCTACGCAAGTGAAACTTTCTCCTCCTCCTTCGTTTAAAGCCGAATGTGTAATCATCAACGCTGTAGAGTGTGAGCCTTATTTGACGGCTGACCATCAGTTGATGTTGGAACATGCCGACGAAATCATGGTAGGTGTTTCTATCTTGATGAAGGCTGTAAAGGTAAACAAAGCTTTTATTGGTATTGAGAACAATAAACCTGACGCTATTGAAATCATGACTAAAGCTGCATCTACTTATGCGGGTGTAGAAGTGGTAGCGTTGAAAGTACAATACCCACAAGGTGGTGAAAAGCAGCTAATCGATGCTGTTCTTCGTCGTCAAGTGCCAAGTGGTGCACTACCTATTGCTACAGGTGCTGTAGTGCAAAATGTAGGTACTGCTTTTGCAGTGTACGAAGCTATTCAAAAGAATAAGCCTTTGTTCGAACGTGTAATCACAGTGACTGGTAAGTCAGTGGTTAAACCTTCTAACTTTATGGCACGCGTTGGTACTCCAATGAGCCAACTTATCGATGCTTGTGGTGGATTACCTCAAGATACAGGTAAGGTGATTGGTGGTGGACCAATGATGGGTAAGGCTTTGGTGAATATTGAGGTTCCTACTGCTAAAGGTAGCTCGGGTATCTTAATTATGAATCAAAAAGAAGCTAAGCGTGGCGAAGTTCAAAACTGTATCCGTTGTGCTAAATGTGTAACAGTTTGCCCTATGGGACTAGAACCTTATTTGCTTTCTGCTCTTGCTGAGAACACAGAATTTGAAAGAATGGAATCTGATAGAATTATGGATTGTATCGAGTGTGGTTCATGCTCGTTTACTTGTCCGGCTAACCGTCCGTTGCTTGACTACCTTCGTCTAGGTAAAGGTAAAGTAGGTGGTATGATTCGTGCACGTCAAGCTAAATAATATTGAAGTATGGAAAATAAATTTATAGTATCACTCTCACCACACGTTCATAGTGGCGACAGCGTACGTAAGAATATGTACGGTGTGCTTATTGCACTTGTTCCCGCTTTTATCATGTCGCTTGTCTACTTTGGACTTGGTGCTTTGATTGTAACTGCTACATCGGTAGCGGCCTGTGTATTCTTCGAATGGGCAATCGTAAAATTCTTAATGAAGAAAGACACTTGCACTGTGTGCGATGGTTCAGCTATCATCACAGGTGTTTTGTTGGCTTTCAACTTACCTTCTAATCTTCCTCTATGGATCATCATCATCGGTGCATTGTTCGCTATCGGTGTAGGTAAAATGTCATTTGGTGGTTTAGGTAACAATCCTTTTAACCCTGCATTGTTGGGTCGTGTGTTTTTGTTGCTCTCTTTCCCAGTGCAAATGACGACATGGCCAGTTGTTGGTCAGTTGACAACTTACGCTGATGCTACTACAGGTGCTACTCCATTGGCATTGATGAGCCAAGCTCTTCATGGTGATGTTGCTGCCCTTCAGCAAATTCCTACTGCTTGGGAACTATTTATTGGTAACAATGGTGGTTCGCTTGGTGAAGTAAGTGCTGTGGCTCTTTTGCTAGGTCTTGCTTACATGTTATGGAAGAAGATTATCTCATGGCATATTCCTGTATCAATCATTCTGACTGTACTTGTGTTTACATATATTCTTCACATGGCTGATCCTGCTAAATATGCTTGCGGTTTGACACACTTGTTTACTGGTGGTTTGATGCTAGGTGCTATCTTTATGGCTACCGATTATGCTACATCGCCAATGACTCATAAGGGTATGCTAATCTACGGTGTATGTATCGGTTTGTTGACAGTTGTGATCCGTGTGTTTGGTGCTTACCCAGAAGGTATGTCATTCGCCATCTTGATTATGAATGCATTCACTCCACTTATCAACACCTATTGTAAACCAAAACGCTTTGGGGAGGTAGCTAAAAAGAAATGAAAAAGTTAGAGTCATCATTGAAAAATATGTTGTTGGTACTAACAGGTATCACAGCAATCTCTGTAGCTTTGCTAGCCTTTGTTAATGAGTTGACAAAAGGCCCTATTGCCGAAGCTAATATGAAAACCCTAAACGAAGCATTAAAACAAGTGCTTCCTGAATTTACAAACAATCCAGTTTCTGAAGCTGATACTGTATACTCTGAAAAGAATGGCAAGAAAGTGGTTGATTTCATTATCTATCCTGCCGAAGCAGATGGTAAATGGATTGGCTCGGCTGTAGAAGCTACATCATTGGGCTTTGGTGGTGAGTTGAAGGTACTGGTAGGTTTTGATGCCGAAGGTAACATCTATAACTACTCGCTATTGTCGCACGCAGAAACTCCTGGATTGGGCTCTAAAGCAGACATCTGGTTCAAGGAAGGTGAAAGAGGTAGCATTATCGGTATGAACCCAGGTGCTACAGTGCTGTCAGTAAACAAAGACGGTGGTCAGATTGATGCTATCACAGCCTCTACCATTACTACTCGTGCTTTCTTGAACGCTGTAAACGATGCTTATAAGGCTTTTGCTAACGAAGAACGTGATGCAGTATCGGGTGCTACACAAAAGAATGTTGAACCAGCTGATGCCATCAGTGAATAAAAAGAAAGGAATATTTTTATGAATAACTTAAAAGTATTGACAAACGGGATCATCAAAGAGAATCCCATCTTTGTACTCCTGTTGGGTATGTGTCCCACTTTGGGAACAACTTCATCGGCCATCAATGGTCTAGGTATGGGTCTAGCTACTATGTTCGTATTGATCTGTTCGAATGTTGTAGTATCATCTATCAAGCGTTTCATCCCTGACATGGTGCGTATCCCATCATTTATTGTGATTATTGCATCTTTCGTGACATTGTTGCAGATGGTGATGCAAGCTTACCTGCCAAGCCTCTATGCATCTTTGGGCCTTTTTATCCCATTGATCGTAGTAAACTGTGTGGTTTTGGGTCGTGCCGAAGCTTTTGCGGCTAAGAATAACCCTTTCTCATCATTGCTTGATGGTCTTGGTATGGGTCTTGGATTTACATTAGCATTGACACTCCTTGGTGCTGTACGCGAATTCTTAGGAACAGGTAAGTTTTTCGATATCACTATCATCCCAGAAGAATTTGGTATGCTAGTGTTCGTATTGGCTCCTGGTGCATTTATTGCCCTTGGTTACCTTATTGCAATCATTAATCGCTTCAAGAAAGCGTAATCCTCTAAATAGAAAGAATTATGGAATATATATTGATATTTATTTCGGCTATATTTGTAAACAACATCGTGTTGTCGCAATTCCTTGGTATCTGTCCTTTCTTAGGGGTGTCTAAAAAGGTAGAGACTGCATTGGGTATGAGTATGGCAGTTGCGTTCGTTATGACTATCGCAACAATAGTAACATTCTTGCTTCAGAAATTTGTTTTGGACGCTTTTGGTCTAGAATACCTACAGACAATTACATTTATCCTTGTGATTGCCTCTTTGGTACAAATGGTAGAAATCGTTTTGAAGAAAGTGTCGCCTTCGCTTTATCAAGCACTTGGCGTTTTCCTTCCTTTGATTACTACTAACTGTGCTATTTTAGGTGTGGCTATCCTTGTTATCCAAAAAGACTATAACTTGTTGATGGGCGTTGTTTATGCTATATCAACAGCAATTGGTTTTGGTCTTGCTCTGATTTTGTTTGCTGGTTTGCGCGAGCAGATGAGTTTGGTAAAAATTCCCGAAGGAATGAAAGGTACACCTATCGCTTTAGTTGTAGCCGGTTTGTTGGCTATGGCATTTATGGGCTTCTCAGGTGTTGTATAAGGCGTTATTTCTTTAGAATATACACTTATCATAAATATAGACAATCTCTTTAACTAGAGATTGTCTATATTTTTTTTTACTCTTTTTGTATTAACAGTGTGCCGTCTTGAATATTTTTACTAGTTTTGTCGCTGAAAAGAATACATAATTTAAATATTATTCTCACAAGTTTATGAAAAATAGAATTTTGGTGACCGGTGGAACCGGATACATTGGTTCGCATACGGTTGTCGAATTGCAAAATAGTGGATATGATGTTGTTATCATCGATAACCTTTCTAACTCTCGTGCAGACGTTGTAGATAGCATTGAGAAGATCTCTGGTATTCGACCAGCATTTGAAGAAGTCGACTGTTTAGACTATCAGGCTTTGGACGCAGTATTCGCCAAATATCCAGGCATCAAAGCTATTATTCACTTTGCAGCTAGCAAAGCTGTAGGTGAGTCAGTGGAGAAACCATTGCTTTACTATCGCAACAATTTGGGCTCATTGCTCAATCTACTTGATCTTATGCCCAAGCATGGAGTAGAGGGGATTGTTTTCTCTTCCTCGTGTACTGTATATGGTCAGCCAGATGAATTACCAGTTACAGAGAATGCGCCTATCAAGAAGGCTGAGTCTCCTTATGGTAACACTAAGCAAATTTGCGAGGAGATTGTGCGCGATGTTATCACTTCGGGTGCTCCTGTACAAGCTATCTTGCTACGCTACTTTAATCCTATTGGCGCACATCCAACCGCTTTGATTGGTGAGCTTCCAAATGGAGTCCCACAAAATTTAATTCCTTACCTTACACAAACTGCTATTGGTATTCGCGAGCAGCTTAGTGTATTTGGGGATGATTATAACACACCTGATGGTTCTTGCATTCGTGATTTTATCAATGTAGTGGATCTTGCAAAAGCTCACGTGATTGCAATTGATAGAATTCTCGAAAAGAAACAGAATGATAAAGTAGAAGTTTTCAATATCGGTACTGGTCGTGGCCTTTCCGTATTAGAACTTATCAATGCTTTTGAAGCTGCTACCGGCGTGAAGCTCAACTATAAAATAGTAGGCCGACGTGTTGGTGATATAGAACAAGTGTGGGCCGATCCAACTATTGCTAATAATGTTTTGGGTTGGAGAGCAGAAGAGACAATTGAAGATACCCTACTTTCGGCATGGAACTGGCAACAGAAACTGCGCGAACAGGGTGTACAATAAAGATTTTGTAGTTTAATACGTTACACGATGCAGCTCTTCGGTATAATGAAGCAGGATATGTGAATATCTTACATCATTGTGGTTAGCTAATTTACCAGCCCTTGAAGCTGCACATTGATCGTGTTTTATTTTGTGTTTGTGTTGTAACGGTACTACGGCGTGAGTCGGGGTGCCGTTTTTTTTTCTTCTTACTTAAAGTCTTTCTAACTTCATCATGGATGCAATACTACTTTTTTATAGCTTTCGAGATTTTATCTACTACTAAGGCTATTGCGCCATCACCTGTTACATTACATGCTGTACCGAAACTATCCATTGCTATATAAAGGGCTATCATAAGGGCCTGTGCTGATTCATCGAAACCTAGAATGGAACTAAGCACCCCTAGGGAAGCCATGATGGCACCTCCTGGTACACCTGGCGCTGCCACCATTGTAATTCCCAGCATAAAGATGAATCCTGCGAACTGAGCAAAGTCAAACGTAATGCCTTGCATAATCATTAGTGCCAATGCACAAGCCACTATCTTCATTGTACTGCCCGATAGATGTATCGTTGCACAGAGGGGGACGACGAAACCTGCAATATCCTCGGATACCCCATTTTTTTCTGTTTGCTTAAGTGTTACCGGTATTGTTGCTGCCGAAGACTGTGTGCCCAAAGCCGTGAAATAGGCAGGAAGCATGGTGAACAGTAGTCGGAATGGATTGCGACCAACGATGCCACCTGCTATGGTGTATTGCAAAATGAGTAGGAAGATGTGTAGTAAGAAAATGACTCCAATTATTTTTGCGAATACGATTAATATGGCGAAAACCTGGCCGGTGCAGGTCATTCCAAGAAATATTCCAAAAATATAGAGAGGGAGTAACGGTATTATAACTCCATTGATCAGTTTGATAATGATCTGCTGAAATTCCTGTGCACAGTGTCTTAGCGCATTACTCTCTAGCTTCGCGATACCTAGTCCGGCCACAAACGACGTTATAAGCGCTGTCATCACATTCATCATAGGTGGAATCTTCAGCGTGAAGTAGGGGAGAAGATCCGGTATATCTGCAATATGGTTCAAAGAATTGTCGGGGGTGATAAGCTTTGGGAAGAATGTTGCACCGGTGAAGTAGGCCCAAAAACCCGAAAGTAGCGTTGCACCGTATGCAATTAGTGCAGTAATCACTAGCATTCGCCCGGCATTTTTCCCTATATCCGCTATTGCGACAGTGACTAGCCCAAGTATGATAAGTGGTATGCAGAAACCAAGAAATTCGCTGAATATAGCGTTGAAGGTAACAAAGAAGCGTACTAATATTTCGGGTAAAACAAAGCCGCAACCTATTCCTAGGATGATAGCTATAATGATTCGGGCAAGTAGGCCTATGCGTAACTTTTTCATTGCTGGGTATTTTGTTAGATGCACAAAAATAAGAACATATTTTTAATCGTTGCTATTTTTATTGAAGATAAACCATAGAATGTCTGACATAATGCAATAGTTAATTTTAATTGAGTAAAAAATATAATATAAAAATTTGTGATTACTAATCAAAATAATACATTTGCATAAAAATAGGAAATATATGCAGCTTTGTATTAATAACGAAACATCTACGCTTAAATCAGTGGTTTTAGGGCAACCCGGATCTCTAGGTTCTGTTCCTACTTTAGACGAGACTTATGATGCAAAATCTTACGAGTCAGTATCGCTAGGTATATATCCACGCGAGGAAGATGTTTATAAGGAGATGAGTATGTTCGAAAGAGCATTATCAAAATATGGTGTGCAAATTTTTAGACCATGGACTTTGGAAAATTGTAATCAGATATTTGCACGTGACGTAGGTTTTGTGATCAATGATAAGGTTATAGTTTCGAATATCATTCCCGATCGTGAAGATGAAAAAGAGGCTTATGAAACTGTGTACAATCAGATAGCTTACAACAAAATCTTTAACCTCCCTGAGAAGGCTCATGTGGAAGGAGGTGATATTGTTCTCTATGATGATTTGGTTTTTGTAGGTATTTATTCGCGCCCCGACTATCCGCAAATGAAAACTGCACGCACCAACAACTATGCTTTCGACTTCTTGAAAGAAGTGTGCCCCGAGAAGACTTTCTTACCCTTGGAGCTCAAGAAAAGCAATACTGATCCCCGTCATGGAGTGCTACATTTGGACTGTACATTTATGCCTGTTTCAAAGGGTAAGGCCATCGTTTATAAAGATGGTTTTTTAGATGATGCATCTTACCAAACGGTGCTAGATGTGTTCGGTGAAGACAATCTATTTCATATTACGAAAGAAGAGATGTACTACATGAATACTAATATCTTCTCAATATCACCCAATGTTGTGGTGAGTGAACAACGATTTGAACGGCTCAATACCCACTTGGAAGACGAGTGGGGATTAACAGTTGAGCGTGTGCCTTATCATGAGATATCTAAGATGGGAGGTTTGCTTCGTTGCTCTACTTTCCCTCTGGTGCGTGCAAACGATTAAATCTTGATATACTATGACTTCACATCTACTAATGATAGAGCCCGTGGCTTTCGGCTTCAACGAAGAGACTGCTGCCAACAACTATTTTCAACAGAAAGATGGGCAGCCTGCAGCAACTATTCAGCAGAAAGCCTATAAGGAGTTCTGCAATATGGTCGAACTGCTTCGCTCGAAGGAAATTGATGTTGTAGCAATTGCAGACACACAATCACCGTATACTCCTGATTCCATCTTCCCCAACAATTGGGTGAGTTTTCATGAGGATGGTCGTGTGGCACTTTATCCTATGTTTGCAGTCAACCGTCGTGCAGAAAGGCGAATGGACATTCTCGAACAGTTGCAGGAATATGGATTTACTATCGCAGAAATAATAGACTTTACTGCTGCTGAGCAACAAGGGCGCTACCTTGAGGGTACAGGAAGTATGGTTCTAGACCGTGATGCACGCATCGCTTATGCGGCTCTTTCGGAGCGTACAGACAGTGTTTTATTCCATGATTTTTGCGCGGAATTTGACTATCAACCTTGTGCTTTTCATGCTCTTCAGAGTGTTGAAGGTGGCCGGCTACCTATCTACCACACCAATGTGATGATGTGTGTGGCTGATCGCTACGCCGTTGTCTGTTTTGATTCAATTGACGACAATAACGAGCGATCATTGCTCCGTGAAATGCTTGAGAAATCGGGCAAAGAACAAATTATATCATTGACCGAAGTGCAAATGCATCATTTTGCCGGTAACATGCTTCAAGTTAAGTCGATTGATGGGAATCCTTATTTGGTGCTATCGCAATCGGCCTATAATATTTTGACAGATGATCAGAAAAATATTATGGGTAAATATAATGAGTTGCTGCCGGTAGATATAGCTACTATTGAGCAGTATGGTGGTGGAAGTGCTCGCTGCATGATAGCTGAAATATATAATCCGAAACATTAGATATATTATTATGGAAAAGAAATTAAATGCGGCTCAGCTGATTGAGTTGGAAAGCCGTTGTGGAGCTCACAACTATCATCCCCTTCCTGTAGTATTGGAGCGTGGTTGTGGTGTATATGTATGGGACGTGGATGGTAAGCCCTATTTTGATTTTCTCTCGGCTTACTCTGCTGTTAATCAAGGTCACTGTCATCCACGTATAGTAGAGGCAATGACCGATCAAGCACATAAACTCACACTAACTTCGCGTGCCTTTCATAACGATAAGCTGGGGCCTTATGAAGAGTTTGCTACTCGCTACTTTGGGTATGATAAATTGTTGCCGATGAATACCGGTGCAGAAGCCGTTGAGACAGCTTTGAAACTTTGCCGTAAGTGGGCTTACGAGAAAAAAGGCATTGCAAAAGGTGAAGCAAAGATAGTGACCTGCGAAGGAAACTTTCATGGGCGCACCATCAGTATAGTATCGTTCTCAGTAGATCCCGATGCATTTGATGGTTATGGGCCGTATACTCCCGGTTTTGTAACTGTTCCCTACAATAATGTAGAGGCTTTGAAAGAGTTGCTGGAGAATGACCCAACTATTGCAGGTTTCTTAGTTGAACCTATCCAAGGCGAGGCAGGAGTTTTTGTGCCAGACGAAGGCTACCTTAAAGCCTGCTACGACATTTGTCGTCAACACAATGTACTTTTTATTGCCGATGAAGTGCAAACGGGTATTGCCCGTACCGGTCGCTTGTTGGCTTGCGATTATGAGGATGTTCACCCCGATATCTTGATTCTTGGGAAAGCTCTATCCGGTGGTTCCTATCCTGTTTCTGCCGTTCTGGCAGATAATGAAATTATGGAGGTGATTCGCCCCGGACAACATGGTTCTACTTTTGGCGGTAACCCTATCGCTGCTTGTGTGGCAGTGGTGGCATTAGAGGTAGTGAAGGATGAAAAGCTAGCCGAGAATGCAAATCGCTTAGGCGAAATCTTCCGAGAAGAGATGAATAAACTCTGTGCTACATCCTCAGTTGCTTCTTATGTAAGAGGCAAAGGGCTGCTCAATGCGCTGATTATTAATAATGACAAACACAAAGATTTAGCATGGGATATTTGTCTAAAATTGGCAGTAAATGGCCTGTTAGCTAAACCTACACACACTAATATCATTCGTTTTGCACCACCTTTGGTTATCTCCGAAGATCAGTTGCGCGAATGTATCGATATCATTGTCAAGACTGTGAGAGAGTTTGAATAAATGATGATAGCCGCCTTTTTCCTATAGTGGGAGAGGCGGCTTTATTCATTTAGAGTGTTTCCAAGAATTGGGGCAGTCGTTTGGATGTTTATTATTGATACAGTTTCTTTTTGATTTTAGTTTAAGTATTTCCTCTGTTGTCTTACTTGTTAAATGTTGCCGTTTTGTTTCTATGCTAATTTTGCTTAGGAAGTCATTACACAGCGAGCATAATATGCAACGAGTATAAATAAAAGTATTGTATCTACATATCTCAATATGTTCAATGAATTTACTTTTATTTTCTTGGAATCGATGTCTGTAAAATAGATTGTTGTTGATTGTAATACCGTTGATTAAATTTTTAGGTATTAAGTCTTTATATATTGCAAGAATAGAATTGATTGCAGTAACGTCGAGTGATTTGTCTCTTATTACTCCATCATGTGAAGAAACAGTCCTGACAAGGTATATTGACTTCAACGAATTTTGGTTATCGTTTAGTAACGAAAATAAGAAGGTATTTGATATAGATTTCCTCTTTCCTTTAATATTCTTCCATTTACATTCCTTGTTTTTAAGCCCAAGTTCGTAAATATGATTGATTAATTTAAAGTATAAATCTCTTACAGTATAAATCTTATGGCAGATAATGTCATAGTGATATAATAAATATGTATCTTCATTTATTCTATGTTTTACTCCGAATTCACTGTCCCATCCTTCCTTTATGAATAAAATTGCATTGTCTATGGTTTCTAGACAATTATGAATATTATGTATTATGTCGTATGCATCAATAATATATCGCTCTTCAATATTAATCGTTTGTTCATCGTGGAGGCGCTTTCTGATAATACTGCACAACATTAATCTGCAAACGAATGATAATTCATCGTTTATTGCCTCACCATATGTAAGATTAGGTATTTTCATAGATTGTTAGGAGTGTATCTGATTATTTCACCTTGCTATAGCCTTCATAGTAGTAGGATTGTTCTATACCCTTGAAGATTATTTCTCTATCATTTATCTTATCGGTAAGTGCGGGTTCTAATAATACACGTAGTTCTAGATCATTGATTGGACTTCTCTCCATTGCCTGGAGATAAGAATCTTTTTCCACGAGTTGCCAGTTGATTACTCTTTTCAGATTTTTCTTTAAAATCATATCCAACCATATGCGAGTGGTGCGTCCATTGCCTTCCATAAAAGGGTGGGCTATATTCATCTCAACGTATTTGGCAATAATCTCTTCGAAAGAGCTTTCGGGCATTTTTTCGATGACAGGGAGAATGGCATCTAGATAGAGAGCATTAGCAAAGCGGAAGCCGCCTTTTGCAATATTCTGCTTGCGAAGTGTGTCTGCAAACTCATAAAGTCCGTCAAATAGGTATTTGTGTATTTGACACAAACCTTTTGTGGAACCCACGGTAATGGAGTCAATATCTCCGGTCTCGAACAATGTTAATGCTTTTTTCATCTATGTAATGGTGGTCTGTCATAATCTCTCGTTGCTGAATAAACAAATATAGCTATATCTTCTCTAAAAGTGAATTAATAATCTTCTAATTTGCATCTCCATTTTACCTATTTGCTGACCACGCCCACTCACCGACCAGACCACGCCTACTCACCGCGGTGGCAAGCGCTGGCCACCGCGGTGAGTAGGCGTGGTCAGTAAATGCATTATTCTAAGGTGTCTACACAAAAAAATATCCCAACAAATCAGATATGATTCATCGGGATATAGTATAGTTGAATTGTATTCTAAATCAGTCGATTAAAAATTAATCGAACAAGTTGCGGAACTTGCGGAAGATTTTCTCCTTAACAGAAGTATTAGGTTTGAAGTTGTCCGACTCGGCAAGCTTCTCTATGATAGCCTTCTCTTCTTTACTGATAGCTTCGGGTACATATACGCTGATATGAACTAGCAAGTCGCCAGTGCCATAGCCGTTTACATTGGGTACACCTTTGCCACGAAGTCTCAATACCTTACCAGGTTGAGTTCCTGCATCTACTTTAACCTTTACGCGACCGTCTACTGTAGGTACTTCGACAGAAGTTCCTAATACCGCATCGGTGAAGTTTAGTAGTAAGTTGTAGATAAGGTCGTTGCCATCGCGTAGCAATTCGTCATTTTCCTCTTCTTCAACGATTATCAATAAGTCGCCTGCTACACCATTGTGCTTACCGGCGTTACCTTTTCCGCTCATTGAAAGTTGCATACCCTCGACAACACCACCAGGAATAGAAACATCGATAGTTTCTTCGCCATAAACGATACCATCACCACCACAAGCTTTACACTTGTTTTTGATGATTTTACCCTCACCATGGCAGTTAGGACACGCAGCACGAGTCTGCATTGTACCTAGAATGGTTTGTTGAGTGCGAAGCACAGAGCCGCTACCATGACAAGTAGGGCAGGTTTCTGCACCATCATTGCCTTCGGCACCGCTACCATGACAAGCGTCACATGCAACGTATTTCTTTAATTTGAATTTCTTCTCAGCACCTTGTACAATCTCTTTGAGTGAAAGTTTTACCTTCACTCTTAAATCAGAGCCTCTAAAGCGTCGTTGTTGTTGCGTTTCGCCTCCGAAGCCACCAAAGCCTCCGAAGCCGCCACCACCTGCACGGTGTCCGCCAAAAATGTCACCAAACATAGAGAAGATGTCATCCATAGACATACCTCCACCGAAGCCACCGCCAAATGGGCCGCCATTTCCGGCTGCTCCACCCACACCGGCATGGCCAAATTGGTCGTAGCGTGCGCGTTTATCTTCGTTGCTCAATACCTCGTATGCTTCAGCAGCTTCTTTAAATTTGCTTTCTGCTGTTTTGTCACCCGGGTTTTTGTCGGGGTGAAACTGAAGCGCTTTTTTGCGATATGCTTTCTTTATTTCATCATAACTGGCGGTCTTGGTGACCTCCAACACTTCATAGTAGTCTCTTTTCTCCATACTTATTTATTATTCTCCAACTACCACTTTGGCGTGGCGAAGTACTTTATCGTTTAGTGTATAGCCATTTTGCACACAATCTAAAACCTTTCCTTTCTTGTCTTCAGATGGTGCAGGTATCACAGCTATAGCTTCGTGAAAGTCTGTATCAAGGGGTTGATCGGCAGTTTCGATTTTCTTCACTCCGTTTTGGCCCAATACAGCCATAAATTTATTAAATATCAGTTCAACACCTTCTTTAACTGCATTTACGTCAGTTGCCTTTTCCATTGTGCTAAGTGCTCTTTCCATATCGTCTACAATAGGAAGAATACTATTCAATGTCTTTTCGCCACCGTTAAGGATTAAATCGCTTTTCTCCTTCATTGTGCGCTTGCGGAAGTTGTCAAATTCAGCTGCAAGACGAAGGTATTTATCTTTCTGCTCTTCGAGTGCAGCAGTAATCTCGTCTAGCTTAATGGCAGCTTCATCTTTTTCCTCTACTACATCCTCTGCTAAAGTTTCCTCTACTTCGGGTGCATTTTGAGTTTCCGCTTGTTGTTCTGTTGCTTTAGGGTCGAGCTCCATATCTTTTGCTGCTTCTTTCTTTTTCATAACTTATTTCTGTATTATACGTTTATATTATACGGCCTGTAGAAGTTTTTGATTAACAAACATCAATCCGCTTCTACATAAAACAACAAAAAGTTTGCCAGGTTCATAAGATTTCCAAAAATCGCCACAAAGGTAATATAATTCTGTCAGACTGGCACAAGATTGGTAGTGTCAAATTCATTTAAAATGCGTATCTTTGCGCCCTTAACAATAGAAATAACAGATTAGTTTATATATGATTACAGTTTCAAATCTATCGGTACAGTTTGGTAAAAGGGTTTTATTCAATGATGTGAATCTTAAATTTACCAACGGCAATATTTATGGTATCATTGGTGCCAATGGTGCGGGTAAGTCTACCTTCTTGCGTACTATCTGTGGTGATCTCGATCCTACTACAGGTAAAATCGCTCTAGGTCCAGGCGAGCGCTTGTCAGTGTTGAGCCAGGACCACTTTAAGTGGGATGGTTTCACGGTGATGGATACAGTGATGATGGGACACAGTGTGTTGTGGGATATTATGAAGCAACGCGAGGTGCTTTACTCTAAAGAAGAGTTTACCGATGAAGACGGTATGTTGGTGTCGGAACTCGAAGAGAAATTTGCCGAGCTTGATGGTTGGAATGCCGAAAGCGATGCAGCTGCACTACTTAGCGGACTTGGTGTAGGCGAAGACAAACACTATACACTAGTTGGTGAATTGAGTGGTAAAGAAAAAGTACGTGTGATGTTGGCGCAGGCCCTCTACGGAAATCCCGACAACCTTCTTTTGGATGAGCCTACCAATGACTTGGATATGGAAACCGTGATGTGGTTGGAGAACTATCTTGCCAATTACGAGAATACGGTATTAGTAGTGAGCCACGACCGTCACTTCCTTGACTCTGTGTGTACTCACACTGTAGATATCGACTACGGTAAGATTAATATGTTTGCCGGTAACTATAGCTTCTGGTATGAATCGAGCCAGCTTGCATTGCGTCAACAACAAAACCAAAAGGCTAAGGCCGAAGAGAAAAAGAAAGAGCTGGAAGAGTTTATTCGCCGCTTTAGTGCCAACGTGGCTAAAAGTAAGCAAACCACTAGCCGTAAGAAGATGTTGGATAAGCTGAACGTTGAAGAGATTAAACCTTCTTCTCGTAAGTATCCGGGAATCATTTTTACTCCAGAGCGTGAGCCGGGTAATCAAATCCTTGAAGTTGCAGGTTTGACTAAATCTACTGAAGAGGGTGTATTGCTTTTCAAAGACGTAAACTTCAATGTAGAGAAGGGCGATAAGATTGTGTTCTTATCTCGCAATCCACGCGCTATGACTGCCTTCTTCGAGATTCTAAATGATAATCTAAAAGCTGATGCTGGTCATTTCAACTGGGGTGTAACTATCACTACAGCCTACTTGCCACTTGATAATACTGACTTCTTTAATTCTGACCTAAATCTGGTAGATTGGTTGGGCCAACATGGCGAAGGTAACGAAGTATACATGAAAGGATTCCTTGGTCGTATGTTGTTCTCGGGCGAAGAAGTATTGAAAAAGGTTAGCGTCCTATCGGGAGGTGAGAAAATGCGTTGTATGATTGCACGTATGCAATTGCGTAATGCTAACTGTCTGATCTTGGATACTCCAACCAATCACTTGGACCTAGAGTCTATTCAAGCTTTCAATAACAACTTGAAGACGTATAAAGGTAATGTGTTGTTCTCATCACATGACCACGAATTTATTCAAACCGTGGCTAATCGTGTTATCGAATTGACTCCAAATGGTATCATCGATAAAATGATGGAATATGATGAATACATCTCTTCTGAACATATTAAAGAGCTTCGTGATAAAATGTATGCTCAATAATTAAGCAGTAACATTCTCGAATAATAAATGTGCATTTCCTCTAGTAATGAGCGGGATGCACATTTTTTTTGCAATATAATCCATTCGTTTAGTTTTTTTTGCTAACTTGTCGAATGATAAAAGTGATATCCTTCCCAAATTTTGTTTCTGAGTAAACTTTTATTGAGAATATCTGTTTTTAGTATAAACTTAAAAGAGTGAAATTATGGATTTTGTATGGTTTATCCTTCTAGGTGCATTGACTGGTTTTATAGCCGGTAAAATAATGCGTGGTGGTGGTTTTGGCTTTATCATCAATACACTTCTAGGTATTGCTGGTGGTGTGATAGGTGGTTGGGTTTTTAGCCTATTTGGGCTCGGCTCAAAAGGACTGATAGGAAGTCTTATCATTTCAGTGGTTGGTGCCGTCATCATCCTTTGGATAGCAAGTCTATTTAGCGGCTCTAAAAAGAAGTAATTAATCACAGTGATAACTTTAAAACAACAAAGTTTATGGGATGTAATAATGGTAAATTCTGGTTGGGCCTAGGGATAGGTGCTGCCGTAGGTGTGCTAAGTTATTATCTTGCACAGACTCAAAAGGGCAAACAGCTAAAAGAAGATGTTCTTAATGCTCTTGAGGATATTGAGGTTAGAGCTGCCAATCAATATGATTGTGCAAAAAAGAAAATGCAGGAGACTGCTAATCGAGTGTCAGCTCAGGTAAATGAGGGTATTGCAGAAGCAAAAAGAAAGTATAGTCACCCTGTTGAATAGTTTACACTCATTATTTGTATTGCTAGAAAAAAAGAAGACCAGCATCTTGGCGAAATCACTTCGACAGGATGCTGGTTTGTTGTTTCTTCCATGCAACTACGTTATTACATTATGACTAATAATTAAATTCTGTATGCAAAGATAATGGGAAGTTGAACTGTGTGCAATCCCTAATGTGTGGTATAATGGTCACAGTGCATCACTATAAGTGGTGATTAACTGCAAGAAATCCAATCTTTCTTCTCAAAATCGTACTTTTTAATGATGCGTGCAGGTGTTCCGGCACAGATAGAATAGGGTGGAATGCTGCTATTTACTACACTTCCTGCAGCTACAACACAATGAGTTCCTATTGATGCTCCTGCCAATATCACAGCGTTTGCTCCGATCCATACATCGTTGGCAATAGTAATCATAGAGGTAGCGACTCCTTGTTCGCTTATTTTCTGATGTGGGTCTTTGAAGATATGATTCAAACCACTAATAGTGACATTTTGGGCGATATTGACGTCATCGCCAATTGTCACTGGCCCAATTAGTGTGCAGTGGAGTCCGATGCGTGTGTGAGCGCCAATAAACACATCGCCCACGGCGTTGTTGATGCACGAAAAGTCCTCTATAACCGAATAGTCACCGAGCCTAAACTCATTAAACGGTGCAATATCTTTTCTTACACTTCTGTAGATAATCGTTTTTTTACCTCTATGAATGTAGGTAAACATAAAGAGTCGCACCCACCAGTTTGGGCGTGTCTTTACTGGATGCATAATAAATCTATGCACTAACGCTTTTAGTCGCGAGTTACTTTTGAGGAAGCTTTTGATCTGCTGAGTATTCACGTTCTGAGTTTTTTGATTTTTGTTTTCGCTTATCTCTAATGCAATAATCTGGAATCGCCATGCTTGTCACGAGTCCAAATATAAAAAGAATAAACCACCATTTGAAACTGTGTACCCAGTCAATATAGGTAGTAAATATGCACCAACCTATAAATAGATAGAACATGACTTCCAATGAAGGAAAAAAAGAACGAAGTAGCTTGTCTACATAGCCCAAATTGCCATCTAAAGTGACTTGCGGCAGCAATTTCGCTGCTTTTATTATCGAAAAATGTTTGGGTCGGGGACGTACTGAATCACTGTAGATGCAAGCATTGGGGAGATAGTAGATATAGATTTCTTGATGAAGTAATCTGTTTTCAATATTCGACCTGTGCTTAGTTAGGTTTGCTTTGAGCCATTTAGCATCAACGGCGTAATCGACTTTGCCTAATGAAGAAGAAATCCCTAATTTATTATGGCCTAAATTAAATATACTGTTTCGGATCTCTTCTTTTTTTGCTGCTCGGAACTGCTTTGATGTTTCCAAACAGTCTGCAATATGGTGAAGCTTTATAGCTTTAGCACCTGCAGCAAAGGCATTATTGATTCTTTTTAGTAGCAGATTATCTGCTTTCGATACTTCACCAAGCACTACACAAATATCATATAAGCTCTCGTCGATGTTAGAGATCGATTTTGGTAAATCTGTGTAATAGACTACTGTGAAAAGTTGGTTGGGATAGTTTTGAATGGTAAGTTCTGAGCCAATAGGTATAAGTATGGCCATTCTAAACTGTGGGCTAGCCTTTGCGAATGTTTGAAGGCTGCCGATGACTGAAGCTAAAGAAAATATAGTGTAATAGCCTCCAATGAATATTACACTTATCGAAACGAATAGTTCAATGTAAGGGAAGGCAGCATCCAACATATATCTATCATTTAGTTTTAAACATTTTCTTTCTGGATAAAGGCCGTAAATGTTTTAAGTATAATCATTGTATCTAATGTAAAAGAGAAACTTTTTGCATACTTAATGTCTAGCAACTTTCGTTCTTCAGCTGATAGTTTTCCAGCATCTCCTCTTTTCTTTATTTGCCACAGTCCGGTGAGTCCTGCAGGCGCCATAAACCTGTCGATATACTCGTCGCTAGTTAGCAACTCTGCCTCATAGAGAGGTAATGGGCGATTACCCACAATTGACATATCGCCTTTTATGATATTTATTAGCTGAGGAAGTTCATCGATACTGAACTTTCTTATGAATCGTCCAACCCTTGTCACCCGTGGGTCATTCTCTAGTTTTACGAATGCGTTCTTTTGTTCATCGCTCTTCTTTTTGTTGTATGCACTTTCTGGAAGAACGTAGTCGTCCGAGATGAAAATAATCTCATCTGAATCATCAATCAGTATGGCTTCATCTTCTGGGAGTATGATATCCTGCATGCCATCGTCTAATATATTAGATGAATCTGCATATTGATTTAATTCATTTAGATCTCTTAGATGCTTGTCGGCATCGATGTACATTGATCTAAACTTGAGAAAGTCAAAAACGTTGTAGTTACTTCCTACTCGCTTAGATTTATAGATTATCTTGCCCTTGCTTTCAAATCTTATCGCAAGCGCTGTAGCTAGCAACAGAGGGGACAAGAAAATCAGTGCTGAAGAGGCAAATAGTACATCGAAAGCCCTTTTCCAGCGTGGTAACTTAAAATCAGTAATTTGCTCTGATGGAATAGTATAACTTCTCTCTTGTCTCTGTTTAAGCAATTGGAAGTTGATTAGGTCCAAGAATGCTTTATCGGTAAAATCGATGGGTATAGTATTGCTTATACCTGCTTGAAGATAATGTTGTACATTATCCTTCTTGATTTTCTCGAAGACAAGGATGATCGATAGGTCAGGATATTTATTCTTTAAAACCTTTATTTCTATTAGATCGGAATCTAGGCAGGTTTGTTCATATAAAAGCACGACACACTGTTTGTCTTTCAGTGTATCTATAAGCTTGATGGCTTTTGTATGGGTAGATACAGCATAAAAAACATGATCTTTACTATTAGTCGATGCACGATCTATAGCCCTTTTGTATCTGCCTATATATACAATCTGTAACATTGAGCTTTTTAATCGATAATCTTTTTAATTCTGACTTTTAACTCCAAGGGATTGAAAGGTTTAAGGATATAGTCAGCCGCTCCTTCCTCTAATAAGCGGATGCGTTCGGTAGTGCTATCTTCGCTAGAAAGCATCACGATTGGTATTGACTTATAGAGTTCGTTGTTCTTCATATATCTTAGAAATACATCCCCAGTCATTTCAGGCATTCTAATATCGGAGATGATTAAATCTGGATAGTTCCCTTCTTGTAACCATTCTATCGCCTTAATTGGATTTTCTATATAGGTGAAGTCGTATTCTTTGCTGAAGTATATAGAAACAACTTTGCCAATAGATGCTTTGTCGTCAATAAGTAATATCTTTTTCATTCTGAACGATGTTTATGTTTGTTCTTTAAATTATTGCAAGAGTGCTTCTACAAAAGTAAATAACGAACATCTCAATAGCAAGACTAGCATTATGATTTTACTCACTCAACAACTTATAATTTGTTAAAATAGCTATTTCGTTGATTCTTTGACTGAGATTATACAATGATTGGGTTCAGAAATAACAAAATCTGCCTCCTGTCTTTTGAATAAACTCAAAAGTAGGGGGCAGATTAATTATAATAATTATAACCTTTATCTATTGATAATAGATGATTTCACAGGGTTCTTATACCATTCTAGGTTTGTATTGTGGTCTTTTGCCCATTCTGCAAATTCAGGGTAAGCCTCGCTGATAAGTACACCTTCTTTAGGGTATTTGAAATTAGGAACAGCGATTGCCCAAGTGCGATTCCCCGCGGCAGCCATATTTGCTTCCTGGTTTAGTGCTCTACTTGTAAGTCCATTGCCCCAGAATTCATAAAGATGTACCTCTGAACGTTTATTAGTAGTAGATCTAGCGGGATAGGCAATGAATATATCCATATTATCCTTCTTAATAAATGGATTAGCAGATTGTACTGATGGAATTATATGGATGGTCATGCTGTAAAGCTCTTCAGTTTCTGAATAACCTGTGTTTAGCATTTTATCAACTTTGTCTTCGCCATACACTCTATGACCATCTCCGAATAGAGGGATAATCACTTGATCTCCGTCTTCCTCGTATGTGTCTGCTCCGAAGATTGAATTACCAAGAGTGTTACGTATTCCTTTTTCGTCCGTAAAGGTTACAGATGTTATATCGCTTCTTGTTAAACCAATTAAGCGCATAGCAGCCCCAATTTGTTTTGTTGCACCTACTGCAACTAATGTAATGTTGACATCTGCGCTTGTAATCTTGTTTTCAGCATCTCTATTATATTGAGTTTTTACATCTAATACAATATCATTCATGTCATAATCACCTACTAGGGGGAAGTTGTCTTCAAATGTATAAGTTATTGTATTGTTGTTAGTTGGGATTTCCTCTCCTTGTTCTGATGGAGTGTTTCCTTCACCGGTACATTCGCCAGCGGGGATTGTGATGGGTGATTCGCCGAATTTTGCGATAGCACCATCCGTATTCTTTATTTTAGACAAGAAATTCTCAACCAGCCAACCATTATTAGTGATGTTATTGTCGGTGAAATCAACTTCATAGTAAATATTGCCAGAATTATTGAAGCCATTTATGTCTTTTAATGCTTGAATCTTTACTAATGCATATTCGTTACTTGGGCCTATGATCGTAGCGCCACTTAAATTAGCTTCATTGCTAATTGTTATCATGGAATTTGCTGCCATTTGGATTTGTGACCCCCAAACGCTTTTCCAATTTGTGGCATTAATAGCACTGTTACTACTCAATTTAATGCTTGATGCACCTAGTGTTTCCACTTTCATGTAGCAAGCATTTTCAATCTTTGTGTTATCATGCATCGTTTTTGCTTCTACTTGCCCATGGTTGATTAATGTTGCACTATTTGCGAAATTTAAGTTGCCTGCTTTTAGAGTTCCTGTGTTGTAAACTCCGGTAGTAGCTTCCCAAGATGCAACGCTTAGTACTTTAACGTCAATTATTCCCGCATTGAAATTTATTCTTCCACCAGAAGCATTAGTAACGCTTAAAGTAGCATTTTGACCGACGATGCTACTACCTGGATATACGGCAAAGCAGCTAGTGCCTATAATCTCTAATTGCTTTTCTTCGCTAGGTAATATTAGTTGCCCACCGTTAACGATGTACAGGTCAACTCCTTTGTTGATTTTAGTAGATTCGCCAGATAGATCCCAAGTGCCTTCTACGATAATAGATGCTCTAGTGTCAAAGCCTTGATTTGCAACCATTCCTTGAAGGGTATTGCCTTTCGAAATTTTATAGGTACCACCAGCTTGCAATGTTATGCCACTTGTCATCTCAGTTGCGCTACTTATCATTGCTAGAACATCGCTCTCAGATTTGTCAAATGGCATTGTTTGGATTTCAGCACCGCTTCTTGTGGTGCGAGAAGTCGCTGTTTTAGCTCCAAATGAAGCTTTTATTTGTCCATCTTCTACACCAACAATTTTCACTAAATTGCGATTCTTTTCATCGGTGCGCATTACATAAACAGCACTCAATGCGTTAGGGATGTCAGCAGTAGTATTGAAAGACATACCGTTGTTTGCGCTACCTTCAGCAAGAAGCAGGGCATTGTCGCCTTCAAGTAATGGGTTTGAACTAAAAATGCTAATTTTGTAGTTAACTCCAAGATCTTCGTTTATAGAAACAGCTACTGGAACGCTGCGCGTTGTTTTCCAATCCATACTAGGATCAATATCCTTGATGAAGTACTCGTTCTCGTAATATTCTTTGGTTTCATCAGGGTTGAAATAGCTTTTGTCGCTATCAACGCAGCTGCTCATTAAGCATACTGACGCTGCAAAATAGTACATGGCGTGTTTGGAATTTGAATGTCTTTGTTTCATATAGTAGTGCTAAGAAGTTTAACTAATTGATTATTTTGTTGCAAATATAACAATTTATTGTATATTTTATGTTGTATAAAGGTGTAGATGTGTAAATTAATAACATAAATTAACTCACGGCTAGCGTTAGTGCATTTATGAGTCCTTTTTGAGAAATAAAGAGATACGATTCATAAAATGGAATTTACACTTTTATTTTGATATCTCGCCAACCATACATGTTTTCATTAGGTATCGAACTTCTCTATTTGAGTAGCCATGTCCTAATAGAAACATCAATTTAGAGATAGCGCATTCTGGAGTACAGTCATAGCCACTGATTACTCCAGCTTGAAGAAGATGAATACCAGTTTCGTAGCGCTCCATCTCAACTGCTCCAGAAGAGCATTGAGTGATGTTTACTATAATAATGCCGCGATCGGTAGCCTCTTTGAGCAGGTGTATTAACCAAGGCTTTTGTGGGGCATTACCCGAACCAAAGGTCTTTAACACAACAGCTTTTAATCCTTTTGCATGAAGTAGTGCATCTACTATATTCTCCTGAATGCCTGGGAACAGAGTTAATATTACCACATTTGTGTCAAACAGATAGTGTGGTTTGAACTTTTTCTTAGGATCGGGTCTGCGTATTAAATGGGGTTCGTATTTAATATGAATACCCACATGAGCTAGCGGTTGATAGTTGTAAGAGCGGAAGGCATTAAAGTTCTCAGCATTAATCTTTGTTGTACGATTGCCGCGCATTAGGTGGTTCTCAAAGAAAATACATACCTCAGGAACCATTGGCTCTCCATTCTTAGTTTTAGCAGCTGCAATTTCAATGGCTGTAATCAGGTTTTCTTTACCATCGGTACGAAGTGTTCCAATTGGTAGCTGCGATCCTGTTAATATTACAGGCTTGCCTAAGTTTTCTAGCATAAAGCTGAGAGCTGAGGCGGTGTAGGCCATCGTGTCTGTACCGTGAAGAATGACAAATCCATCGAAGTTGTCATAATTGTAGTTGATAATCTTTACCAGCTTTGCCCAAAAACGAGGTTCCATGTCTGATGAATCGATAGGTGGGTCAAACTGATAAGAGGAGATGCGATAATTGAAACGCTTTAGTTCCGGTACATGTCTCAACAAATGGTCAAAATTGAAGTTTTCGAGCGCACCAGTTTCTGGGTTTTCTATCATACCGATAGTACCTCCAGTATAAATCAATAGAACAGATGGTTTTCTTACTATCATAATCGTCGTTATCCTGTTAAAATGTTCGTTACAAAGGTACGCAATAACGTGACGATACACAAAAAGAAGATAGTGGTTTCAATGAAATTATTTCTCCACTATCCTTCCTATTTGTAGATTGTTACTGCTTTATAGCATCACGCAAACGATTAATCGCTTTTTGTGCATCTTTCTCTTCATTTAAAAGGTTCACAAATTTGCTACCGATGATACCACCTCTCGCATATTGGCAGGCTGCATCGAAGGTTTCTTTGTTGGAAATACCGAAACCAATCATACGAGGATTAGTTAGATTCATCTCGTTGATGCGTTTAAAGTAGTCCAACTTCTTGCTTTCAAAACTTTCTTGTGCACCCGTTGTGGCGGCCGATGATACCATATATATAAATCCTTCGGTTTGCTTGTCGATATCTCGAATGCGCTCCTCGCTTGTCTCGGGTGTGATTAACATAACAACTCTTATGTCATGTTGTTCGGCTATTGGTTTGTAAAACTTCATGTAGTCACCGAAAGGTAAATCCGGAATGATTACTCCGTCGATACCACATTCGTTACAAGCTTGGCAGAATTTCTCGAAACCAAACTGCATGATGGGGTTGAGATAGCCCATTAGTACTAAGGGAATTTTAAGATCTTTGCGTATATCTTTTAGTTGGCTGAACAATAGTTTTAACGACATCCCATTGCGCAAGGCTGTAGTAGCGGCATCTTGAATCACGATTCCGTCGGCCATAGGATCACTAAATGGTATACCTATTTCAACCATATCCACGCCATTTGCTTCAAGAGTTTTTATGACGTTGGCAGTATTTTCTAAGATTGGTGCACCAGCACAGAAATATATCGATAATAGCTCTTTCTTATCGCTGTTAAATAGGGAATTGATTCTATTCATGATTTCTTAGCTTAAATTATTTATGTTGTAACTTTTCGATGAATTCTTTAATTCGGTTCACATCTTTATTGCCTGGAGAGATTTCAAAACGGCTGTTCAGATCGTAGCCAATGAGACGTGGGTGGCTAAACTCCTTTAAGGCCCTAGTGCTATAGAGATTGATTCCTCCGCTGAGTAGAAAACCCTTCTTACCTTTGTAAGTTTGTAGTATGTTCCAATCAAATTGGTTGCCCGACCCTCCGTAGTTTCTGCATTTTGTATCAAATAAAAACAGGTCGCAGTGGGGTTCATACTCATAAATGTTTTCTAAATCCTTTGCTGATGATATGGAGAATGCTTTAATGACCTTATACTCTAGATTACGCAATGCTTTGCAATAGTCGGCAGACTCGTTGCCATGGAGCTGGATGTAATCTAGATCAAATCTATCAGCATAAGTAATGATACTTTGTTTCTCCTCATTGACGAATACCCCAACGCGCTTAGCCTTTTGTGGCATATAGCTTGGCATCTCTGTTATTAGTCGTGGCGATTTGTTGTAGAATATAAAGCCTATCATGTCGATTGGTAGATTTTCTAATTGGCTGATATTATCCCCATCACGCATGCCGCATACTTTTACTATTTGATCATTCACCATATCTACTTCTCTTCTATTTTTAAGTGCTCGATAAAGTTTTCTAAAGCCTTGCCAGGTTGGCGTGTCTTCATAAATGCTTCGCCCATTAGAAAGCCTTTAAAGCCGGCTTTTTGTAATTCTCTAACCGTTTCGGGTTGCGACAGTCCGCTCTCAGATACTAATATTTTATCCTTTGGGAGTAGTTGCGATAGTCGGAAAGAGTTGGCTACATCAGTGTGAAAGCTACTCAAATTACGGTTGTTTACTCCTACCATATCAATATCATCATTAATATGTTCGAGTTCATCCTCGCTATGAATCTCTAGCAATACTTCCAGCCCAAGTTCATGAGCTTTTTGAGCAAATGCGAAACAGCGATCCGAAGATAGCGCTGAGGCAATAAGCAAAATCGCATCTGCTCCGATTACTCGTGCCTGATAGATCTGGTATTCGTCTACTATAAAATCCTTGCGCAAGATAGGTAGTTGGGTTAAGGGTCTAGCTGTGCGTACATCGCGCATTGATCCACCGAAATACTTTTCGTCTGTCAAGATAGACAGGGCTGAAGCTCCTGCTGATTCGTAGCTGGGAATAATCTCCTCTATTTTTGCATCACGAAAAATCCAGTCCTTAGAGGGCGATCGTCTCTTAAACTCACTGATTATACCCGTTGGAGAAGTAGCTAATGCGCTCTTCATGGAGCGAGTAGGAGATAGGCTGTCAATGCCCTCTTGCAGCTGCTCAAGCGGGATGAACCTTTTCTGATAATCTACTTCGAAGCGCTTATTGGCAATGATTTCCGATAATATATCTCTTTTCATGATGAACTAACTATTTAATTCTACATATTTCTTGAATGTAGCTTGTGCTTTGCCACCTTCTAACGACTGACGTGCTAAATCTATGCACTCATCTATGGATTTCTCGGCTCGCATGGTCCGAATTGCAAAAGCTGCGTTGACTATAACTACATTCTTTTGAGCTTCTGTGCCTTTGTTGGCCAGTACGTTATCGAAGATAGTTGCCGCTTCTTTTACAGTATCGCCGCCATAAAGATCGTTCTCGTTGTAAGTTCTGAAGCCTACACTTTCGGGCGAATATATCTTTTCATTGCTACGTGTAGCCACCTTGAAGTCGGCTGTCAATGATATCTCGTCATAGCCATCCATACTATGTACAATAGTGAACTCTGTAGGACTCTCTTGATAGGTGTAATTATAAAGGCGAAGCAATGGAAGGTTATAAACTCCAAGCAATTGATATTTAGGTAATACCGGGTTTACCAATGGCCCCAACATATTGAAGAAGGTACGCACTCCAAGTGCTTTGCGTACAGGAGCAACAGCTTTTAGCGCGGGATTGAAGAGGGGGGCGTGTAGATAGGCAATGTTGCAAGCCTCCATGTTGCGTTGCAGTTTGTAATTATCGGCTGTAAACTTTATACCGTGTTCTTCCATCACATTGCTGGCTCCACTCACAGAGGTTGCCCCGTAGTTACCGTGTTTCACTACGTGAAAGCCGGCACCGGCTACCGTGAAGCAAGCGGCGGTAGAGATATTAAATGTGTTTTTCCCATCGCCACCGGTTCCCACAATATCTATCGGCTTATAGTCGTCTAGAGCGATGGGAGTACGCATTTCCAGTAGTGCATCACGGAACCCGCAAAGCTCTTCTACCGAGATATTACGCATTAAAAATACAGTGATTAGCGAGGCTATCTGTGCGTCATTATATCTGCCTTGTGCTATGTTTAGCAAGATTGTATTAGCCTCCTCACGATTCAAGTACTGGTGCTCGAACAGTTTATATAATATATTTTTCATACTAATGATCTTATTTAATTATAGATTCAGAAAGTTTTGAATGATCTCTTTACCTTTAGGTGTGAGTACCGATTCGGGGTGAAATTGGATACCATACACATGATAGGAAGTGTGTCGCAATCCCATAATTTGTCCTTCTTGGCTCTCGGCAGTTATTTCAAGACATGATGGTAATCCCTCTCTGTCAACCACCCATGAGTGATATCTTCCCACTAGAATTTCATTGGCAAGACCTTTGAACAGAACTTCGTGATCCAATACTTTAATAGCCGATTGAATGCCGTGAAACACCTCTGTCAAGTTTGTTAGCTTTGCTCCGAAAGCTTCGCCAATGGCTTGGTGTCCTAAACATACTCCAAGAATCTTCTTTGTTGGCGCAAAACGACGGATGATGGGAAGTAGCATACCTGCTTCTTCGGGGATACCCGGACCAGGAGAAAGAATAATTTTGTCATACTGCTCTACCTCATCGAGCTCTATTTGGTCGTTTCGCACCACGGTCACATCTTCTGTGCCAAGCTCTTTCACTAAGTGTAGCAAGTTGTAGGTGAAAGAGTCGTAGTTATCTAATAATAGTATCTTCATCGATTTAGTTTTTTAAAGTTACGGCTAAGTCGATAGCCTTTTTCAAAGCACCGAGTTTGTTGTTAACCTCTTGAAGTTCGTTTTCTTCTACGCTGTGGGCCACAATACCGCCGCCAGCTTGGAACCATAATTCGTTGTTGCGGCTCACGAAAGTTCGGATAGTAATAGCTTGATTAAGCTCACCATTCAGTCCGATGAATCCGATGCAACCACCATATGCTCCACGGTTGTGCGGTTCTATCTCGCTGATAAGCTGCATGGCTCTCACTTTGGGTGCGCCGCTTAATGTGCCGGCAGGAAATGTATCAATAAAACTCTTCATCGGATCAGCGCCATCGTGAAGGGTGCCACTTACACGGCTCACTAGGTGAATGACATGACTATAATACTGTGGCTCTTTGTAGAACACCACTCGCACATCGTGACAATTGCGGCTTAAGTCATTGCGTGCCAAATCCACCAGCATCACGTGTTCAGCGTTCTCTTTCGGGTCGGCCAATAGCGCTTCGGTCAGTTCCCTGTCTTTTATAGGGTCGCCAGTGCGACGAGTTGTTCCTGCTATTGGGTCGATATAGGCTTTGCCATTTTCGATTTTGCAATGTGTTTCGGGCGATGAACCAAAGATCCGGTAGCCACCAAAGTCGAAGTAAAATAGATAGGGAGAAGGGTTGACACTACGCAGTGCACGATAGACCTTAAAATCATCTCCCATAAAGGGTTGGATGAAACGGCGAGACAGTACTATCTGAAATACATCGCCACGCAAGCAGTGTTTTATACCTTTGCGCACATTGGCTTTGTGTTGCTCATCCGTGATGGGGCTTGTTACGGGACCTTTCAGCACGAAATTATATGAAGCAAAGTTTCGGTTATCTATCACCGACTCCAACTCGTCAAGCTGGCTTATCTCTCCGTCGCCTAGCATTTCTACTAGTTTTAGTCCATTTCTGAAATGGTCGAATACTATAATATATTTATATAAGATATAGAGAATATCGGGCGCATCGTTTTCTTCATCGTGGCTCTCCTTGATCTTGATATTCTCAAAATACTTCACCGAGTTGAAAGTGGTGTAGCCATAGAGACCGCAAACAGCTTTGTCTTCTCCTTCGACTTTAAAAGATGAGATAAAGTTGTTCATCGCTTTCTCTACGCTAAACTCTTTACTAAGCATTGCCACTTGCCTTGAGCCATCGGGGTAGGTGGTGGTCACTTCCTTGTTGTTCACCCCAATACTCGCCAGTGGGCAAAGTGCTATATAAGACATCGAGTTCTCATCGGCATGATAGTCAGAACTCTCCATTAGTGCCGATTGTGGGTACATATCGCGTACCTTTAGATAGAGACTTACAGGGGTGTGCATATCACCTATCATCTGTCTGCTTTGAGTTTTATAATTAAAGGTTTTCATTTTTCTGTCTATTATATATATGTATATTTCTATTTTCCTCGATGTGGTGAGCTATTTATTTTCATAACTTAGATAGGTCTCAATATCCTTGTCGCCACGTCCCGATACCGTGAGCACCACTACATCTTCGGGTTGAAATTTCATCTGTTGCAAAACACCGATGGCGTGCGCCGATTCTAAGGCAGGAATGATACCCTCTAGACTAGTAAGTTCGTAGGCAGCGCGTATCGCTTCGTCATCGTTCACCGCAAACACACTAGCGCGCTGTTCATTAGCCAGATATGCGTGCATAGGACCAATTCCCGGATAGTCCAATCCTGCCGAAATAGAGTAGGGCTCTTCAATCTGGCCATCTTCATTCTGCATTACAAAAGTGCATGCACCGTGTATGATTCCCATTTTGCCTAGTTGAATAGTGGCTGCTGTCATCCCAGTTTCTATGCCTTTACCTCCTGCTTCTGCAAGAACTATTTTTACGCGCTCATCATCTAGATAATGATAGATTGTGCCGGCAGCATTACTACCTCCACCTACGCAAGCTATCAGGTAGTCGGGATAGTCGCGGCCTTCTTTCTCCAGAAGTTGTTTCTTTATCTCTTCGCTGATCACTGATTGTAGTCGTGCCACCATATCTGGGTAGGGATGTGGACCAACAGTCGAGCCAATTATATAATAAGTATCTGCGGGGTGGCAACACCAGTCGCGAATAGCCTCATTGGTAGCATCTTTCAAGGTCATATTGCCCGATGTTACCGGCACCACTTTTGCACCAAGCATCTTCATCTTCTCCACATTGATGTGCTGGCGCTCTACATCCGTTTTGCCCATATAGACGATGCATTCCATATTCATTAAGGCACAGACTGTAGCGGTAGCCACACCATGTTGACCTGCACCGGTTTCGGCAATGATACGAGTTTTGCCCATGCGTTGCGCTAGCAATATTTGGCCAATCGTATTATTAATCTTATGTGCCCCCGTATGGTTCAAGTCCTCACGCTTTAGATAGATTTTGCATCCATACTTCTCGGAAAGGCGCTTGGCAAGAAACAAAGGTGAAGGACGCCCCACATAGTCGCGAAGCAATTGATGATATTCGCGTTGAAAGCTTTCGTCGTCAATCACTTTGAGATAGTTCTGTTTTAGCTCTTCTACGCATTTATGAAGAATCTCGGGGATATAAGCTCCACCAAACTCTCCATAGTAACCATTGCAGTCTACTTGATAACTTTTAGTCATAGAGTCCATATTTTTATTATTTTAATCTGATTATACTTTGAGATAGGTTTAAAAAAAAAGATTCTGCCGCAAGTGCGACAGAACCTTTAGTATCTTATTAAAATAGATATGATAGCTATATATACAGGTCTGCTCCCCTTACGACTCATGGAGTTGTAACAGGCGCCACCAACCAAATGTATTAGCTATTAATCTTTTCATTGCTTACAAATTCTTTTGTTTATGTGGCAAATATAAACACTCTGTTTTAAATACCAAACAATAACTTACTCTTTTTTTCTGAGGTGAATGTTTTTTGTTGGTATTACACATTTTTCTTTAGATGTTTGCGATGTGTAATGCATCCCGGCAACTCCTCTTCATAATGCGTTATCATAATTAGAGTCTTGTCTTTTCTGTGACAAAAAGCTTCGATAATCTCCTTTACCAGTTTACGATTCTTTAAGTCTAGTCCGTGTAGTGGCTCGTCTAAGATGAGCAAAGCGGGGTCTTTTACAAAAGCACGTGCCAGTAGCACCAATCGTTGCTCGCCGCTAGACAATTGTAAGAAGGGTGTAGCGCTGAGGCCAGCCACACCGAAGATATTGAGCCATTGCTCGCAAACCTCCTTGTCTTCAGGTCGCATCGTTTTGTATAGCCCCACAGTGTCATAAAGTCCACTGCCCACAATCTCCACAGCCGGTATATTCTTTTTGTAGGCACGATGCATTTCTGGACTGACATAACCGATGTGACGTTTGATGTCCCAAATACTTTCTCCCGACCCGCGCTTACGTCCAAACAACTCAATATTGCAAGCATAACTTTGTGGGTTGTCGGCACAAACAAGACTTAGTAAGGTGGATTTACCCGCACCATTTTCTCCACTTAATGCCCATTTCTCACCTCTCTTAATGGTCCAGTCAAGCTCTTTCAGAATGGTGCGCTCGTTGTAGCGAATACTAACCTGATTGAGTTTCACAATCTCGTTCCCTTTAAAGTCGAAAGACTTATTCTCAATTCTAGCTATCTGTTTCTCCGTTTCCTCGGGTAAGATATGATCCACCTCCTTGTAGCTGATGTAGTGATAGTCACTCTTAGGTATTTTATTCCCACATATAAGGCCGGAAATAGGAAGCACGTGGGTGATAAATTGTGGAATATCATCACTTTTGGCCAGAATCAGGATGATGTGTATAGATAGCTGCTGAACGATATCCTCTAGAAGTCGATGTAGTAAATCGCGAGTTGTTGCATCAAGTCCGATAAAAGGATTGTCAAGAATCAACAATCGTGGACTGCCAAGCAGTGCTTTAGTGAGTTGAAATTTGCGCATCTCGCCACTCGACAGTGTGATGATAGCTTTCTCTAGCAACCCTTCTAGTCCAAAGAGTGCGAAAAGTCTTTCTTGCAGTTCGGAGTTATCAGTAGGTGGAAGCAAATCTTTCACTATCGGTAGTTCATCCAATGCTGTGGAGTTCCAACGTTGTTGGTAGTAGCTACTTTCACCATCGCCATAGGTGTCTCGGAAAGCGATATATTTAATGTTGTCACTCATCATCTTCGGCGCATCGGCTCCAAAGTTATAAGTCATTGCTTCTTCGGGCATTGGCCAGCGACCAGTGAGAATATCCACTAATCGGCTTTTCCCGCTTCCATTTAGTCCAACAATTGCTAACTGTTCACCATAATTTATTGTTAGGTTGACAGGCTCTTTCATCCTGTAAAGAGGGTGGCGAGGAATTCCGTTTTTAATCTCTAGTAGTGTCTTCATTTTAATATTTTATTTTAGTAGACTGCTATTGCTACTATCTTCTAAAACCTTCATTTGCTGAATAGCGATTTGATTTGGCTTAATCAACCGTTCTCCTTGGGAAAGTCCTTGATCAATAAAGACAGCGTTTAAACTTTCCATATTTGATAGACAAATTAGTTCATTGATTGAGGTGTAATCTCTTATATTCCCCTTCAGTTCAGGATAGTGTTCTCTCCACATTTTTGCGGTCATACCAAACATTGCTACATTTAGTACATCGGCTTCATCTGCATAAATTATGCTTGCTTGTTTAGGAGTAACTTCACTGGGAATTAGATTGTTTTTAATGGTAGTGGTGTGTATGTGGTAGTTTATTTTCGAGAACTCACGCTTAGCGCTCCAACTTAGTTGAGTCTGCTCTTGCTCTTTTAGACGCTGGAACTCTTTGAGTAAGTATAACTTAAACTGTGGAGATACCCATGAGGCAAACTCAAAGGCTATATCTTTATGTGCATAGGTTCCCCCATAGCGTCCAGCTTTAGCAATTAACCCTTTAGAATTTGTCTTTTCGTTCCATTGCTTTACAGAAAGAACAAAACGATTAAGTCCGGCTTCATTTTTAATTCCCTCGAATTCGGGGGAATTAAAAAGTGGGTTATACATCTCTTCCCAAATACCTAGAAACTCAATTGTATTCTTATTTCTTAACCACTTCTCAATTAGGGATAACCCATTTTCGATGTTTCTAACCATATCTGTTAACGAGATGTAGTCTTTGTCATCATAGCTTATAACCGTTACCTCTGTATCTTGAACTTTGATTTTTGTCATAGTTGTATTTAGATTGTATTTTTCATCAGCACTGTCTGCTATTTTGCTTTTAGATTTGCTCTACCATTGCCTATTCTTCAAACTTGATTAAGGTTTTGAACAAATGTTTCCCGCTTTCTGTAGTCATCATATTCTTGTAGAAAGTTGGAGCCTTGTCCATTGTATAATAGCCCGAAAGAAGGTTCACAATGAGATCGGCTTCAAAAAGAGGTTCAAAATGTAAGTCGATGGCCGATTGAAATTGGTGATGTGTACCCACCACATCAGCAAGCCACTTCTTTTCATCAAGAGTCAGAATGTTTGTATCCCTTAGTAACTCTTCAGTAACGACACGTCCCACTCGTTGTTGGTTAGCCGGCAATGAGTTACCGCACTCCTCCTTGGCGCGGGGACAGCCTATGTCGTGTAGCCATGCAGCAGCCTCTATTAGCTCTGTTTGTCGTTCAGTTAAGCCCTCGTTTACGGCAATAAGTCTTGCGAATGATGCTACCTCCTGAGTGTGTAGTATATCTTCGCGCATTTGTGGGTATTGGCTATAATAAGCTATTGCAGTTTCTGCTATTGTATCGTTAATCAGTTTCATGTATTATCAATGTTAATGTTTTTTGTGCTTGCAAAAGTAATGATTTCTTTGATTTGATACTTTTTAGCAGGGAATAATATTTTACCCAATCTCGGTGTCGCAGATAGAGTTGAAAGGCTGTTTTTAATGTGTTGATTATGAAGGCTTAGTGAATAGGGCTACTCACCGTGCTGGCAAGCTGTTGCTACCGCGGTGAGTAGGGAAGGTCAGTACGGTGAGTAGCCGTGGTTATAAACGTAGGTAGTAAGTGCTTTTAAACTTAATAGTAGTGGAGTTTGTTTGTAGTGTTAGTTGTTAGTAACGATTAATCTGGACAAAATTATCTTATGGAAGAGGTAACACGAATTGATATTAAGAATACGTTGCAAACCATCTACTGTATTGATATGGAAGAGGGGCAAACCATTTATAATTTAGTGAAACGAGAATTGGATAATGGCAAGGATGTAGAACTTTCATTTGCCGGTATAGAGATGGTGATTACGGCGTTTCTTAATGCAGCGGTGGGGAGGTTGTTTGCAGACTACGATCACCAGATGGTGATGCAGCGAGTAAAAGCGAATGATTTACACAAAGACTTTATTCCCATCTGGAATCACGTGATGTGTAAATCAGCAAGGTATTATAAACACACAGATAGTGTGGAACTCCACACCAATAATGAAATGGAGGATTGAAAGGTATGGCGATGCGATATGATAACAATAGTTTAGGTAATCTATATGATAAAAGCTTCTTTTTGGATACCAATGTCTTGCTGGATCTCTTTTATACGCACAAGACAGATTGGTCGGCTGTGGCCTACTCTAAACTGTTCAAGGGGATGGTGGCGCGAAAGATGAAGGTATATATCGACAACACTGTGCTTTCTGAGTTTATTAATAGAATATTGCGTATTGAATATAAGCTTAGTGGAGCAATGGGTGGCAAAACACCTGTGCCCTTCAAAACCTATCGCAATACTGATGAGGGGTTGGAAAAAGTGCGCGAAGCCTACGACCTAGTAACTGTGATACTGAAAGCTGTACAGCTTGATGGCGAAGTGCTCAATAGCGATGATGTACACACGCTGCTGGTGGTCGATGACATCGATTACAATGATAAGACGATAGAACATCTTTGTATTAAGAAGGGATATGTGCTAGTGACAAATGATATCGATTTTGCAGATAGCGCTGCTGATATAATATCGGCCAACCACGCTTTATATTCATCTCATAAAGATGAAGTGTAGATTTTCTCATAGTTCTTTTACAATTATTGTATTAAAGACAAACATAACTGTCTGCTGATTTGTTAGAGAAGATATCATAAATAAATGACAGCATAATATGAAAAGTAAAAAAGTAATAACGATAATTGGAGTGATAGTTCTTGTGATACTCTTGCTTTATTGGCTATTCATAGCCGAAGATATAAATGCGTTTTGGGGAACCAATTGATTAGACTAATAACTTAGGTTATGACATTTGCACGTGATTTATACGTGGCGAGTGCATCTTTGGAGTTTCCACATTTTTATAGGTTTGTATAAGAATGTGGAAATTATAGTGTAAATTTGCAAGAGATTATATTTAAGTTCAATTATTTTATATGGCAACTGTTGACGATAAGAAGATTATTTTTTCAATGGTAGGGGTTAGTAAGTCCTATCAAACAAAGCAAGTACTAAAGAACATTTACCTATCTTTCTTTTATGGAGCAAAGATTGGGATCATTGGTCTTAATGGCTCGGGTAAATCAACTCTTTTAAAGATTATCGCCGGACTTGAAAAGTCATACCAAGGTGAAGTTGTATTTTCGCCAGGCTATTCTGTTGGTTACCTGGCTCAGGAACCTCATCTCGATGATACTAAGACTGTAAAAGAAATAGTAATGGAAGGTGTGCAACCTATCGTTGATGCACTGAACGAATACGAGGAGATCAATCAGAAATTCGGTTTGCCCGAATATTATGAAGATGCCGACAAAATGGATAAATTGTTTGCTCGTCAAGGTGAGCTGCAAGATATTATCGATGCAACAGATGCATGGAACTTGGATAGTAAGCTAGAACGTGCAATGGATGCACTGCGTTGTCCACCCGAAGATCAATTGGTAGGACAACTTTCTGGTGGTGAGCGCCGCCGTGTGGCACTTTGCCGTTTGTTGCTTCAAAAGCCCGATATCCTATTGCTCGATGAGCCTACCAACCACTTGGACGCTGAGTCTATCGACTGGTTGGAACAACACTTGCAACAATACGAAGGTACTGTAATTGCCGTGACTCACGACCGTTACTTCCTAGACCACGTAGCAGGATGGATTCTAGAACTAGACCGTGGCGAAGGAATTCCTTGGAAAGGCAACTATACTAGCTGGCTAGAGCAAAAGACAAAACGTATGGAGCAGGAAGAAAAAACTGCTAGTAAGCGTCGCAAAACTTTGGAACGTGAGTTGGATTGGGTTCGTATGGCACCAAAAGCTCGTCAAGCCAAGGGTAAAGCTCGTTTGAACTCTTACGATAAGTTGATGAACGAAGATGTGAAGGAGAAAGAAGAAAAATTGGAAATCTTCATTCCTAATGGCCCTCGTCTAGGTAATAAGGTTATCGAATCGGTGCACGTGAAGAAAGCTTTTGGCGATAAATTGTTGTTTGACGATTTGAACTTTATGCTTCCTCCTAATGGTATTGTTGGTATTATTGGTCCTAATGGTGCCGGTAAAACAACTCTTTTCCGTCTTATCATGGGTCTAGAAACTCCAGATAATGGCGAATTTGAAGTAGGTGAAACGGTAAAGGTATCTTATGTTGACCAACAGCACAAAGATATGGATCCAGAGAAATCGGTATACCAAGTAGTATCGGGTGGCAATGACCTAATCCGTATGGGTGGTCGTGACATCAATACTCGTGCATATTTGTCGCGTTTCAACTTCTCGGGTGGTGACCAAGAAAAGCTATGCGGAATGCTTTCGGGTGGTGAGCGTAACCGTTTGCACCTTGCTATGGCATTGAAAGAAGAGGGTAACGTATTGCTTCTCGATGAGCCTACCAATGATATTGACGTGAACACACTTCGTGCACTTGAGGAAGGTCTAGAAGATTTTGCTGGATGTGCTGTAGTTATCTCGCACGACCGTTGGTTCTTGGACCGTATCTGTACACACATCCTTGCTTTTGAAGGTGATTCTAACGTATTCTTCTTCGAAGGTTCGTACTCAGAATACGAAGAAAACAAGATGAAGCGTATGGGCAACATAGAGCCTAAACGTGTACGTTATAGAAAATTGATGGAAGATTAATCTTGCTCCCGATAATACTCACAAAAAAAAGTCGTGATTGAAGTTGATTCAGTCACGACTTTTTTTGTTGAATTGATTATTGTTTACATTCAGAAATGAATCTTATTTGTCGCTTTTCAAAGCATCGTCCAAAGAGATACCTAGAGCTTTGGCAATACCTTCACCGTAGGCCGGATCGGCCTTATAACAATTGCGAACATGTCGCTGCTTTATGAATAGCTCAGAGTCGCCCATAGCGCGTCCGGTGTTTTCGAATAGCACTTGTTGTTGGGCAGGAGTCATTAGTCTGAACAAATCACCCGGCTGTTTGTAATAATCGCTGTCATACTCGCGCTCATTATAGGAGTATGCTTCGCCGTGAATAGCCAAAGGAGGTTCTTTCAGTTCTGGCGAATCTTTCCATTCTCCATAGCTATTGGGTTCGTAGCTAATGGTTGAGCCATGATTCCCATCTGTGCGCATCTGTCCGTCGCGGTGATAGGAATGAAATGGACATCGGGGTTTATTGACAGGAATATCATTGTGATTCACCCCTAGGCGATAACGTTGAGCATCCCCATAAGAGAATAAACGCCCTTGTAGCATTTTATCAGGAGAGAATCCAATGCCATCGACGATATTCATAGGGTTGAATGCCGACTGCTCTACCTCTGCGTAGTAGTTTTCAGGATTTTTGTTAAGTTCCAAAATGCCTACATCAATGAGTGGAAAGTCTTTATGTGGCCATACTTTTGTTAAATCGAAAGGATGAATATGATAGGTGTTGGCTTCCTCTTCCGTCATCACTTGTATTTGGAATAACCATCTAGGATAATCACCTTTCTCGATTGACTCGTATAAATCTCGTTGATGAGAATCTCTGTCTTTACCTATTATCATCTCGGCCTCGGCATCTGTTAGGTTCTTAATACCCTGCAATGTGCGGAGGTGAAATTTTACCCAAGTACGAACGTTGTCTTTGTTGATGAAGCTGTAGGTGTGACTACCGAAACCATGCATGTGTCTATAAGATGCAGGAATACCTCTATCGCTCATTACAACCGTAATTTGATGAAGGGCTTCGGGGAGAAGTGTCCAGAAGTCCCAATTACTATTTGCGCTATGCATATTGGTGCGCGGATCACGTTTTACAACATGATTAAGATCGGGAAACTTTAATGGGTCGCGTAAGAAAAATACAGGAGTGTTATTACCTACCAAATCCCAGTTGCCACCATCTGTATAGAACTTCATGGCAAATCCTCTAATATCGCGTTCTGCATCAGCCGCTCCTCGTTCGCCCGCAACAGTAGAAAATCGAAGGAAACATTCTGTCTTCTTTCCGACTTCAGCAAAGATTGCAGCTCGGGTGTACTTCGTGATATCATGGGTTACGGTAAATGTTCCGTAGGCACCCGATCCTTTTGCGTGCATACGTCTTTCGGGGATCAACTCTCTATCAAAGTGAGCTAATTTTTCAATGAACCATGGGTCTTGCAATAATACCGGACCTGGTTGCCCAGCGGTTTGCACATTTTGATTGTCAACTACAGGCTTACCAGCCGAGGTGGTTAGTTTCTTGTTTTCCATTACATATCAATTTGGTGTTTAGCACTAAAACAATATCCTATCTCTTTAAAATGAAAGAAACACCGTAATTGTTCTAGATTAATCAAATTATAAATGCAAAACCCCCGAAAGTTGGGGTTAGTAACTCATCGGGGGTGTAGATATGTAGCTTGGAAATACTTAAAACTAGAGTTGTGATTGGTATTATCCGGCTACGTTATTGATAGGTTTGCCATTGATAAAAGCCTCTAGGTTTTCGCACATAATTAGAAGTAATCTTTCGCGTGCGGCAGTAGTGGCCCAAGCTATATGAGGGGTGATAAAGCAGTTGCGTGCTTTCAATAATGGGTTGTCAATGCGTGGCGGCTCTGTAGAGAGCACATCCAATCCGGCCGCATACAGTTTCTTCTGGTTAAGCGCATCAGCTAAATCTTGTTCGTTGATCAGTCCGCCGCGACCTGTGTTGATCAAGATGGAGGTAGGCTTCATCAATGAAAGACGTGAAGCGTTGACTATTTCTGCTGTTTCATCATTGAGAGGGCAGTGTAAGCTAATTATATCGCACTCACGAAAGATAGAATCAAGATTGACTTTCTTGATTTCGGGTGGAAGTTGTAGTTTAGATTTAGATGTATAAGCCCAAATCTTCATACCAAACCCTAAGCCAATTCGTGCTGCATTGTAGCCCGTTTGCCCTAGTCCAATCAACCCTATTTTTTTGCCTAATAGCTCAATTAGCGGAGTGTTCCAGTAGCAGAAGTCTGGGTTCTCACTCCATTTGCCATCACTCACCTCGTCAGCATAGTGCCCCACGCGCTGTGTGATATTGAGGATATGAGCAAAAACCATCTGACCAACAGAAGGTGTGCTGTAGGCTGGGATGTTAGTTACAACTATTCCTCTTTCGCGTGCCGCTTCGATATCGACCACATTATAGCCGGTGGCCAGTACGCCGATATATTTTAGCTTAGGCAGTTTGTCCATAGCTTCAGCTGTAATACAAACTTTATTCGTCAATAGTGCATCAGCATCTTCAGCACGTCCAGCTAGTTCTTCGGGTGCTGTACGTTCATAAATGTTGCATTCGCCCAATTTCTCTAAACTTTTCCATGACAAATCGCCAGGGTTGATGGTGTAACCATCCAAGACTACAATTTTCATAATTGATTAGTTTAAAATTAATCTTTCTTATCGTTGTTTTTATATTTATCACCCCAAAGTTGCTGCATACGTTCCAAATGTTTTTGCTCGGCAGCATTTTGTTGAGGCGTCCATATTGTTTGATCTTTTATTTCATCGGGTAGAAACTGTTGCTGCACAAAGTTCCCGCTATAGCTGTGCGCATATTTATAGTTGTCGCCGTAGCCCAACTGCTTCATTAACTTGGTTGGCGCATTGCGCAGGTGCAGGGGAACGGGCAGGTTACCAGTCTCTTTTACCAACGCTATAGCATCATTGATAGCCGTATAAGCCGAATTGCTTTTAGGACTAGTGGCTAGGTAGATGGTTGTCTCGGCTAACGGGATTCTTCCTTCGGGCCAACCAATTTTCATAATGGTATCAAAGCAAGCGTTAGCTAATAGCAACGCATTAGGGTTGGCCAAGCCGATGTCTTCGGCAGCAGCGATAACAAGACGACGAGCAATGAAGGCAGGATCTTCGCCTCCTTCAACCATTCGGGCTAACCAATAAATTGCACCATCGGGATCACTTCCTCTGATAGACTTGATAAATGCAGAGATAATGTCGTAGTGCATCTCACCATCTTTATCATATGCTAAAGGGTTCTGCTGTAACCGTTCGGTAACCATATCATCGGTGATAATGATATCATTGCCACTCTCTGATGAAACTACAAGATCTAGTATATTGAGCAATTTTCGAGCATCACCACCCGAGTAGCGAAGCATGGCATCGCTCTCTTTTACTTGAATGTTGCGCTCTTTGAGTAAAAAGTCTGTAGTGATGGCGCGTTGCAACAAGGCCAGGAGATCTTCTTTTTCCAAAGACTTGAGAACATAGAGCTGACATCGGGAGAGTAGGGGGCGGATCACTTCGAACGAAGGGTTCTCCGTTGTCGCACCGATTAATGTTACGATACCTTTTTCTACAGCACCTAAAAGAGAGTCCTGTTGCGATTTACTGAATCGATGAATTTCGTCGATGAAAAGTATCGGACTGTTTTGGGAGAAGAAACGATTGCTTTTGGCTTTCTCAATCACTTCTCGAACATCTTTTACCCCTGATGTCACAGCACTTAGAGTATAGAAAGGTGTATCTAGCTTATTAGCTATGATTTGTGCCAAAGTGGTTTTTCCCACTCCGGGAGGTCCCCATAAAATGAATGAAGATATACGTCCGCTATCAATCATTCTACGCAAAATAGCATTGTGACCAACAAGGTGCTGTTGGCCTATATACTCGTCTAGCGTTTTAGGTCTTAGTCGTTCGGCTAAGGGTTGCATAATCTCTTTCTTTAGATGTTAGAATACCATCATCACCATAAATCGGAATCCCCATTTGTTGATATTTGGATTGTCCAGATAGGTGAGACGATGTACATACTCAACGTGCAATAGTTTAAATATATTGTATATTCCTATACTTGCTTCCATATATGGAACTTTCGGATCCATCACAAAACTGGTATATTTCCCATCACGCATTGGAAATAGAAATAGATCG
This sequence comes from uncultured Bacteroides sp., assembly GCA_947074205.1. Classification (GTDB taxonomy): domain Bacteria; phylum Bacteroidota; class Bacteroidia; order Bacteroidales; family Bacteroidaceae; genus Bacteroides. The sequence continues at coordinate 27,087 of CAMTOQ010000007.1, read as the reverse complement.
GGATTGTCGTTCTTGAAGGGGTTATTCTTGTCTGTAAGTGTACCCCATAAAGCCCTAAAACGTATCATCTCTCTCCACTTGAGGTGCTTGATTAGTGGGATACGATTGAACAATTTGCCATTCATATCGTATGATACGGATAAGGACGCAAAACGGTCATTGAGAAACTCCATATTGTTTATCAAGTTGAAGGTCTCGCGTTGAGTGATATATGACAAGTTAGCTTCAGGTAGCAATAATAGCGGGAATGGTACAGTGTTCCACTCTATTCCACCTTTTACGCTAAGATCTACTTTTCCCCAAGATGCTGGCAGCCAAAAACGTTTCCATACACTAATCTCTGTTCTGTTGAAGTTATAATCTCCTGCGAGAACACCTTTAAAACCTATTGTATGATTGAGAGTAAAGATGGGTGCATCGAGCGATACTGGGATTCTTCGTTGCTTAGAATTGATAAATGATTCACCCGGAGCATAACGAAGTGTGACCCCTGTTTCAAATGTCTTCATTTGCTTTAGGGGTGTTTCACCGGGCAATGGCATCTTGTCTTCTGAACCGTTGTTGGGCCAATACTTTAGATTACCTGTTGGCTCATCGGTGCGATGTCTGACTAGGGCTTTTACGCTAAAACCAGAGTGTGTCTCTTTCTCATAATTGACCATTATGTCGCGCATATAAGACATCTGATCGACGGTTGTCGTTTTCCATGCTAGGAATACATTATCTTTATCCGTATAGAGAAATTTATCCATTGGAGACATTACATCGAAACTGTATGTGGCCGAGATGTAATGTTTTGGGTATTCCCAAATCACATAATCGCGTTTATTGAAAGAGTAGGTCAATGTACCATTGTACTTCCAACGATGATCTTTGAAACCGTATGCGCCATAACCGCTGACAAACCAATGTGGATTTAGATTGGCTGTAGTCATGCCGCTTAATCTTATTCTCCATCCATCAACATAGTTTTTAGTTATGGTTGTATTGATAGGTCCAAAGTCAAACTTACTTTTCCCTTTTGGCCCAGCAGTTTCAACAAAGTTTTCGATAAATGCCTTCGCTCCAAAAATGATATATTTAAATCCTGGAATCTGTTCTATGCGATTCATAAAGATATCCATTGAGCTCTCTTTTTCGGTTAGAGGAACTTGGCGGATTTCTGCCCAATACTCATCACTTTTATTAAGTATGTCGCTCTCTTTTATTACACTACCTCTCACCCTGAAATAGCGTGCGTCAATAGGGTCGAACTTATAGTTGCTAAACTTTGTAGTTCGCTGCACTTGTGCTGCTCCGATATTCTTAAGCAATGAAAGGTCGGCAACCATATCATCATCCTTTAAAACCCAGTTGCCATTAGGCAGCTGTTCGAAATTTTGAATGATATCAAGTCTATTGACAAAGTTGACTGCTGTATTTTTTGGCAAGTTCATAGTCGCCTTTTTTACAGCATAAGTTGAATCTTTCATCACATAAAGATGCCCTGTGAATCCAAAGTCCTGAGAGTTCTGTGGTACGAAAGTTAAGTGGATACAACTGTCTCTATCCACTTTGATCGTATCCATTATGTAGTATTTGTAGAACGAGATACCCGACCTGGAAATAGGACTAGTAAAGCGGCGTTGAAGCAACCTAATTTCATCATCGTATATGTTTATATTAGAGAATACGTCCTTTAAGACTGTATTCATCATATCGCCGCTTGAAATAAAGTCATTAATACCAGAGGCATTAATCCCCTTAATAACCGATTTAGTACTTTCAGGGTCTTTCCTGAAAATTGTTTGTGATGCAGTTTCCTGTATTGAAATTGGTAGAATGAGAGTGTTGCTTGTTTCAGAAACCTCAATTTGATCTTTTAGGAAGGCATATTTCTTATACATACCTTTTTCGAGTTTCTCAGGAGTAATCTCACTAAGAGACATTTTGAGTTTCTCGTATACGTCGTACTGATAGTAATCATTTACCTCTAAATCTTGCTTTCTTTTATTCTCGATGACCTTTCGCATGAGATCTACTGCGGGATTATTTTTTCGAGTATACTTTTCCTTTTGAGGTTTTACAACAACCTCATTAAGCAAAACGTCATCTGATACTAGTTTAACGTTGAGAGTTCTTTGATTAGGAGTGATATGTACTACTTTTGTTTTGTAGCCTATTGCGGAAAATGTAACTTCATTCCAATTACTTCTAGCTTCAATGCTATATTCGCCTCTAGAGTTGGATACACCGCCAACTCCTTTGCCTTCATAAAATACGGAAATATATTCTAAAGGCTCATTTGTTAGAGAGTCGGTAATGATTCCTCTTAGTTGTGCAAATGAACAGTTAGTTATAAATAAGAATAAGGCAAAGAACGAATATTTTATAAAGTTATCTCTCATGAAGTTTAATATAAATCAGTTGGCAAAGTTAGCAAAAAACGCACTACTGCTTTGGATATAATCTCTTTTTTTATGTTACATTTGTCCATTAAAAACCACAAAATACTATGTTTTCAGTTCTAATACCCTCCTATAATACCGATTGCCTACCCTTGGTTAATTCCATATATAAACAAGCTAAGATTTTAAATGTTCCATTCGAGATTATTATTGCTGACGATGCTTCGGATGAGCAATTTAGAGATATTAACAGAGTGATTGATGCATGGGAAGAAGGTAGGTATATTCAGTGTAACGAGAATAAAGGGCCGGCGGTATTGAGAAACTTGTTGGCAGATGAGGCTAAATATGATTATCTGCTTTTTCTAGACACCGATACTTTTCCTGTGGCCGATACTTTTCTTTCTAAATATTTGGAAGCTGCAAAACATGGGCTTACAGTTTGTGGAGGCTTCACTTATAAAGGACTTTCCATCCCGGCTAATGCAACTTTACGTTATAAATACGGGGCAAAGGTCGAAGAGAAACCTGCTGAAGAAAGGGCCCGAAACCCTTACGAATCATTTATAAGTATGAATTTTATGATTGAGAAGTCTGCTTTTAATAAAGTACGCTTTGACGAAGGTTTCCATCTGGGTTATGAGGATACTTATTTTGGTATGAATCTTAAACGGGCTGGAGTTGATATATTGCATATAGATAATCCCGTATATCATAAAGTGGGAGAGAGTTGTGAACAGTTTCTCACAAAGATTGAACGCGCCGTCTCTAATTTAGTTGGACATGAAGAGCAGCTTGAAGAATACGTGAAACTTTTGCGCTGGTATGGAATGGTAAAAAAAATGCGTCTCACTAGAGTTACTGCATATCTTTATCTCTCCACAAAGAAAGCAATCATAGCACAACTGAAGAGTCGTAATCCGTCACTGTCTCTATTTGCCTTTTATAAATTAGGATATTTCTGTTCACTTCAAACTAATAGTGTTGGTAGTAATAAAACAAAATAGGGGAGAACTGCCTCACGGCACTTCTCCCCTGCAAACTTAAAACAACCAACAAAAGAAATAGATAATATTATTTAGTTATTATCTTATGAATAATAGTTCGCGATACTTAGGAAGCGTCCACATTTGGTTGTCAACGATTAGTTCCAACTTGTCAATGTGGTAACGAATTTCGTCCAATGAAGGTGCGATTGTATCGTGATATGCAATAGCTTTTTCGCGCTCGTCTTCGATCTTGTTCGCTACTTTGCGAGCTTGAATCATTGAGTCAACATGTTCTTTGATGAAGTTTGTATGAGATGCAATTTCTTCAATCAATTTGATGTTTTGTGCGCCCATCTCAGCCGCTTTCTCTTTACCAAAGATTTCTTGCATCTTATATACATTGTTCACCAAGTTAGTTTGGTACTCTGTAGCAACAGGCACAATGTGGTTCATTGCCAAGTCGCCCAATACACGAGCTTCAATCTGAATTTTCTTAGTGTATGTTTCCCATTTCACTTCGTTACGAGCTTCCAACTCAACCTTTGTCATAACGCCAGTGTTTTCGAACATTGCGATTGATTCAGGTTTTAGGTAGTTGTCGAAGATTACTGGTACGCTAGTTTCGCAGTCAAGACCACGTTTAGCAGCTTCTTCTTTCCATTCATCGCTGTAACCATTACCATCAAAATGGATTGGCTTACAGATTTTGATATAACGACGAATAACATCAAGGATAGCAGAAATCTTAGGTTCACCTTTCTCGATCAACGCATCTACATCTTTCTTGAATTCAATCAATTGATCAGCAACAGCTGCATTAAGAGCGATCATTGCGCTCGCACAGTTTGCAGATGAGCCAACAGCACGGAATTCGAAACGGTTACCTGTAAACGCAAATGGTGAAGTACGGTTACGGTCGGTGTTGTCGATAAGCAATTCTGGGATTTGAGGAATATCAAGCTTCATACCTTGTTTGCCGCTCAATGACACTAGGTCATCAGTAGTGCTGTCTTCGATGTGGCCAAGAACTTGAGTAAGTTGTTTACCTAGGAAGCAAGAGATGATAGCTGGAGGCGCTTCGTTAGCACCTAGACGGTGAGCATTTGTAGCACTTGAGATAGATGCTTTCAACAAACCGTTGAAGCGATAAACAGCCATCAAAGTATTTACAACAAAAGTAACAAAGCGTAGGTTATCTTCTGGAGTTTTGCCAGGAGCCATCAACAATACGCCTGTGTCAGTACCAAGTGACCAGTTGTTGTGCTTACCGCTACCGTTAACGCCTTTGAATGGTTTTTCGTGTAGAAGAACGCGGAAACCGTGACGACGGCTTACTTTGCGCATAACAGACATAATCAAAAGATTGTGGTCATTTGCAAGGTTACATTCTTCGAAGATTGGAGCCAACTCGAATTGGTTAGGAGCTACCTCGTTGTGACGAGTCTTAACAGGGATACCCAACTTAAGAGCTTCGATTTCTAGTTCGCGCATAAATGCTGCTACACGAGTAGGGATAGAACCAAAGTAGTGGTCTTCTAGCTGTTGGTTTTTAGCACTGTCGTGTCCCATCAATGTACGACCTGTAAGCAATAGGTCAGGGCGAGCAGCGTATAATCCTTCGTCGATAAGGAAGTATTCTTGTTCCCATCCTAGGTAAGAAACAACTTTCTTAACTTCTGGGTTGAAAAGCTTGCACACATCAGTTGCAGCTTTGTCTACCGAGCGAAGTGCTTTCAATAGAGGTGCTTTATAGTCAAGAGACTCACCTGTATAAGAGATAAAAATAGTAGGGATACACAAAGTATCATCTACAATAAATGCTGGTGATGATGGATCCCAAGCAGAGTAACCACGTGCTTCAAATGTGTTGCGGATACCACCGTTAGGGAATGAAGATGCATCAGGTTCTTGTTGAACAAGAAGTTTACCTGAGAATTCTTCCATTACACCACCTTTTCCATCATGTTCAATAAAAGCATCGTGTTTTTCTGCAGTTCCTTCAGTTAATGGAGCAAACCAGTGAGTGTAGTGTGTTGCACCCATCTCAGTGGCCCATTTCTTCATACCTGCTGCAATTTCGTTTGCAATAGAACGATCAAGTGGAGCACCATTATCAATTGCGTCAATTAGTTGTGCATAAACTTTGCTAGGAAGGTATTTGAACATTTTTTCCTTGTTAAACACATACTTTGCAAAGTACTCTGATGGACGTTCCGTTGGTGGAACTACTTCAACCGCTTTCTTTTTGAAAGCCGATTCTACTACTCTGAATCTTAGTTTTGACATAATGATTAATACTTAAAATGATTTGTTGTTAATTGTTAGAGTATAAAAGACGTGAGTCTTTCTTCGTTCCCAGATAGGCGATCAAACCTATCTGGGTAATTATTTAATAAAGCTTAGTTGTAAGCCGATTCACCGTGTTCGTAAATATCCAAACCTTCTTCTTCAATTCTAGCTGGAACGCGAAGTCCGAAGATAGAGTCGATAGTTTTGAAGATGATGAAACCCATACCTGCTGCCCAGCAGCCGATAACTACAGCACCTAGAGCTTGAGCACCAAGAAGGCCCCAACCACCACCGTAGAATAGACCTTCTTCAGTTGCAAACAAACCTGTTAGTAAAGTTCCAAGGAAACCGCAAACACCATGTACAGAACTTGCACCTACAGGGTCGTCGATCTTTAATACCTTGTCGATAAAATCAACTGAGAATATCATTGTGATACCGCACAACATACCGATGCAAACTGCACCACCACCTGATACTAGATCACAACCTGCTGTGATACCAACAAGACCTGCCAATACGCCATTCAAAGTAAATGAAAGTGATGGTTTTCCGTAACGTATCCAGCTTAAGAATAGAGCAGCAAAACCGCCGGCACATGCAGCAAGATTAGTTGTAAGGAAGCAATGAGCAATCATCCATTGGTCGTCAGCAGATGCTGCTGCTAATTGAGAACCTGGGTTGAAACCAAACCAACCAAACCACAAGATAAATACACCGAGTGCAGCAATAGTAAGGTTGTGTCCAGGAATAGCTCTAGATTTACCATCTTTACCATACTTGCCGATACGTGGGCCAAGAATAGCGGCACCTACAAGAGCAATCCATCCACCAACAGAGTGTACAATAGTTGAGCCTGCGAAATCGTGGAATGTAGTACCAAATGTTTCCATAATCCAAGAACCTTCAGCGTCGTTCATTAACCAACCACCACCCCAAGTCCAATGGCCCGAAACAGGATAAATAATAGCAGTGATAAAGAGTGTGTAAACTAGATACATAGAGAATTTAGTACGTTCTGCCATAGCACCTGAAACGATGGTTGCAGCTGTAGCACAAAATACAGTTTGGAATACTAGGAAACCTTCAGCTGGAAGACCATCACTTTCGTAGAAACCAAGATCAAAAAAGTGAGGAGCTCCAATAAAGTCGCCGATGCCAAACATAAATCCAAAACCAACGCACCAATAGAACAAAGATCCAAATGAGAAGTCCACAAGGTTCTTCATCATAATGTTTGCAGTACTCTTAACGCGAGTAAAGCCAGCTTCAACTAACGCAAATCCAGGTTGCATAAAGAATACTAGCATGGCAGCTAATAACATCCAAACTGTGTTTAGACCATTTACTAAATCGCCAACAGTTGTAGGAATGCTTGCTGCTTCCTCTGGGGTTTCTGCTGCTTCTACCGCTGTAGTTGCAACTACGTCGATTACTTCTGTTGCCGTTTCTTGTGCATAAAGTGAAGTGGCGGGGCAAAGTGATAATAACAAAATACCTAGGAGGCATAGTGTTGAAATCCTATATTTTTTATATATATCCATAATTGTAGTCTTATATTATTGTAATACCTAAATTTAAAAAGTGATGAAGATAATTATCTTTCTTGCTCAGCATTATAAAGTGCGATATCGCCTCTCTCGGCTGTGCGTATGCGAATTGCATCCTCGATGGGGATAACAAAGATTCTGCCATCACCAATTTCGCCTGTCTGTGCAGATTTAATAATTGCCTGTACAGTCTTTTCAGTATTCTTATCACGTACTACAATTGAGATCAAAATACGTTCGATGATACTTGTGTCGTAAACAACACCACGGTAAATTCTTCCTTGACGGGCTTTACCTATACCTCTTACATCATAATATGAGAACCATTCGATGTCTGCTTCAAGTAGTGCATCCTTCACGTCCTCGAACTTTGTTTTTCTAATGATAGCTTCAATCTTCTTCATATACCTTATAGAATTAAATGTGTATTTTATCTAAAAAAGAGGAGTGGAACTATGGATGCTATGGGATATACCCAACAACAAATCGATTAAGAAACTCTAACTAACCGAGGCTCCAGCCTCCTCTTTTCTGTTTTATTTATTTAGCTTTAGAAGCTCATACCGAATACGATATAGGTCTTGTCCATTACTGGTGATACAGTGACCTGTGCAAATACGGGGATAGAGAAGCTATCAGTGATTTTAATCTCTTTAGATCCTTTTAGGTTGATGTCAGTTACGCCGCTAATTTTATCGCCAGTATACATGTATGATTTTGTCGAAACACCAATAGAAGGAGTTAATACTATTCCTTGAGGCAAATTGATGTCATATCCTGCATTGAAATAAGCTGAAACATGATTTTTGCCTTCTAGGTTTTTGTCGCCATGGAACATTACAGCAGCTGAGAGTGATAAGGGTACTTTTTCTCCAAAACAGTAGCCAACAGCAGCTTCATAGAAATGGCTATCTTTATAGTAACCATATTTTCCTTCTTCGCCATTCCACCAGTAGTCTGTTAATGCTAGGCTTAAACCTCCAATTTCATAACCTAAAGTGATGTCGAACTCCTTAGGTTCAAGAGCAGTGATACTAGTGCTTCCCCACGCTGTTAATGAGATACCTTTCCATCCTAATGCCAAAGTTGGCTGTATGGATGCGCCCGAGCCTTGGTCGAAACCGCGCCATACGTACTTGTTTACAAAGTCGGCACCAATTGTTACTTCGAATGAATCTTGAGCTCTCAGTGAACATGGGATAAGTGTCAATAAAGCCACAGCAATTGCTCCCAATCGTTTGTTAATCGTTGTTTTCATAATCTTATTACCTTTTTATGAGTTAGAAAAATTGTGGAACTATCTCCATATAAAACATATAGTAGCGCGCTTAACTATTGTATTCACTTTAAGGAGGCTGGGCGTTGTCCTGAGCAACGCTCAGCCTTATAATTTTATTGGTATATTATAACCAATTCTTGATGCGACGCATCGCCTCGATACAGTTATCTAAATTGTTGAAAGCTGTAAGGCGAATGTAACCTTCACCGCTAGGACCAAATCCTACACCTGGGGTTCCTACAACATTTGCTTCATAGAGCATTTGATCGAAGAATTTCCATGAACTAACACCGTTAGGTGTTTTTATCCATAGGTAAGGAGCATTGACACCACCATAAACTGTAAGACCTGCAGACTCGAGAGATTCTTTCATTAGTTTTGCATTGGTCATGTAGTAATCAATATTTTCTTTTACTTGTTGTTTTCCCTCGGGAGTATAGATTGCTTCTGCACCGCGTTGAGTGATATAAGATGTACCGTTGAACTTAGTGCATTGGCGTCTGTTCCATAGTTTGTTTAGTGCAACACGTTCACCAGATAGAGTAGAAGCTGTAAGCTCTTTAGGAACTACTGTGTAGCCACATCTAACACCTGTAAAACCTGCTGTTTTCGAGAAACTCTTGAACTCAATGGCACATTTTTTTGCACCTTTAATTTCATAAATAGAGTGTGGTACATCACTTTCTTGAATAAATGCTTCGTAAGCTGCATCATAAAGAATCAATGTGTCGTTCTCTAAAGCATAATCTACCCATTTTTTAAGCTCTGCCTTTGTAAGAGTTGTGCCCGTTGGATTGTTGGGATAGCACAAATACACTATGTCGATTCTCTTATCTGGTATAGCTGGGATAAAATTATTTTCGCTAGTACATGGCATATATGTGATGTTGCTCCATTTACCAGTAAGTTCTTCCAAAACTCCGGCACGACCGCTCATTACGTTACTGTCAATATATACAGGATAGATTGGATCTGTTACACCAACACTGTTATCGTGTCTAAGAATATCCCCTATGTTTCCTGTGTCACTTTTCGCTCCATCGTTGATAAATACTTCAGAGTTGCTGAGTTGTATACCACGTGGGAGGTAATCGTTTTTAATCACAGCATCGATTAAGAAATCATAACCTTGCTCTGGTCCGTATCCATGAAATCTTTCTGCTACAGACATATCTTCCACTGCTTTGTGCATTGCCTCTAGACATGCAGCAGGTAAGGGGCGTGTCACATCTCCAATACCAAGACGAATAATCTCTTGCTTAGGGTGTGTTATTTTAAAAGTATTTACCTTCTTAGCAATATCTGAAAATAGATAGCTTCCAGGTAATTTTAAGAAATTCTCATTTACAAGTGCCATAATGTTCTTTGTTTTAAGTTTGATAAATTATTCGCTGATTGTGATTGTTCCGTCAAATACCTTTTTAGGTGTTCCGGTCATTAAAAGATGGTCTGTTTCTTTATTCCATTCAATGGTTAACTCACCACCGTCCATAATAATAGTAGCTTTGCGATCAATTTTCCCGGCTTTTACAGCAGCCACAGTGGTAGCGCAAGCGCCTGTTCCACAAGCTTGAGTGATGCCCGATCCGCGTTCCCATACTCTCATTCTGATTCTATCTTCAGATAGAACTTGAGCAAACTCTGCATTAATTCGATTTGGAAAAAATGGGTGATTCTCTAATTTTGGACCAATTACAGGTAAGTCAATATCTTCTATTTTGTCGACAAATGTTACAAGGTGAGGATTCCCAACTGAAACATATAAAGATGAAAATGGATATTCGTCTTTAAAGTCAATTTCGCCAGTTTCAACAGGAGAACCCATATCTACTGTAGCTGTAGTGACTTTGCCTGCCTCTATATTTAGAGTGATGTATTTTACACCCGATAGTGTTTTGAGAGATACCGAAGTTTTATCGGTCAGACCATAATCATACAGATATTTACCCACACAATAGCTTGCATTACCGCACATCATCGCTTCCGAGCCATCTGCATTGAAAATACGCATACTAAAATCAGCTTCTTCTGATTTTCCAATCAGTACAAGACCGTCGCTCCCAATTCCTGTATGATACTTGCTCCATTCGATAGCTGCTGCTTCTGGATTACTAATAGGATAAAGCATTGTGTTTACATAGATGTAATCATTGCCTGCACCATGCATCTTAGTGAATTGGATTTCTCTTGTCATTTTGTTCTCTAAATGATTGGTTGTTGTTTCTAATTGTTTTAAATACATTGCAAATATATGACTATTTGTTTAATTAGGAAATAATTCGATTAACTTTTATCAATTTATTTTTCACTCTCTTTTAATTGATGCAAAATAACATCTTATTTCTGTAAAATTATAAATAATGGGTGATTAAAATAGCCAAATAGTAACAATTTGTTTTTTGATGCCTATTTTGAAGTCTCTTGAGGGTGTGATTGTGTGCGTATATTTGCAAGATGGATATCATTATGATTCGCAATCGCATCAATTAGGCGTTATAATGTAAGCAAAAAGTCTTTATGTGTTGCGTGTTGATCTCTCTGCTGTTTATACTCAATTTTTCTTCGGGTGATTCAGTTTGCTTTTTATCCACTTGTTTTCTCTTTGAATATATTCTTATACCTATTTATTTATAATATACATTTGAGTTGTGTAGATGTCGCTAGTGATATTAGTCTCCTATTAAAAGCGTTTGTATTAAAGTGATGATAGTTTGAATTATTTTGAGATTATCTGACTTTTAGTTCTGTGTTTTATTGAGGTGTTTGTTTTGTCATTTTGTTAATATTCGAACTGTATCTGTTATCGGAGTGCATACTGTGAGGGCTCTATGGTATTCTTGTATGGGTTCTACGGCGATGTTGTGTTGCGTTGGCAGTATTACAATGCGGTTTAGCATAAGTGTGATTAAATGAGTTTAGCATGCTGAGGATGTAGTCGATTTATTAAACAATGATGTTGCTTGAACAACGTGTTTCTGGGGTTTAATTAGGTGTAGCGTAGTATTTGTTGAGGATATATGGAGTGTTGAGATGGTAATAGATGTTTACGGGTTGTTGGTGTGCTTTAGTTTATATATCTTTTTATTAATAATTTTATTGCAATTAAAATACTTTTTATGTGAATTTTGCGTTTTTGTCTTGAAGAGATATTTCCCAGATCTCTATATTATGAATGACAACTAAGATTTAATATGACCAAAATACCTAACCCTACTGATATGTGTATTATTGTCACCTATAGGTGTCCTATGCAATGTCAGATGTGTGATATATGGAAGAATCCTACAGATAAACACAAAGAAATTACATTGGAGGAGATTAAAAAGCTTCCTAATGTGAAATTTATAAATATAACAGGTGGCGAACCCTTTATTCGTGAAGATTTAGAAGATATTATTGAAGTTTGTTTTGAGAAGTCGCCTAGAGTTGTAATCTCTACTTCGGGTTGGTTTGAAGATCGTATCATTCGCTTGGCAAAACGTTTTCCAAAAATTGGTATACGTATAAGCATTGAAGGCTTGTCGCAGAAAAACGATGAGTTAAGAGGTCGTGAAGGTGGATTTGATAAGGGGCTTAGAACTTTATTGAAACTCAAGGATATGGGGGTTAAAGATATTGGCTTTGGTATCACAGTTTCCAATTACAACTCTTCGGATATGTTATCTTTATATCAGCTCTCTAAGTCGCTTGGAATGGAGTTTGCTACTGCCGCCTTTCATAATTCTTATTATTTTCATAAGGGAGATAATTTGATAACCAACAAGGATGAGGTCTGTGGAAACTTTGAGAAGCTTATCTCATGGCAATTGGCCGAGAAACATCCTAAGTCGTGGTTTCGTGCCTATTTCAACCGTGGTCTGATTAATTATATTAAAGGAAACCAAAGGCTCCTGCCTTGCGAAGCTGGTTTGGTGAACTTCTTTGTAGATCCATATGGCGAAATTTATCCTTGCAATGGTTTAGAGGAAAGATATTGGAAGGAGAGTATGGGGAATATACGCTCCCAATCCTCTTTTGAGGAGATATGGTTGAGCGATAAGGCTCAAGAAGTGCGCGAGCAGGTAAAAAAATGCCCTAAAAACTGTTGGATGGTAGGGACTGCTTCACCGGTAATGAAAAAATATATAAGTCAGCCTCTACGTTGGGTAGTGACTAATAAGTGGAATACGATGACAGGTAAACCTGTTTTCTTAGATATAGATTAAATAATGAAGGTTGTAGTAACTGGTACTCGTGGGATTCCTGGGATTCTAGGAGGTGTCGAAACTCACTGCGAAGAGTTATTCCCTCATATTGCTGCTGATGGATATGAGGTGATAGTGGTTCGCCGCCCTCATTTTAAATCAAGTGGAGATAATGCTACTTCTTACAAGGGAGTAAAAATAAAAGATTTAAAGACTTTCTCTAGTAAACATCTTGAAGCCTTTGCGCACACCTTATTTGCAGTGATTTATGCTAAAAGTGTAGGTGCTGATATCGTTCACATTCATGCAGTAGGTCCATCGTTAATCACGCCTTTGGTTAAACTTTTAGGAATGAAAGCTGTTGTAACACATCATGGGCCTGATTATGATCGGCAAAAGTGGGGAAGAATGTCCAAAGGGATATTAAGGCTGGGTGAAAGACTTGGGGCTAGATATGCTGACAGAATGATTGTGATTTCAAGCCATATTGAGAAAATGATGTTCAAGAAATATCCCAGAATGAAGTCTACCTCTTTAATATATAATGGAGTGAGTATGCTTCCTACGGTGAAGACAGATGTGCTTGAGCGATTTTCCTTGGAATCTAACCGGTACGTGATAGCTGTAGGACGTTTTGTTAAGGAGAAAGGTTTTGATTATCTTATAGATGCTTTCGTGCAAAGTAAATCTTTAGGATATAAACTTGTTATAGCAGGCGACGCTGATCATGCTGATAGCTACTCAGAATCTTTGAAAATATTAGCGAAAGAGAATGGAGTTGTACTGACAGGTTTTTTAAAGAGGGAGCAATTGTCTCAACTCTATAGTCATGCTGCTCTGTTTGTTTTACCTTCTTTTCATGAAGGTTTGCCTATTTCTCTTCTTGAAGCTATGAGTTGTGGTTGTGATGTTTTGGTTAGTGATATCCCGGCGAACTTAGAAGTAGGATTGGGTGAGTTCTGTTATTTCAAATGTGGTGATCGTTTTGATTTAGTGAAAAAACTAGATGCCCATTTGGCTATTGAAAATAAAGAGATTAAATATGATATGCGTAAATACAATTGGGACTACATTGCTTCTCAAACTAAAGATGTTTATGCATCATTATTAAATAAAAAGATATAAGATATGTGTGCTGTATATACTCGTATTGATAACTCTATAGAAGTAGAAGAGACTCCTTTATTTTTGCGTGAGAATAAAGTGGTTAAACGTTCTTTGGATATTTGTATGTCTTTGATAGTCATTCTATTTATTCTGCCACCTGTTTTTGTAGTGGTGGCACTCTGTCTCAAGATATATATGCCTGGCCCAATATTTTTTAAGCAGAAGCGTACAGGTAAGAATGGTCGCATTTTTGAGTGCTATAAATTTAGAACGATGGATGCCCGGAATCATTCTGATCATTTCTTTGATCCGCAGATGAATGAATATGCTTTAGGGAATTTTCTACGTTGTACAAGTATAGATGAGCTTCCTCAGTTTTGGAATGTCTTAAAAGGTGATATGTCTGTGATAGGACCTCGTCCGCATATGTTGGTGCATGATGAAGAGTATTCGGCTGTGATACCAGAGTATCCCTTGCGTTATACTGTGAAACCGGGAATTACGGGTTGGGCTCAAGTTAATGGTTTGCGCGGCGAGAGGGATCTTAAGCGAGTTAAGATGCGTATAAACCACGATTTGTGGTATATTAATAACTGGTCGTTGCTACTTGATATTCAGATCATGTTTAGGACTGTCGGCGTAATGCTACGTAAACCATAGCTTTTTATTCTAGTTGCTAGTGTTTTGTCAAGCTTAGTTTCTTATCTTTGTCTTGTTTTTAGGTCTTCCTTTAACTTATTGGAGGCCATATAGCATTAAAAGTATGATTTTTACAGAAACGGAAATAAAAGGAGTTTGGCTTATTGAGCCACGAGTGTTTCAAGATGATAGAGGCTACTTCTATGAGTCTTTTAAGAAAGAAGAATTTGATCGTCATATAGGACAAGTTGACTTCATTCAAGATAATGAATCAAAATCTACTTATGGTGTTCTTAGAGGGTTGCACTATCAGGTTGGGGAGTTCTCGCAAGCTAAACTAGTTCGAGTTATAAGTGGTAAAGTGCTGGATGTTGCTGTCGATTTACGTAAAGGCTCTCCAACATATGGAAAATATGTCTCCGCGATTTTGTCTGACGAGAATAAGCACCAGCTTTTTATTCCGCGTGGTTTTGCTCACGGTTTCTTGGTTCTTACCCCGGAAGCTGTATTTTCGTATAAAGTGGATAACGTTTATAATCCGTCTGCAGAAGCTTCTTTGCTTTACTGTGATCCACTTATAGGTATTGATTGGATGATTGATTCTTCTCATTTTATTTTATCCCAAAAGGATTGTGATGCACTAACTATCGATTGTGCACCGACCTTTGATTTTTAATACATATTCTCAATATTTACAAATGAAAATAGCTATAGTAGGAACAGGCTATGTGGGACTTGTAACAGGAGCTTGTTTTGCCGAAATAGGCGTCGATGTAACTTGTGTAGATACTAATGTCTCTAAAATAGAGGGGTTGAAGAATGGTGTTATACCCATTTATGAGCCTGGTTTGGAGGATATCGTTTGCCGTAATGCCAAATCTGGTCGTTTAAAGTTTACAACTTCGCTTGAATCTTGTTTGAATGATGTCGATGTTGTATTCTCTGCAGTAGGAACACCTCCTGATGAAGATGGCAGTGCTGATTTGCGCTATGTCCTAGACGTGGCTCGTACTGTTGGGAAAAATGCAAATAAATATGTCCTGGTTGTTACCAAGAGTACTGTTCCTGTAGGTACAGCTCAAAAGGTGCGCAATGCTATTCAAGAAGAGCTCGATAAGCGTAAAGTTGCTATCTCTTTTGATGTTGCCTCTAATCCAGAGTTCTTGAAAGAAGGAAATGCGATAGCTGACTTTATGAGTCCTGATAGGGTTGTGGTAGGGATTGATTCTGAAGAAGCTCAGATGTTGATGACTAAGCTTTATAGACCGTTTCAGCTAAATAACTTTAGAGTCATTTTCATGGATATACCATCTGCAGAAATGACTAAGTATGCAGCCAACTCTATGCTAGCTACAAGGATAAGCTTTATGAATGAAATTGCTAACCTTTGTGAGAGAGTTGGTGCAGATGTTAATATGGTTCGTAGTGGTATAGGAACTGACTCAAGAATTGGTCGCAAATTCCTTTATCCTGGTATTGGCTATGGAGGTTCATGTTTTCCTAAGGATGTAAAGGCCTTGATTAAAACAGCAGAGCAGCATAATTATTCTATGGAGGTATTAAAAGCTGTCGAATTGGTTAACGAAAGACAGAAGCAGTTGCTTTTCGAGAAGCTCTCTAATATATATGAGAACAATCTTTCGGGTAAGAAGATAGCTGTTTGGGGCTTGTCTTTTAAGCCCGAAACCGATGATATGCGTGAGGCTCCTGCTTTGGTTTTGATTGAACAATTAATAAAGGCTGGGTGTTTAGTCTCAGTCTATGACCCCATTGCTATGGATGAGGCTAGACATAAGTTTGGCGAATCTGTGTGTTATGCTTCAGATATGTATGAAGCGGTATCTGGTGCTAGTGCTTTGATGCTTCTTACGGAGTGGAAAACTTTTAGGATGCCATCATGGGAGGCAGTTCATTCTTCTATGTTACAACCTGTACTTTTAGATGGACGTAATATATACGACAGAAAGGAAATGGAAAATTTGGGTTTTATCTATCGTTGTATAGGTTATTAAATAACTAGGATAAGTATTCTATATTGGCTTCAGTGTGTAAACTCTGAGGCCTTTTTTCTATTATTTTACCTCGATACTACGACTTTTTTGCAGTTCGCTTTTCGTTCTTTTGCTCATGGTGAGTACTTATGGGTTTCTCTCATGTCTTACATATATAAACTTTTTTGTTTGTGCTTAATTTTTTTAGCATTTCTCGCCGAAGAATTCTTATTTGTGCTTTGTCTGTAGTTGATGTACTCGACAATTTGTTATATTCGCAACTTATAACTATAAAATAATGTAATATAAACTATTAAAATGTTAGCGATTTAGTGTTTGTAGTTTTATGCAAACGATTGCTATCCATAGTTATAATATATTTTGCTTGATATTTGATATTTTTAATTATTAATTTGTATTTTTGTCGCAAAAGGAGCGCTTTAATGTAATGAATATGGTAAAAGATTTATTAACCCCCAATTATATCTTTGAATCCAGTTGGGAAGTTTGCAATAAGGTAGGTGGTATTTATACGGTTTTATCGACTAGAGCAAATACTCTATATAATGTTTTTCATGAAAGGTTGTTTTTTATAGGTCCCGATATTTGGAAGGGAATAGATAATCCACTGTTTATAGAGTGTAAAGAACTTCATGCAGATTGGAAGAAACATGCTTTAGTGAATGAGCAACTTTCTGTTCGTTTGGGGCGCTGGAATATTCCTGGTAGCCCAACGGTGATTCTTGTTGATTTTCAACCCTTCTATGCCCAGAAGGATGCAATATATGCTGAAATGTGGAATCTATATCAGGTAGATTCTCTGCATGGTTATGGTGATTACGATGAAGCGTCTATGTTTTCATATGCCGCTGGGAAAGTTGTGGAAAGTTTCTATCGCTTTAACTTGTCCCCCGAAAATAAAGTTATCTATCAGGCACATGAATGGATGACTGGTATGGGAGCTCTCTATTTACAACATGCCGTTCCCGAAATAGCTACAATTTTTACTACACATGCTACGTCAATAGGTAGATCTATTGCCGGAAATAACAAACCTCTTTATGATTTCTTGTTTGCCTACAATGGCGACCAGATGGCTCAAGAGCTAAATATGCAGTCAAAGCATTCTATTGAGAAGCAAACAGCTCATGCAGTAGACTGTTTTACTACAGTTAGTGAGATTACAAATCGAGAGTGCAAACAACTTCTACAAAAAGAAGCTGATGTCGTTTTGATGAATGGTTTTGAAGACGACTTTGTGCCTCAAGGAGCTACATTTACAGGCAAAAGAAAGCGTGCTCGCTCATTGTTGTTATCAGTGGCCAATAAGCTGATGGGAACAAAGCTCGATGATAGTACATTGATTCTTGGAACCAGTGGCCGATATGAATTTAAAAACAAGGGTATAGATGTTTTTCTTGAGTCCTTAAATCGACTTCGTTGTGATAAGCATCTGTCAAGAAATGTATTAGCTTTTATCACTGTGCCTGCTTGGGTAAAAGAGCCTAGGCAAGACCTAAAGGAACGATTACTGTCTAAAAAAACATTTGATACTGCCTTGGAATATCCATTTTTGACACATTGGCTTCACAATATGGAGTATGATAATGTGTTGGGAACGCTAAGTAGGTTGGGAATGCAAAATGCTCCAGAAGATAAAGTGAAAGTTATTTTTGTACCATGCTATCTTGATGGACACGACGGTATCTTTAATAAAGATTATTACGACATCCTTTTAGGTGAAGATTTGAGCATTTATCCTTCTTACTACGAGCCTTGGGGATATACTCCTTTAGAAAGTGTTGCATTTAAAGTGCCAACAATAACTACTGATCTGGCTGGTTTTGGATTGTGGGTAAATAGCCTCACTGACCAGAATGGGATTAACGATGGGGTAGAAGTGCTTCATCGATCAGATAGTAATTATTGTGAGGTGGCTGAGAACATAAAAGAATCCATATTGTTTTTTAGCCTAAAGGATTCTTCAGAAATTAAGAATATAAGAAAACGCGCGGCTAATGTTGCAGAACAAGCTTTATGGAAGCATTTTATAAAATACTATTATAGTGCTTATGACATTGCTTTATCTAACGCAGCTAAACGTTTAAATGAATAATATAATTAAAACAGATACATTATGAGAATTAAAGTAAGTAATGTGAATACGCCTAATTGGCAGGACGTAGACGTAAAATCACGTATTCCTGCTGCTCTAGAGAGCTTGGCTGAAATCTCACGCAATATTTGGTGGTCTTGGAACTACGAAGCGACAGAACTATTTCATGATTTAGATCCTGCACTTTGGAGGGAAGTTGGTCAAAATCCAGTTTTACTCCTTGAACGTATGAGTTATGAGAAGCTTGAAGCAGTTTCTAAAGATAAAGCGATACTTAAACGTATTAGTCAAGTTTATGCCAAATTTAGAGAATACATGGATGTTGCGCCAAATTCAGAGCGTGCTTCAGTAGCATATTTCAGTATGGAATATGGTATGACACCTGTTTTGAAAATCTATTCTGGTGGTTTGGGTGTTCTAGCTGGTGACTATCTAAAAGAAGCCTCAGATAGCAACGTGAATCTATGTGCTGTAGGTATACTTTACAGATACGGATATTTCACACAAACATTATCTATGGATGGCCAGCAAATTGCTAACTATGAAGCACAAAATTTTGGTCAGCTTCCTTTAGATCGTGTGTTAGATGCAGAAGGCAATCCATTGGTAGTGGCAGTTCCTTATAATGACTATTTTGTTTACGCTAATATCTGGCGTGTGAATGTGGGTCGTATCTCTCTTTATCTATTGGATACAGACAGCGAAATGAATAGTGAATATGACCGTCCAATAACTCATCAACTATATGGTGGAGATTGGGAAAATAGATTAAAGCAGGAAATCTTGTTAGGTATTGGCGGTATGCTAACTCTACAGGCTTTGGGCATTAAGAAAGATGTCTATCACTGTAATGAAGGTCATGCTGCTTTGATTAATGTTCAGCGCATATGTGATTATGTTGCATCTGGACTCACCTTCGATCAATCGATTGAATTGGTACGTGCTTCTTCGCTTTATACCGTTCACACCCCTGTTCCTGCTGGCCACGACTATTTTGATGAAGGTCTATTTGGTAAGTATATGGGAGGATATCCATCAAAGATGGGCATATCATGGGATGATTTAGTTGGCATGGGCCGCAATAACCCCGAAGATAAAGGAGAGCGTTTCTGTATGTCAGTATTTGCTTGCAATACATCACAAGAGGTTAACGGCGTTAGCTGGTTGCATGGAAAGGTGTCTCAAGAGATGTTTTCTTCTATTTGGAAGGGATATTTCCCAGAAGAAAGTCATGTGGGATATGTTACTAATGGGGTTCACTTCCCATCTTGGAGTGCTACAGAGTGGAAACTTCTTTATGGTAAATACTTTGATGCTAACTTCATGAATGATCAGTCGAATGCTAAAATATGGGAAGCCATATATAATGTGCCCGACGAGGAAATCTGGAAAACTAGATTAGCAATGAAGAATAAGTTGGTCGACTATATCCGTAAGCAATTCCGTGATAGTTGGCTGAAGAATCAAGGTGACCCTTCGCGTATCGTATCGCTTATGGATAAAATTAATCCAAATGCATTGCTGATTGGTTTCGGACGTCGTTTTGCAACTTATAAACGTGCTCACTTATTGTTCACAGATCTTGAACGTCTCTCAAATATCGTGAATAATCCTAATTACCCTGTGCAGTTCCTATTTACAGGTAAGGCTCACCCTTATGACGGTGCAGGTCAGGGATTGATCAAACGTATCATTGAGATTTCTCGTCGTCCAGAGTTCCTTGGTAAGATTATCTTCTTGGAAAATTACGATATGCAGTTGGCGCGCCGTCTTGTTTCGGGTGTTGATATCTGGCTAAATACACCGACACGTCCACTTGAAGCATCAGGTACATCAGGCGAGAAAGCATTGATGAATGGTGTACTTAACTTCTCTGTACTAGATGGATGGTGGTTAGAAGGATATAGAGAAGGTGCTGGTTGGGCTTTAACTGAGAAGCGTACTTATCAGAACCAAGAACACCAAGACCAATTGGATGCAGCTACTATCTATAGTATTCTTGAGACAGAGATTCTTCCTCTTTACTATGCCCGCAATAAGAAAGGTTATTCTGAAGGTTGGGTGAAAACAGTGAAGAATTCTATTGCCAAGATTGCTCCACACTATACAATGAAGCGTCAGCTTGACGATTATTACTCTAAGTTCTATAACAAAGAGGCAAAACGCTTCAAGGCTCTTTCGGCTAATGATTCTGCTAAGGCGAAAGCTATTGCTGAATGGAAAGAACAAGTAGCCGCTAAATGGGATTCAATTGAAGTTGTTTCTTCAAATGTTGAAGAGCTTTCTAAGGGTTTAATTGAAAGTGGACAAGACTATCATGTTACTTTCGTTATTGACGAAAAGGGTTTAAATGATGCTGTTGGACTAGAAATTGTAACTACTTACAATACTGCTGATGGTAATCAACATGTTTACTCTGTTGAACCTTTTAAAGTGGTTAAGAAAGAAGGTGACCTATATACTTTCGAGGCAAATTACAGCTTGTCTAATGCCGGAAGTTTCAAGGTAGCTTATCGTATGTTCCCTAAAAATGATGATCTTCCACATCGCCAAGATTTCTGTTATGTGCGTTGGATTGGATAATCAACTAGTATACTAATTAAAAAAGTCTCCGTAATTGCAATAAAGCTATTACGGAGACTTTTGTTTTTTTTGAAGATTAGTTTATTTCAAAAGCTCTTCAATTTTGTCATAAAGCTCTTCGCCTTGCAGATTTCTAGCTACAATTGTACCATCTCCTGAAATTAAGATAGTGTAAGGAATAGACGAGATGCCATAAACCGCACCGCCTTCACTTTGCCAGCCTTTGAGGTCAGACATTTGTGGCCATGTCATATTCATTTGCTTAATACCATTTCTCCATGCTTCTGCATTGTTGTCGAATGATACACCTACGATTTCGAAACCTTTATTTTTGTACTTGTCGTATAGACTTACAATGTTAGGCATTTCACGGCGGCAAGGACCGCACCAAGTAGCCCAAAAGTCAATCAAAACCAATTTCCCGTTTCCTACATAATCCGAAAGACTAACCTCTTGACCTTCTGGATTCTCCATAGTTAGGTTAGTGTATTTCATGCCCACAGCTGTATTCTTCTCGCTGGTCACCTGTGCACGAATGCGTTCAATGCTTGGATCATTGTCATACGTAGCGGGGAATTTACTAAGTATATTTTCCTTTTGCTCTAGGCTTAGCGTATAGTAGATATTCTTGAATAATGTAAGACCAAGTAAATTGTCCGAGTTGTTTTCTATTGTATTGTATAGAACACTGATCTCTTTCTTGTCTAAATCTTCCAAGGCTTTGTTTTGTTCTGCAACTACAGTTTCGGCAAGTGTAGTATCCTTCAAATTCTCAAGTATCTTTTCTCTTTCCTTTTGAATCAACGCAACCTTATCTTTCATTTCTTGATATGCATTGTTAAGCGATGTTCCGATCACCGAAGTGATATCATTCTCGAATTTAACTTTGATGTCGCCATTTTCAAGGTAGAGACCCACACGCTGAGCACCATCTTTAGCATCCCAAGTGATGACAGCGTTGATGATTGAGTCTTGTGTTCCCTTGAACTCAAACTTGCCATCTTTTACTACGGTAGAGTCAATGTTAACTAATGATCTTCCGACAGGTTCTTGAAGAAAAACGCTGTCACCATCAGCCACATTATTGATGCTACCCGAAATGGTGTAGCCCGCTTTGGGTCCACAGCTAGCAATCATGCCACACATAGCGGCACCTGCCAATACATAACTTAATTTTTTCATATTTTGCACAAACTTTATTGTTTTTGCAAAGGTAGATTATTTCCTTGTTTTCTTTTGCAATCTTTGTTTATAAAAATAGAACACTTATTCTGAAATCTCATTTAGCAGATAGAAAACGGAGCTGTATTTTGCATAAATATGCGTAGATTATTAGAATTAGGTTGTTGAGTAAACTATGAAGTCAGAAAATTGTTAATTACTAAGTTAATTCAAGGTAATTTGTGAAACTACTACTCTGAATGTTTCTAATTTTGCAAAATTGTAGCTTAGTAATTGAATGAACATGCAAGAGAACGAATCGATTATAGAAATCAACAGCGTCTATAAGTATTTTGATGATAAAATAGCGTTAGACGATGTTTCTTTGACAATAAAGAAAGGAGAGTTTGTTACCATCTTAGGACCTTCGGGGTGCGGCAAGACAACGCTGCTACGCCTGATTGCAGGTTTTCAGACGGTATCCAAAGGTGAAATTTCTATTTTTGGTAGTGACATTACCCATATCCCGCCCTATAAGCGCCCAGTAAATACGGTGTTTCAGAAGTACGCGTTGTTTCCACATCTTAATGTCTTTGATAATATTGCTTTTGGTTTAAAGCTGAAAAAAATGCCAAAAGCTCAGATTGAGAAGAAAGTGAAAGCCTCACTTAAGATGGTAGGAATGACCGATTATGAATATCGTGATGTGGACACATTGTCTGGTGGGCAGCAACAACGTGTAGCTATTGCTCGCGCTATAGTCAACGAGCCGGAGGTGCTTTTGTTGGACGAACCATTGGCAGCACTTGATTTAAAGATGCGCAAAGAGATGCAGCTTGAACTGAAGACTATGCATAAGTCATTGGGCATCACGTTTATCTATGTCACTCACGATCAAGAAGAAGCATTAACGCTAAGCGACACCATAGTAGTGATGAGCGAAGGGCGTATTCAGCAAATTGGAACCCCGATAGATATCTATAATGAACCCACTAACTCTTTTGTAGCCAACTTTATTGGCGAAAGCAATATCTTTAATGGCATTATGCTCGACGACCGCTCGGTGTCTTTCTGTGGTCGTACCTTCGACTGTGTGGACGAAGGTTTTGGACAAATGGCTCCTGTCGATGTGGTTATTCGCCCAGAAGATGTTTATATCTTCCCCGTATCCGAAGCTGCCCAGTTGACTGGGATTGTTCAGTCCACTTTATTTAAAGGCGTACACTATGAAATGGCTGTATTATCCGGTGGATATGAATTCTTGGTGCAAGATTACCACTCGTTCGAGGTAGGTTCAGAGGTGGGTCTACTGGTAAAGCCGGTTGATATTCACATCATGAAGAAAGAGAGAACCTGCAATACGTTTGAAGGTAAAATGATTGATACGTCTAAAGTCGAGTTTTTAGGCTGTCAGTTTGATTGTCTTCCTCAGTCGGGTGTGCAAGCCGGCGATAAGGTCACTGTAGAGGTCGACTTCGGAAAAGTCATACTTCATGATAATGCAGTAGATGGCACTCTTGTTGGTGAAGTTAAATATATACTTTATAAAGGAGATCATTACCACCTCACTGTTTGGTCTGATTGGGATGAAGATATCTTTGTAGATACCACTGACGTGTGGGATGATGGAGATAGCGTGGGTATTACTATACCTCCTGATGGTATACGTGTTATTAAATAATTTGTCTGATTTGATTGATAGTAAAAAGTGAAAAGAATATCTCGTTTTTTTTCTTCTCGTAAAAACTGGACGGTACCCTACATACTGTTTGCGACAATGTTTGTCATTCTGCCATTGTTGCTTATTGGC
This sequence comes from uncultured Bacteroides sp., assembly GCA_947074205.1. Classification (GTDB taxonomy): domain Bacteria; phylum Bacteroidota; class Bacteroidia; order Bacteroidales; family Bacteroidaceae; genus Bacteroides. The sequence continues at coordinate 3,002 of CAMTOQ010000007.1, read as the reverse complement.
TTCTATGCTTTTACCGACGATAATGGTGGCTTCACATTTCAAAACTTCACACAGTTTTTCTCGCACTACGAGGCTGTAAACACGTTTATCTACTCTATAGGTATAGCCATCATCACGACTATTATTTGCGTGCTCATTGGTTATCCTGCTGCTTGGATACTTAGTAATCAAGAGTTGAATCGTTCTAAGATCCTGATTCTTCTCTTTATCTTGCCCATGTGGATCAATATATTGGTGCGTACCTTAGCTACGGTAGCCTTATTCGATTTCTTAGATATCCCATTGGGCGAAGGAGCCTTGATATTTGGGATGGTCTACAACTTCCTTCCATTTATGGTTTATCCTATCTATAACACTTTGCAGAAGATGGATAAAAGCTACATTGAAGCAGGGCAAGACCTAGGTGCAAACCCCTTTCAGGTTTTCTTTAAGATTATGATGCCACTATCTATGCCTGGTGTAACAAGTGGCATTATGATGGTATTTATGCCCACCATCTCTACATTTGCCATTGCCGAGCTTTTGACGATGAATAATATCAAACTATTTGGTACCACAATACAAGAGAATATCAACAACAGTCTATGGAACTATGGTGCAGCTCTCTCGCTCATCATGCTTCTTCTTATAGGTTTAACTACCTTGATTGGATCTGATAATAAAGATGATGCAGGGAAAGGAGGCGGACTATGGTAAAGCAAATCGCCGCTAAGTGCTATTTATGGTTCATTTTGCTAATGCTTTATGCACCAATCCTTATTATTATCATATTCTCGTTCACCGAATCAAAAGTATTAGGAAACTGGACTGGTTTCTCTACGAAACTTTATTCCTCGCTTTTTAGCTCGGGTGCACACCATTCATTGACCAATGCGCTTCTCAACACGTTAACTATAGCGCTTATAGCCGCTACTGTATCCACTATGTTAGGAAGTATTACAGCTGTAGGTATCTACAATATGCGTAGTCGAGGTCAGCGAGTTTTAGGTCTGATCAATAATATACCCATACTAAATGGTGACATCATCACAGGTATCTCACTGTTTCTTTTGTTTGTGGCTTTGGGTATATCTCAAGGATACCTCACAGTAGTATTGGCCCACATCACTTTCTGTACCCCTTATGTTGTGCTGTGCGTATTGCCTCGTCTCAAGCAGATGAACTCCAATATTTATGAAGCAGCTCTCGACTTAGGTGCTACGCCCATGCAGGCATTTCGTAAAGTAATTCTTCCCGAGATTAAACCGGGTATGATTAGTGGTTTCTTGTTGGCGTTGACTATTTCAATTGATGACTTCGCAGTAACCGTATTTACAATTGGCAACGAGGGGTTAGAAACCTTGTCTACCTATATTTATGCGGATGCGCGTAAGGGAGGTCTTACACCCGAATTGCGTCCGCTTGCCACAATTATTTTTGTTGTAATTCTAGCTTTGTTGTTAGTAGTAAACTATCGGAGCGGTAAACAGAAGAAGAAGTAATGAAGAAGATAACTATTTTAGGTTTTGCCTTACTATTGCTGTGTAGCTGCTACAACAGAAGCGAGTCGCGCGAGAATATCTTGAAGATATACAATTGGGCCGACTATATTGGCGAAGGAGTGCTCGAAGATTTTCAGGCCTATTATGAAGAGCAAACGGGTATCCCCATTCGTATTGTTTATCAGACATTCGATATAAATGAGGTGATGCTTACAAAAATTGAGAAGGGGCATGAAGACTATGATGTAGTCTGTCCTTCCGAATATATCATTGAGCGTATGCTAAAGAAGGATTTGTTATTGCCTATCGATACCACGTTCAATGACTCACCCGACTACATGAACCTTGTTTCACCTTTTATAAAGGAGCAGATTAATAAGTTGAGCCAACCCGGTAAGCCCGCCAATGAGTATGTGGTTTGTTATATGTGGGGAACTGCAGGATTGCTTTATAATACGGCTTTTCTGGAAGAAGAGGATGTAGATAGCTGGAGCTGTCTTTGGGATGAGAAATATGCTGGTAAAATTTTGATGAAAGATTCTTATCGTGACTCTTATGGCACAGCTATTCTTTATGCTAATGCGCAAGCCTTGGCCGATAGTCTTACAACAGTCGAAGTTCTAATGAATGACTACTCGCCCGAGGCTATGGAAGTAGTCGAAACCTATCTCAAAGCATTAAAACCTAATGTAGCCGGTTGGGAAGCTGACTTCGGCAAAGAGATGATGACCAAGAACAAGGCCTGGATCAATATGACTTGGAGTGGTGATGCGATGTGGGCCATCGAAGAGGCAGAGGAAGTAGGTGTAGAGTTAGACTATTTGGTACCTAGAGAAGGTAGTAATATATGGTATGATGGATGGGTGATTCCTATCTATTCAAAGAACCCCAAAGCTGCTTCCTACTTTATAAACTTTATGTGTCGCCCCGATATTGCTCTGCGCAATATGGAAGAATCGGGCTATGTTAGCGCCATTGCATCCCCTGAGATATTGGAGGAGAAAAGCGATTCCACACTTGAATATACTACCGATTTAAGTTACTTTTTTGGCCCTGGAGCAGAAGAGGTTCAAGTCAACAGAGTTCAATATCCCGATCGTAGTGTGGTGGAACGTTGTGCCATGATTAGGGATTTCGGCGACAAGACTAAAGATGTTTTAGAGATCTGGTCGCGGGTAAAGGGAGATAACCTTGGAGTAGGGATACTCATTGTTATACTTACCGTTGTTCCCCTAATGATTATCTGGCTCATCTATCGTAAAGTGGTGAAGTATCGAAGAAAGAAAAACTCACGTCGCCGATATCGACGAGTAAAACCACGTTCATAACCTCTATTATTTAAAAGAATGCAAAGGGCTGTGCAGTGTCGCTGCGCAGCCCTTTGCAGCATTACTGCATAGCCCTCTGCAGTGAGCAGAGTACAGCTATCTAGCTTGCTGATTGTCATTTCCTGGAGTTGGTTGACTGTTTACAATTGTACTCCTAAATAAGGTTGACTCCTTATTTTACTATTCCTAGAAT
>CAMTOQ010000006.1 GCA_947074205.1 uncultured Bacteroides sp. | reverse complement strand
ATATCAATATGGTCTGGCAGAAGAAGGTAGTTTATATACTGCAGCTGCAGGAATGACATCAATCTTAGGCTATAATAACACAGCTATGGCTCAAATTGATCCTGCTTATAGAGGTGCGACTGAGTTTATCTCAACACTATATGCTTATTCACAAACTGAGATTCTTCCAGTTGTATCTTCTGGTTGGTACTTGCCCTCGTTCCATGAATATCAAATTATGATTGCCAATTACGCGGCGATTACAGCTAGCCTTGCAAAGGTGAGTTCATCATTGGCTCAATATGAATATAATAGTGAAGCCGGTACTAATGTATTCTATTGGACGAGTACTGAAAGGAACAACTATATGCAAGCATTCTCGGATATGCAAACCGTAACTTCTACTATAAGTGCAACTTCTTCACATAAGCTATGCACAGGTAGTGCAAGTGCTGTGAAAGGATCTGGTATCTACCGCTTTGCGTTTGCATTCTAATAGATCTAGATAATTAATCATTTTTTAATTTTACTCTTTACTATCTCGGCATGTTTTTGCTTGCCGAGGTAGTAAAATCAATTACTATGAAAAACACATTCCTCACAGCTCTATGCTCAGTTTTCTTTCTATTCGCATGCACAGATAGTGAATTCTTAGAAGATACAGATGTAAACGAAGCTGTGACAGAAAGTGAATCCAACCCAGTGGTTCCCACACAACGTATGCTATGGGCATCGATCAATGGTAGGAGTGATGCAACACATAGTTCCTTTTCTAGATATAACAATACGATTCTAGTTTCTTGGCGACTATTACCTAATGATAGTAGAAACATCAGTTTTGACCTTTATCGACTTGCTTCAGAGGCTGAAGGCGAAGTCAAACTGAATGAAACGCCAATTGTCAACTCGACAAATTTTCAAGATGTAACAGCCAATAGAAATATTGATAACACTTATCTCTTAAAGCTAAGTGATAGCCAAGAAGTGCTTGATACGTATACAATCAAAGCACAACAGTCCTCGAATGGGCTGCCCTATATTTCAATTCCTCTCAGAAACACACTTAACATCCATTCTGTATTTCCCTATAAAGCAAATGATATCAGCATAGGTGATCTAGATGGAGACGGGAGATATGAGATTATACTAAAACGACTAATCGAAACCAATGACGGCGAGGATGATTCGGAAGGATCGGCATCGAACGCCAGTGTCACACATTCGATGTTACTAGAGGCCTATCGTCTAGACGGTACCTTCATGTGGCGAATGTGCATGGGACCTAATATACTTACAGGAAACGGTGGATCGTTTGCTGTTTATGATTTCAATAATGATGGCAAGTGCGAAATAGCCTTGCGTACAGCCGAAGGAACCATCTTTGGCGATGGACAAGAAATAGGCGATACTAATGGTGATGGAAAGACGGATTATCGGGTAGATGGTGCTAACTATATACATGGTGGCCCCGAATTCCTATCAATAATTGATGGTGTCACAGGTAAAGAACTGGCACGTACTGACTATATCGAACTGGGCAAGAGCCAGGACTGGGGAGATAATTACTACAAACGTTCTAGCAGTTATAGAATAGGAATAGCAAAATGCTCTGCCAAAGGTACTTCTATTATCATAGGACGTGGTTGCTATGCCAAAATTGTAGTAGAAGCTTGGAACTTTATTGGCAACAAATTAGAAAGACTGTGGCGTTTTGATACAACCGATGGTATACATCGCGATTATGAAGCACAAGGTTATCATAGTTTGAGTGTAGGAGATGTGGATGATGACGGTTTTGATGAGATTGTCTATGGCTCATGCACAATAGATCATAATGGAAAAGGATTGAATAATTGTGGTTTCGGGCATGGCGATGCATTGCACTTGGGCAAATTCGATCCTTCTGCCAAAGGAATGCAGATATGGTCTTGTTTTGAGACGGGCTCGGTAGGAGCAGCGCTGCGTGATGCGAAAACAGGAAAGGTATTGTGGCAATATGACGACCCTTCGGATGTGGGTCGATGCATGGTAGCAGATATAGATCCCGATAGTCCTGGATGCGAGATGTGGTGGTACAAAGGTAATGCACATTCACCCAGTGGAGTAGACTTGGGCTATGCACCTACATCATGCAATATGGCCATCTGGTGGAGTGGATCATTAAATCGTCAGTTGCTGGATAGAAGCACGATTGATGCTCCTTTGTCGGGACGTGTGTTTACGCTCTACCGTTATGATGTCACTACCATAAACGGTACGAAGGCTAATCCTTGTTTCTATGGTGATTTCTTGGGCGATTGGCGCGAAGAAGTGATACAGCCCACAACGGATAATACGGAGCTTCGTGTCTTTTCCACATGGTATCCTTGCGATTATCGTTTCGACTATCTGATGAGTGATCATGTGTATGAGATGAGCGCACTCAACCAAAATATCGGCTACAACCAGCCGACCCATACTAGTTATTATCTGGGTTCAGACATAATAAAGAAATGATAAGAAGAAAAGTTATTTTATATACTATATAAACATTGAAATATGAACGAATTATTCAGCGTAAAAGATAAGGTAATTGTAATTACTGGTGGTGCTGGAATCTTAGGTTGTGGCATTGCCGATTATTTGGCAAAACAAGGTGGTAAAATTGTCATTCTCGATCGTAATGAAGAATTGGGTAAAGCACAAGTTAAACAGATAGTTGACAAAGGGGGTCAGGCATTATTTCTGAAGACAGATGTAATGAATAAGGAAGTATTAGAGAGAAACAAAGCGGAAATTCTTACTCAATATGGAACGATTGATGTGTTGTTGAATGCTGCCGGAGGTAATATGCCTGGTGCTACCATTGCACCTGATAAAACTTTCTTCGATCTGGATATCGAAGCATTTCGGAAGGTGGTCGATCTTAATCTTTTCGGCACAGTTCTACCTACAATGGTCTTTGCCGAAGTGATGGCAGAGAATAAGAAAGGAGTAATCGTGAACTTTAGCTCGGAATCGGCTTTGCGACCATTAACGCGTGTAGTGGGTTATGGTACAGCAAAGGCCGCAATCACAAACTATACCAAATATATGGCCGCAGAGTTAGCTACTAAATTCGGGAACGGCCTACGAGTAAATGCTATAGCACCAGGTTTCTTTATCACCGAGCAGAACCGTGCATTGCTCACCAATCCAGACGGCTCATTAACCGAGCGTGCTAAAACAATCATTGCACATACCCCATTCGGTTGTTTTGGTAACCCCGAGGATCTGTATGGCACGATACAGTATTTGATCAGCGATGCATCTAAGTTTGTAACTGGAACTGTTGCTGTGGTTGATGGTGGATTTGACGCTTTTTCTATTTAATGAATCTAATACACGAAACTATATGTATTTATGCGAACAAACATGGCGCTGGTATGGTCCTAACGACCCCGTGAGCCTACAAGATATCAAACAAGCCGGCGCTACCGGCATCGTAAACGCCCTGCATCACATCCCAAATGGCGAGGTGTGGACAGTAGAAGAAATCCAGAAACGTAAACAGCTCATCGAGGATGCCGGATTGGTATGGTCGGTGGTAGAGAGCGTACCTGTGCACGAGCATATCAAGACACAAACGGGCGACTACTTGACTTATATCGAAAACTATAAGGAAAGCATCCGCAATCTGGCCGCTTGTGGTGTACATACAGTGACCTACAACTTCATGCCTGTACTAGACTGGACACGTACGGACTTGGCCTATACGTTGCCCGATGGCTCTAAAGCCTTGCGCTTCGAGAAAGCCGCTTTCGTGGCATTCGATCTCTTTATCCTTCAACGCCCCAATGCTGAACAAGACTACACGCCCGAAGAGATAGCCAAGGCCAAAGCCCGTTTCGAGCAGATGAGCGATGAGGACAAGCTTTTGCTCACTCGCAACATGATCGCTGGTCTTCCTGGTTCAGAAGAGAGCTTCACGGTGGCTCAGTTCCAGCAAGCCTTGGACCGCTACAACGATATCGACGCCGAGCAACTCCGTGCCAATCTTGTCTTCTTCCTAAAAGAGATAGCTCCTGTAGCCGATGAGGTAGGTGTGGATCTGGTGATTCATCCCGATGACCCTCCTTATCCCATCCTAGGTCTACCACGCATCCTCAGCACGGAAGAGGATTTCGAGAAGCTGATTGCTGCCGTCCCTAACCCCTCAAATGGTCTATGCCTCTGCACAGGCTCGTTTGGTGTACGTGCCGACAATGACCTTGCTGGTATGATGAAACGTTTTGGCGACCGTATCAATTTTGTGCACCTTCGTAGCACGCAACGTGACGAAGAAGGCAACTTCTATGAAGCCAATCACCTGGAAGGCGATGTGGATATGTATGGCGTGATGAAGAATCTGCTATCATTGCAGCAACGTCGCCAATGCTCCATCGCTATGCGTCCCGACCACGGCCATCAGATGATAGACGATCTCAAAAAGAGAACCAATCCTGGTTATTCTTGCTTGGGCCGTTTGCGCGGATTAGCTGAACTTCGGGGTTTAGAATTGGGAATAGCAAAGTCAATATTATAAAGATAAATATTTTTTTATTGCTATCCGATAAAACTTTCTAGCTATCAAAATAAGGGGATGTGTCAAAATGATGCATCCTCTTATCATTTTAAATCAAGTTATTTCCCTTGCATATATGGCATAAACACCAAAATAATGACTGATTATTAATTACTAATTAGCCAATGAATACCTTTGTCGACTTTAACCAATCCTATTCCATTACTTCTTCTCAGAACATTTAACTTAATGAGAAGAGATTCTCAATACCGTGAGATGTTCTTCTCAACGGCCTGAGAATGTGTTCTCAATAGGGTGAGGAGATATTCTCAATAGCTTGAGAGTATCTATTCGCCAAAGATTAAAACTGTAGGATTGGTTTAGCCCGTCAGACAGTTATTACTTCGTGCATAGAGCTATCAACTTTGTCATGTAGCCCTTGCAATCTATTCACAAAGTAGCTGTTGCGCTGGGTGCGAATGTAAAAAATGAGTATTTTCGTCCGTCGAATCAAATCTAAAGATCACTCTCAACGTCTTATTCATCATCTAGGGAAAAACAACAATGGGCAAATATACCAAAACACTAATTGCGCTACTACTTGTCGGCAGTTTCTACAACGCTGCACTATTATATGGAAATACACGCACATCTGATTCACTTTTCGGCAAAGCATCTACCTATGCAGAAGAAAGCGATTTCAATCACAGCCAAAGAGATTTTATGGAGGCATACACGTTGGCCACACTTAGTGGAGATACGTTAGGCCAATACAGCATCCTAGAGAGGGTGGCGTTTACTTCGGCAAGAGCCGCAGCTAACAACAGCCGGGATAGTAAAGCAGCAATAGCCGCCATCAATACATTTATAAATCATAACGTAGCAAATCTTTCACATAGAGTCTATCTACTAGATTTACTCTGCAAGTACTTAAAGAGTCAGCGATCTTTTGAGTTAGCCTCAACTTATCAAAATTTGCTGCTAACTACCAAGCAAGAAGTCTTTCACGAGTCATATCTAAGCCTAACGGACGACAGTAGAGCCTACGAGGAACTGATTGAAAACGAGAAAGCGCTCATCGATAATGAGTTGAGAATAAAGGCAACATATGCTATCATTATAATTCTTATCTTCATCATCATTGCTGTTATTAAACGCTTTATAGACCAAAGCAAGAAGGAGAAGCAAAAGAAGCATATCACTCTTCTGGAGCTAAGCAAAGAACGGGCAGAGAAGACGTTACTCGAAAATAGCATCAAGGAACAGGAGCTATTTGCACAGCTCGAGCAGGAGCGCTCTAAAAAGGAACAGGATAAGCTAGAAAGAGAGGTAAAGAACAAAAACAACGAACTAATTTCCAGAGCTCTATTTATGGCTAACAGAAACAGATTTGTCTCAGAACTGATGCAAACCATCTCGGAAACGGAGAACTACTCTGATAATCCAAGCTTAAAGAAGATTTCTGAAAAGCTTCACGAGCAGATTAATGCAAACCAAGAGCGAGAGAGTTTCTTTGCCTATTTCCATGAGTACAATGCCGCTTTTATTGATGCACTAAAACGAGAGCACACAAAGCTGACAGTCGCCGAAATACGCTTTGTGTGTCTCATCTACATGGATCTTAACATGAAGGAGATTGCTTCGCTATTAAATCTATCTGCTGAATACTGTAAAAAGAGGAGACAGCAGATTGCACATAAAATGGGATTGGAAAGCACATCTCACCTCTATAGTTACTTGTTCGAGGTTGCAGCACACAACAAGAGATGCGCCTATCAGCCACAACGCTAGCGTAACCTATCTTATACACCATAAGCCCGGTATTATACCAGGCTTATGCGCATTAGAAAAGGTTTATCTCACCTTTTAGGGAATCAAGATCTATTTATTAGAATCTAAATCCATTTATTTCACAATCTTCTTTACATGAACTACTCTGCCGGCATCGGCAATGCGTACAAAGTAAACTCCGGATACATAGTTGCTTATATCGTAGCTCAGTTCTTCTGAGGTAGCCACTGTGCTATATAGAGCAAAACCGGCTGCGGTGTAGATTCCTATTTGTTGGCCTTCTCGCAAACCTTTAATGCTAAGAATACCGTCGGACAGTGTTACTTCTCCTTGGCCTCCTTGTACTTCCATATTACCAGTTGTAATGAGAAGTATTCGATCCGATTCTACCTCAACATCTTGGCTATAAACAGCGGTAACATAGTATTCATAATAACCACCATTGCCTAAATCGTTATCAAGATAACTAAGCGCGGTGCACACTTCATCGTTGATGCGTTCGCTGTTGCGATAGATATGATAACCGTATAATCTTCTAGTCTCAGAATCCTTCAGCATTTCACTCTTCTTAGAAATAAGTGCTTCTGTTGAAGCAACGCTGTTTCTTGGTTCAAAGTTTACAGCATCAGCCTTTGAAGACTGAGTCTTATAGCTATTCTGATAAGCATTGAAACCGACAGTAATATTCCAGTTAGCATCAAGATAACCATCCGAATCCTCGTTAATAGTGCTCCAAGTAACACCGTCTTTCGAGAAGAGATTGCCTTTGCCGTCAACAGCCGGGCCTTCATCGAAACCAATTGGTGTAGAGATAGAGTTGTGCTCTACATATAATACTACTTTCAAATCCTTGTCAACATTAATCTGAAGCGGGGTATCAAGTTTTATCTTATTGAAATATTCTTGTCTAAACTCTGTCACAAATTGTTGATAGACAAGCTTATTCTCTTCGTAAATCAATAAGAAAAGGGCATCGGGAGGAGTATCGATAAAGACTTCAACGTAAGAAATACACATGTTTCTTACAGTCTGCATGTCAGCAGGAGTAAATCGCATACCGGCATAGTAAGCACCTCCACTTGGCAAGCCTGCAGAACTATAGTTACGACCGGTGCTCCAACCTATATTAACAGCTTCGCTAATAGCAGGAAGTGACCAATCGAGACGAACACCCTCTTCTTTGACTGTAGCAGTAAATGACTCGGGAGCAGCTAGTGGAAGGTTGTAGCTAAGTTCGAACAAAGTAGGCTCTGAAAGTTCGCTAATACAGCCATCCTTATATAAAGCCTGAACACTGTATTCGTAATCGCCGGGGATAAGATTGAAATCCAGATAAGAAATGGTTGTCACCACATCCTTATTCACTTTTTCTCCATTGCGATAGATATCGTAGCCAAATATTGAAGATTCGCCTGTTTCATCAATAGATACAGCATCTACAAAGTATGGGATATCACCGTTATTGCTATTTACAATGGCAATATGCTTCACGTTCTTGTCAAAGCTAATGGTAAACTTGTTCCACAGCTCTTCAATCTGCAATGTTTCTTTAAGAGTGAAGTCGACCAAACTACTACTTCCAGTAGAAGTATAGATTTTAAGACTACCATACCCCGCTGTTTGGTTGCCAACACGAGCTACAAACGAGAAGACAAAATCTGTATTATATTCAAGTTTAGGAGTAATCAGCCAATCGGACTTTCCTACAAAAGGAGCTGATACTAAGCTGTTGTCTCCATGATAGCTATACTCAGAAGTTACTTTCCATGTTCCCCCTCCAGACTCACTTGCATTGACCCAACCGTCCTTAGCGAAAAGCTCGCCGGGAGTAAGCAGTGAAGCGTTTTCGTATAGGTCTACTTCTTCAGCATCAGGGTTCACAAACGAAAGGAGTAGATTGTGGCCGGATACAGATTGGATAACCTTAACCGGATCGGAAGATTTACAAGTACCATTCTCGATGATTTCGACAATGCGTGCATCCGATTTTGGAGAAACCATACCATCAATATATACCGTTTCAACCTGATATGCATATTGTCCGGGTGAGTACTGATAGTCCACGAATTTTCGTTCAGTGACAAGATTATCATTAATCTTCTCATCGTTACAATAGATGTTATAGCCCTCAACGCCAAGTACGCCCTCAAGTTCGAATAGCACCAACTTATTTATTTGTGCATCTTGGAATGTAGCTGCCATCACCGTTACTCCATCAGCCGTTTGGAACGATGATAGACCACCGGCTAGCATACCCGAAGTGATATTCAGCCCTTCATAATAATCGGGGTTGATTTCTCCTACTCTAGCGTATGTTTCATAATCGTAGATGCCGATAGTATGATGGTTTTCTGTGCCTTGTTCAAATGCATAGATATAACCATTGTGGTACGCTGTACCAAAAGCACCTTTTAGAGTTGGGCCGTTGCCTATTTTAGCACCACTCATTGTTGTATATATACTTGTATCCCAGTCGCCCACTTCAAAACCACCTTTTCCTTCGTTTAAGTCGGGTATATAGGTACAGTGACGAACTATTTCGGAAACACTAAAAGTAGCAATCAACTCTCTCTTTTCAAAGTCTAGTTTAAAGACTGTACTTCCGTTAGCCCCACCGTAGAAATATGTGCCATCACAAGTAAGGTTTCTAAGCGCATCAACCCCATCAATGGTAAAGTTCTCAACAAATCGACCTTCAAGTGTGTATTTGTTAAACAGACCATTGATGTTCCAAACAGAGGTGTAGAGGTATTTCCCATCAGAGGCAACACCGGTTTCACCGCTTATTGAGGCATTCCAAGAGTTTATATATGAAGGGTAAGATACTGGAGAAGCAACATTAGTAGGCAGATATTCGCCCAACACCGGCTTTTCGCTAGTTGGATAACCCCAGTCAAGAGTGATCTTGCGATTCAGTTCCACACTAGGTCTAACACCATAAGGAGCATAGTAATTACCAAGAGACTTAATAGCTACGGAGGCATCATTGCCAAAAAGTGACTCACCCTTAGAGTAGACAGCCGTAACGTTATAAGTGTAATCTCCAGCGGCTGTACAAACATCTGTATAATAAGGTTCAGCTACCATTGTGGCGTTGATTTTCTCCTTATTGCGATACACGTTATATCCTTGGAAAACAAAGTCCGATGAGCTCATCAAGCTTACAATAGGTGTAGATACCGGAGTCTGCACGATAGGCATCTCAACACGGTCATCCAATAAGAGCTTATAAGTTCCTGTTTTAGCAGACATTGTTTGAATTGTGTTTTCTGTCTCATCCGAAGGCACTACCAAATAGGATATATTGAAGTTTCCTGCATTGCCCCCCATTCTAGTGAGCGAGTTCCATGTCTTTCCATCATTCGACATCAAGTTGCCCTTACCTTCAACCGTTGGGCTATTGTCCATTCCCACAGGAGACTTTCTTTCGGCATGAGTCACACGAAAGGCAATGGTGTAAGAGTATCCCAGTTCTATTGTTATAGGTTCTTGAAGTATCACCTTCACAGGAGAACCATATACAATATCGCTTGCTGGCACACCCTGAATATAGATTTGCTCACCATCTCTGAAAATACATAAAACCAAGGCTTCTACGAAGTCGTTAACAATCATCTCTACCTCTGCAATCTTCATTCCTCGGTAGTTAATCAAATCTTCATGTTCCCATAGAGAGCCTATGAAGAATGTACCTCCTTCGAAGAATCCCATTGAGTTAGTGCATTCACCATTGTCCCAACGCAAAACCTTTTCTACATTACCTACTTCTTCGGGCGAAATCCATGCTAAGCTCACATTCTTATTCATAGCTACTTGCGCAGTGAGGTCGATTGGAGGATAACAAGGTATCCCAAACTTAACAAAACCTGACGCCATCTCGGATGGTTGAGAAACCACATCACCATAGAGAGCAGTCACGGTATAGTCGTAGTTACCTCTTAACAAATCGGTATCCACAAAAGATGTCTCTAGGATAGGTTGTTTATTGACAATCACACCATCGCGATATACATTATAGCCAGTTGGTGTGTTGGCACCATCGCCTTCCTGCCAAGATACATTGATAGACTCTTTCCCTGCATTTGATACAGCTACATTGACCGGGCGTGCATACAAAGCCTTACCGGTAACTTTATAGCTGACATCGATATCGCTAACTGCACTAAAGGGGAAGTTGTTGAATGATAGCGTTGTGTTGTATGTCTCGTCCAACATGCCGGCAATACTATTTACAGTAAGCTCAATTTCTTGACTTCCATTGGCTGGTAGTGTTCCTTGTTTGGGAGAATAAGACAACCAAGAAGGCAAATCGCAAAGCTTAAGTTTGTATATAGTAGATGGCGAGTTGCTCAACGATCCAATCAGTGAATAAGTACCATCTTCTACATCAAAAGTGGTAGAAAGCGAAGTTGCATAAACAGATCCTGCTGTTTCCGAGCCATTAATATATCCGGGGATATCACCTACAAAATAGTTCACATTAGTCAACTGCATCCTATTTAGGCTGAACTGGCAAAGGGTTACTCCATCATACGTATTGCCAGAAGTGTTATTGTTCATAGAAGTTGCTAACCATAGATATGGCCCTCCAGGCGTTATATTATCAAAAGCAGAACCTTCTATAAAAATTCTACTACTCGTTCCTGAGTCAATCGTACGAAGAGCTACACCTAGAACTTCGCCTTCCATGTTCACTCTACATACATTGTCGTAACTACCAATCCACAACGAGCCATCATTTCGTGAGTCGTAGGCACAATGGTTAATTTCTAATGTAGGATAGGCTTTGATCACAATCTCATCTACTAGAACTTTATTGCGCATATCAATCTTAAAGATATGGTTCTTAGAGTTTGGAGCATAGAAGAACTGTCCATCGTAAGCGAAATCTGTTATACCTGTGTAGATTCCGGGAATTTGGAACTCCTCAATCAAGTTTCCTTCACGGTCGTACTTGTTGAACACCCCTTGGAACAACCATGAGCCAGTATAGTAGAATTCGCCATCAAAGCCCACAGCAGATTGCAAGTCGCCTGATGTGCGGAACGATCCTTGAAATGCCCAGCGATTCGTTATAACGCCGCTCTTTTCTTTGTGTTGTTGATTTAAACTCCAACGCACTGAACCCGTGCCCGAGTTGCTAAGTGTCACCGTCTCTTTTGCTTCCGATTCTGCATTTATCTCGGTATAAACCGTAGTCTTATCTAGCGAAAGTACAGGAGAAGTAAGGTTTGCAGTATACTCATTACTGCCATCGTTGGTTAGTGTCCATTTCTCCTCAAAACGATTCATACCATTCTTGTCAACAATCACTGTATATGTATCTGCTTCAATTTTATCGATCAGAAGATTCCCTGTCATATCAGTAACAAAATCATAAGGGATACCTTCGCTATTTATCAAGCGAACATCGCAGCCAGGAAGTGAGGCGCCAAGAGCATTTACTGAGAGTTTAGCATTGGTCCAAATCGGGTTCCATACTTTAACTTCATCTATATACCAATATTCGATGTAGTAGGTATAGCCACCTTGTGTTCTGAATCTGATGTAGAAGGATTCATCGTCAAGAAACTCGCCTAAATCGTAGTGCATATACTCGGTGATCAGAGGCGAAAAGTCTAGACTGAGAAGTTCATCAACTTTCTTCCAGGTTTTCTTATCTTTAGATACCTCAATGTGCAAGTAGTTGCGGTACCTTTCATCGATACGTCTATTTCGAAGATTAAAGCGCAACATCACATTATCCTTATCGGTTGTGTAGAGTTTTCTAGTTAACAAAGACTGAGAATAGTCTCCATCAGCAAGTATTCTATATGTGGCACATGGTTCCATCCATCCAAACTCATAGTAATTCACTGACCATGCCGAAGACTCACCCTCGGCAAGCGTCCACTCGTTGGTTTCGAAGCGCCAAGATCTAAAGTTATCGTAGAAAGGAAGTGCCCCTTTATCTTTTACTTCAACTTTTACCTCTGCAAAATCACTCGATTCTCCAGTTTCACTATAAACCGATTTTACACGATAAGTGTACTCCTTATATTCGGTAACAACATCTTTATAAGAGTTGTCTGTGATTGGTTCAGTATTTAGCAAATAGCCATCACGATAAAGGTTGTACCCCACCAAGGCATTCTCTGAGCTCCTCGTATTTGGACGAATATTGTTTGTACCGATAAAAATATCATCAATCAACAAGACAAAGGCTTCGTAAGATACACAGTTTATAGTAACATATTTTGCCTCGGCCGGAATGTCATAGCTCATCAATGTCCAATCGAAAGGCACCTCATCGTAGCCTTCTTTGTTCACGAAGATAAAGTCAGACGGTTGAGTTCCTGTCACAGAATAACCCACACGCACACGCTCCATGCCATAAGATGGATGATAGGTACGAGCTTGAAAGCTAAACTTAAAGTCTTTATCAAAATTGAGTTCTCTAGAAATGATCCAATCATTGTTTCCACCATCAACCGTAAAAGCTGCCAAAAACTTATTGCCCGAATAAGCCTGTATAGCCGGATTATTCCATACCGGAGAGGTAGTAGAAGGATTCATGATTATATAGGCCATCTTCTGTCCCATATTGGGAAATACACATGCAGAAGGTACATAAGTGAACTGCTGATCTTGGTCAATATAAAGCCAACCAAGATCGCCTGGAGAGTTAATCACAAAATCATCATGTCCCTCGAAGTCCTCAAAGATACCGTTGATCTGTTCAGGATTTTTCCAGCTTAATGTCACCTCGTTATCCTTTACATCCGCTTTAATCCATTCGGGCGAAGGTGTATCAGACGACCTTGTGTTGCGCAGACTAAAAGATGGAGTGAATTGTACTTTAGCCTGTTCTAGCGGTGCAGTAACAGGTCTTTTTAGTTTGACTTTCTCATCTGTCTTTTGGGCATAACTTACATTACAGTAAGCAAAAGCCACTAGAGCGATGATGAAATATTTTATGTTCTTGATTTTCATATTCTATAATGGTACTTGTGTTATTTTACTAGAATTTTATAGATATAGCCTTTGCCGTTGCCTGTAATTCTGAGAACCATAACTCCTTGATAGCCATCTGCATCAAAAGAAGTAACCTCGCCTGTAGCTATCACAGTTTTAATGATTTGTCCATTCAAACCAATACAGTCTATTTTTGAATCAGCTTCTAATCCAATAATTGTTACTCTGTTATTTTGGGTATAAATGGCAAGGGATTTATCGTCTTTTACATTTGCAATAGAGGTTGCTTTGTTATAATCAATAGCAAGCTTGTTAGAGGCGTCATAGTAAAGAACTCCATCTGAGGCAAAGATGTAACCAAGGTAGGTGTAGCCATCTTCGAGCAGTTTAGCATCAAAATTGAATTTTGTTGTGTTGCCTACAGAGGTGCCAGCATAAGGAGTTTCCACTCTATCGAGATTATACTGCAACGTTAAATACTGAATGATTGCTTGGCGACCACCATAGTTACAAGTAAACCGTATTTTTGTGTAGTTCTTATCTTTCAGATAGTTATCTAAATAGCACTCGTATTGATCGGTGCTTTTCACCTTAAGCGAAGGTCCTATTTGAGTCCAGTTCTCACCATCTTCAGTACCTTGGATAGTTATAGAACTTTCGCCGAACGGTCCAGAGCTAGTATATATAAACATCATATTTGTGATGCCACAGGGATAATCAATTGTCTCTATTGTATCATTTTCCTTGAAGACTATTCGTCCGGATTCAACCGAAGTTTTGCTATGATCTTTAAAATCATCGGGACCCATAAACTTTGTCTCATTAACCAATGTATCAACTACCATATCAATGTTTATATAGTATTTCTTTGCATCGGCTACAGGCAACCACTCCAAATCGACCTTTTGTCCAAGCAAAGTTTTATCGCCTAATTCAAACTTTATCAACTCGGGAGCATCTAGTTTTGAAGTGACGTAGACATTCTGCAACCATAGAGCGGCCTGCAACTTCTCTGAGCGACAAACGAAGGCAATATAGATTTCTTGCCCAACAAATGCAGAAAGATCGACCTCCTCAAAGACTAACATATTATTATTGTCAGCAAAATTAAATCGCTCTATCACATAGAAATCATTCATCTCTCTCGATTTAGTAGAGATCATTATATCGAGTTTCTCTGTAGTACCCACGTCCATAATGGCGCGTGTAAAAAACAGATGTCCATTATCGGGTACTCTAATCTTAGGAGATATCAACCAGTCGTTGGCATTGTTCCAGTAGTCATACTGATACAAAATGGCTTGCGAGAATTTATCATAGACCCAAGTCGTAGCATCTTTATTAGCATCTATAATGCTCCAACAGTCAAGAAAGCCGTCAGTCCAAGAGATAAAATCATCAACATAAGGCGCCGTTTTGCACTCACATTCTGTAATAAAAGGTAGCGATGCACCATAAACAACATCTCCATTGGTTAGCTCCATAAACGAACGGACACGGTAGTGTGTAGCAGCTTTCAAACCCGAAATATCATAACTCATAAGATTCGACTCAGCGGCAACTCTTATTGCGTTGTCGTCTATTGTTGGAACACCGCCATCACTTCTTAGACAGAAACCGGAGGATTGAATTGCATCAGCAGCATATACGATACTGGCTACCAATGTGGCAGACTGATCGGTAACGTTAGTAGGTATGTTTGTTTTTATTTCGGAGATCTTCGATTTACCCCCACTCACCTGAAACAATACCTTTCCATTCTCTTCGCGGATATTTGTAAGAGGTACATTTACACCTACTCCATTCCAGGCAGTAGCTGCAGGAAAGGATGATGAGGTGAATTCTGTATTTCCGCTTCTTCCAGGATAAGTATCACCATTACGGCTTAAAACATCATCAACATTGTCGGCACACTTAATATAAATACAACGATGCTTAGAATAGTTGTTAACCGCATTGTATGCCCAGAAATCAACTCCATAATCTAAAGTAAAATCCCAATGAGTAATCATCATACCAGAGGCCGGTATATATTCGTTCCAACCTGTACGTTGACGATTCTCTATAAAAAACCACTCCATGCCCTGGGTAGAAGGATCTGTCAGTTCGGGTCTAGCATTAATAGCATAAAACGAGTTGGTCGAAATATCATCCAAAACAATATCCTCTGGATCATTCAATATTTTTATAGGCGAGCCCCATCCAAGCATAAAACGTTCATAAGCCATAAGTGCTGGAGGAGTGTGGCTATTGTTATTATAGTTACCCGATGCCATCACCGAATATTCGCCCGGATCTAGACTAAGGCCATTGGCATAACTATCGGTATCATATAAGTCTTTTAAACCCAAGAAGTGCAAAAACTCATGTGTAAAGGTACCTATACCATCCATATTTTCACCCGAATCACCAGAGAACTCAGCCGAGCAAGTATAGTTATAAACCATTGTTTCCCCAAACTTTGGTTGATCGAGCAAATAGTAGGAGTGCGGCCAAATAAGGTTGGGGTCAGCTGTGGTTGCTTCGCTATATCCCGCAAATATCACGTTAATGTTATCAACGATACCATTGCCAGTATTGTCATATTTGCTCAAGTCAACACCAAACTGCTCGTAAGCCTTCAAACAAGCTTCATAAATCATCTGCTCAGCCCCCATATCGCTGCCCGATCCAAAACTATTCATCCCATAGACGAATGCTGGAAAAGAGAGTTCAATAGGACCTACCACATCAAAGTCGGGAGAGAATGAGTTATCCGAATTGTCTATGAAATAGTCTTTTACACTTCCTGTTGCACCATATCGTGTATTTCCGGGCTCGTTTAGCCATGCAGCAAAATCGTCGGTTGTGTAAGTAAACTTTATATCTTTGAAATTGACAAGCAATACTAAATATCTTGGATTAAATTCTTCATTTACAGCTCTCGTCAAATTCTTTGTTTGGTAGTTCAGAATCGCATGTTCTTTTACATTATTGGCTATACGTTTTTTTGTATTACCCATAAGTAGATTACTTTTGTTTGGATTCTGCATTTTAGGGGAAGACAGAAACTTACGTTCATCCTCATCACGTTCGTCCTTATTTCGTGCTATGATGTTAACGACCTCAAGCTGATTATCCTTATTCACAATAGCGTATTTCAGATAGCCGTCCTTATCTTTTGTTACTAAATACCCATCCGTTGTGGTTGTGTAACTTCCATTCTCGTCCCCGTGCAAACGAACCAATACCGTGGTCCCATCGGGTTGACTCATTTTAATTATCTTAGAGGTCGCTTTTACTGCAAACACCTGTGTAGAGCAGAAGCATAAGCAGAATAGTAAAAGCAAAACAGTCTTTAGTTTGATCATATTCTTGATTTAAATATTTAACGGAAAAATGATTTAGGTTTAGTCCCATTTTATCATTTCGGTTAGATGACAAACATAGACGTTACCTTGATTGCCTATCAATTGGCAATCAAGATAATCATCATATATTATCAATGAATCTTATACGTTTAATCAACAACAATAAATTTCTTTACCACTTTGTTATTATCACCCGTAAGAATCAAATTGTAGATACCGGTTGGCAAACCACGTTTATCAACTACATAAACAAGAGTACCTTGTTGCACATTTTGGCGATAAACAAGCTGTCCCTGCATATTCACAATATCCATCATCACAGATTGATTCTCTGCAAAATTGTCTAGGTGTACTCTGAAATAACCATCGTTTGGATTAGGTTCAATCAACAATCTATCTGGATTAATAGCTTGCTCAATACCAGTGTCAGTACTTTCGAAAGTCATATTCACCGGAACTACACCGTAGATTGACTTCAAACACAAATAGTAAGTTTTACCACTTTCAACACTCCATTCTAAGTAGCTGCCCGAATAATCGCTACAGCTTTGTGTTGCGGCTAACAAGTAAGAATCACAAGAATCATAGAATTCCATTCTAGCTGTAATATTAGTACCACATGTACCTACAGTTAAGTTGCCATTAGAAGGCGCTGTATAAGCATACCATATCATATCACCCGTCATATTAGGTGTATCGAATGACTCTGAAATATAGATAGGTTGACCGCAGCTTTCACCATCAACAACGTCTCTAGAGTCCACTTTCCATGTTACGCCCGAAGTTTGTGAATAGAGTTTTACACAAACCAACACATCAGTATCTGCTGGAACAATCATAGATGCAGCAAAGGTATTGATGGTATAATCATAGTAAGCATAGGTTGATTCACCGTCACAATCGCCTTTCTTCACTAGAATAGATGATCCACTGCCGCTACTTGGCAAAGTATTACTACTAATGGTGTAATAACCTTTTGTGGTTGTACGGAATCTATACCATATCTCTCCTTGTGTCTTGTCAAGAGCGATATCTTTTGTTATATCATCAACCAAAATTGCATTTTCGCATATATCACCGTCTTCAAATTGTTCTTCAGTAATAGTGAACGAAATAGGAGAATCAAAAATACTAGTATTATAAATATCGATAATATAGTTCTCACCCTTGCTCACAGGGAATCTATAAACAGCCCCGGTGCCTGACGAACATGTAGTAAACTGCGAAGAAATTCCAATAGAAGTACAAGTACTGCGAACTGCAATAGAACCACCATACCATCTGCTATCGCAAATAGAAACTGACAACCATCCATCGTTAGCTGCATTATATTCGAAGAAGGTATTACGAGATACTGATGCAGCTTCTATAGTATTTTCACCATATTCGGCTACGATGGGGTTATCGCATACATCGCCTGGCATTATTTCAATTTCGTTTGCAGTAAACTCGAAACTAGAAACCTCACTGTAAAGTGTCCATTTGATATAATAAGATTGACCTTCCAACACTAGAAATTTAGCGTAAGAGCCACCAGACTGACAACTAGTGCTTGAGGCCACCCAATTGTTGCAGTTAGTATAGATTGTAAAATAACCAGCAGCATCACTATTGCCACAACTTGAAATCTCAAGATATTTGTTTCCTGTCGCAACATACTCATACCAATATTCTGTGGTACCTGGATGCGTGTTTAAGCCTTGAGTCATAGCCAATGCAGAGTTACACTCTTCACCTATCAAAGCTGCAGAGCGAGCGATAGTGAAATTAAAGTTATCTACTTCAGCCTGAGTCATAATGTTTACCTTATACTCTCTGCCTTGTTCAACCTTATGGCGCAAATAAAATCCTATTCCATCTTCCGGACAATAAGTTGACTTCTTATCATAGCCGGCAAAGCAACTATTAAATAAGAAAGCATCAACATCTATATAATTCTCAAAGTCACAGGCACTGATTTCAACAAAACCACTAAAATCGGGAGTGAAAGAGTACCAATGGTTTCCGGCACTTTCACCATTAAGGGTATTCTCTCCTATAACAGCTGTGATAGGTATGTCACAGTCAGAACCGACAGTGGCTACTTCGCATCTAACATCAATATTGATTACACCGCCATTAGCCATCTTAATTAAAACAGGTACATCCTTCTCTACATTTATCTTCAATGTTGCGCCAGATGAAGATAGATAGCTTCCATATATATCATCACAATTGGCATGATAGTAAGAAGCAGGAAAATAATTATAATCTATTGCAGTTAGTTTTAACACCCCAGTTATCTCAGGAGTGTAAACCAACCAAGTAGCATAGTTATAGTCTTCTCTATTGACAGGTATAATATTAATCCCATCAACTAGTACCATTGCATCGCTACATGAAGCCCCCCCAAGTGTCATAGGGATAGATGTAATTTTGATTGTCTCATTAATCGAAGCATAAGTGGTTACTTTTATATAGTACGTTTGTCCTTCTTCCATTTGGAAAGTAATCACACGACCACTATAACTAACCTTATCGCAATAGGAATTTGTTACAGAAACATATTCACTATTTTCGCAAGAGCTGTAAACATCTAATGATACATTATTAGTACAAATACTCACCGTCACTGCACTCATTTCGGAAGCAGTATAAGAGAACCAATAAGTGCTTGTTCCTTCAACATAGTTTAAAGGCATTTCCTCGGTACCAGGTGTATAGACCACAGCCGTTGAGCAATCATACTGAGCGTAGCCGGTTAGGCTAAATAGCATAAATAATAATAGATAGTAGATTTTCTTCATAACAATTTAATTTTTTAGATTAGAAATTATCGTTTTGGTTTTATTTGTTAATTTATAGTTTCTTTTTGTTAGGCAAAAATATCTTTAAGTCTAATATACTCCAATATATAGATAGGGAAAAAAGGGGATGTATCGCTATTCTCAAATGGGGTGACAATACAATTAAAACACTAATAATCTTTACATTACACAGATGTACAGAATATTGCATGCGGGAAAAAATAGGAATTTAACAAATCTCCTATTGTTTCTACCATCTTGAAGCAATGGTCTTAGCAGTTTTAGGCGATTATACAATATGCTACAGCAAGAGTAGAACAAATAGTCCTAAGAGAGCTCTTTAAATTAAAGAGAGCAAAGATAATTGTGTAGCGCTGTCCCCCCAGTAAGATTCATTTTCTTGGCAAGTATCCACCGCTTTTTCTTACACGATTCCGGAGCTATATTCATTAATATTCCAATTTCATTATTGTTCAAATTGAGATAAACAAATGATAAAAACCTAATTTCATTAACCGATAAATCTGGGTGAAGTGCTTTAAGAGATGTAATAAACTTTTGATTAGATTGTTCAAAGTGTGTCAGAAAACTATCCCACTCCTTATTGCTTTTAAGATAGCGCTTTAACTGAAGAATATTGTGATTCAGTTTTTCATCATGTTTATTCGTTTCGATTTGAGAAAGTAAATCCACTAAGTCTTCTATAAGTTCATTCCGCTTGGCTATATATATAGCTTGCGAGGTAAGTTCTTTGTTTTTAAGCTCCAGTTCGTAGATAAGTTCATCCTGCTCATATTTCATTCGCTCTTGATTGACTAAAAACCGATTTCGCTGTGTATTGAGATCATCTTCTAATATTTGTTTATCAAAAATCTCCTGCTCTAGTTTTAATTGCATTATATGTTGCCGCTGTTTCTGTTTTTTCGCCCTCTCGAGCAATACGAAAATAAGACATAGAATAATGATGCCAACAATAAATGAATCAATCAATATATTAATCAGCTTAGACTTACTTTGCGCAAGATCCTTTTTATTCTTTAGTATCTCGAATTTGATCTGTGCGAGCTCCGTCTGTTTTTGTTTTCTAGCATCGTTTATATGTTGATCTAGCAAAAGGATAGAGTCTCGACAACTTACCAATGCTTCAAAGTCTCCTTTCTCCTTCAATAATACATCTAGAAGTAGATAGACATTGAGACGCATAGTCACGGTAAGGTTTTCTTGCAAGGACTGTTCAGTGTAGTAATATGCATCATCATATTGATGCTTTGCCAAATAAATCTTTATCAGTTCGCAACAGATTTCGGGTTTTAAGCTATTGTAATCCAGCTCGTCTATCTCACTTAACAGATTGCGACCAAGTTCTTCTGCTTCTCCAAATTGCCCTTTTTCGCGAAGCTCTATTATGTGTAGCAGTCGAGCACGAAGCAGTTCGGTTGGATTATTTGATAGCATTCGTAACGCTATCTGCAAATACTTTTCAGCCTCATCATGTTGATTCATGTTAGAATAACACATTGTAATGTTCATCGCACTCCCACCGATGAAGAGCGAATCCTTTCCTTCTTTTATACGATTGTAGACAGTTTTATAATAATCGTTTGCCTTCTCATACTTTGCATCCATCATATAGATACCGGCAATATTATTCAAAACCGACATCTCATAGTTCGACTCTAAATGATTTGTGGCCACTTCATATGCATTCATTAAGTCTTCAATGGCGGTATTATAGTCCAACAGCTCAGCACGATTTATGGCTAGATTTGTGTGTACCCAAAAAAGCTCATGGTAATCATTAGCCGCCAAGGCATTCTCTAAGCACTGCTCAAGAAGTTCAAAAGAGTTGGCATAGTCTCTTTGCTCGGCAGATTTTATGGCCTCTGTCAGTAGATTACTCCGCTTATTGTTCGCAGTGACAATAGACGAAGTTGCAATAAAAGTCAGCAAAAAGAAATATACTCTTATATTAGAGAGAGTTTTCTTCATCATGAGTTTTGTCGAGATATTCAGGTGTTATTGGCCACATATAGTCCAATAATAATTGATTATATGTGACTAAAAGATTCTTTGGTCACAAATATATAAATTATCTTTCGAAGCAGGTTGTAAATATAAATTTGACACTATTTTCTTTATCTATGTTCATTTCTATCATAAAAAAAGAAGGAAAAGAGATGCATAGACAAAATTATCCATTTAAAATAGTCAGCAGCATCTTTGTGCGAACAACTGCATGTACCGCATGTGGAACTTTCGCAGGAATTATCAACGCGTCTCCTTCGCCCATTTCATAGACAACTTCTTCTAAACGGAATTCGATCTTACCCTCTACAATTTGTATCACAGCCCCAAATGGAGCAACATGCTCACTAAGCTGCTGGCCTGCATCAAAAGCAAATAGAATGATACTACCAGAGTCTTTCTTGACAATAGGTAACTTTACGATAGCGCCTACCGCATAATCTACCTTTGACTTAAGTAAAAATGGACCTTTTTCCTGTTCTATATCTTTCATAATTGTGAAACTTGGTTTTACACTAATAAACAAGACTGTCAGTATTTTGTTCTTATTAGAATTACTAATCCATTAACTCACTATACTTATGACTATGTTTTGTTATCAGTGTCAAGAGACAGCTAAGAACCAAGGCTGTACCGTAAGAGGTGTGTGCGGGAAACAACCCGATGTAGCCAACCTGCAAGATCTACTAGTGTTTTTACTAAAGGGAATATCCTATCGAGCTATCGACCTACGAAAAGCCGGGAAAAAGGTTGAACCTAAAGTGAACCATTTTATCATCGAATCGCTATTTATGACCATCACTAATGCTAACTTTGACAAAGAACGCTTTGTCACACGCATAAAAGAAGCTATAGCATTGCGCGATTCACTACCTATAGGAGAGGAGAAATGCCCTAACTGTGATTGCCAAACTTGGAAGGCCGACACAGTAGAAGAGATGGAAGCTAAAGCTCTAACGGTAGGTGTACTCCACACCGCTAATGATGATATACGTTCGCTTCGCGAACTTTTGACTTATGGTATTAAAGGGATGTCGGCCTATGCCGAACATGCTCAGAAACTAGGTTTTGAGGACGAATCAATTTACGATTTCATACAGGAAGGATTAGTGGCCACAGCTCAAAACCTTGGTGTTGATGATATGCTGAACTGGGTGTTGAAATGTGGAGAGTTTGGGGTGAAGACAATGGCCTTACTGGATAAAGCCAACACATCTACTTATGGTAACCCTGAAATTACAAAAGTGAATATCGGCGTACGCAATAATCCGGGTATTCTAATATCAGGGCATGATTTGCGCGATCTGTACGACTTACTCGAGCAGACTAAGGATACCGGAGTAGATGTATATACGCATAGTGAAATGCTACCTACACACTACTACCCAGCATTTAAGAAATATACAAACTTTGTGGGCAACTATGGTAATGCGTGGTGGAAACAAAAAGAAGAATTTACCACCTTCAACGGTCCGATACTATTTACAACCAACTGCTTGGTACCACCTCTACCTGGAGCTACTTACGCCGATAAGGTTTATACCACAGGGATTGTAGGTTTTGAGGGCTTCAAGCATATAGCCGACCGCGAAGAGGGAAAGATGAAAGATTTCTCGGCCATCATAGAACATGCCAAGAAGTGTGCACCACCCACCGAGATTGAGACGGGTGAAATTATAGGCGGATTTGCTCATGCACAAGTGGTTGCTCTAGCAGATAAGGTAGTAGATGCTGTGAAAGCTGGCGCTATTAAGAAGTTCTTTGTAATGGCTGGATGTGATGGCCGTATGTCGTCGCGCAAATACTATACAGAGTTTGCTGAAGCACTTCCTAAAGACACCATTATACTAACTGCAGGGTGTGCTAAATATCGCTACATCAAGCTTCCACTAGGCGACATTGGTGGTATTCCAAGAGTGCTAGACGCTGGTCAGTGTAATGATAGTTACTCATTGGTGATGATTGCGTTAAAACTTAAAGAGGTATTCGGTCTAGGCAGTGTAAACGATCTACCTATCGCTTACAACATTGCATGGTACGAGCAAAAAGCTGTCATCGTATTCTTAGCACTTCTATCTCTTGGGGTTAAGAACATTCATCTTGGACCTACTCTACCTGCTTTCTTATCGCCTGATGTAGTAGATGTATTGGTCGATAAGTTTGGTGTTGCCGGCATTACTGATGTTGACAAAGATATGAAGATATTCCTTGGAGAATAAAAACCTATATATACAGAATAGGCTCGACAGTTATTGCCGAGCCTATTTTTATTTTGTCATTCAAGAGAAGATTACTCTTCAATCAAAGTACAGATGCTTACGCGATTCCAGTCTGGTTCAGAGAACATGTTACCTACACCTTCGCCTTCAGCAGTGATACGAGAAGCAGCGATTTTGTATCTTTGAACAAGCATATTTTTCACAGATTCAGCACGTTGACGAGCGATTCTAGCGTTTACATCAGCGTTACCTTCTGGTGAAGCATAACCTTTGATTACTACTTGAGACTCCTTGTTGTTCTTCATGTAAGTAGCGATACGCTCTACATTAGGTACCTGAGAAGCTGCTACAGAAGTTTGACCTTGACCGAAAGTTACTACCGATTCCAAAGTTTTGTTAGCGATAGTTTCAACGATTGGAGCTCTGTTCAAACATTCAGTAAGTTCGTTGTTCAACTTTTCGTTTTGAGCGTTCAAGTCAGCAATTGTATTATTAGCATCTGCCACTTGGCTGTTGCAGTTGTCAAGTTGATTGCGAAGGTTGTTGATATCAGCATTCAAGTTATCAACTAAACCTTGGTTGTACAATTTGCCATAAGTAAAGTGGCGTTTACCGTTGCTTCCTTTGAAGTGGTAAGTAACACCAGCGTTAAGTTGGAATGCAGCATAATCTAGATTATATTGACAACCTGATTCAGCACCAAGGTTCCAGATTACAGCAGGCTTCAAAGAGATAGTCCAAGCTTTTGTTTCGCCTAAGTTGAAGTTGATATTCATACCAGCTTTCGAACCGATATAGTTAGCATTGTATTTCGCACCATAAGTATGCAACCAACCCAAACCATATACAGCTTCGATTTCGAACAATCTTGGAGCACCGTTATAGCCACCCAAAAGGTTCATCAAGTTCACCTTAGCAAGACCCATTACAGATGAGTTATCAAAGATAGTTTTGCTTTCAGAAGTGTTTACAGACCACATACCTTCAACACCAAGACCAAAGATTGGAGTAAGTTGTTTTGCTACTTCAAGACCTACGTTGCCACGCATACCGCCCCAAAAAGCGCTGTGAGTAAGAGGTGTTACACCACCACCGTTAATACCAATTGACCAATTATCTGAAATTTTAGTTCCTTCTAGAGCCTGAGCTTGAGTAGAAATTGTAGTTGCAGCCAACATAAGGCCAAGCAACATCTTCTTGTTAATCTTCATTTTACCTAAATAATTTATTAATAAAAGTAATTTTGCGTTGACAAAGGTAAACGAATTAAAATATAACATCCAACAAAAAGGTTTTTAAATTATATTTTATTCACATTTTAGTTGTATTAAATGTATCTTATATTCAATATTAAGAAAAAATATCCATAACACTTCTACACTAGACAGAAAGCCGAGAAAACATCTAAGAAAAGCCATAAAAACAGATAAACAAATAGCACTTTGCGAACTCAAGCTTAAATATATGGCAACGCAAATAGCACAAAACCCAATTTTGTTAACTCAAGAACTTTAATATCCGAACCATTTTCTGCAACTTTTATATCGGGGAGTAGCACATCCGGAGTGATGCCATATTTCCTCAGTGTACCGTTACAAACATAGAAGGTAATGCCTCTTGTCGTCAAATCATGAATTCTTGCTTTATGTTGTTCCAAAATAGTACTTTTCAAAAGTGAGAGCACAGCTGTTCCTGTAGCAATTACAACGATTTCATCCACCACATCGGGGTGTCCCAACAGTCCGGTGACATCTCCTAGTATTTTGCGCCATTTTGTATCATCATTGAATACATACATCACTTTTTGTTTTGCCATAACATTATATTTTAATCTATTAAGATAAAACGAAATCGTCAACCAATTGTTCTTTAAGCTCTATAAGCAAAGAAAAATACAGACAATTAACCAACACAAGCACTACCCACTCAATGGTACGCAAAAAGCCCCCTGTAAGTATCAATCTCACAGAGGGCCAATAACAGAAAACTATTTCGTTGGGACTAATCTACCATCACAACACCACATTCGGGATTAATGGCCATATCTACACGACCATTAGCCTTAATCTTGATAGGCTTAACAGTAGGAAGAACCTCTTTGTCATCGCTATACATTTGTACTGTTTTACCAGCTAAGAAGGGAATATCAAGCTTCAACTTCAACTCCTTATCAGTAGCATTAATACCTGCTACATACCATTTATCGCCTGCACGACGTGCTAAGACTACATATTTACCAGGATAGCCATCAATCAAACGAGTCTCGTCCCATTCGGTGGGTACTGCTTTGAGATAATCAAGGCATACTTGTGGAGCATCGGTTAGATTATTAGGAGCAAGAGCGAAATTCTGCACAGGGTTCTGATAGAGCACAGCGGTTGCTAATTGGAATACATCTGAAGTCATTCGTTTCTTACCACTCTTGTTACCCTTATTCAAATATTTATTGAGGAAGGTGCCTCCATACTCCATTATTCCTACCGAGTTGCGAATAAACGGATGCAAGGTAGCATTGAAAGCCTCTACATCGCAATGGTGCTGATTGAATACCATATTCTCCGATGCTAACACCGCTTCACTACCCACATAGTTGGGATACATTCGCTCCCAGCCGCGAGGTATGGTACAACCATGGAAAATAACCATTAAACCATGATCATCTGCATCGCTCAAGATTGCTTCGTATAGACGCATTGTTTCTTGCTTGTCGCCACCAAAGAAGTCGACTTTAATACCCTTTACCCCTTGACTTTGCAACCACTTCATTTCGCGCTTGCGTATGATAGGGTCATCCATCATATTAACAGGACCCTGCTCTATATCATTCCAGTAGCCACTAGAGCTATACCAAAGAAATACATCTACATTTTTAGCTTGTGCTTCTTTAATGAGTTGTCCCATGCGTTCCTTACCTATGTTCTTGTCCCACCAGTTATCTATCAAAGTGTATTCAAAGCCCATAGCTGCCGAAAGATCGATAAACTTCTGAAGATCTTCATAGTTGATACTTTCGTCTTGCCACAATATCCAACTCCATGTTCCTTTACCCATTTTATAGTTATGCTCGCTCTCGTATAGTGGGTCTACCACATCCCAAGCAATGGTGGTTTCGGCGATAGGCTGCAGTGTATCACCTATAGTCAATGTGCGCCAAGGAGTAGAGCCCGGTAATGCCATAGCAGGAGCCACCGAACCATTGCCATTATTTTCGCCTTCCATAGGGAATGCCAATGGGAAAACGCCATTCGTATATTCGCCTAGACGTGAGCCACAGTAGCGACTGCTTACTCCCGTTTCGCTAAGCAGTACCCAACCATCCTCGCCTATACGAAATAGACACGGAAATGTATAACCTTGCCCATAAAGCGATGGAGAGGTAAGGGCTGCATCTACCACATACTCTTCTTCATAGCTAGGCTTAGTGCGTTTCCATCCTATCATAGGGTCGCACTGCGGAGTTAGGAAAGAAGTGGTTTGCTGTGGAAAACGAAATCCGGTTTCTTCTTGGAAGATAGTGACACTTGCTTTATCGAACTCTCGAGGTAAGGAGTAGCGAAAAGCCACATCGTTACTGCTCACATTGAAAGTTATATCCATGCGTTGGCCGGATGGATTGACAAAGGTACATATTGCTTCGTTGGCCTTGTATTGGACTTCCGAAGTTTTAATCTTGGACTGTTTGTAGGTTTTGTCTATCTGGCGTGTTTGCACATCCACAAGTTTCATGGAGTCTACATAGTTACCATTATTGGTTCGCAAACCAAGGGGAGAAGATTCCAGCATAGGAACTCCTTTGTAGGTAGCACTAAATTGTGGCTGACCCGATCTGTTGCAATCTACAACTACCGACAATAGCGAGTCTGGGCTATATACGGTGACCAATTGAGCGAAAGTAGAGGAAAAGGTTGCTAAACAGATAGCAGTTAGAAAGGTTTTTAGATTCATAACAAAAACGTGTTTTATCATTAATAGATTAGATTACAAATATAATAATTATTATTAGTGTTTATTATACAACAATACACTGAAAAAGAGGAGCCTAGCAAAGGCTCCTCAATAAATAACAATTAATATATTTATCCTGCACTATTGTAGTTCTAGAGCTACTATAGATTGGGCAGGCAAATCAACAACTAAAACATCTTTGTTCAGCTTCATATTCTTAAACTGAGTAGGAACTACCTTGTTAGGTTGTTCAAAAGAATTGTAGTCTGTAATATTTTTAGCAGCAAGCACTTCGCCAGTTGCCTTCTTCACCTTAAGATCGGCCAAGTTGATAGATACTTTTTGACTATTTTTAAGGTCAATATTAGACAAAGATATATGTACTTTCCCTGTAGCATCTTGCGAAGCTGTAGCGCTCACCAATGGCACTTTACGATCATCACGAACAGTAATGGTATCGCAGGTCAACTCGAGTGGCAAATGTTTTGCATCTTGATGCACATTATACATTTTGAACACATGGTAAGATGGTGTCAAAACAAGCTTATCACCGTCAGTAAGAATCATAGATTGAAGCACATTGGCAATCTGTGCGATATTCGCCATCTTCAAACGGTCGGTATATTTATGGAAGATGTCTAAACTTTGCGAGGCAACCATGGCATCGCGCATTGTGTTTTGTTGGTATAGATGACCTTGGATTGTACCCGGTTCTTCGTCCCACCAAGTGCCCCACTCGTCGAGCAACAAGCCGATACGTTTCTTTTTATCATATTGATCCATGATGACAATGTGTTTTTGAAGTACATCTTCTACTTCCAAGCACTTACCCATAGTCCAATAGTAGTCTTCATTATCGAAGTTGGTTGCCGATCCTTTGCTGCCGTTCCATCCGGCCACGGTGTAGTAGTGCAAAGAAAGACCGTTCATATTGTTACCC
Organism: uncultured Bacteroides sp.; assembly: GCA_947074205.1. Classification (GTDB taxonomy): domain Bacteria; phylum Bacteroidota; class Bacteroidia; order Bacteroidales; family Bacteroidaceae; genus Bacteroides. The sequence continues at coordinate 66,196 of CAMTOQ010000006.1, read as the reverse complement.
ACGCGATCCATCAAGACTTTTGTCCAGTTGTAGTCATAATCACTGGCGCCACTTGCAATCTTATACAAATTATTGCCATCATAATTTCTACAGTAAGTGGCATATCTACGATAGAGATCGGCATAGTACTCGGGGCGCATGCTACCGCCGCATCCCCAACTCTCGTTGCCCACGCCTAGATATTTCACATTCCAAGCCTTATCGCGTCCGTTCTGACGACGGAGATTTGCCATTGGAGAATCACCGTCGGAAGTCATATACTCCACCCATTTGGCCAACTCTTCTACTGTACCGCTACCTACGTTGCCACTGATATATGGCTCACACTCTAGCATTTCGCAGAGATTTAAGAACTCGTGAGTACCGAAGCTATTGTCTTCGATGGTTCCACCCCAGTTATTGTTCACCATTTTGGGGCGATCAGATTTTGGCCCAATACCGTCCATCCAGTGATATTCGTCGGCAAAGCAACCACCAGGCCAACGCAGCACAGGAACTTTCAACTCTTTAAGTGCAGCCAGCATATCATTACGATAACCATTTGTGTTTGGTATATCTGAGTCTTCGCCTACCCACAAACCACCATATACGCAGGTGCCTAGATGTTCGGCAAATTGTCCATAGATTTCTTTTGGAATGACTTGTGTAGCTTGGTCGGGTTGTAGAGTGATAGTAGCACTCTTTTGTGCCGATAGCGAAAGTGATGCAGTAAGGCAAAGTGAGCCTAGAATAAGTTTTGTTCTCATAGAATAGTAATAATAAAAGTATTATAGATATAGTTTAATTTCTCTGTCAATAACTTAAGGTGCCGTAAGATACAAATTTTACTTTGTCTTCTTACCCCAAAATGTTTTTTTCGCTTGATAGCCTGCGAAAACTAGAGTGTGTTGGCGTGGAGAAGATTCCCAGTCTACTTCGCGTTGCACGCACAGCTCTATTCCATTGATAATCAATAGTTGTTTGTCGCTACTATAACTCCATGTGGCACCTTTCCAAAGCCCTGAAGTTACTTTATAATCGGCACCTAGTGTCAATGTTTCAGACGTCTTCTGTACGCCATAGCTATAAGAGAGATCAATACACTCCCATACACCTAAAAGTTCGTCTACGCTAATAGACACAGGGGGTACAGCCCCATATCTTTCGGGCATCACCACAGGCCATCCATCTGAGGTCCATCTAATGGAACGCACATGTCCCATCATCACGGCATTGCTGACATTGATTCCCGGCACATCTACTGGCAATCTACCTTGCGAAGAGTAGTACCAGTTTCCGTTACCATCATCAAACACCGCACAGTGGGCAATGCCTACCCAACCGTTATTATTGTTGAATTTATAGGGGTGAGTCACCACAGGATACATCTCTCCACCATTTGCTGTGAGATTAGTGCCATCAATACCCATATAAGGGCCATCGATATTGCGCGAACGACAAACACGAGTATTGTAGGGAACGTCAAGTCCATCATAAGCCATAAACAGATAGTAATATCCAGTCTCGGGATTATAAACGATCTCCGGACCTTCTGAACCTTGCCAGCGGCTAGTCATAGATCTAGAAACTATCAGTTTGCCATAAGGGGCTATATCTGCTAGGCTACCCCATGGGTTGGGAAGCTCTACTTTGGTTTTGCCGCTTGTAGCGTCTAGTTCCACAGCTGCAATGCCGCTATGCCATGATCCATAGATCAACCAGTGTTGTTGTTCGGGTGTAATGATATAAGTAGGGTCGATCGCATTCCATTTAAAGTAGGCGGTTTCCCATCCCCCATTGTTCCAATCTAGGTTCTTATCAGAGGAAGAGCAGATAACAAATCCTTTGTCTTCCCATTGATTAGAAGCGGGGTCACTTGTTTCGGCTAGACCGATAAACGCACGCTCTGTCCATGAGTTACTGCCACTTATATTATCGGTCACCACTATTGAGTAGTACATACGATAGAGTGAACTGTTGACCTTGCGTACCACGGGTGCCCAGCATCCATAAGATGGATTGCTAATCTCCGGGAGTCCACAGGCATTGCGATAAGCATTAAGTTGCTCTTTTACCCAAGCGGGAATTTGAGGCATTGAAGCACCTAGGTACTGCCAATTCACCAAATCGCGCGAGCGTCGTCCATGGAAATGACCATGGCCATCGTGCGCATTGCCATACGAAGCGTCTGTTTGATACATATAGAAATAACCATCGTCTGCCAACATCACCGAAGGGTCGTGCACATTGGCAAGATTCCACTGGTCGCGCTGTGCCCATCCTGCTATTGAAGTATAGTTGTCGCTATATGTGGGAGGTGTATAGCTAGAAAGTTCGTCACTTGAACTCTTTGCTGTAGTGGTAAATGTTGTTTCTCCTGAATAGACTACCGTTCCATTGCTTAGCATCATGTAGCTCTTCAGGTAATATTGTGTAGCAGGTGTAAGATTTCGCGCGTAGGCATTCATACTCAATCCTGCATTATTTAATTCTAATAACGTGTTACTGATTGTTACAGAAGGACTAGTGCCATAGCAAAAGCCTTTTTTTATAACTGTAGAAGTTCCTGTAATGGTGGATGAAAATGTAGCCGATTCATAGGTAACATCTGTAACGGATGGTACAGAAATAGTGGAATCGGGGTTTACTATCTCTTCTGGCACAGTTACATCACTGCCACAAGCGGCAACAGCGAGAAGTGAGATAAAGAGACTTATACATTTGATTTTTTTAATCATACCAAAGTTGTTTTAGGGTAAAAAATAATAGTTTCGTAAGAGGCTGAATCGTTCAGGGTATCTGTCAATAAACGGTATTGTGCCTATTCGCAGTTCTGTTCTTCTCAAGCCTGTTAGAAAGTATTCTCAAGCAGATAAGCATTTACTCTCATTGTATTGAGAGAGAATTCTCACCTACTTGAGAATACTTAGAAACAGTTAAGAGAAACACCTATGTTAATCCAATTAATTTATTGTTCGTCGACACTTCCATCATCCGCACTGCTATTGTTGGAGAGTTCCCATCCTGGATTTTGTTTCAAGTTGGGTGCACGCTTCACTTCATCATCGGGCAATGGGAAGTAGTAATTTTTAGGCGCATTGAAAGCACGGCTTGCATGCATTTGAGCAGCTCCATAATCGTACGAAGGGTTGTTAGCGTTGGTCACTGTCACACCATACAGATTATAGTATTGCTGATAGCGTGGAAGATTCTTTTCACTGCCAGCAGATTGACCTTCGAACAACATCCAACGACGTTCGTCAAAGAAACGGTGGTCCTCGAAGCAAAGCTCAATACGGCGTTCGTTGCGAATACGTTCGCGTAATTCACTTTGCGACATTCCACTATAAGCGGGCATACCAGCACGAGCACGAAGCTGATTAATGTATTGGTAGGCCGCATCGGGTCCTTCTGCTTCGTTCACAGCTTCGGCAGCATTAAGCAATATTTCGCCAAAACGGAAAATAGGCCAAGCATGATTGGGGACACTAGGATTCTTGTACGAGATATTGTTGAGGAACTTCTTGGTGTAATAACCAGTCAAAGTACCACCATGAATCTCTTGATAGTCTTTTCCATCAGGGTAAGATACATCTACTGCACGGTTTTCTTCTTGGTCTCTATCACCCCACATCGCGCCGTGATGAAGAATGGTTTGACTCAAGCGTGGGTCACGGTTTTTGTATGGATCCTGTTCATTATAAGTAGGATCCTTATCAATTGGCAAACCGTTAATCGTTTCATAACAGTCTACAAGGTTTTGTGTAGGGTTAACACGGCCGGTAGAGTTGATGGTACCACTAAATCCGCAGGGTGCTAAGAACAAGTCAACATCCCAAGTGGCCCACAACGAACGACAAAGAATAAACTCATTATTATACACAGGGTTAGTAACAAAGCACTCATAGTAGTCATTGTTCGTATTGCCGGTGCTGTATAGCTGATAAGGGTTGCTTAGACGACTATTTAGAGCTAAGAATTGTTTTGCAGCGTCGGCAGCATCTTTCCAATACTGAGCGTTATTGCCAGCGTTGTGCAGCTTCGATGCTCTGTAAAGCAAAGCACGTGTTTTCAAGGCATAGGCCACTGCACCACTCACACGTCCCCAATTTTCGGTTTCGTTGCTATAACGGAAAGGTAAATTGGCAGCAGCAATATCACACTGATCGGCAATCCACTTCAAAGCATCTGCAGCGTTGGTACGCTCCATATTCATAGCAGCCGGATCACTCAAGTCAAATACAATAGGCTCGCCATTCTCATTATCACCAATAATAGGGGCATCGCCAAACCAAGCTACCACATCGAGGTGGAAGATGGCACGAAGCAAACGAGCCTCAGCCATGTTTCTATCATAGAGTCGGTTGTCATCGCCATCTCTTTCCACATTACCGATCACCGATGGGCGAGCATTCTTCATAAACTGATTGGCTTTGCGAATACCATACATTGCATTGTTCCAAGGTGTAAGCAATGGATGGTTTACTGCCGAATAGCTATCGGTAAGCACACCATGATAATAGTGCACACTCCAGAAAGAGATTGCATTGTCTGTCATGCAGTCGCGCGAAGCTCCCAAAAACTGTCCATTAGTATAGCCACTAAAACCATCGGGTAGATTGGTATAGATATTGGCTAGAAAGCCACGTGTATTGTCTTTATTCTTGAATACCTGATCTTCTGACATCGATGTATCATACTCTTTGTCTAGGAAGTCGCTGCACGCTGACAATGATATTGTCAGCAGTGCAGTAGCCATATATTTAATAACTTTTCTCATAATCATAAGTTTTTCTTGTATTAAAAGCCGATGTTTACACCAAATGAGAACGATCTTGTTTTAGGATACCACCAGCAGTAACTCATAGGTTTTTCAGGGTCTGTATTATCGGGCAAGCTGCTCCAGTTAAATAGGTTGTAACCACTGAAATAGAAGCGACACTCGGTCATTGCTGCTTTAGCAATAAGATTCTTTGGCAAAGAGTAGCCCACTTCGATATTGCGAAGAGATAGGTAATTACCGTTTCTCACCCAGATATCATTCTGATATGTACCCGAACCACGGTCACTATCGATAGCATTGAAACTACCATAAACTGGACGTGGATACATCGCATTAACGTTGCGAGGATCACTAGGATCGTCAGTATAATAACCCCATGCTTTAGTCACTTCGTGTGTACCCATGTTACTCCAACCCGAGAAGCTGATAGCTGGTGACAAGAACACTGAACGGTTCAAGTAAGCAGTCAGTACAACACGTGCATCAAAACCTGCATACGAAATACCGATATTCAACGATGGCGTTAATTCGGGAATCATGGTGTAGCCCGATGGAATCATATCGTTCGAGTCGATTAAACGGTCGCCATTCAAATCCTTGAATACAGCAGTACCCAACTGTTGGTTACCATTAGAAGCGGAGTTGTATGGATACTTCCAAGGATTGTCAATAGCATCTTGATGGCTAGTAGCCACTTTGTTTGCATCACCTGCCCATTGATCAAATTTATAGATGTTCCATCCACCCACGCTATTGGTGAAGGCACCTTCATAAAGTTCGGCTACCGATGTATAATCAAAGATGCGGTTACCGGTTTTACGTTGCCACTCCACGTTGGGCGCTAGTTCATCCATTTCTGTAATCTTATTGGTATTCCAAGTCAACATACCCTCAATAGAGTAGCTAAACTTACCAATGGTATTGCGGTGTCCTAAAGTAATTTCTAAACCTTTAGACTCGGCTTTACCATAAGAGTCTTGTGGAGCTGTTACACCTAAGATAGTAGGTACAGTAGAACGTGTCACCAAAATATTAGAACGCCATTCTTTGAACAAGTCAACAGCACCATATAGCTTGTGTTGGAAGAAGTCGAAGTCCAAACCCACATTCACCATATCCGAGATTTCCCATTTGTTGTTCAAGTTACCTGCTTTACTTTCGTATACACCATTGATATAAGATTGAGATGTACCGAATGAATAGCCACTGCCCGATGCATAAGTTCCTTGATATGGATAGCGTCCTGCACCTGTATAAGATTGTCCGGCGCGACCATATGAAGCACGCACTTTCAACAAACTAATATCTTTAGATCTCAACCAGTTTTCTTCGGAAAGCACCCAACCGATAGAACCACCGGGGAATGTTCCCCAACGATCGTCGGGCGAGAAGTTATCGCAACCCATACGCGAGATATTACCCGAAACAATATAACGGTTAGCGTAAGAATACGTAGCTAGCGCATTGAAAGATAAATAACGGTTAGACGATTCATAACCATGTGTCACATTTTGATAGGTACGCACAAAGGCTGCCGCATCAATAGAATGTTTTCCAAATGTATTCGCGTACTTAAACCCAGCGTTGAAGTTGATGTTGTAATAATAGTCGCGTGGAGTAGTCGATGGATTCGATAAAGCGGAGTAGGTAGAGAAACGGGTATATTCATACTCATCAACACTGCCTACACTTGCCGTATAATTATAGTTGTACGAGTTCACATTATTTGTTTGTTGTGCCATAAAAGTCTCGTACGAGTCAAAGCTGATCACAGCATTGGCTTTCAAGCCAGGAACAAGGCTGCCCAAGTCTCCTGTAAGATTCACCGTACTGTATAGGTTACGGCGACGATTCTTGTTGATACCCGATGAAGCCAATAGACGACCTGCATTGGTAGCTGTACTCGATGCGTAGATTTGTCCATTAGGAGTGTATACCGGTTCCATTGGATTAGCTTCCACAGCACCAAAAGTAACAAGGTCGAATACACCTGTTAATGGTTGAGAGATATTATCTATACGACCACCCAAATCAATAGACACGTTCAAGAATTTATTGATATCAATATCCATATTCGAGCGGAGATTGTAGCGGTTCAACATATGCTGAGTGCTAAAGCCATCATTGTATTCAGTCCATTTATCATTCCACATACCTTCTTGACGAAGATAAGAGAAAGATACAAAGTAACGAGCACGGTTGTTACCACCGCTCACCGTCAAGTTGGTCTTGTACATAGGCGATTTCTCGCGATACAGCTCTTCGTACCAGTTGGTATCATAGTATCTATATTGGTCCATTCCAGTAAGCTGTTCCCCTTCGCTTAAGCGACGATACATGTCGATGTCATAGTCGTTATACATAGGGTCTTGACCACTTAAGTATCTCACCTGGTTGCGAGTCAATGCCATATTATAAGAGTTTTGCGTCTCCATTTTTCCTGTCAGGGTTTGGAAACCCACTTCTTGTGTGAAGTCGATATTGGTTCTACCCGCTTCACCACGTTTAGTAGTAACAAGGATTGCACCATTGGCACCACGCATACCGTAGATAGCACAAGCAGCAGCATCTTTCAATATAGTAATACTTTCAATAGGATAGGCATCAAGAAACGAAAGGTCGCGCTCTACATTATCTACGATAACTAGCGGGCTACGTGCATTCTTGTTCATAGTACGAAGGCCACGAATATACATAGCAGTTTCTGTCCATCCTGGTTCACTGGCCCACTCATAGGTCTGCATACCAGTCACTGTCGATGTGAAGGCATTTTGCAATACTGTCACAGGGTGTTTTTCCAGCTCTTCGCCGGTTACCACAGAGGTAGACTCAGTAACTAGTTTTTTAGGTTTGCGACCAAAAGGCACAGGAGTAGTATGTGTGTACATATCTACGTCTGGTTCCATTACAATTTGGAAATCAGGCTCAAACTCGGCAATGGCAGTAGTAGACAGATAACCTGCACTCTTTATACAAAGTTCATCGGCTTGCTTTACATTTTTGAGGTTGAAATAACCGTCTTTGTCTGAAAGGGCTATGCGACTAGCCTCCGAAACATTTACGACAGCGCCCGGTATGGGATCACCACTAGGATCCACTATTCGGCCTCGGAGCACTTGGCCATCTTGTGCCCAGGCCACACAGCTCAACAGTATGACGATTGATAGAAGCATCAATCTTTTAGCTTCTGTCATCTTCTTTAATATATTATTAGTATGCATAATAGACTAGAATTAAGATTACCATCCGGGATTATTTGCAATGTTTGTTTTCCACACTTCCACTTCCGGTATGGGGTACAAATACATTTTCTCTGTGAATACGCGTTGTTGTGTCACTTTGCGTGTATAGACTATTGATCCATTTTGCATCGTCACGTCCACACCATATATAGGACGCGCCAAAGCTTTCTGGGCCACATTCCAACGGCGTACATCCCATGAGCGATGTTCTTCGAATGCCAACTCTACAGTGCGTTCCTTGCGAAGGAAGTTTCTGATTTGCTCCTTTGTTTGCAAGTCACTACGATCTACAAGCAAAGCTGTCAAGCCAACTCGATCACGGATAGGCTGAATAGCATTCAATACTTGTTCGCGGCTAGCACCCGACTCGTTCAACGCTTCGGCGTAATTGAGCAATATCTCAGCGTAGCGAATCAATGCCCAGTTGCGATAGCTAGAACCAGAGTGTACTGAACTTAGTATAGATTCTGGAATATATTTACGTGTATAGTATCCCGTAGGTGTAGCATTGGCATTGCCTATAGGGTTATCTCTTTGGCCCAACAAAACATTGATTGTACCATTGCCCCAAGCCACACCGTTGTACAGAACACTAGCGGTCAAACGTGGGTCACGGTTTTCACAAGGTCTTGCATCGTTGTAATTGCTACTAGCATTCACAGCAGGAGTAGATGTGCCATTGTACACAGGTGCACCAGTTTCATCATATTGAGCGAAAGGCGATGTTCCGTCGGCCATATCGTACATATCTACTAGGTTTTGCGATGGACACATACCACCGTTACCACCTTCGCCTACAGGTGTATCAGATGCGATAGCTCCCCAACCAATCTTAACATCATTACGGAAGAAGATCACCTCTTTATTTCCACCTTCATAAGTTGTACGCAAGATAGCATTAGTATATGCATCTATTGGGTTGTTATCAGTAAATAGGCTGTAATTGGCACCGTGTTTTGCAATAAATTCTTCGGCTGCTTGTACGGCTTGAGCCCATGTCACACTCGACTCTGCGCTAAAACGGTCACTTGCCATGTAGAGCATGATGCGCGATTTCAGGGCACTAGCAGCTGCCTGAGTAACGCGACCGGCATTCGATGAGTTCGAACCCTCTTCGTAATCGATCATGTCAGACTCACACTCGTTAAGCTCATTCAAAACAAAGTCCACAACATACTCTTTCAATGATGGGCGTGTAGTGTAGTTGCTCAACAAGTCTCCGTCTGGATCGAGCACCTCTGTCACCAAAGGCACTGGGCCATAGCGAAGGAACATCTCCCAGTAGAAATAAGCACGAAAGAAGCGTGCCTCTGCTTTAAAGTTTCTCTTCTCCTTTTCATATTTTTCTTCTGAGTCATCCGCATTTTTTGGAACAAGGTCAACACGTTCCAAGAGCATATTGCACTTACGAATACCGCGGTAGCGACTTTCCCAAATACCTGCTAGCTCGCTACTGGCACCCGACGCATAGTAGTTGCCAATATTGAAGCTGGTACGTGTTCCTCCGTTAGCATAACTTGTATGCGCTAGGTCGGTAGCGGTATCTAGCCACGAGTTATTGATGCGGCGGGCCCCATTGAGCAGAAAGTTGTAAGTATCCGTATGAAACTGTTTCATCGTATTCCAGTCACTGAACACCTGCTCTTCGGTCAGCTCGTTACTGGGCTGTTTGTCTAGGAAACCACCAAATACATCTTCGCACGATGTCAAAGTAGAGGTAGCCATTCCTAGTACAAATGCTGTATATAATAATTGCTTTTTCATGCTCTATTAGAATTTAATATTAACACCAAAGTTCACCGTCTTCATAATTGGGTATCGGTTTGATCCGTTGCTTTCAGGGTCACATAGACCATCTAGTTTGTCCCAAGTCACAAGGTTGTTAGCATTCACATAGAAACGCAAATCACTCATACCGATCTTTGAGATCAGGTTTTGTGGGAAGCTATAGCTCAACTCAATGTTTTTCAAACGGAAGAAATTACCGTTTCTCAAGAAGAATGAGTTGGCACGTTGGTTGTGGTCACCATTTCCATCATAGTGTAATAGTGGATAAGTGGCACTTGCCAAGTTTTCGGCTTCACTCATCATAGGATTCCAACGCTCCAAATGTTGTTCGCGTACCTTACCGCCATTCACAAAGGCAAACATTGCCTCTGCATCATAGAAACGGCTCACATTGCTCACTCCTTGGAACATGATGTTAAAACCAATTCCCTTGTAATTCATATTAAGAGATAGCGCGTAGGTGTTTTCAGGGATATCACTGAAACCGATGAATGTTTCGTCACGGTCGTCAATGAAACCATCGTTGTTCATATCACGGTATTTCAAGTCACCCACCTGCACATTGCCATAGGTCGATACAGGGAAGTTAGGATTAGCAAGATCGGCCGATGTTACAAATCCGTCACATACCAACCCGAAGTATTGGTTAATGGCATGACCTTCACGCTTGCGGTAGTCTGTTTTAGAGTCGGGCTCGTCCATACCAATAATCTCATTCTTAGCATGCGAGTAAGTAAAGCCTAATGAATAATTAAAATCACTTCCTACTTGGTCGTTGTATTTCAACTCTACTTCATAACCTTTATTCTTAGTTTCTCCCAGATTACCTGCGGCCATATTTACACCTACCCATTGTGGACGTGTAGCATAGGGCGTCAAGATGTTATTGCGCTTTTCGTAGAAGAAGTCGATGTTAGCCGTCAGTTTGTTATTCCATACTCCGGCCTCGATACCTGCATTGTATTTATGAGCACGTTCCCAAGTCACACCGTAGTTAGGATATTGACTTTCGAATATACCTGTTTGTCCAGTAGTTCCAAAATAGTAGTCATTACTGATTTGCGACCATATTGCTTGGTACAAGAAGCGCTGTTTCACACCATTGATCTTATAGATATCATTACCTACCTGACCGTACGAAGCACGGAGCTTCAATGAGCTCAACCAGTCTTCAGTGCCTTTCATAAACTCTTCGTTGTTGATTCTCCAACCCAAAGAGAACGAGGGGAAGAAACCAAAGCGTTTGCCGCTGATAAAGTTTTCAGAACCATTGTAACCAAAGTTCACCTCGGCTAAATAGCGATTGTCATAAGCATAAGTGGCACGACCTACCAAACCTTGATAGCGTTCAGCCAAGTTAGCTTGGAAGCGATAATCGTTTTGATTGTATAGCACCATCGCTGTGATATCGTTTTTACCAAAAGTGCGTGCCCAGTTGATTTGAGCTTCCAAATACAGCTTATAGATAGTCGTTTGATCGTTTCCGGCATATGCTAGTTCTGTGTCACTGTTAAACTGATTGTAGGCATCAAATGATTGGAAGTTGGCGCGGTCGTTCAATTCGTAAGTTGCAAATGATGCCGCAAATTTACGATTGTAGTAAGCATCGTAGTCAAACGAGGCCATACCACGAACTTTTAAACCAGGTGTCAACCAGTCCATTTTATAGTCAATGATGAAGTTGGTTTCACTAATAGTGTTTGTTGCACGATAGAAACCGGCATTGGCCAAACGTCCAACGATATTGTTTTGATACTGCGAGCTACCACCATAAAGTGTCTGACGGTCTTCGCCTTCGCCTACTGTATAGCTCACTGGGAAGATCCATCCCGGAGTAGAGTTCAATTCATAGAACACTTCGCTATAATCCGAACGTTCTGAAGTATTTGGTCCACGACGCTCTTCGAAACGTGTACCGAAGTTCACCGACATCTGCAAGTCACTAGTCAATGTGAAGTCCAAGTTGGCACGGAAAGCATAACGGCGGAAACCTGTGTTAGACTTATTACCATAAGCATCCGTACTGAAGTCGCGATACAAGCCTTGTTGATCGTAGAACTCACCCGACACGAAGTAACTCATACGCTTAGTACCACCTTGAATGTTGACATTGTAGCGTTGAGCAGGAGCCGATTTGCGAAGCACTGTGTCATACCAGTCTACATTAGGATAGAGCAATGCCTCAAGCCCCGAAAGCTGGCCAGCCGATGATTTGCGATACATATCCAAATCGGCAGCAGAGTATTGCGAAGCTAAGCCGTCATTGGCCAAAGCTTCTTCGAGCAGCGATACAGAGTTGTACGAATCCAAGTAGTTATCTTTGCGTGTAGGCGATTGAATCTGATAGTTAGCCGTCAAGCTCACTACAGGTTTTTGCTGACGACCACGTTTTGTCGTGATAATCATTACACCATTTGCACCACGCACACCATATACGGCTGTTGCCGAGGCATCTTTCAGAGTAGAGATGGTTTCAATATCGTCTGGAGCAATTTGCGAGAACGAACGTTCTACACCATCCACCAAGATTAGAGGTTGGTTGTCACCTGCGAACGAAGCACGACCACGGATAAAGATCTGCATATCGTCCGAACCAGGAGCACCCGAAGTCTGTGTAGTGATCACCCCAGGAATTTTACCCGCTATGGCTTGCGACACGTTGGCAGCTGGCGATTTCAACAGTTCCTTTGAAGAAACTTGAGAGATGGCACCAACCACACTCTCCTTCTTTTGAGCACCATAACCCACTACAACAACTTCATCCAATACCTTAGTATCATCTTGAAGCACTATGTTATAGAAGTTTTTGCCCCCCACAGCTATTTCCTGTGGGGTATATCCTACGAAACTTACCTGTAACACGGCCTTATCTCCACTCACTTGTATCGAGAAGTTTCCATCAAAATCAGTGATTGTACCATTGGAGGTACCTTTTTCAAGAACACTGGCACCAATTACCGGCTCACCTGCCGAATCTTTTACCACACCGGTCACAGTTCTTGACTGTGCAAATGCAGCTTGACTCATAAACAGAAAGCTAAGTGTCAGTAGCATATAGAGACTCTTTATGCCCCATGCTCTGCCTATTTTCTTTTCTTTCATATAGTGTTTTTTAAATATTAGATTCTAACTTATTTCTTGGTTGCATTATACATCGCTGCAGCCTGCTGTTCGGTTAGTGGGCTAGCACATAGATAGATATCATCTACCATAGATGGCGCACATTTCCACCAAGTTTCGTAACCCAAGAAGAAGTCATTGGCAGTGGTAAACATATCCACTATCATACCGTAGTTGGGGTTCTCGCTATTAAATGCAGCATTGTTTTCGTTGTCAAACTTCAACTCACCGTTGTAGAATACTTGGAAGCCGTCGGGCAATACGTTGATTGTAACCAATGTCCACACTCCAGGTACAAGAGCATTGTCTGCATTATTGTTGTGACAGTCAAACCATCCACCAGCGCCGTTGTAGCCTAGGTAGCCAATAGCGTTAAACCAGAATTTACTAGTACCGTCGTTCATTACGAAGATCTGATCCCACCAGTTCAAGTGAGGAGGATTCAACCAAAGGCTTACACTGATACCCTCTGGAGCCGATTTTCCTTTCAAAGGATTGTCAAAGCGTGTGTAGGCCCAACCATTGGCATGGCCTGTCCAACCTTCTTGCTGATTCCATACCGCACCACGCACATCATCTACCATAAAGTCAGAAGGCGTTGCCTGTTCTTCCATCGTGATAAGTTCACCACTTTGCGAAGGATTCAATGCGTTAGCAAACGTATTATCTAATGTGTAGTAGCCAAATAGTGATGGTGCAAAAGATGGGTTAACAGGCGCACCACCATTGCCTTTCTTAGTATCTTCAAATAGATTTTGAATCTCTTTCTCAGTCAATGGGCGAGTCATCAAGAAGATATCATCCACCATTGATGGAGCACATTTCCACCAAGTTTCATAGCCCAAGAAGAACTCATTGGCAGTAGTAAACATGTTGAGTATTGTGTTATAGCTGGCCATATCGCCACCATACGCTGCATTGTTGTCTTTCGTGAATTTCAATACACCGTTGTAATACACCTCGAAATCATCTGCCATCATATTGATGGTAACTAATGTCCATACTCCGGGTTCAAGTGCATTGTCTGCGTTGTTGTTGTGACAGTCGAAATAACCACCATCGCCATTATAGCCTAGGTAGCCGATAGCATTGAACCAGAATTTGCTAGTACCATCGTTCAATACAAAGATCTGATCCCACCAATTCAAATGTGGAGGATTCAACCACATACTTACACTTACACCATCTTCAATAGATTGACCTTTTAATGGGTTGGTGAAACGAGTATATGCCCATCCATTAGCATGTCCTGTCCAACCTTCTTGCTGATTCCATACCAAACCACGCTCTGCATCACTTATAAAGTCAGAAGGTGTTGCTTGAGGTTCTACAGTAACCAACTCACCACTTTGTGAAGGATTTAAGCTATTGGCAAAAGTTCCATCCAATTTGTAGTAGCCCACTGTACCGCGTGGAGGGAATCTATATTCTTCGCCACCGCTAATAGCCGGTACGCTGATTTCTTTTGAGGTGATGACGTTTCTATATACACTGATATCGTCAATCCACATTTTTTGTGGTTCAACGCTCGATCCATATCCCAAATAAAGGAAAGGCATCTGGATAAACGAGTTTACCAGCTCTGAATAGTTAAAGGTATCGTCGCCTGTGAAAGACTCTTCCGAGCTCTTTTCACCATCTATATATATAGTATAGCCATCTGTGCGCATAATCAGTGCCACATAGTGCCATTCATCAGCAGTCAAAGCTGTAGAAGTAGACGTGCTAGGGTTGTTGATATCAAGCGAAGCCGTAGGGCTAGTAAAACTCAACCAAGTGTTAGGTGTGAAAAACACCTTGGATGTGTTGTCTTCGTTGGCAAAGCTAAGAATAGCTCCATTGAGGTTGTTTTCAGTTGTCTTTACCCAGAAGGTAACAGATGCAGCTGTTTGAATCTTCACATCGTACAAAGGATTGGTGAAACGAGCATACCCGCCAGCGAGCTGCAATACTTTTCCTTTCTCTTCGTCGGTTACAATTTTAGGGATTTGACCGTTGTCATAAGCAACGAGCAACGAGGTCTCAGGAGATAGTTCTTCCTCGAACTTAAATGCTCCTTTCAATTCTAGTTTTGGGTAGACTTGATTGCCGGCTGGTGGATCTATCTGACCCCAGTCTTTACAAGACCACAAACAAAGAATTGCAAATGCAGCCATCAGAAGCGATGACCAACTTTTTGTCTTCATAATATAGATTTTTAGGGTTGCTATTTTGTTTTTCTAAGGTACAAAGCTAGTCCTAAGCCCCTCATTGGGGGTGGACAAAAGAATAAACAAAGTGGATAAAAGTGTAAATAGAACCCTTATTCCGCATTTTCGTCATGTGTCTATGTGTTTTCTCTGTTAATCTAGTAGCGATGATGGCGTTACACCAAATTGCTTCGTGAAACAGCGTGTGAAATATTTAGGATCGTTAAAGCCTACTTCATAGGCCACCTCCGAAATATTCAGCCCTTTCGTTTTAGCATTACGCCCTAATAGTTCTCGTGCAATGTTTAGTCGATAGTTGCGTATAAATTGTCCGGCACTTTGTCCGGTTAGTGTTTGCATTTTCTTGTTTACTAAGCTCTTGCTCACTCCCATAGCATCTACAAAGTCGCTCACTTCCCAGTAGGAGTTGCGGAAGTTGTCTTTAACGACCTCCATCACTTTATCCATGAAACGCTTATCCGCCGACTCGCAATCAATATTGAGCGTATCGACTTCCATGCTGATAGAGAATTTCTGTTGCAGGCGACGACGATTCTCGAGTAGATTATCTATTCGTGTCAGTAGTAATTCCTCTTCAAATGGTTTGAGTAGGTACTCGTCCACCCCAACTTTAAACCCTTCAATACGCGATTCGTCGGCCGTTTTTGCTGTCAGCATCAGTAGTGGAATATGCGATAGAGTAAAGTCTGATTTAATCTGTCTTGATAGCTCAATACCATTCATCATAGGCATCATCAGGTCGCTGATGATAAAGTCTACTGATTGTTTCTTTAGAACCTCCAATGCCTCTAGCCCATGTCCTGCCTCAAGGATAGTGTATCGTGAGCGAAGGATAGACGATATATAGTCGCGCATATCCTTATTGTCTTCCACCACTAATATATTCATTGGTATGGTTTGACTCTCTACATCTCTTTTGAGATTCATCGGCATCATTTCTTGTTGGCCGGCCTCATCTATTGCACTGTTGTCACCCAACTGCAATGGCAACATTATACGGAACGAACACCCTACGTTGCGATTATTCTTCACTGCAATCTCTCCGTCATAGAGTTGAATGATACGCTTGCAGAGATAAAGACCAATACCTGTACCACTTTGGCCCGACATAGACTCATATTGCTGGTTTCGCGACTGATAGAAACGGTTGAATACCCGCTTAATATCCGGTTCGGGTATTCCGCTACCGGTATCCTTTATAGCGATAAAGAGCGAAGAACTACCTTGATGAGCCATAGTCGATACAAATACGCTCACTTTGCCACCTTTCGGAGTAAACTTCATGGCATTACCCACCAGATTGGTAAACACCTTGCGCATAGAATCTTCATCGAACATAATAGAACGATCGGGAAGCCGTAAATGACTATCTAAAGTTATACCATGGCTTGCTGCAAAATCTCGGAACGGAGCTATCACCTCCTCAAAGAAGCTCTTAAAGTCACCGGCCTTTAGCATTATAGACATATTTCCGGACTCCACTTTTCGGAAGTCCATCAATTGATTAACCAATGAGAGCAGATACTTAGAGTTACGTTCTACAAGGTTGAGTTGTTCTACCACCAAAGGATTACTACTTAGTTTAAGTGCACGCTCTATAGGGCCTATGATTAGTGTAAGCGGAGTTCGAAACTCATGCGTGATATTGGTGAAGAACGACAATCTATCCACCGTAAGTTCTTGCACCTTCTTGCTCATCGTGAGAATCTGCGTCTTCTGCTTCGTGATCTTCTCATTCTGCGCCACCAATAGTTCATTCTGCCTCGATAGCTCGTTAGTTTGAGTGGTGAGTAGCATCTTCTGTTGTTCCAAAGTGCGTGTCCTCTCTTCTACCTTTCTATGAAGCAGCTCTTGTTGTAGTTTCAGCGATCTGATACGCCAGTTCCATAACTGATAACCAATAAAGAGGACCAATAAGGAAACAAGCGCAATAAACCCCACCGTTTTATAGAAGTAAGGAACGACCTCAATGGTTAGAGTTTCCTCCAACTGTTGCCACTCCCTTCCATAGGGAGCATATCGAAGTTCGAACTGATAGGTGCCCGCATCTAGGTTGGTAAAAGCAGCCGTACGACGGTTGGCCGACACCCGTACCCATTGGTTATCAAAGCCCTTTAGGCGATACGAATAGGCCGATGAGGTAGGCGAACTATAATCTAGAGCTGCAAACTCAAGATAGAGTGTCTTATCACGCTCGTGCATTTTGAGCTTACCATCCACAGGTTGCACATCCTTACTTGCCACCCTAGTCTGAGTAAAGGCAATGGGGATATCCACAAGTTTAGTGGTCTGCACACCCGGTTTCACTATTGATAGTCCGGCTACACTTCCCAGATACAGTTCCCCTTCTCGGCCATACTCTATGGCATTCCAGTAAAACTGACTGCAGGCCAATCCATCACGTTCGCCATAGTTCACAAAACTATCTTGTTGGCGGTTGTAATAAGAGAGTCCGTTGGTAGTCGACACCCATATATTTCCATCGAGATCTTCTTTTATACCTCTCACACTATTATTGACTAGTCCATCCTCGGTTGTCAATCCTTTAAAGTGGTATTCTCCATTATCATCGACAACAGAGTAGTAGAATCCGTAGCCATTACTCCCTACCCACATCGTACCGTCTTTAGATTGCGTGATATAGGTTACACGTTCAGGAATCTTCGACTCGGGGTCATCCAGTTTATTGCGCCACAGTTGATACACCAAACGCGGAGCATGCAAGGTGTGTAAGTCTATTCGGCACAAGCCAGCCGCCATACCTATCCATAGATGGCTTTTATCATCAATGAAATAGCCCGTACATCCCTCAATGCCGCCCGGTATAGCGCCCTTTAAAGGTTCCAGCACCTTTCCCGATTCAAGTAGATGGACATAGACGCTTTGAGCAGTCCCCACCCAAAGAGCATTGTTGATTGCGTCGTAACTCAACACTCCTATAAATCCGTCAGAGAAATCGGTAAAATCTTCGCTAGAAATAGGATGGAAGGTAGCATCACCTCTCTGATTGATTTCTACCCTGCCTATTCCACCTCCCCAGGTACCCACCCATATACGGCCTTTAGCATCAGAGGTAAAGCAACTCACCGAGTTGTGCGATAAGTTTGTGGGAGAGTCAGTCGTGAAATGCGAGAAATAATCTTCCCCCTTTTTCTTGCGGTTTAGTCCGCCCTCTACAGTTCCCACCCAAAGTGTTCCCTTACTATCTTCGTATATGGCATTAACCGGATTATGGGATATGCTTCCCGGCTGTGAAGGCGAGTGTAAATAGTTGTCTACATAGAGTTTGCGCCTTGATATTAAGTTGAGACCACCAACTTCCGTGCCCACCCATACCATCTCGTCATCGATGAGCATACAGTTGATAAAATCGCAGTTCAGTCTATTAGAAAGATGGTTGTTAGCTCCCAATCCACAGCCATCTTTATCAATTCGTTCAAAGTTATCCGTCAAGGCATTGTAAACATTAATACCTTTGAAAGTCGATACCAGCAAGTAGTGATCACTCGTTTCTGCTATATCAGTGATAAAGTTCTGAGAGAGCGAAGACCCATCTTGTGGATCGTGCAGATACCATCTCACTGCCCCACCGAGTAGGTCGAAACGAAACAAGCCACTTATCGTACCCACCCAAAGTTCATTCTCTTTATGGTAGATAGACTGAACACGTGAATTTAATAATGGCATCACCACTAAAGGAGCTTTTTCGGTAGTCCAGTCATATCTATCCTCGTTCTCCTTTAGAGATATAATGCTAATGCCGTTATTGAAAAGCACCTCATCCCCTCTTTGTATAATAGTTCGAACACATTCACTCTCATCAGATAGTTCATAGACTTTGATTATCTGTTTCACATCTCCTTGGTCGTTAAAACTGATACGATATAGGTTGTTTTTTGAAGCCAGCCAAAGGTGTCCGTTTTTACTCTTATATATATAATGTATAGGAAGAATAGAGAAAGGAGTAAGTTTGCCTTCAAAACTAGATGGTGTTTCCTGCTCTAGGCTATATATATTTATGACATCCAGCCCCATTTCGCTACCGGCCCATATACGACCAAAGTCGTCTTCACAAATGGTACGCACAAAGTTGCTACGAAGTTTAGTTTGAGTAGAGCCCATATTAAACAACACAAAGTCCGAACCATCGTAGCGCGTCACGCCCTCGCCAAGTGTAGCTAGCCATAGAAACCCTCTACTATCTTTTATCATATCATCTACAAAGTTGCAAGGCAAACCATCATTCATAGATAGAGAAGAAAAATTGTAGCGTTCGGCCCATTCTTTTGATCTATCGACAAATGCAAAGCTATCGGGTATTATAAATGAGAATAATAGTATGAAAAGTAGTATTCTTGGCATATTATAGTGCTTTCAGATGTTTAGGTAAATAAAAACAAAGATATATCAAAGACGGTTAATTGCGTCGGTTTGTTTCACTTTTTGTATACATTTTACTCTAATGTCCACCCATATTATATATTTGTCCACCCGGCTAGATGACTCTTCGGCATATATTTGCCACAGTTATTAAACTCAATACTATGAATTCATCGTCTAACAAAAATCAAAGTTCTAGCTCGGGCAGCATAGCTCGATTATTTACAATAGCCCTACTCTTAATAGCTATTGCCGGAGTCTATTTCTCTTTTCATACACCTGCAACTTTCACTATCACCTCAGCACCCAATCCGTGGCCGGATGACTATACAGCAGTCGTAGGGATGGAGAACTATAAATCATGGGGAACATACAACGTGCACGACCCTGCCTGCAGAAAAGTAGGCGACACTTATTACATGTATTCCACCGATGCAATTTTCGCAGAAGATAGGGAGGAAGCTGCAAAAAAAGATATACCTTTAGGCTTTATTCAGATGCGCAAGTCGAACGACCTTGTCAACTGGGAATTTGTGGGATGGGCACTACCAAATATACCGACAGAAGCGGTGGAATGGGTACAGCAACAAGCCAACGGTAAGGGAGCTACCAACATCTGGGCACCCTACATGATTGTCCACAACAACAGCTACCGACTTTACTACTGTGTTTCGGCCTTTGGACTAAACACTTCGTATATTGGAATGCTTGAATCGGATTCACCGGTAGGACCTTGGATAGAAAAAGGCTGCGTAGTAAAAACAGCTAAGGAAGACACAATGAACGCAATAGACCCTTCGGTAATTGAAGACGCTAAAAACGGCAAATGGTGGATGCACTATGGGTCGTACTTTGGCGGCCTATTTGCGATGGAGCTCGACCCCGCTACAGGACTTGCTGCTACCGATGGCGACAAAGGCCACCTCATAGCACGCCGTGCCGACTATGCAAAAGATAATCTTGAAGCACCCGAAATCATCTACCATCCTCAACTGGATAAATATTACCTCTTTACATCTTATGACCCTTTGATGACCACTTACAATGTTAGAGTGGCCTATGCCGACCAACCCGAAGGACCATTTCGCGACTTCTACGGACATGACATAAAAGATACAACCAATAATGTACCTATCCTCACAGCACCCTATCGCTTTGACAACCACCCAGGATGGGCGGGCACAGCTCACTGCGGACTAATTGATGCCGGAGATGGTCGTTACTTTATGGCTCACCAA
This sequence comes from uncultured Bacteroides sp., assembly GCA_947074205.1. Classification (GTDB taxonomy): domain Bacteria; phylum Bacteroidota; class Bacteroidia; order Bacteroidales; family Bacteroidaceae; genus Bacteroides. The sequence goes on along the minus strand of CAMTOQ010000006.1, from coordinate 45,456 downwards.
GGACGATTGTCACCCGGCAATCACATGATGGATTTGCACATTAGAGAGGTATTCTTCACAGAGAGTGGATGGCCTGTAGTGTCACCACAACGCTATACCGGTACTCCCGAGAGAGTATTCGATCGTAACGATTTGGTGGGCGAATGGGAAGTGATACGCATTGCAGAGCCACCCCTTGTTCGCGACCTTATAGCCGGACAGATACTTTGGGGAGAGGGTGATCTGCGAAAAGATGAAGTAGCCCAATCTTCTGTTATCAGCTTCGACAAAGAAGGCAAGGCAGGAGACGGAGAATGGAACTTCAACACCAAGAAGCAGACATTAAAAATAAACGCTACCGGCGAAGAGATAAACAACCTACTAGTAATGGCCGGACATGACTGGGAAAACGAAACGGAAACCATTCTCTTTACAGGCCTAGATCAAAAGGGATACTCTGTTTGGGGCAAGAAAGTAAAATAACTTTTAATATTAATATAAGACTATGAGATTACACAAAACGCTACTGGCGGCAGCAGCTATTGCCGCAGGGATGTCGCTCAATGCGCAGGACACATCCAACTTTGTCATTCAAACCAACAAAATAGGGGCACCTATACAACCTACTATGTATGGACTCTTCTTTGAAGACATCAACTATGCAGCCGATGGAGGTCTTTATGCCGAATTGATTAAGAACCGTTCGTTCGAATTCCCACAAAACTTGATGGGATGGTATACCTTTGGCAACGTAGAGTTGATGAACGATGGCCCTTTCCAAAATAACCCTCACTATGTTCGTCTAAGCAATGCCGGACATGGACATAAACATACCGGACTAGAGAACGAAGGTTTCTTTGGTATCGGACTTACTAAAGGCGAATCATATCGCTTCACGGTATGGGCACGTGGTAAAGATCAAAAGATTAACGTGGAGTTGATTAAAAACAACTTGGACGAGAACCACCAAGCTCTTATTAAAGAGGATCTATCAATCAACTCTAACGAGTGGAAAAAATATGAGCTGGTGTTTACCTCACCGGTGACAGAGGCTAAAGCACACCTTCGCATCTTTCTAGACAGCCCGGGTAGTGTCGATCTAGAGCATATCTCTCTATTTCCTGTCGATACCTTCAATGGACACGAGAATGGTCTTCGCAAGGATTTAGCACAAGCGTTGGCCGATATCAATCCTGGTGTATTCCGCTTCCCCGGAGGATGTATTGTAGAGGGAACCGACCTAGAAACTCGCTACGACTGGAAAAAGTCTGTTGGACCGGTAGAAAACCGTCCACTCAACGAAAACCGCTGGCACTATACCTTTAAATATCGTTTCTTCCCCGACTACTTCCAGTCTTACGGAATGGGCTTCTACGAATACTTCTTATTATCTGAGGAGATTGGTGCCGAACCACTTCCTATTGTAAACTGTGGACTATCGTGCCAATTCCAAAATCAAGATCCTGCTGCCCATGTGGCCACTTGCGACCTTGACGAATACATACAAGACGCATTAGACCTTATCGAGTTTGCCAACGGTGACGTAAACACCACTTGGGGTAAGGTGCGTGCCGAAATGGGCCACCCTGAACCTTTCAACCTCAAATATATCGGTGTGGGCAATGAGCAATGGGGCGAAGAGTATCCCGAACGCCTTAAGCCATTTGTTACCGCTATTCGCAAGGCTTATCCTAACGTTCAAATCATTGGTAGCTCGGGCCCCGACTCGGAAGGCAAACAGTTTGAATACCTATGGCCGGAGATGAAGAACTTGAAGGTAGATATGGTAGACGAACACTTCTACAGACCAGAATCGTGGTTCTTGTCGCAAGGTAATCGCTATGACAACTACGACCGTAAGGGTCCTAAGGTATTTGCTGGCGAATATGCTTGTCATGGTAAAGGGAAAAAATACAATCACTTCAACGCAGCGCTACTAGAAGCAGCCTTTATGACCGGATTGGAACGTAATGCCGACATCGTGCACATGGCTACTTATGCTCCACTGTTTGCACACGTTGATGGCTGGCAATGGCGTCCGGACATGATTTGGTTCGACAACCTCAACTCGGTACGTACTTGTAGCTACTATGTGCAACAGCTCTACTCGCACAACAAGGGTACCAATGTAGTGCCATTGACTATGGACAAGGTAGCAGTGTCGGGACAAGAGGGACAAAACGGACTATTTGCTAGTGCTGTATGGGATGGGCCTACTCAATCGTATATTGTGAAGGTAGTGAACACATCGGATAAAGCTCAACCTGTAAGCTTGAACTTTGCCGGCTTAAAGAAAAACAACAAACTAACCAACGGTACTTGCATCACCTTCAATTCTCCAAATACAGATCTTGAAAACACCATCGAACAGCCTAATGCTGTGGTGCCACAAGAGTCACCTGTTGCCATAGATGGAAACATGCTTACTGCCGACATTGCACCACACACATTTGCTATCTATAAGTTCAACAAGCAATAAGCAACTACCAATTATGAATAGACTGATTAAGACAATGATTGCTGGTTGTGTAGGACTGGCAGCACTGCCTCTCTATGCGCAGCAAGACTTTACTTTCACGGCAAAGGGTAACCCCATTGCCACTCACAAGTATCTTGGCGACCCGGCTGCATTGGTACACGATGGTACTTTGTACATCTATGCCGGACACGATGAATGTCCTGCACCCGAACAGTACTATCTGATGAATGAGTGGGTGGTTCTTTCTACAAAAGATCTGAAGAACTTCACAGAGCATGCTCAGACGCTTCAAGCCAAAAGCTTCGAATGGTCTAAAGGAGAAGCATGGGCTAGCCAAGTGATCGAACGTAATGGTAAGTTCTACTGGTATGTCACCGTGGAGCATGGCACCATCCCCGGTAAATCTATCGGGGTGGCTGTTTCCGACTCGCCTGTAGGCCCTTTTAAGGACGCACGTGGTTCGGCAATCGTTACAAACGACATGACTACTGAGCAGACTCAAATATTCTGGGACGATATCGACCCAACGGTGTTTATCGATGATGACGGACAAGCTTACCTTTGCTGGGGCAACACACAGTGTTACATCGCTAAGTTAAAAGAGAATATGATTGAGCTAGATGGCCCTATCGTCCCTATTGACTTGCCACGTTTCACTGAAGCACCTTGGCTACATAAGCGCGACGGCTGGTATTACTTGTCGTATGCGTCAGAATTTCCAGAGAAGATATGCTATGCCATGAGTCGCAGCATCAATGGCCCGTGGGAATACAAAGGGATATTGAACGAGTTGGCAGGCAATTCGAACACCAACCACCAAGCCATAGTGGAGTTTGATGGCCAGTGGTACTTCATCTATCACAATGGGGGTATCAACCACCAAGGAGGAAGTTTCCGCCGTTCGGTGTGTATAGACAAGCTATACTATAACCCTGACGGTACGATGAAAAGGGTCGTGATGACCACAGAAGGGGTGCAATAGTATGCACAACTCTATTTCTCGATTATAAATAGGTACTTAGAATAAAGGATAGAAAACCGCCCTACTATATGGCCATAAGCTTTATAGAAGGACGGTTTTTTATGTCTAACCTTTGCCGCAAATCAGGGGATAAGCTGGTAGTTCTCACGTGCTTCCTGGCGGCTACACCAGTTAAAGTGCCACCACTCCGAGGGCAATGCCCTGAACCCACCACTTCGCATCACCCGTCGAAGAAGCAATCTATTGTCCGCCTCCTTTTTAGTCAATTTGCCTTCGCGTAGCAAATCGGCTTCGTGGGTGATGTGCGACTCCTCGCCAAGATGATCCACCTCCGTACCCATAGCTAGCGGTACACCTTCCTCATCTACAATACTAACATCCACAGCCAACCCATAATTGTGTAGCCCTCCACCATTGGCGGGGTTGGATACATATTTGCGCAAAGTAGTGCCTCGCACCACACGCCACATTTGTTGTTGCACCTGCATGGGTCTAGCTGCATCGTAAACAATTAAACTATATCGTGGATATAAATCTTTCAGCGCCTTTTGGGCCTTTAGCAAACCCGCCAATGCATGAGGGTGAAGATAGGCCTCATCTAAATCTTCATAAAGCACCTGATCCGTAAAATTATCACTGCGCGTGTATATCAAATCGACAAGTATAGTGCTATCGGCAGCCGTTACACTTTTAAGTCCCATGCTGCTCATCTTTTGCGATAAGGTGGCTTGTTGGGCATATAGAGCAGGGTAAAAAAGTAGCAAAACAAGCAGTATGGATAAGCCCCTAACAATCGGTTTGGTGGCTAGCCCTTGCCACGTTGCTGGCAAGGGCTGGCTACCACGGTGGCAAAGGCTACTCACCGAGCGGAGTAGGGCTATCCACCAACGGCCTAATAAAAAGCGCCTCAGATGGCGCAGAACGGGGTATTCTTTCATCATTCTACTTACAAAAATGCAAAACTAAAGATTATACTTAGACGTTAAAAGAGAAAACAGCTACTTTTGTGTTTTATTCATTCAAATCAAACTATCCATATGAAACAGAAGATGCAAATGGCGCTCGACCAAGCAACGATAGTGAGCAACCGCAAAAAGTATAACTCCTATTTCGACGAGTCTGTTAAGGCTTATCTGCTACTGCAAATCAAATACACGCTGATGTGCGTCTTCTCGCTTGGGCTGGCCTATCCGTGGGCGCTTTGCATGAAGTACCGCGCCACCTATCACCACACTGTGGTTTGTGGTAAACGACTAAAATTTATTGGATGTCCAAAGGACTTGGCTCAACACTGGGTTTGGTGGTGGCTGCTGTGTGTCATCACACTTGGGCTTTTCTCCATAGCACTTCATGTAAGGATGAAGAAGTGGACCATAGCCAATGTTATCTTCGAGGATATAGAGATCTAATAAAAAAAGCATCTGCCAGAGTTGACAGATGCTTTTTTGTTGTGAATATATAGTGGTCGGTTAGACAGTTTGTTTCGATAAGCGCATGGCGCAGAAGTTAGGTCCACACATCGTACAGAAGTCGCCTTCTTTGTGAGCACCATTAGCATAGTAGTATTCGCGAGCACGCTCGGGATCTAGTGCTAGGTTGAACTGATCTTCCCAACGGAAGTCGAAACGTGCCTTACTCATGGCATCATCGCGTACCTGTGCACCGGGGTGACCTTTAGCAAGATCGGCAGCATGAGCAGCAATCTTATAAGTCACCACACCTTCGCGCACATCATCTTTGTTGGGCAATCCAAGGTGCTCTTTAGGAGTAACATAGCAGAGCATCGCTGTACCCATCCAGCCTATTTGTGCCGCACCGATAGCCGAAGTGATATGATCGTAACCCGGAGCAATATCGGTAGTCAAAGGGCCAAGGGTGTAGAAAGGAGCCGAATGGCAGAACTCAATTTGCTTCTGCATATTTTCCGCAATCTTGTTCATCGGTACGTGGCCAGGCCCCTCAATCATCACTTGCACATCGTGTGCCCAAGCTTTCAAGGTCAGTTCGCCAAGAGTCTCTAGTTCAAGAAATTGCGATTCATCATTGGCATCGTAGATAGAGCCGGGGCGTAAACCATCACCTAGCGAGAACGCCACGTCATAGGCTGCCAATATCTCACAGATATCTTCGAAGTGGGTATAGAGGAAGTTATCGGCATTATGAATCTGGCACCAGCGAGTAAGGATAGATCCACCACGCGACACGATACCCGTCTTGCGAGTCTTCACCAGTTCTGCATGTTCTTTGCGCACACCGGCATGGATTGTAAAGTAGTCCACCCCTTGCTCGCACTGTTCAATCAGTGTTTCACGATAGATTTCCCAACTCAAATCGGCAATCTTTCCGTCTACCTTCTCCAAAGCTTGATAGATGGGCACTGTGCCCACCGGCACAGGCGAATTGCGAAGAATCCATTCACGCGTTTGGTGGATATTGTTACCCGTCGAAAGGTCCATGATAGTATCGCCTCCCCATTTACAGCTCCAAATCGCCTTTTCTACCTCTTCTTCGATACCCGAAGAGAGCGCAGAGTTACCAATATTAGTATTGATCTTCACCAAGAAGTTACGGCCGATAATCATCGGTTCAGCCTCGGGGTGGTTGCGGTTGGCAGGGATAATGGCACGACCCTCGGCAATCTCTTGACGTACAAATTCCGGCGTGATGGAACTTTTGATGCCCAACGCCTCATTGTTCATATTTTCGCGAATCGCCACATACTCCATCTCGGGTGTGATGATGCCTTGCTTAGCATAGTGCATCTGGGTGATACATGCACCTTTGCGCTCTTTCACCCACTCGGCACGCACTTTGGGTAGTCCTTTTACCAGATTGATTTCGATAGACGGGTCGCTATAAGCACCACTCGTATCGTAAACATACACAGGGGCATTGCCTGCACCACAAAGCTTAATGCGACGCATACCCACCTTCACATCGGGGAAGAGAGTACCGTTGATATATACTTTTTCCGAAGCCGGATATTCAATTCTAAAGTTTTCCATATTGTTCGTTATTTAGTTATGATTTATTCTGTTGATAAAAGTGATGCACGGGGCCATGACCACCGCCAATCTTATAGTGACTACCCGCCTCGATGGCCTCAGCAATATAGGCTTTACCACGTTTCACCGCTTCGCTCACACTGTATCCTTGAGCCAACCAAGCCGCTATGGCCGATGAAAGCGTGCAACCTGTGCCGTGGGTGTTCTCTGTCTCTGTTTTTTCACTATAGAGTTCTTCGAGTTCGCCTGAAGTAGCATCGAACAGCACATCGCACAAACGGCTAGTACCGGCAAGATGTCCACCCTTGATGAGCACAGAGATCTTGCCACCAAGCGACAACGCATGAGCCGCTTGTCGCATCTCCTCGATGGTTACTACCGGTTTACCCCATAGCGCTTCGGCTTCGGGAAGATTGGGCGTGATAAGTGTACTGATTGGGATAAGTTTGGTTTTGAGGGCTTCGAGTGCCTCACTTTGGAAAAGTCTATCGCCCGATGTGGCCACCATCACGGGGTCGAGTACAATATTAGGAGCAGCAAACTTCTGTAGTGCTTGGCTCACCACATCTATAATCTCTGCCGAGTGGAGCATTCCTATCTTTACTGCATCCGCACCGATGTCGCTCAACACCGATTCGATTTGCGACTGCACCACCGTTGTAGGCAGTGGGAAAACACCTTGTACACCCAGCGTATTTTGTGAAGTGACGGCTGTGATGGCTGTCATAGCAAAAGCGCCATTGGCCGATATACTTTTAATATCGGCTTGAATGCCTGCCCCACCGCCCGAATCACTCCCGGCGATAGACAATACACGATTATATGTCATACGAGTTGTTATTATGATGAAGTTCTAGTTAATAGCATAGCGCTAAAACAGGAAGGGTAACTAAAACTTCTTATAGGATAGACAGCATAGGAATTTGCCATCTATGAAGAGAATAATATCCGCCTGTTTCCCTACGCTGTAATTATACATATCAGGTTCATGGGGTATTATCTCAGCATCTTCCATAGAAAGATGCACCCCCAACAGTGGTGGCAAAAGTAGCCAATATTTTTAGATTGCTAGCAGAAAGGGGTCTATTTATTTCTACAAATTTTAATGCTTCTTAGTTAAGGCACGATCCATAGACTTTACAATGCCTGGGCCGCCATAGATAAAAGCGGAGTAGATTTGTATCAGATCGGCACCTGCAGCTATCATTGCAACAGCATCTTTTGGAGTCATCACCCCGCCTGCACCTATAATGATAAACTCCCCTTTTACGAGGTTAGCCAAATGTTGAACGATCTTTAGCGATTTATCTCCTAAGCCTTTACCGCTCACACCTCCTGCACCAATCTTATCTCCTTCGTCAGGGGTTAGGTGCTTCAGCCCACGGCGGTCCATAGTGGGGCCGGTAGCGATGAAACCATCTGTATGGTATTGGCGCGCCAACTGTATTACAAGGTCGAGTACCTCCATAGGGATATCGGCAGGGAGCTTAATAAATATCTTGCGCTGCTCTTCTTGAGTTTTACGATAGCCGGTCAATGCCAGAAGCACAGCCTCAAAGTCGTCGGGATTTATGCTTCCCCAGTTCAAAGTGAAGTAGTCTACATCGGCATAAAGCTTCGTGAAAAGTAGTAAGAAGTCGGCCTCCAACTGTTCGCCTGATGAGGTAGAATCGCGATTGATATTGGCCCCTAAGATATAGTTGCGATCGTTTGAGTTGGCAAGGCGCTTGAGTATTACCGGAAGACCGGGGTTGTTGAAACCTGTTCGCGAGATAAGCGATTGATCTTCGACCAACCTAAAAATACGTGGCCTAGGATTGCCTACCTGAACGTTGGGGGTAATCGTTCCAATTTCGATGAAGCCGAAACCGAAATCGGACAGCTCGTCGTACACCTCAGCGCCTTTATCCATTCCGGCGGCAAGACCAATACGACTTTTAAACTTTAGACCTTTTAGTTCGATAGCCGAATGCGTAGTGCTTCGAACCACCTTGCGGGCAAAAGGTATATATTTATAGAAACTCAATCCATCGAATACAAATCGATGGATATCTTCCGGATCGAATAGAAACAGAAAAGGGCGAACTAGAGACTTATACATATCAGTTTAGGTTTAGCTATTAAGTATAGAAATAACAAACTGATAATGGATTGGTTAGTTAGCATTTTGCAGCTTTAACATAAGGTATGCTAAACTTCATTACTCTACATACTGACTCTAGACTTAGACTTCCCGAATCGATCTTTAACGATTTGCTCTATAGAAAGTTGTATGCGATAGATCAGCAAGAAACTCATGGCCTGAGAAGGCTGAATACGAAGCACTTTGAACCACCGGTTGGCCTGATAGCGCATAGAAAAAAGTTTTCCTGCCCAATAGCTCTTTGGGCGCTTAGTATGAAACTCTACGTCATTGAACCCAAAGTTTCCATCTTTTAATATCAACTCCTTTGCTAGTTCCATTTCAGTGCGCATAGCTGGATTGTAATAGGGTAGCTTTTCGGCATCTAAACCCAGATACTCCACTAAGAACAGTCCCAGATATTCCCACCCCTTTTTGCAACCGCCTAGTTCAAGGCTAGATACTGAAGTACTGTTCAGCAAGATGGCCCAGTCGCACAACTGGCGTAGGCCGACACCCATCTGAATGAAGTGCTTGTACATGTGCAGAAACACAAACAATACATTGAACTGAGCTGGCGGAACGGGAATAGCTACACCATTTATCTGAACCGATGCGGCACCACTGGGATACCATGCCGAGAGCTGACGAAGGAACTCTTTTTGCAACGGTTTCGAAAAAATAGCCACCATCTTACGGTGATTTTCCACCACCATAGTCCCACGGTCTAGATGACTGTGATAGGTGCTTTCGCTCCCCATTTTATAGCCAATGGATTGCGCCACTCGGTTGGCCTTATCATAATCGGTCTCGCCCACATAGATATCCATATCGCCCGCACAACGGTGTAGAGGGTTGGGATATAGCGCCGCTAAACCTGCTCCCTTTAGCAACACAGGGTGTAGGCCACTCTGCTGATAGGCAGGAATAATCTCGGCCACACTGCCATTGATCTGCTCGTTGCCCTGCTCTATCTTCAAGACATAGCTATACCATTTTAGTTTGAAGGCCTTTGGCGGCTGAAGCTCTGAGGGGAGTTTCGCCATGCCATCCCACACCAAACCTGTAACGGTTTGCTGCATGGAGAGAATAAAGATTTCATTCCAATCAGTTTGCTCGCCGAATAAATCGGCGTCGGGTTGATGATTAGGCCATAGTCCTGCTCGCAGCAAGGAGAAAAAAGCTTTCTCGTCTTGAGATTTTGTCATTCGTAGTTATCTTTTATGTGTCAAACGATAAATAGCCAATAAGTAGCGACGTATAGGGAGTAGTCGATGCCACCAAATGGTCTTAGCCAGCATGGACTTGCTATAGCAATTGATAAGCTTATCTCCTTTACGGATCTGCTCTACTCGGGCAATGATGTCTTTGTGAAGACACTTCTCGGTGTAGCCCAGATTGCCATCCCCCATCATAATGACACGATCGGGCGTAATTGCCACAATGCGATGTATCAACAACCTGCATTCTGTGTCTCTAGCCAAGATGATGTCCCAACGGCGCAAGGGTGCGTCTACTTGGCGCATCACCACAAAGTCTTTATCACCACGAATAAAAGGGAGCATGCTGTTGCCCTTGACACGCAGCGTGACCTCTTTGCCTTCGTCGATCAATTTCTTTACTTCGGCAATAACTAGCTCGTTGGGGAGTGTAATCTTCTTCATCGGCCGGTGAGTGTAGTGAAAGACAACTGTGCGGCAGCCTCATCGGGCAGGCAATCTAAGCGATAGATGGGGACTTGCTCTACCACTTTAGTAATAGCAACGCGTACGCCTTGGGTGATACCATCACTACAAGGCAGCGTGCTGACAGTAGGCATAATAGCTGCAAACGAGGCAGCAGGGCGCAACCGTTCAATTTGGTTGTGAGGTGCTTGCCACAAACGAACGATGCCCCCCACAGGATAGCTCTCGTTGATGTAGCAGGGTGTCTTTCCGCTCCAAGGGGAGCCAAACACGCTAACGCCATCGGGCAATATACGCACCACAGGATTATCGTCGTTAAGTAGTCTACTACCTGGAATATGCTTTACCCAGAGAGAGGTATGTGTACTTTTTCCGGTACCACTTTTACCCAAAAAGAGGTAGGCTTTACCTTCATGGACTACCACCGAACTGTGAAACAACAAGGTGTCGCCACGTAGGGCTGAAGCACAAGCATAAACGATCATCATAGCATTGTTGAAAGCAAAGTCGGCAAGTCTAGCATCGTAGATGTAGAGAACTACCTTACTGTAGTCGGCCGAAGCCTCTACCATGGAAAAAGGAGTAGACTCATGAGGTTCGTAGCAAACCATCTGCCACTTATCTTGAAGACGACACATGTCGATACGAAGCGATTCGTCGGGGTAGGTATCCAACAGTTGGCCGCGTTCCATCTCTCCAAGGTTGGCATTGCCCAACACATTGAGATTGAACAGCAGAGTGTTGTCACTAGGTGCAGCTTCACAAGCAAAGGGGGCATAATTATTGCCTATCACCTCAATATCTCCAGTTACTGTGCAGGTCCATCCCGCTATATTATAGTTTTTCATGTTTCCCTCTCGATAAGTTAGACAAAAATAGCTAAATTAGGCACTATTAAATGTAACTTTACATTTTTAATTTGCAGTGTAACAGACTATGGCGACAAAAAACATATTCAAAGCATTCACTATACTCTATAAGATTCTGCCCAAAGCCTTGCGACGCAAAGTTGTATTCACGGGCGCAAACTCTTTCTTAATGATTGGGCTAGACCTACTGGGCTTAGGGCTACTCTTGCCACTATTAGTGATGATATTGGGGGAGAATAATATCACCGAAAATCCCTACCTCAGCGCTATATACGAACACAGCGGATTCGAAAGCACCGCTTCTTTTATCTATTCCGTATTGATAGCTGTGGTTGCAATTGCTTTTATACGGTTTCTGCTCACCTCGTACCTAGGCTACCGTCAAAGCAGGATGTTGTTTGACATTTCCCAGTATCTTTCGCTTCGACTCTATCGTCTTTATTACAATAATGGTTTTCTTTTCATCAAGCAAAATAGTAGCCATCGACTCATCAATAAAGTGGAGGGGGTAGCGGCGTATCTGATTCAGGGTTATTTCATCCCATTTGTAGGATTAATAAGCGAGCTAACGGTTACTGTCATCGTTCTAATCGCTTTAATGGTATACAACATCAAGGTGTTTGGCCTTGTGGTACTGACCTTTGCCCCTATATCCATACTTTACTACTACCTCACCCAGAAACGCATCCGCCGCTATGGCGAACAGCTTTACGAGCTCTATCCACGCAAAGCGCAATTGCTGCAACAAACCTTTGTGGGATTTGGCGACATGGCGCTAAGCGGAATGTTTGACGAGAGTGCGAAACAGTACGAATCGTTGCTTCAACGTCAAGGACTTTTGGCCTCGCGCAGAGGTATGTTGCAAGCCTCTTTACAACGCGTATTGGAGTTCACTGTGGTATGTGCCGTTGTGGTGCTGGTAGGTGCAGCACAGTTTCTATCGCTATCATCGCTCAGCATCGTGGTGGGGCTATTTGCAATCGCCATCTATAGAGTGATGCCGGGAGTGGTTAAAACCACCAATGCCATATTTACGATGCGCAGCAACTCGTTTGCCCTGAAGCTACTTGATGAGATAAAAGAAGATGATGAACGCGAGAAAACTAAAGGAGAAAGCCAATCTATAACCTTCGACAAGAGTATTTCATTTAAGGAGGTTGACTTCTGCTATGAGGATGGTAAAGATGTGATTCAAAAGCTCTCGTTGACAATTGAGAAAGGGGATTTCATCGGCATAAAGGGCGAATCGGGTTCCGGGAAAAGCACCTTATTCTATCTGCTGCTGGGTTTTATATCACCACAAAAAGGAGGCATAGAGATAGATGGGCAGCAACTCAGCGAACAGTTTAAAGAGAATTGGCGAAGCCAGATAGGCTATGTGTCGCAACAGCTTTTTATGCTAAACGGCTCGTTGCTGGATAATATAGTGATGGGAAACAAGGTAGATGATAAGCGTATACAAATGGTGTTGCAGCAAGCATCGCTGAGCGACTTCGTGGCTTCCCTGCCCGATGGGGTGCAGACGCAGATTGGTGAAGGCGGTTCCAAGCTTTCGGGAGGTCAGCGCCAACGTATAGGTATAGCTCGCGCGCTGTACCGCAACGTGGAGTTACTGCTACTAGACGAGGCAACTTCTTCTTTGGATGAAGAGACACAACAAGCCATCAACGAGACACTGAAACACCTAAAGGTGCAGTGCCCTTCGCTAACTATCGTGGTAATATCTCATCGTGCAGAAGCTTTGGCAGCCTGCCAAGAAGTAGTAACTATCGAGGAGTTGAAGGGGGCGAGTCTATAAATCTATAATACCGGCTTCTGCCCAGTCTTCTACAATGGCACGTGCATCTACTAGCACCATGGCAGGATCTACATCGTAGCGATCTATCAATAAATCTGCTATAGTATTCACATCAAACGATGGCATAGCCGATACTTCTTTCCAAAGATAGGCGGCAGAGTCGTTTAGAGAGATCAGCTTAGAGAAGTTGGTCGACATCTTTCCTGTTGCTACCAAGATATTTTCACCGGCTACTGTACGTAGCTCAAAGTCTTGTTTTGTTTTCATGAGTATTCTCGATATTAAAAATGTAGTTTAGGACAAATATAGCGTAAATTGACTTGTAAATCAAGGGAAATAAATTTGCGACACTGACAAAAACCAAATAATTTAGTGAACTGATTATTTAGCATTTTCGTTAAACCCAACTATAAAAGGATAAATACTATGTTTACTACTCATGAAATAGTGACAACTAGCAAGACAGGAGAAGATGGGAAACTGAAGCTCTTCTCGGCCTTTCAACTAATGCAAGATTGTTCGGAGCTGTGGTTCGAATCGGAGCCTCAGTTTCAGGCTTATATGCGAAACAACAATATCACTCAGTTGCTCTACTCCCGACAAGTAGATATCATAAGAGTGCCATCCTATAAGGAGAGGCTAACAGTACGCACTAGTGTGTACGAGTGCAATGGCTATTATGGCTATCGCAACACTATTATCTTTGATGAAGCAGGTCTGCCTTGTTATGCTACGTGGAGCACAGGAGTTTGTGTGAATCACGCTACAGGCCGATTGAGTAAAATGGAGGCCGATATGGTGGAGGGCATGACGATCGACCCAAAGTATGACATGGAATACCTGGATCGCAGAATAGTAGTACCTAAGGTAGAAGCCTTGAGCTCGGAAGCGGTGCCGGTGATGCGCAACGACATCGACTACAACCGACACATGAACAATGCCCATTATATACGTTTGGCTTGCGAATATCTACCCGAGGACTTTACTCCGCGACGTGTAAGGGTGGAATACAAAAAGCCGGCTAAACTGGGCGACTTAATCTATCCACAGCTTATCCGGCAAGATAATAAGTTGTTCCTATTAATGAATAGTATTGACTCTACTTATGCGGTGATTGAGTTTACCGCTTGACAGATGACCTCTACCGTATTAGCCTGCCCAGTTCTCGCGATCGAGGTTGCGATAGCTGATGGCCTCGGCTATGTGGTTAGAGAGGATATCATTGCTCCCCTCGAGGTCGGCAATAGTACGCGACACCTTTAGTATGCGGTCGTAAGCCCGTGCTGAGAGGTTGAGCCGTTCCATTGCATTCTTCAGCAGTTGAAGCCCCTTTTCATCGGGCTGGGCATATTTGGCGATTAGTTTGCTAGTCATCTGCGCATTGCAATGGATGCCCGGTTGGTCGGCAAAGCGTTGGGCTTGCACTTCGCGAGCTTTTATCACCCGCTGACGTATAACTGCACTTGCTTCACTTTCATGTCGCTCGGACATTTTATCGAAAGGCACTGGCACAATCTCTACCTGTATATCTATGCGGTCGAGCAAAGGGCCGGAGACTCTATTGAGGTATTTCTGCACTTGTCCGGTAGAACAAACACACGCCTTAGTGGGGTGGTTATAGAATCCGCAAGGACAAGGATTCATAGAAGCAATCAGCATAAAGCTAGCGGGATAGCTAACTGAATATTTTACTCTTGATATGGTGATATGCCGATCTTCCAACGGCTGACGCAATACCTCGAGCACAGGGCGATTGAATTCGGGCAATTCATCGAGAAACAACACACCATTGTGAGCCAAGCTTACTTCACCAGGTTGTGGATAACTGCCACCACCGACCAACGCTACTTGCGAGATGGTGTGGTGAGGATCACGAAAAGGACGTTGCGAGATAAGTGATGTATTTCGATTGAGCATCCCCGAAACAGAGTGAATGCGGGTAGTTTCTAAACTTTCGGATAGAGTCAATGGTGGGAGGATAGAAGGCAGTCTTTTAGCCATCATGGATTTTCCACTTCCTGGGGCGCCTACCATGATTAAATTGTGGCCGCCACTGGCTGCCACCTCCAAAGCGCGACGTACACTCTCCTGCCCTTTTACATCAGCAAAGTCTAAATCGAAGTGTGCTTGGCTATTGTAGAACTCTTCGCGGGTATTGACTATAGTAGGTTCGAGCTGACGTTTCTCGTTGAAGAAATCGATCACCTCACTGATATGGCTTACTCCATACACATCTAGGTTGTTGACCACAGCCGCCTCACGCGCATTGGCTTGGGGAAGAATCAAACCTTCGAAACCTAGTTCACGAGCTTTGATAGCTATAGGCAATGCACCCTTTATGGGGTTGACACTTCCATCTAAACTTAGCTCACCCATAATCATAAACTGCCCAACACGATGAGGTAAAACCATCTCTGCCGATGCCATGATACCAATAGCGAGCGGCAAGTCATAAGCCGCACCCTCTTTCCGAATATCGGCAGGTGCCATATTGATTACAATATTATTGGAAGGCATCTTGTAGCCACTGACCTGCAACGCTGATATGATGCGCTGATGACTCTCTTTGACAGCAGAATCGGGAAGTCCAACAAGATGAAACAAGCAGCCCCTCGAGCTGTTCACCTCGATAGTGATAAGGGTAGCCTCTATGCCTTGCACAGTAGCACCGAATATTTTTACTAGCATAATGTTTGTCGTATTAGTGGGCTACAAAAGATTGTTCTATTTGCTAGCCGTTTTTGTGTTCTGAGATTTAGCTTTTGCTTTAGATTTTGGTTTCTTCTCCTTTTTCAAATAAAGAGGGAGTTTGTTGGAAATATCATTTACAGAAACATCTTTCATCAATATGATACCTGTAGGCGATACGAGATAGTTAGTAGGTAGGGTATGCACACCAAACAGGGCAGTGGCACTGCTGTTCATTCCTCCTAAGTCGGAGACTTGCTCCCATGTCAACGAGTCTGTTTTGATAGCATCAATCCAAGTATCTCTGTCTATATCAAGCGATATGCCCAACATACCAAAGTCCTCGTATTTGTCGTATTTCTTCTTCATCTTACGCAACTCTTCATTGTTCACACGCGAGCTATCATCCCAACTTGCCCAAACAGTAAGGACTAAGTACATTTCGGGAAAGTTAGTACTGCGCGTGAGCTTAGTGCCGGTAGAATCGGGGATATTGAAAAAGGGAACCGAGCGAGAGGTAGAGAGCTTATCGATAGCACTAATTCTCTCATTAATGACATCAATAGCAGGTTGATCTTGCATCACACCCGACAGCGAAGAGATGAGGTCTTTAATTTTGGTCAGATTAGGAGACTGGCCACGAGTGAAATACTTATCAAGCAGATAGACACTTACAATGGATGAGTTATTGTCTCGTATAAAGGCTTCTATCAAGTTTCTCTTCTGTTGTTGACTCAATGAGTCTGCTGCCTGAAGCTCTGTCTCTAAGGTGTAATAAAGCTGATTAGGTCCTTCATCTTCTATTGAAAACATAGGCAAGCTAGCCGTGTCGCTTTTCAGCTGCAGCTTTTGATTCTTATCAACAAACAATGGGTACTCTGTACCATCCTTAAATAGAAGAGTAATGATTTTCAAGGTATCTATAGGAAGCGCTATACTGAATTTGCCTTTCTCGATCACAATAGTGTCCAACGTAGCATCGAGCGAGTATTCATCGTAGGCGAATATTGTATCGTTGCCCATACCCGCTATGCTTCCACTAATTTGTGTCAGCTTAGACTCCTTGCCACAACCCGAGAAGAGGGCAAGCGCAAACAACAGAATTAAAAGGTTCCTCATATCAATCATTGTTTTGCACAAAAGTACTGGGTTTTAGAGTAAAAAAAAAGAGTTGCCAACTCTAATTCGAGGTGGCAACTCCATTTTATATGATTTCAATTCGACTAATCAATAATTATTTGATAGTGTTGATGAAAGCAGTGTTAGTGTAATACTTAGCAAACTCTAGGTCTGTAGCAGCTTTCTTAGCCAAAGAAGGATCTTTAGCGATAGCGCTTTTCAAGCTTGTAGTTACCAAGTTTACGTTGTTAGTTCTTGCAGCAAGTACAGCCATCAAATAGTCTGTGTAAGCGTTAGGAACTGGAACAGCCAACAATGTTTGGTTAGCCTTGTTGTAGTCCTTAGCAAGGATTTGAGCCAAAGCAGCACTGTTAGTTTTAGTATCACCGAATGCGTTAACAGCTCTTTCGTATTGACCTTGAGCTACGTAAAGGTTACCCAATGACTCGTTCAATTCAGGAGCACCAGCAGCTTTACCGAAGTAAGCTTCAGCAGCAGCTTTGTCGCCCATCAACAATGACATAAGACCAAGGTTCATGTTAACTTCAGGAGCAGACTGGATAGAGTTAGCTTTGTTGAAGTAAGCAAGAGCAGCATCGTAGTTACCGTTTTGGTAAGCTAGTTTACCAAGGTTGTTATATGCACGGTAGTCGTTAGGATACAACTTGATAGTTTCAAGGAAGATAGCTTCTTGTTCAGTTGGGTTCTTAGTCAAAGTAGAAGAATAAAGGATTTCTTCGATGTTCAACTCACCTGGGTTAGTTTGGAACAATGCGATGATTTCTTCGTCAGACTTACCGATGATTTCGTAGTTCAAAGTCAAACGAGAGAAACGCAATTGAGGAAGGATAGAGTTAGCCAATTCTTCGTAGATTGCAGCCATGTTCTTGATTTCTTGCTCACGAGTAGCAGGATCACGATACATAGAAAGAACGCGAAGGATCAACTCTTTGTCTTGCAAGTTAGATTGAGATACCAATTCTTGGAAACCTTCCCAGTCTTGAGCAGTATATGAAGCATCAACTGGAGAATCTAGCTTAGATCTCTTCATGTTGCGATCTACTACTTTTTCAGTAGCTTTCATACGGTTGTCAGACAACTTGTCATTCAATTCGTAACCACCATCAGGAGATGAAGTAGCAGCGATATCAATGCTAGTGATTTGCTTGTTAGGAGCATCGTTCACAGCAACAGCTTCGCTATTAAAAGTTGTAGCTTTTTTCAATTGAGAAGAACGAACGTCGTAAGAGTTGATCAAGAACATGATACGATCTTCGAACTTGTCTTTGATGATGCGTTGGAAAGCATCGTCACCGTTAGCAAGGTTAGCCGAACCAATAGTGTTGTTGATCAATTCAGATGTAGCAATTACACCGTCAGCAATCTTCACAGCAGGAATGTTAACAACCTTGTTACCAATCTTTGCATTGAAAACTAGGTAAAGCTCTGATTGTGCCATCTCTGGTACATAAGTAAAGCTAGTTCTCATTGTGTAGTTACCACCCATTTTGTAAGAGATAGTTGGATCATTACCTTCTACTTTCTCACCTTGGAAGACAGCAGGAGTACCTACAGCTTCACCACCATTCCATCTCAATACAGGAGTTACCTCAACAACAGCTTTCTTATTGAAATACTTCATTGGGAACTGACCATTGATAGTTACAGGAACTTGTCCAGCTACTGCTTCTAGCACTTGAGGTGTTGTTGTAAAGTAGTCCGAAGACAATGCACCCATTTTCTTGCTACAAGAAGAAAACGCAACTACCATCACCATTAATAAAGGCAAATACAGTTTCTTAATCATTTTAATAGAAATTAATTGTTTATAATTAAATTGTTTATGAACGCAATATTTATACAATAAACATTTAGTAAGCAAATATATTAATTTTAACCTTAACTTATATTCACTCTATCAAGTATTTATCATAATTTAAACAATTTCGTTTCATTCACTCCCGTAATACTTAATATTGCGTGGATGATGCTCTATAATTTCGGAACGGAGCATGTTTCTATCGACGTGCGTATAGATCTCCGTAGTGGCAATAGATTCATGCCCTAGCATGCTCTGAATAGCCCTTAAATTAGCACCACCCTCTAATAAATGCGTAGCAAAAGAGTGCCGAAATGTATGGGGGCTAATATTTTTTGTAATCCCTGCAGCCACAGCCAATTCCTTAATCATATGAAACACCATGATGCGTGAAATGTTGTTGCCCCATCGAGCTAAGAATACAAAATCTTCATAACCTATCTTAATTCGCCCCTCGTTACGACAAATAAGATATAGATTAATCTCCTTTATGGCACGTGGCGAGATGGGAACTAATCGTTGCTTACTCCCCTTACCGGTCACTTTTATAAAACCTTCATCAAAATATAAGTCCGATAGTTTTAAAGAGATAAGTTCGCTTACACGAAGTCCACAACTATACAAAGTTTCTAAGAGTGCACGATTACGTTGTCCTTCATTTTTACTTAAATCTACTGCAGCTATAATCGAATCAATCTCCTGCAAAGTAAGAACTTCGGGTAACTTAAAACCTGTCTTCGGACCCTCGATAAGTTCACTCGGATCCACATCTAACATATCATTCAATATTAGGAAATGAAAAAAAGACTTAATGCCCGAAAGTATGCGTGCCTGAGACCTAGGGTGTATACCGATGTCATTTAGACCCGCCAAGAAAAGCTCAATATCGTCAACAGTCGTTTCAAGAAGTAACTTATTTGCAATAGCCAAGCTCTGCACCAACTTATCTAAATCGCGCATATAGGCATCCAAAGTATTAGAAGACAGAGACTTCTCTAATCTTAAATATTGCTTATATCTGCGGATAATTCTTTCTTGAACCTCCTTATCTAGTCTTTTTTCTACTAGTTTCATTTCTTTTTGCTAACTTTGTGTCGAGATTAGTGTTCTTAAATAGAGCAAAGGTATCGAATTAATACAAGAGTTTGTTATGCGGATACAAATAATTAATGGTCCAAACATTAATCTTTTGGGCAAACGAGAGCCCTCAGTTTATGGTGCAACTTCGTTCGAGGACTATCTCGGCGAGCTGAGGGCAAAATACAATAATATACAGATTGATTACTTTCAGTCCAACTGTGAAGGGAAGATGATTGACTGTATCCATGAAGTTGGTTTTGAAGCCGACGGCATAATTCTAAACGCAGGTGCTTATACGCATACATCAATAGCTCTGCAAGATGCCATTCGCGCTGTAACAACCCCTGTGATCGAGGTACATATTTCCAATGTACATGCACGCGAATCTTTCCGTCACAAATCTATGATAGCTTGCGCCTGTAAAGGCGTTATTTGCGGCTTTGGGCTTGATTCATATCGTTTAGCCCTTGAAGCTTTTATTCAAAAATAGCAAAATGTCTTTCACAGACTTTGTGCTTATTCTGCCCAACAATTAGAAGTAGGGCAAAGAGATCTTTTAAAAAGAAATTGTTATATAATATAATAGGTATATATGTTGTTGAAGCAAACTAAAATCGTAGCCTCTATCTCGGACAGACGCTGCGACGTTGATTTTATCAAACAGTTGTTTGATGCGGGTATGAATGTTGTTCGTATGAACACAGCTCATGCAAGTCGTGAAGGTTTTGAGGTGTTAATCGCCAATGTACGCTCAGTTTCTAACCAAATTGCTATCCTTATGGATACAAAAGGACCGGAAGTTCGTACTACTTCACTAGCCGAACCTATTCCCTATCAAATTGGCGAGCGCGTAAAAGTTGTGGGTAACCCAGACCAAGAATCTACACGCGAATGTATCGCTGTAAGCTACCCTCACTTTGTACACGACCTTGCAATTGGCGGAACCATCCTTATCGATGATGGTGATTTGGAATTGACTGTTGTTGACAAAACCGAAGAGTATCTACTTTGCGAAGTTCAAAATGAAGCAACTCTAGGCAGCCGCAAGAGTGTTAATGTTCCTGGTGTGCGCATCAACCTCCCATCGCTTACTGAGAAAGACCGCAACAACATTCTCTATGCTATAGAGAAAGACATCGACTTTATTGCACACTCTTTCGTGCGCAACCGTCAAGATGTACTTGATATCCGCGAAATTCTTGACGCTCACAACAGCGACATCCGTATCATTGCTAAGATTGAGAACCAAGAAGGTGTAGACAACATCGACGAGATTCTTGAAGTGGCTGATGGTGTGATGGTAGCTCGTGGCGACCTTGGTATCGAAGTTCCACAAGAGCGTATTCCAGGTATCCAACGCCTATTGATTCGCAAATGTATCCTTGCTAAGAAGCCAGTTATTGTGGCTACACAGATGCTTCATACAATGATCAACAACCCGCGTCCAACTCGCGCCGAGGTGACTGACATTGCAAACGCTATCTATTACCGCACAGATGCTTTGATGCTTAGTGGCGAGACTGCTTATGGCAAGTATCCTGTTGAAGCTGTTAAAACAATGGCTAAGATTGCTGCACAAGCAGAGAAAGATAAACTTAGCGAAAACGATATCCGTATTCCTTTGGATGAAAACAGCAATGATGTAACTGCATTCTTAGCTAAACAAGCTGTTAAAGCTACTAACAAGCTTAAGATTCGCGCTATCATCACAGACAGCTATAGCGGACGTACGGCTCGCAACCTAGCTGCTTTCCGTGGTAAATTCCCTGTTTTAGCTATGTGCTATAAGGAAAAAACAATGCGCCACTTAGCTCTTTCTTACGGTGTTGAAGCTATCTACATGCCAGAACTTGCTAATGGTCAAGAGTACTATTTCTCAGGTCTACGTCGTCTTCTAAAAGAAGGTCGCCTACAACCAACAGACATGGTAGGTTACTTGAGTAGCGGTAAAGCCGGTACACAAACTTCATTCTTAGAAATCAATGTAGTGGAAGATGCGTTGAACCACGCACCAGACTGCGTTCTGCCTAATAGCAACCGTTACCTATAAATGGAAGAACAGAATACCATTGACGGTTATATCTTAAAGCATATCGACGAGGAGAGCGACTATTTAAAGTCGCTCTATCGCGATACGCATGTTAAACTTCTCCGCCCTCGCATGGCATCTGGCCACCTTCAAGGCCGACTACTAAAGATGTTTGTCGAGATGATTCGCCCTAAGCAAATTCTAGAGATTGGTACATATAGTGGATATTCGGGCTTATGTTTGGCCGAAGGTCTACAAGACGGTGGTATGCTCCACACCTTCGAGATTAACGATGAGCAGGAAGACTTCACCCGTCCCTGGTTTGAGAATTCCCCCTTTGCCGACAAGATTAAGTTCTACATAGGTGATGCATTAGAGCTAGCGCCCAGTCTTGGTGTTACGTTCGACTTAGTCTTTATGGATGGTGATAAGCGCAAATATATAGAGTACTACGAGATGTCGCTTTCACTTCTTTCTAAGGGTGGTTTTATTATTGCCGATAACACATTGTGGGATGGCCATGTGCTTGAGAAGCCACACCCCACAGACCTTCAGAGTCAAGGCATCATTGCATTCAATGATTTAGTAGCAAGCGACCCTAGAACAGAGAAGGTGATTCTACCTCTTCGTGACGGGCTGACACTTATCCGCAAGCTGTAGGCTCTCGCCTATTCCGCTTTACACACTATTTCCACTACTTTTCCATTGGGCCCTTTTACTACTTCGTAGCTGTAACCCAATTGTTCTATCGCCAACTTGTTCAACATGTTTTGCATACGCAAATACTGTTGACTTCTTGGCGCAAGGTATAGAGGGCTATTATAGACCTTAATATAGAGGGCACTCCCTGCCGAATATAGTTTAAGTTGCAGCTTAGTCTCCACATCGTCATCTTGACTAGGAGTAAGCAGAGAATTAATGACACGAAGAAACCATTGCTGATCTGTAAATAGCTCAAACGATTCTACTCGTATATCTTCTTGCACTTCTAATCCCTTACCGGCATTATTCATTTTTGTCATCATCACGGCCTCATTGCAGAGCTGAACCATATCGAGCTCCTGCTTATTAAACTTCATCATACCAGCTTCCAAGCGCGAAATATCTAGTACTTGATTGATAAGATCCATCAATCCGGAAGCACTTTGATTAACCAGCTTAGAATAACTCTCCACCTCCTCATCAGTAAGTTCTTCGCCACTCGAAAGAAGATCTACAAAGCCAACTACAGTATTGAGCGGTATGCGCACCTCGAAAGTAATGGTTTTCAGAAACTGCTCTTTAGCTTTATTGTCTTTTTCAAGCATATATAGAGCATCTTGAGTAGCCAAATTAATCTTTCTGAGTTGCAACTTAATAAAAAAAGAGCGAACCGTAAAAATGACTATAACCACCAAGACGAATGAAGCCAATAGGGTTACCACAAAGTATATAGATGCCTTATTTTTTTGTGCTGTCAACAGGCCGCGCTGAATTTGATAATTAGATTGTATCACTTCCTCAAATCTTTCCAGCGTGACTGTATTTATCGAATCGCTCATTTCGGCAGCCCTTTTCGCTACCGCCACAGCCTCGTCCATACGCCCCTGTTCCTTATAATTATTGCCGATAAAAGAGAGCAGATAAAGCCTGTACGAGTAATTCTCTTCGGGCAAAACTCCATAGGCCGTATCGAATTCTGCTTCGGCTTCATCGTAATTGCCCACCATGGCATAATATCGTCCTAATGCGATATGATAGAGCAACACCTGAGTATGGAAATTCTTTCGGGACAAGTATTGTTTAGAGCGATCCAAATAGATCTTTGCCTTTTGTGGATTTTCCATCGACAGATAGAGGCGAGCAAATGCAAGCTCCTGCTCTAGGTAAAGATTCCTAAAGCGTTCAGCCGCATCAGGACGCTCCAATTTAATCTTATTCACTACACTATCAGATCGCTCTATATTCATTAAAGCCTTATCAAACTCCTTCGTATTAATAAGCGATCGCGACATTCGGTGCAGAATACGAATAACTTCGTTATCGGTCATAATGCCCGACTGTATCACTTGATCATAGATCTCCAGACTTCTTTTACGTTCTTTTTTATGGCTATAAATTGCAGCCTGCGTTTGTAGGGCCAGCATTCTCCCCTTATCATAAGAGAGGCGCTGAGCTTCATCTTCCATCTTTTGCGCCTGTATCAATGCGTACTCAATATCTCCATTTACCACAGACTGCTGCAACAAGCTATTCCATATCTTGAAATAAGAGACATAATCGCTAAACTTATAACTCTTGATGCGGAGATCCTCAAAGTTTTTATATTGTTTGGACACATCTTTTCTATATAGATAGTGGCGCCCACGCTCGAAAAGAGCTTTAATTTGACGCGAAGAGTCGTTAGAAGCCTCAGCCTCTTTTAGAGCTATATCAATCAATTCAATACGCCACTCGTCGTTTAGATTCACAGAACCAACTTTAAAGAGATAGTCAATTCTGTCTCTAACATTGCTAATAGTGTCGGCTATTAACATGATACTGTCTTTCTGCAAATTCTCCTCAGCTTTCAAAGAAGAGTTGCAACAAAACTGCAGCAGTATAAACAGCGCACACAGTCTACCCATTATGCAAGACATACGCATCATGCCGCACCCCCTTTCATGGGATGAGTAAATACAAAGCGAGAACCAGAGGTATAGTTCTCATCTACCCAAATATCGCCACCCAATCTACTTATTATAACGCTACATAGCGACAGCCCAATACCCGTACCTTTCACATTCTCGTCAAGTGTACGATAGCGTTCAAAGATCTTTTTCTGTTCCTCCTTGGGTATACCACACCCCGTGTCGGTAATAGAAAAGAGAGCCATACCTTCATGATCTGTTTTCAACTCCAACACAATGCTCCCTTCGGGCGTGTACTTCGTTGCGTTGATCACGATATTAATCAATACCTGTTGCAGGCGCACCTGATCGGTATAGATATAAAGTTCATCAATATCGCTCTTGAAAGAGATGACAGCTTGCGTCCGCTTAATGCCATCTAAAGTGTTAACCACCTGACGACAAAGATTTACCACCTCTATTCGCTGCAAGTTGAAAGATATATTCTCTACATCCAAGCAGGTGATATCTACCACCTCATTAATGAGGTTCAACAATAGGTCTGCATTAAATTTTATCAGTTCGCGACACTGCTTAGCCAAAGCAGGATCGGCAGATGACTCGGACAATATAGACGAGAATCCTGTTAAGGCATTTAGAGGGGTACGAATCTCATGACTCATATTAGAGAGATAAAGACTTTTATTACGAAGTGAATAGGCCACCTGCTGTTGCATTTCGCCCAAATACTTTTGAGAAGCAATTAGCCTTGCTTTTTGTCTTCGCACCATAAAATAGCCTAGGGTAGAGATAAAAGATAAGAGAATGACAGCTGCTAAAACCACTCGGAGCATAGTCACTCGGTGTTTCGCTTCTTGAAGGCTAAGGTCGTCTACAAAGTAGGTGCGACGTAAATCCTCAACTTGGTTGCGATTGATATCAATATTTATAGAATCGTATGCGTCTCTCAATGCCCTATAGCCCATGTAGGCACGCTCCGCATCACCAGCACTTTCGGCTATTTCGATGTCATGATAAAGAGAATCGACAATAGAGGCAGAGTTGGCAGATACAAGAGTAAAAGTGCTGATAAATAGTAAGAAAACAGAGATTACTTTCTTCATCAAGTGTCGCATTTTACAAAAAACAGACAAATATATTTATTTTATAATGAGAAGATTAAACATAATCGTTACAAATGCAATTATTTATAATTATTTATTTCAATGTTGATTAATCAAAACAAGGCTTTTGTATTTTTAGTCACACAATTGTGAACGTTTTACTTATTAAAACTAAAAAAGGAGTTTTATATTCGTCTACCGTTTATATATTTGTGTAATTTTGTGTTATATATATAAACATAATCAGGACTGAAGTATGGAAACAACCCGCCAACAAAAAATATCACGTTTAATTCAGAAGGAATTAAGCGAAATCTTTCTGCTACAAACCAAGGCTATGCCAGGTGTATTAATCTCGGTGAGCGCTGTTCGTATCAGTCCCGATATGAGCATTGCTCGTGTGTATCTCAGCATCTTCCCATCTGATAGAGGCGAAGAGATCATTGGCAACATCACCGAGCACAAGAAAGCTATCCGCTTTGAGCTTGGCAACCGTGTGGGCAAGCAGCTACGCATCATCCCCGACTTGAAATTCTTTGTAGACGACTCATTGGACTATATCGAAAAGATAGACGGACTGCTGAAGTGAAGCTATCCCATTTCATAGCCTGTCGCTACCTCTTCTCGAAGAAGAAGCACAATGCCATCAACATCATATCGGGCATATCGGTGTGTGGAGTGACACTTGCCACACTAGCATTGATATGCACCCTTTCGGTGTTCAATGGTTTTCAGGATATGGTATCCAACCTTTTCACCGCTTTCGACCCCGAAATAAAAATCACCACCCGCGAAGGAAAGGTTTTCGATGCGCAAGACCAGCGCATTGCGTCTCTGCGCAATATGCCACAAATCGAAGTATTTACCGAAACACTCGAAGAAAGTGCGATGGTGCAGTACAAAGACCGACAAATAATGGCAGTGATAAAAGGGGTGGAAGATAATTTCGAACAACTTACTGCTATTGACAGCATACTGATAGGAACCGGAGATTTCCAATTAAAAGATCATGAGGTGGACTATGGTGTGATGGGGCTAGAGCTTGTCTACTCCTTAGGCACAGGCATCCAGTTTATGCATCCGCTACAAGTATTCATGCCCAAGCGAGAGGGGCGCGTCAATATGGCCAATCCGGCAGCCTCGTTTAAAAGCGACTATCTTTTTTCGCCGGGGGTAGTGTTTGCCGTGAAGCAACAAAAGTACGACTGCAACTACATCCTTACCTCGCTAGACTTTGTGCGCCGCATGCTTGACTACACTACAGAGGTTAGCGCTATAGAGCTCAAACTCAAGCCCGGCACATCTATCGACGCCTTTAAAAAGGAAATAACCACACTGCTAGGCAATGACTTTATTGTACAAAATCGTCACGAACAGCAGTCCGACGTATTCCGCATCATGGAGATCGAGAAACTCATCTCTTACATCTTCCTCACTTTCATTCTGCTTATTGCTAGTTTTAATGTGATAGGTTCGCTATCGATGTTGATACTCGATAAGCGCGACGACGTACAAACACTTAAAAAACTGGGAGCCGACAATCGTCTAATCACCAATATATTCCTCACAGAGGGCCGAATGATTTGCTTCTTTGGAGCGATAGCAGGTATTGTTCTCGGACTGATACTATGCTTCATTCAGCAACACTATGGCATCATTGCTCTAGGCGATGGCACCAATAGCTTCATTGTCAACTCCTATCCCGTTTCTGTACACTGGCAAGACGTGCTGCTAGTGTTTGCCACTGTGATACTAGTTGGCTTGCTGGCCGTTTGGTATCCTGTTCATTTCCTCATTCGCCGACTACTCTAATCTCACATCTACAATGATTTCTTTGCTGAATTGACAATCTTATTCAGCCTCCTTATTACTGCCCCACCGGTCAGATGTATAAATGTTTCATCTCCGCCACATCGATACTTTACTTAATTTAAGCTAGTTCCGCCATTCTGTTGTAATCAGAATATGCCTACGTGTACATTTATATTAAAAAATAGCATCCTGAAAAAAAATATCGTTTTATCGTTTTTTTGTTAAAATATATTTTTCTGTTATATATCTTTTCTGTAATTTTGCAGATATTCTCAAGGGTGAGAAAAACATTACTTACTAGTTAAGCGTTTTTATACTATCCGGTCATGAAATCTGGACAATTTCGTAACACAAGGATGATAGACAGAACACTTACGCCGCTGTACATTTATGTACTTTGTAAAGGTGAAAGATTATTTCACATTGGCGTGGGCTATTGTTTATTATTTGTGTTAAGGCAGTCCAGAGTCTCATGATAATAATATTCAAAAGCCCAACGCCATTTCTTTTTTCTAGCGATTTAGAAATGCATTGGCCAAGAAGAAAAAAGAAGCTCTCTCTACCCTGACACCTCTCCCCAACAAGGCTCTTATATAAAACCTACATAAATAAATATACTATGATTGGAGCTATCATTGGTGATTTCGTGGGCAGCGCCTATGAATTCGACCGCACAAAAGACTACCATTTCAAGCTGATCACAAAGGAAAGTGATATTACCGACGATACCATTATGACCGTTGCTATAGCAGATGCTATTCTTAGCGACATCCCCTACCAAAGTGCTATGCGCTACTGGGGCAACAAGTACCCCATGCCCAAAGGAGGCTATGGAAGCGCTTTCCGCAAATGGCTTCAAACGCCTGACCCCAAACCCTACAACAGCTGGGGCAATGGTTCGGCCATGCGTGTTAGTCCCATCGCGTGGGCTTTCGACGATCTAGAAAAAGTACTGGCAGAAGCCAAACTATCGGCAGAATGCACTCACTCGCACCCCGAAGGCATCAAGGGCGCTCAAGCCATTGCGGCGGCTATCTTCTTAACCCGCCAAGGCACTAGCAAAAGCGATCTAAAAAACTATATAGAGGAGCAGTTTAACTACGACCTCAATTTCACCATCGAAGCCATCCGCCCCAGCTATGGATTTGACGAAAGTTGCCAAGGCACTATACCTCAATCCATTGTATGCTATCTGGAAAGCACATCTTTCGAGGATACTATCCGACTCGCGGTAAGCCTTGGAGGAGACAGCGACACCATTGCTTGCATTGCAGGCAGCATTGCCGAAGCTAACTTGGACTACAAAATACCGGCAACACTATACGATGCCGCCATGAAAGCCCTACCTAGTGATGCCCTAAAAATAGTCACCGAATTTGTAGAGTGTTATCAGTAAATACACACCCCATATAATAGATTTATCAAAGCCAGTCCACCTATGTAGACTGGCTTTTTTGCAGCTATCTACCCCCATTTTCCACCCCTCAAAAACACCGTTTGGTGACCAGCCCTTGCTACCGACCAGACTAGCCCTACTCACCACGGTGGCAAGCCTTTGCCAGCACGCTGAGTAGGGCTAGCCACCAAACGCTTTATATCTAACCAAAAGAGCGACGCAACCACAACACTTCCGCAGAAAAACATTGTCAAGTTAGTTTACACCATACATACTCATAACTCAATAAATAGATCTTCGTTATTAACAGGCTGTCAACAGAGTTTTCAACAGTAGCAAAGGGATTTTCAAGAGGTTATCCACCAGTTATCAACAAGTTCCAAACAATCGGTTAATAACTCTACTTGTAACTAAAATTCGGCAACTCAAAATAGGGTGAAGAGATAAAAAGTTATACACCATTTATCAACACCATTACCACAAGTTATTCACAATAGGAAGAGAATTATCAAGACACTATCAACAGCTACATCTACAGTTATGAACCAATAGCCGCCTTTAGATGTTTTGACCCCTATAGCAAAGAGCCCCGAAGATGAAACGAATTATGGTAAATCGATTAATTGTACTAACTTTGTTATCCCCTAAACAGAAAATCACTCAAATATACGTGTACTCTACATTGGCTGCCCCCTGGGTGGAGCTTCAAAATTGTGAGCCCTACACCCCTAGAAGAGTAGATTTGCAGAGTAGAATTATAAACCGATTTAGACAGCCGTTTTCAACTACTGTCCATAGGTTATTAACCGATTTGGCCGAGTTATTAACAACCTACACCCACTGTTAACAACCCTCCAAACACCAAAACAGAAGCAATGAACCACCTACCTCAACTTTCACAATCCATTCCAAATGAGCTAGTTGACTATATCAACGACCACATACTACCACAATATGATGCTTTTGATAAAGCCCATCAGCGCCAACATGCACTTAGCGTAATTCACAATAGCCTAGAGATGGCAGAACAGAAAGCTATTAACAGCTCTATGGCACTAGTGATAGCTGCCTATCACGATCTAGGTCTTTGCAATGGCCGCGAACGTCATCACATCGACTCGGGAGCGATATTGCTTGCTGATGGAAAGTTGAGAACTTGGTTCACAGAAGAGGAGCTAGTGACGATGCAAGAGGCCATTGAAGATCATCGTGCCTCGAACAATCACGAACCACGCACCATATACGGTAAGATTGTGGCAGAAGCCGACCGATTAATCGACGGCGATGTCACCCTAAGACGCACCGTGCAATTTGGTTTGTCGCACC
Organism: uncultured Bacteroides sp.; assembly: GCA_947074205.1. GTDB lineage: Bacteria > Bacteroidota > Bacteroidia > Bacteroidales > Bacteroidaceae > Bacteroides. The sequence continues at coordinate 15,556 of CAMTOQ010000006.1, read as the reverse complement.
ACCCCGAATTGGGTAAAGAGGAACAGTTTAAGCGCTTCTTACACCATCTTAATGAGAAGTATGCCGAAGGTGGCTACCTGAAACTGTGGATTGAACCATCGCAAAACGCGCAACGATTGGCCGACCTTCGCGCCATCATCGCCGATCCAGTAGCTGTGCGCCAAGCCTTTGAGAAGATTTATAAAGAAGAGACTGAGAAATAAACAGAAAAACGATATGGAAGCTCTATCGCCCGCAACCCTCCAATTCATTGAGCAGCACGACACTGATGACCCTCGCAACTTGGCACTGCAAGCTGGTAAGTATCCCGACGTGGATATGAAAGTAGCTATCACGCAGATTGCCGGTCGCCAAGTGGCTAAGATTAAATTGCCCACTTGGTACAACTGCCTCGACATTCGCTACCCGCGACATCTTTCGTTGGAGCAATGTTCCAGCGAAGGCACGGCACGCTACAAAGCCGAGCTGGCCCAAGGCAATAGCCTCACCGATCTAACGGGTGGATTTGGTGTAGATTGCAGCTTCATGGCAGAGAGCTTCAAAAAGGGCGACTATGTGGAGCGACAGGAAGAGCTTTGCGAAATTGCAACACATAACTTTGCCGCATTGGGTCAGCAACATATCAGCGTGCATCATGCAGATGGCGTAGACTATCTATCTACCATGTCACGTGTGGATTGGCTATTCATTGATCCTGCTCGCCGCGACAGTAAAGGTGGGAAAACGGTGGTGATAGCCGACTGCGAGCCCGATGTTTCGGCGATCGAGCCTCAACTTCTCGAGAAAGCTGCCCGGGTGATGATTAAGTTATCGCCTATGCTAGACCTCTCATTAGCACTCAACACCATGAAGCATGTGGTGGAGGTACACATCATTTCGGCCCAAAACGAATGCAAGGAGCTGCTGTTGATTCTCAAAGATCAAGAGGAGAAAGAACCGATAAATATACACTGCATTAACCTTGCAGCCGGGCACACCGAAAAGTTTGTATTTACCCGCGAAGAGGAGCAAGAGGCACATTGCAGTTACACCAACCAATTGGGACACTATCTATACGAGCCCAATGCTTCTGTGATGAAAGCAGGAGCTTTCCGTCGGATAGCCGAAGCCTTTTCGCTGAAGAAACTTCATCCTAACAGCCACCTCTATACATCAGACTCTTTAATCTCCGATTTTCCGGGGCGTATATTCGAGGTGACAGATAGCTGTGGCTTCAATAAAAAAGAACTGAAGGAGAAGCTAAAGGGCATATCAAAAGGCAATTTGGCAGTGCGCAATTTTCCATCGACAGTGGCCGAGTTGCGCAAAAAACTAAAGCTCTCCGAAGGGGGAGAGCTCTATCTGTTTGCTACTACATTGAGCGACGATAGCCGCACCTTGATCTTCTGCCGCAAGCCTATGCTTTAGGCTGTGGTGCGTCAGTTGGCGGTGTTGTTGGCGCCTCGGCAGGCGATGGAGTTGCCGGTTGTTCGGCGGGCTGTGCTGCCGGCTGATCAGTAGCCGTTGTAGATATAGGTTTATCTGCATCTTCATCCCCCATAATACTTCCGAAGAACTGTTCCGGATGCAGTTCCGCCTCCTTCTCTTCGGCATCAATCTGCGCATCTCTTTCCTTCTCCTCGGCACGACGCGCTTTCATCGCTACATCATATTGTGGGAACTTTTTAGCCAGGTCGTCTTTAACAACTGTACTAGACTCTCCATCTCGTTTTGCCTCATAGTGTGGCGATAGAATCTCAACTCCGGCTTCATTAAACCTATCTTGAATATTTTGGTGAAGATCGGAGTAAATCTGAGCCATGCGGTCGGCATCTTTTATATAGGCATTAACCTGATAGACAGGATAGAAGTCGCTGAGCGAAGTTTCTAGCACAAAGGGACGTGGATCTTCTTGAACCCCAGGTGTATTGAGGGCTGCGTTGATTAGCAAATCGTGCACTTGTCGCCATGGTGCATCGTAACCAATAGTCACCTCGGAGTGAATAATCAGTCCAAACTCACGGGCCGAACGGGTATAGTTAACCGTCTGTGTAGACATCATAAACGAGTTGGGCAGTGTCACCACCTCATTCTTAGGGGTACGTATACGAATCACCAAAGGCGTCTTCTCTATTACATTCCCCATCGTGTCGTTCAGCTTGATACGGTCGCCAATCTTAAACGAACGCATATAGGTGATAACAAGACCGGCAATAATATTACCAATCACCGTACTAGAACCCAATGAGAATATCAAACCGACAAATACCGAAATACCTTGAAATACACCCGACTTAGAACCGGGTAGATAGGGGTAGATCATGGCCACCATAAACGCATAGAGCATAAAGCGAACAATGTGAAACGATGGTATGGCCCAATCGGGATAGAAACCATTAATCTTCAATCGTCCTGCTTGCATCTCTGTGGCCAGATAGCGCACCATCCGTACAAGATAGCGCATCGCTATACATATAATAATGATAGTAAAGAGATTAGGAATATAGTCTACCACCGATGTAAAGATGCTCTTTACAGGGTTCCATATATACGATAGAATCTTATTGGCTAAATCTTTTGTTTGTGGGAAGATAGAGAAGAGTAGTGGAACAGTAAACAGCAACATGATTGCCATGATCCCATAGCGCAACATACTGGCAACAAAGAGTAGCACTTTGGTTTGTTGCGCCACATTAAGCATCTCGAAGTTTTGCACAGAAAACGACTTTAACTTCCTCCCCGCAAATGCCTCAATGCTTCCTTTAGATTTGCGGAATCCCCAGTTGACTAATCGGAACAAGAACAACTGCCCCACAATAACCAATATAAAGAAAAGAATGCGTCTAGCCAGTTTCCATAAACTATGCTCACGTCGCATCTGCTCCACCTTGGTCACAATGGCTTTTCGGTATTTCTCGGCCAACTCCTTACGCGAAACACCCTCCCACATGGCATCTTGCTCGGTGATGGTAGCCACCACATCCTTACCATAAGACAGGCTCACCACATTGTCCACATCGTGAATCTTCAACGAATCGGCATTGAAACGCATCTGTCTGCCCAGCTTATCAATGCTAACCGACTCCATATCTGCTCTTTGAATAGGACTAATCCCACTCTCCTGACCAAATATACTGTAGAGCGTATCGCCCTCAACAACTACCGGTACACCTTTAGTATAGGCACGCAGCGAGTCAATGCGATGTTTGCGCTGAATAATCTTTAAGGAATCGCCTTTATAGTGCTGCAACTCCAGCTGCTCGAATTCCATACGGAGGTTGGCTTCGCTAAGCCGCACACTATCTAGCATACGGTTAAGGTTGGCAATTGCAATTGAATCTGTGTTTACCTTCTGGATCACAGAGTCAGAGCCAATAGTATCACCCGTAAAAACTTTACCTATATCTTGAAGCAACTGCGCAGAAGCAGTAATTGTAGTAAAAAGAAAGAGTAAAATCAGCGAGAACTTCACTCTATAACTGCAGTTTTTAGTAGTACCAAAGTTGTTCATATATCACATACTTTTGTTATCGATTGCTCATCGAAATCTATAAATCAAGCACTCGTTCCTCATACACACGAAAAACGACTTACATAATTTTAACCACAATTATAACATATTGTTTTAACAAAAGCAATGATTAACACAGACTTTTACAGTCTGCATCTATTTATTTGTTCCAATTTGAGGCAAACAATCTACATCTCCATACGCTTCACAAACGCTTCGGGAAGCTGCGGCATTGCACCATACTGTGTACAGACATAGGCCGATACATCGACTGCCAATTTATGTGCTACGGGTATAGGATGACCTTTCAGAATAGCAGAACAGAAGGTGGCTGTAAACGAATCGCCGGCTCCCACCGTGTCGGCTATCTTAACCTTTGGGGTAGGGAAAAACGAGGTTGCCTCTTTGGTAAACACATAACTACCATTGGTGCCGCAAGTCAGAATCACCATCTTTAGCTTATAGTCATTCAGTATAGCGCTACACTTCTCTTGCAAATCGATGGCCGAATAGGCAAACAATCGACCTAAAACAATCAGCTCTTCATCATTGATTTTAAGCACATTGCAGCGTTTCAGCGAATGCTCTATAATCTCTTTATTATAAAAGTTCTGACGTAGATTGATGTCGAATAACTTTAGCTGACCTTCGGCATCGGGCACTGTATCGACAAACTTCAGTATCGTTTCCCGGCTAATGGGACTTCGCTGGGCCAAAGTGCCGAAACACACAGCGCGTGTTCTAAATGCCATCTTCCGCAGCTCGTCTGTAAACGGGATATTATCCCACGCCACATCTTCTTTTATATCATAGCAAGGCACACCTTCTTCGTCAAGCGTCACCTGCACAGTGCCAGTGGGGTAATCTACACGAGGCAAAGAGTAGCACAGCTTTTTCTCGTCGAACACTTTAATTATTTCATCGCCCAACTCATCACTGCCTATAGCACTGATAGCGCAACTATCTATGCCATACTGAGATACGTGATAAGCGAAGTTGGCTGGTGCACCACCAATCTGTTTTCCTTGAGGCAACATGTCCCATAATGCCTCACCCATTCCTACTACTAGCATAATATATCGTTAAAAGATGAATTGAATCTACACAATATAAAAACATAAATTGAAGATAATAAGTTTGAAGATAGAGCTACTATTTTGATCGCTATCAAACATTTAAAAGCAGCTAGCAGACACTATTTGGAGACTTTTTTTATCCGCTAAGCTCGTGGCTGTTACAAAATTAACCGTTATATTTGTAGCTCAAAACTTTACTACAATATGGCAATCACGATAAAGAAAGTATCAACAAAGAGCGAATTAAAAAAATTCATACGTTTCAACTACCAAATGTACAAAGGTAATGCCTACTCTGTACCCGACCTTTTCGACGATATGCTCAACACGTTCAACAAAAAGAAGAACGCTGCTTTTGAGTTTTGCGAAGCCGATTATTTCTTAGCCTATAAAGACGATAAGATTGTGGGACGCGTTGCCGCCATTATCAACACTCGCGCTAACGAAAAGTGGGAAAAGAAAGATGTACGTTTTGGTTGGATCGACTTTATTGATGAGCCGGAAGTATCTACAGCTCTGCTAAAAGCGGTGGAAGATTGGGGTAAAGAACGCGGCATGACAGATGTCGTAGGTCCATTAGGATTCACCGACTTCGATGCCGAAGGCATGTTGATCGAAGGCTACGACCAACTTAGCACCATGGCCACTACCTACAACTACCCTTACTACCCTGAGCACATGGAGAAGCTAGGATACGAGAAGGAAGCAGACTGGGTAGAGTTTAAGATTAAGATCCCTGAAAAGATGCCCGAGAGATATGAGCGTATAGCGTTGATGATTATGAAAAAATTCAACTTGCGCATCAAAAAATATACTTCGAGCAAGAAGCTAGCAGCCGATTATGGCCAGCAAATATTCGAGCTGATGAACGAAGCTTATAGCCCTCTATATGGCTATTCTCCCTTAACACAAAGACAGATTAAGCAATATATCAAGATGTATCTACCTATCGTAGATCTCCGAATGATCTCTATGGTGGTAGACGAAAACGATCAGCTTATTGCTGTTGGGCTATCAATGCCATCACTTTCAGTGGCACTTCAGAAGGCCAAAGGTAGACTTCTTCCTTTTGGCTGGTACCATCTGGCTAAATCACTTTTCTTGAAACGTCCTAAGACATTGGACTTGCTACTCGTTGCCGTGAAGCCTGAGTACCAAAGCAAAGGGGTTAACTCGCTATTATTCTACGACTTAATAGAAGTATATCAAAAGATGGGCTTCAAAGATGCAGAGAGTAATCCCGAACTAGAAGAGAATGGAAAAGTACAGGCACAATGGTCTTTCTTTGACCCTGTGCAACATAAACGTCGTCGTGCATTTGCTAAAAAGATAGTATAACACTATGGATAAGAACGAACTGTTACCAATAGATGAATTTGCGCCAGTAGCCTATACCGACGACAATATCAGAACGCTGAGCGACATGGAGCATGTGCGCACTCGCCCTGGTATGTATATCGGTAAGCTGGGCGATGGAGCACATCCCGAAGACGGGATCTATGTTTTGCTAAAGGAGGTATTAGACAATAGTATCGACGAGTTCAAAATGCATGCCGGCAAAAAGATTGAGATCAACGTGGAAGAGAATCTACGTGTATCGGTGCGCGACTTTGGTCGAGGCATCCCACAAGGTAAGTTGGTCGAAGCGGTTAGCGTTCTCAACACCGGTGGTAAGTATGACAGCAAGGCTTTTAAAAAGAGTGTCGGACTGAATGGTGTAGGTATCAAGGCGGTGAATGCCCTAAGTACTCGCTTCGAGGTACGAAGCTACCGCGATGGAACCGTTCGTACCGCTATCTTCTCTAAAGGAGAGCTACAAAGCGACGAGATAAAGCCTACCCATGAAGAAAATGGTACTTACATCTTTTTTGAGCCCGATAGTTCGCTATTTATCGGCTATAGCTTCCGCGGTGAGTTCATCGAAACGATGCTGCGCAACTATACCTACCTCAACACGGGACTGGCTATCATCTACAATGGACAACGCATCATCTCGCGCAATGGTCTAGAAGACCTCTTGAACGACAACATGACAGCGGCTGCCCTCTACCCTATCATTCACTTGAAGGGGGAAGATATAGAGATTGCATTTACACATACCGGCCAGTATGGCGAAGAGTACTACTCGTTTGTCAACGGTCAACACACCATACAAGGAGGTACTCACCAAAGTGCCTTTAAGGAGCACATTGCGCGCACCATCAAGGACTTCTACAACAAAAACATGGACTATGCCGATATCCGAAACGGATTGGTGGCTGCCATTGCTGTAAACGTAGAGGAGCCTCTGTTCGAGAGTCAAACAAAGATTAAACTTGGTTCTACCAATATGTCGCCCGGCGGCGTAACGGTAAACAAGTTTGTGGGCGACTTTGTGAAGACCGAGGTAGACAACTATCTTCACCGCCACGCCGATGTGGCCGAGGTGATGTTGCAGAAGATTCAAGAGTCTGAGAAAGAGCGCAAAGCCATAGCAGGTGTCACCAAACTAGCACGCGAACGTGCCAAGAAGGCCAACCTGCACAATCGTAAACTACGCGATTGCCGCCTACATCTCAATGACCCTAAAGGCAAAGGGCTCGAATCGGAATCGTGCATCTTTATCACCGAGGGTGACTCGGCTAGTGGATCTATCACCAAAAGCCGCGATGTAACTACTCAAGCCGTATTTAGTTTGCGTGGTAAGCCACTCAACTCGTATGGTCTCACCAAGAAGGTAGTCTACGAAAACGAAGAGTTTAACCTCCTGCAAGCTGCTCTCAACATTGAGGATGGCATCGAAGGTTTGCGCTACAACAAGGTGATTGTGGCTACCGATGCCGATGTGGACGGTATGCATATACGCTTGCTGTTAATCACGTTCTTCTTGCAATTCTTCCCCGATCTAATCAAAAAGGGACATGTCTATATCTTGCAAACACCACTATTCCGCGTGCGCAACAAGAAGAAGACAATGTATTGCTACAGCGAAGAAGAGCGTCTTAATGCCATCAACGAGCTAAGCCCCAACCCGGAGATCACTCGATTTAAAGGTCTTGGTGAGATTTCGCCCGACGAGTTTAAACACTTCATCGGCAAGGATATCCGCCTAGAGCAGGTATCTCTGCGCAAAACCGACTTAGTAAAAGAGCTGCTAGCCTTCTATATGGGTAAGAACACAATGGAGCGTCAAACGTTTATCATTGACAACCTTGTCGTTGAGGAAGATTTAGCTTAAACTTATGATATGCTAAAAATAGAATAGGTTCACGAACAAAGCGTGGACTTATTTTTTTAACTACTAACACGTGCTCTCTTTGCACGTCTTAATTTGAAAAAGAAAGATGAAACGAGCTATATTTCCCGGAACATTCGACCCCTTTACAGTGGGCCACTTTTCGGTAATCAAACGTGCACTCACCTTCATGGATGAGATTATCATCGGTGTAGGGGTGAATATGACGAAGCACACCTATTTCCCCAGCGATAAACGTGTAAAGATGATCAGCAACCTCTACAAAGACGAACCTCGTGTGAAGGTGGTGGCCTACGACACTTTAACCGTGGACCTAGCACTGAAATACGAAGCAGGCTTCATCGTAAGGGGCATACGTACCGTGAAAGATTTCGAGTACGAAGAGACTATAGCCGACATCAACCGTCAACTAGCCAATATCGAGACGATCCTGCTGTTTACCGAACCCGAATTGACAGCCGTCAGCTCAACCATCGTTCGCGAGTTGCTCTCGTATGGCAAAGATGTATCTATGTTCCTACCAGAAGGTCTAGAGATAGACTGATAAGAACAACAGCGCTACGGGCGGTAGAGCTGTCTAGCTACCCTTCTAGATCGAAGGCGTAGAATATTTAACTAAAAACCTAGAAGAATGAAACGTTTAATCAGCATGCTAGTGGTCTGTATGGCTATCTTATCGGTTCAAGCACAGAAGTTTGGCTCGGCTGCTATGCAAAAGCTCAATACGGCACAGTTTGCCATCGCCAATCTCTATGTTGACTCGGTAGACGAAAACAAGCTAGTAGACGAAGCCATCATAAAGATGCTCGAACAGCTCGACCCTCACTCCACTTACTCTTCGGCCGAAGAGGTGAAGAAGATGAACGAATCTCTGCAAGGCAATTTCGAAGGTATCGGCGTACAGTTTCAGATGATTGAAGACACCCTATTAGTGATTCAGCCTGTATTCAAAGGCCCGTCGCAAAAGGTAGGCATACTAGCCGGCGACCGCATTGTGGCAGTAAACGACAGCTCTATTGCCGGTGTGAAGATGAGCACGGAGGAGATTATGCGACGCCTTAAAGGTCCCAAAGGGACTAGCGTAAACCTTACCATCGCACGACGTGGCGTAAACAAACCACTAAACTATACAGTGGTACGAGATAAGATACCCATCCATAGCCTAGATGCCGCTTATATGATTGAACCGGGCATTGGGTATATCAAGATAAATAGATTCGGAGCAACCACTACGGAAGAGTTTCTAGAAGCCATGAAGATGTTGAAGAAAGAGGGTATGAAAGACCTAATCCTCGACCTTCAAGGTAATGGTGGTGGCTACATGAAAGCAGCCATCGACATGGCCAATGAGTTCTTGAAAGAGAAAGAATTGATTGTCTACACCGAGGGACGTGTGACGCAACGTAGCGACTTCTATGCAGTTGGCAACGGAGGTATGAAGAGCGGAAAGCTTATAGTTATAGTGGACGAGTATTCTGCATCGGCCAGCGAGATTGTTTCCGGTGCCATTCAAGACCTCGACCGCGGCGTAATTGTGGGTCGCCGCACCTTCGGCAAGGGGCTAGTGCAACGTCCTATCGACCTACCGGACGAATCGATGATTCGCCTTACCGTGGCGCGCTACTACACCCCATCGGGGCGCTCTATACAAAAGCCCTATGAAACAACAGCCGATACAGAGTTGGCCAGTTCAGCAGGCAAAGGCGAAGATAATGCCAGACGCTACCGTGAGGACTTGCTAAACCGTTACAAGAGCGGAGAACTGATGAGTGCTGATAGTATTAACTTCCCCGATTCGCTGAAAAGACAAACCTTAAAGCTGCAACGTACTGTGTACGGAGGTGGGGGCATCATGCCGGACATATTTGTGCCTATCGACACAACTTTGTTCACCAACTATCACCGCGACTTGGCAGCCAAGGGGGCAGTGACTCAAACGATAGCGAAGTATATCGAGAACAATCGCCAATCATTAAAGAGTAAGTATAAGACATTCAAGCAGTTCAACAACGACTTTGTGGTGAACGACGACTTGTTGAATCTTCTACAAGCAACAGGTGAGAAGATAGGAGTTCCTATCAATGAGGAGGAGTATCAACGCTCTAAATCGTACATCCAAGCACAGCTAAAAGCATTGATAGCTCGCGATTTGTGGGACATGAATGAGTACTTCCAGGTGATGAACACCACCAACGAAAGCATCAACAAAGCACTGGAGGTTATCAAATCAGACCAGTACGATAAGATATTGAAGCGACCTTAAAATGCCCAAGCTACGGGCGCTACGCCTCGTTTCTTTTCCCCAAAAACTATGCGGTTGAGCCAACGGTTGACGTAAATGTTGACCACGGCGCAACCTGCACCTATCACTGCGCCGGCCATCACATCTGATGGATAGTGCACACCTTCATTCATTCTAGCAAAACCCACCGAACAGGCCCATAGAGCCGATGGGGCTATGACATACCATTTAGGATAAGTGATACTCAGCGAAGTAGCTAGCGAAAAGGCGGATGCGGTATGCGACGAAGGAAACGACGGGCTACTTACCTTTTCGCGTGGGTGAACTCTATCAGGGTAGCGCACATAAGGGCGCTCGCGATCAATCATATACTTCATCGCATAAGATACTACAAAGGCCTCGCCCACCGAGGTAAATATATACATTGCATCTTTCAATAGCTTCTGGTCCTTCTTGAATCCACCTACTGCAGCAATAACGGCAGGTACACCCAGAGATAAGTAAGGAGTAGAGGTAGACATCACCTTGCTGTAATTGCGCACAAACTTACCGTCCCAACTATTGATGGTGTGGAGGGTATTGATATCCCAGTTCTGCGCTGTAATTGACAAACAACAAATAGATAGCAAAAAGACAAGTAAACACTTCTTCATAAAATTATATTAGGTAATGATGCAACAAAGATAGGTCAAATTTGTATCTATTAATATTTATTTCTACTTTTGTTGCTCTACACAAAAAGGCAGATTCTATTATCTCGAACTATGATTAGGAACTCTCAATGTAAAAGATTTACAGATTGTAATGCATGCCTAAAGGCATCGAAAGGCATATTTTCATTCAACCAATTTTCGCAGGGACAACATTTCCCGGCCGATAAATGCACGCAAAATTGTATCCTTTTCATGCTCAAAGGCGAGCTTCTTATCAATAGCGAAGAGTATCCTGGTACTACTCTGCGCGAAGGCAACATTGTGCTTCAAGCCATCGGGTCTAAAGTAGAATTGCTAGCCCTTACCGACGTTGAATACATCCTATATTGGTTCAACGAGCTCCCAGTTATCTGCCAAACTCGCCATGACGAAATCATGAACAATGCAGAGGAGCCTAGCTATTACACTCCGCTCGATATGTCGAAGCAATTGGGCATCTTTATGTTTGCACTCAAAGATTACTTGCTAGAGGGTATGCCTTGTGGTCTCTACATTGAGATGAAAGCCAAAGAGCTGATATTCATGCTTACTTGCTACTATCCACTGGAGCAGATGAGTACTTTCTTCTTCCCGATCAGTACCTATACAGAGAGCTTCCACTATTTTGTAATGACCAACTACAAGCACGTGCGAAACGTAGAAGAGTTTGCTCATCGTGGTGGGTACAATGTTACTACTTTCCGCCGCTTGTTCCGCAATATGTACAACGTACCAGTTTACGAGTGGATTCTCAACAAAAAACGCGATGGTATCTTAGACGAGCTGACCAATACTAAAGAGCGTATCAACGAGATCAGCAGCCGTTACGGGTTTGACTCGGCATCGCACTTTGCGCACTTCTGCAAAGCTTCGTTTGGCGACACCCCACGCGCCCTGCGCAACAAGGCACAGAAAGCGAAAAGCGATAACCAATAATATCATTTTTTCTTTACTAATTCACGTTTCATTTGAGCATTTATGCACAAGTGCTAATCTGCTACACCCATTCCCCTGCCTCTCACTTCGCAAGCTGGCACTATATAGCTAGCGCTAAAGCACCTTTCAATACGGAATTTTTTCTTTAATCCTTTTGGTATATAAACCATTTTCACGTACTTTTGCATGCAAAGAATTTGACTGTAAATATTATACAATTCAATAACTAACTAACAATTCAAAAAAATCAATCATTTATGTGGTTAAGTAATTCATCTGTAGGAAGAAAGGTCGTGATGAGCGTTACAGGTATAGCTCTTGTCCTCTTTCTGACATTTCACATGGCGATGAATATTACAGCGCTTTTCTCGGAAGAGGGCTATAATATGATTTGCGAATTCTTGGGTGCAAACTGGTATGCTGTTGCAGCTACTAGCGCTCTTGCAGTTCTTTTTATCATTCACATCATCTACGCATTTTGGCTTCAGGTACAAAATCGTCGTGCACGTGGTAGCGAACGCTATGCTGTGACAAACACACCTAAAATGGTAGAGTGGTCATCTCAAAACATGTTGGCACTTGGTATTATCGTGTTGGCAGGTTTGGGTCTTCATTTGGTTAACTTCTGGTCTAAAATGATGTTGCCCGAGCTTCTTCATAAAGCGGGTATGCATGATGTAGACATTACCTATGCCGCAAACGGTGTTTATCACATCCGCGAAACATTCTCTAACCCAATTTTCGTTGCACTTTACATTGTGTGGCTTGGCGCTTTGCTATTCCACCTTACTCACGGATTCTGGAGTTCTATGCAATCTCTTGGTTGGAACAATAAAGTATGGATTAACCGCTGGAAATGTATCTCTAACATCTACTCATGGGTTATCGTACTAGGTTTTGCTTCGGTAGTGATCGTATTCTTCTTACAATCATTGTGTGGAGCTTGCTAATAGCAGATTTTTAAACTGATAAAAAAGGAAAAGCATTATGACTCAGATAGATTCTAAAATTCCAGAAGGCGCATTAGCCGAAAAATGGAGCAACTATAAAGCACATCAAAAATTGGTGAACCCTGCTAACAAGCGTCGTCTTGACGTTATCGTTGTTGGTACCGGTCTTGCCGGTGCATCAGCAGCAGCATCACTTGGCGAAATGGGTTTCAGAGTGTTCAACTTCTGTATTCAAGACTCTCCACGTCGTGCTCACTCTATTGCAGCACAAGGTGGTATCAATGCAGCTAAGAATTATCAAAACGATGGTGACTCGGTTTACCGTCTTTTCTACGATACAATTAAAGGTGGTGACTACCGTGCACGCGAGGCTAACGTATATCGTCTAGCTGAAGTGTCAAACGCTATCATCGACCAATGTGTGGCTCAAGGTGTACCTTTTGCACGCGATTACGGTGGCACACTAGACAACCGTTCTTTCGGTGGTGCTCAGGTATCACGTACATTCTACGCCCGCGGTCAAACCGGACAACAATTGTTGCTAGGTGCTTACTCGGCATTGAGCCGTCAAGTACAACTAGGTACTGTTAAGCTATTTACTCGCTACGAAATGCTTGACCTCGTAATCATCGATGGTCGTGCTCGTGGTATCATCGCTCGTAACTTGGTTACTGGTGCGCTAGAGCGTTTCTCTGCTCACGCTGTGGTAATCGGTACTGGTGGTTATGGTAACGCTTACTTCCTATCTACCAACGCTATGGGTTCAAACGGTTCATCGGCTATCCAATGTTACCGTCGTGGCGCTTACTTCGCTAACCCATGTTTCGCTCAAATTCACCCTACTTGCGTTCCTGTTCACGGCGATCAACAGTCTAAATTGACTTTGATGTCTGAATCACTTCGTAACGACGGTCGTATTTGGGTGCCTAAAAAGATTGAAGATGCCAAGGCATTGCAGGCTGGTACTAAGAAGGCCAACGATATTCCAGACGAAGATCGCGACTTCTATCTAGAGCGCCGTTACCCTGCATTCGGTAACCTTGTTCCTCGCGACGTTGCTTCGCGTGCTGCTAAAGAGCGTTGCGACGCTGGCTTTGGTGTGAACAACACAGGTCTTGCCGTATTCCTTGACTTTAAATATGCCATCGACCGTCTTGGTATCGATGTGGTTCGTGCTCGTTATGGTAACCTTTTCGATATGTACGAAGAGATCACCGACGAAGATCCATACCACGTGCCAATGATGATCTTCCCAGCTATTCACTACACTATGGGTGGTATCTGGGTTGACTATGAATTGATGACTTCTATCCCTGGTTTGTTTGCTATTGGTGAAGCCAACTTCTCAGACCACGGTGCTAACCGTCTTGGTGCTTCGGCATTGATGCAAGGTTTGGCCGACGGATATTTTGTATTGCCTTACACGATTCAAAACTACCTATCTGATCAGATTCAGGTTCCACGCTTCTCTACTGACTTGCCAGAATTTGTGGCTACAGAGAAAGAAGTTATGGACAAGATCAAGAAGATCAAAGCTGTTAACGGTAAAGCTTCGGTAGACTCTATCCACAAAAAACTAGGTCACATCATGTGGGACTTCGTAGGTATGGGTCGTACAGCAGAGTCGTTGAAGAAAGCTCTTGTAGGTATCGAAGAGGTACAAAAAGAGTTCTGGGCTAACGTACGTATCCCAGGCGAAATCAACGAGTTGAACATCGAACTAGAGAAAGCTCTTCGCTTAATCGACTTTATCGAAATCGGTAAGTTGATGGCTACAGACGGTTTGAACCGTAATGAGTCTTGCGGTGGTCACTTCCGCGAAGAATACCAAACTCCAGAGGGTGAGGCACTTCGTGACGATAAAGACTACTCGTATGTGGCTTGCTGGAAATATACCGGTGAAGACACTGCTCCCGAACTTATCAAAGAAGATTTGAACTATCAGTTCGTGAAAGTACAAACTCGTAACTACAAGGCATAAGCCGTCGGTAAATCAATTAAAGGAAAACAAAAATGGAAAAAAGTATATCATTCACACTGCGCGTATGGCGTCAGAAAGGCCCTAAAGCAAAAGGTGCCTTCCAAGAATTCCAAATGAAGGATATTACCGGCGACACCTCTTTACTTGAGATGCTGGATATCCTTAACGAACAAATCATCAACGATGGTGGCGAACCTATCGTGTTCGACCATGACTGCCGCGAAGGTATCTGCGGTATGTGTTCACTTTATATCAATGGCCGTCCTCACGGTCCTGGTACAGGTGCAACTACTTGTCAGATCTACATGCGTCGTTTCAACGATGGCGAAACCATCACTATCGAGCCTTGGCGTTCGGCTGGTTTCCCAGTGATCCGCGACTTGATGGTAGACCGCACAGCTTACGATAAGATTATGCAAGCAGGTGGCTATGTAAGCATCAATACAGGTGCTCCACAAGATGCTAACTCTATCCTTATCCCTAACCCAATTGCTGAAGAAGCAATGGATGCAGCTGCATGTATCGGTTGTGGTGCTTGTGCAGCAGCTTGTAAGAATGGTTCGGCTATGCTATTCGTAGCAGCTAAAGTAAGCCAGTTGAACCTTCTTCCTCAAGGTAAAGTAGAAGCTCATCGCCGTGCTAAAGCCATGCTTTCTAAGATGGACGAGCTAGGTTTTGGTAACTGTACCAACACTCGTGCTTGCGAAGCAGAATGTCCTAAGAACATCTCTATCAGCAACATCGCTCGTTTGAACCGCGACTTCATCGTTGCAAAATTGAAAGACTAAGAATCGCTTTTTAGCATTTGATTAATAGCAGAAGAATCCTCCGTGCCACGGCTCGGGGGATTTTTTTATACCTAGCTCTCGAGGTGACCTTAAACAGGTTGGTGGATAGCCTTTGCCCGTTTGCTGAGTAGCCCTTCTCAACCTGCTGCACAGCCCTCTGCAGTAG
>CAMTOQ010000005.1 GCA_947074205.1 uncultured Bacteroides sp. | reverse complement strand
CATCTCTCCATTCGTTTGTTCTTGTTTGTTGTCTCGCTATTACGCTTGGTAATGTTAGGACGGTTTGAGTGTTATTTTCCATAACTTGTTTTGTTTCTAGTTATTTACTCTTTTGAAGCTTTCTTCTTGAGATTGCTTCTTAGTTTCTTTGTGCTCTTAAATATGACTATAGCCATTTCGAGAGCAATGATTAATATTCCTTCCATCTTGTTGTAGTTGATGGTTACGGGAATTTGTGTCTACGGCTGATGTTACTCGCCGTGTGACTGATTAGTTTCTTTTTCTTTGTTTTCTCTTTCTTCATATTGTTTCTCCTATTGTTAATTAGTTAATTTCTCTTCACATATAAGGGTTTGGGAGGTCAGGAGAAAAAATAAAAAAAGGACCTCAATAGGTCCTGTGTATTGTTGTTTTTGGATTGATAGATATAAGAAAATCCTTTCTCTGATTTGTGGTCAAAGAAAGGATTCTCACTTTAGGAGCAGACTATAATCCTCTTCGGGTTATGAGGTCTGTTCTTGTGTCTATTGTATTGTTTATTTCTTCATATATAAGGGTTTAGAGGGGAGAAGGATGGATGAAATATCTGCATGAAGTTTTAAATAGGGCATATATTAGTTTTCGCATAGCGGTTGATGTGAAACTGAACGACTTGTGGCTATTAGAAATATCTGATTCGGGTCATAGTAGGGTTATCAGGGTGAAATATAATCTTATTACCTAGACTTATTGCCCCTTTGAGGTGATGTACTCTAGTATGATTTAGTCTTTTTTGAGAACACTATCACTTTTCTTGATCGCAGAATAGCTGGTAGGCGATAGACCGAACTTCTTCTTGAATGTCTTTGAGAAGTTAGTGGAACTATTAAAACCTACCCTAAACGCCACTTCTGATATAGATAGCGAAGTAGTGAGCAGCAGCCTCTCGGCCTCTTTAAGTCTATATTCTGAGATCATCTCACTAGGAGTGGTATTGTAGATTGTTCTGATCTTTCTGTGTAGATGAACTCTACTAATAAAGAGCGATTCGCACATCGCATTGACATTGAACTTTGCATCAGAATAGTGGTCTTCTATCATGCGATTGTAATTCGAGATAAACCTTTCGTCGGAAGACTTAATAGAGTTATCCTTCTCTAGAACTTTTACATCGTCATTATTCATATTTGAATCCGCAGAACAAGGTAGCAGATTGTTGATGCAAACCTTCAGGTACTCTATATGGAAAGGCTTGGAGATGTATTGCTCCGCCTTGCTCCTTTTCAATCCATCAATTTGCTCTTCGATAGATGCTTTTGCCGTCAACAAGATGATAGGGATGTGTTGAGTCAGCTGGCTATTCTTTATCGAGCGGCAAACAGATACTCCGTCTATATCGGGCATCATGATATCGCATATGATGAAGCTAGGATGTTCGTGGGAAGCTTTTTCTAGCCCATCTTTGCCATTGGTAGCTTCGACAACGGTGTAGTAGGGCGATAGTTCGTCTTTGAGGCATTTCCTTATCTCGAAATCGTCGTCTATAATCAACACAGAAGCTCGAGCCATACAGCCCGAGCTTCTATGTATCGATATATACATAATCTATCTAGTTGTTTTTAAACTCCGATGGAAGACAGTTGTATTCATCCTTGAAATACTTAGAGAACTGTTTGGGCGAGAAGCCAATCTGATAGGCAATTTCCGAGATATTACAATCACTCTGTTCTAACAGCTGTCTACCACGTTTCACGCGAATCACACGAATAAACTCCACAGGTGTGCGGCCAGTTATAGACAGCAGCTTTTTGTAGAGGTGACCACGGCTCAGTTTCACGATATGGCTTAGTTCTTCTACCGAGAACTCCGAATTGTCCATGTTGTCCTCTACCGCCTTGATAGCCCTCTCTAGTAGCATTTCATCAATATTGCTCACCGTAATTTCGGAAGGCATCACATCAATGGTGCTAAACTTAGAATAGTTGTTTTGCGTCCATTTCAATAGTTTGTCAACCTTCAGTAGCAAGATATCTATATTAAAAGGCTTCGTCAGATAATCGTCAGCACCGCGTTTTAGCCCTTTAATCATCGTGTCGCTGTTGACCCTTGCCGTGAGCAAAATCACTGGGATATGCGAGTAATTGATATGTGTTTTTATCTTTCGACACAGTTCAATGCCATCCATCACCGGCATCATCACATCGCTGATCACAATATCCGTCTCACCCTCCGAATCCAACACCTGTAGAGCTTGGAAACCATTTTCGGCCTCTAACACATTATAGGTTTCTCTAAGGCAAGAGGTCACAAAATCTCTAAAGTCCTTGTTGTCCTCAACCACTAGAATAGTGAATTTCTTGTTATCATCGATTTTATCGTTTAGCAAAGCAGTGTCTATCGCTGTCGTTTCGGGCTTCACCACTGGAAACAGCAGCCTAAAGACTGTTCCTTTAGGCATATTGTCATAAAGGGTAATTTCTCCTTTATGAAGCTGCACATACTCTCTCACTATATCTAGTCCTATGCCTTTACCGATGATGGTGGTGTGATGCTTATTCTCCTGATAATAACGTTCGAATATCCTCGATTTGTTCTCGTCAGAGATGCCCGCACCAGTATCAGCCACCTCAATGACTGCTGTAGTCTCTGTTCCTACCTCTATTAGCTGGATGGAGAGAGAAACACTGCCACCAGCCTCCGTATACTTCAGTGCATTCGATAGCAGATTGTGGCAGATGCGACGCATTTTATTCCGATCAAACATCATCTCAATAGTGGGCGCTTGCGCAGTAAAAGAGAAGTGGATATTATTCTTTTGAAAGAGCGACTCCATGTCGCTACATACATTCCCAATGAATTCACAAAGATCCCCATATTCGCAATAGAGATTAGAGACCTTATTGCTGATGTTTTTCAAATCAATCAGCTGATCCACCTCATTTTGCAAGAACAAGGCATTGCGATGAATCAACTCTAGTGTTTCGCGTATATGATTGTTTCGTGAGTTGGCTAGCAATTTTTCGGTAGGAGTTACAATCAGCGAGAGGGGAGTGCGCAAGTCATGGCTAATATTGGTAAAGAAATTCACCCTCTCTTCGTTAAGCTCTTCCAATTTGGTTTGCTCCACTTCTTTTTTCTTCTCTTCTAATATACGGTTGTTCCTTCGTTTAAATCTGACAAACAAACCAAATGCTAATGCTATAGCCACTAATACATACAACACATAGGCATACCACGATAGCCAGAAAGGAGGCTTGATCTTTATGATAAGTGTATTCCAGTCATTAGCCGTAGAGTAGCTATCTTCAACCCGGACCTGTAGTTGGTGGCTACCTATAGGTAGCTTGTTTAGATAGATTCTATTGCCGTTAATTTTTGTCCACTCCACATTTTCTGATAATCGGTATTCATAACTGATTTTATGTGTGTTGATATAGTCCATGGCAGACACTTCGAGTGCAAAACTTGTTATAGAATAGTCTAGCTCGATTTGTTTCTTCAGCTGTATATTCTCCTCTAGTACCACCCCAATATTGCCTGTTTTTTCATCTACTTTAATAGCTTGATTGCCTATATATAGGTCGGTAAATATAAGCGTACTGTTTGGTGAATGGTCAAAAGCCTTATCGGTGTTGATTTCCACATATCCTCCAATACCGCCTGCAACAATAGCTTGGTTGCTATAGTTGAAGATAGAGAAGTTATTGAATGCAATATTGGCTATGCCATCTTCTTCGAAGTAAGGATAGCATTTAAACTGGTAATTATCAACATTGGGAAGCCCAGATACGGCTACGTGAGTGATGCCATGATCGGTAGCTACCCAAATATTGTTGTTGTTATCTTCGGTGATACTTCGGATAAAATCATTCGATAGTCCGTCATTGGTAGTCAGATGTTTTGACCTTTTGTGCTCCAAGCTGTATACCGATAACCCATATCTACCTCCAATCCACAAGAAGCCTCTAGTATCTTCGAAAAGACAGTTGGAATAGTTTTCTCCATACTCATCTCCACCTTTAAATATATCCGAGAGGAAATCGAGTTTATTGGTTGCAGTATCAAGGCAATAGACCCCCGAACCAGTGGCAATATAGAGATATCTACCATTTTTGCAACTTAAGTCAGCAATATAGTTATTGTTTAAGATGGAGTTGTCTAGAGTATAGGTTTGAATTTCCGAGTTCTTATCTATCCCTATCAACCCTTTAGAATAAGTGGCAAACCACAAGCGGCCATCAACATCCTCAGCTACTTTTCTTATATAGTGAAGATCCAAATTCAAGTCCCCCTTCTTCATTATACTAGCTAGTGAGCTAAAACGGTTGTCTTTATAGTAGAATGCTCCTCCGCCAAAGGTGGCCCACCACAAACGGTCTTGTGAGTCGAGAAAAGAGCTCACTATCAGATCGGATGTAATGTTACTATTTTCTGTAGTGTAATAGTTCGTTTCCCCCGATTTAATATCATACTTTCCTAGCCCCTCCCCATCGAAACCAAACCACACATTCTGCTGTGCATCGGTCACAATAGAACTCATATCACCATTTGTGTGCGAAGAGTGATTTTTAAAGAGCGTGTTCTTTAAGTTGGTGTAGGCTACCCCTCTTTTGCTAGTACCTATCCATACCGTTTCTTTATCATCCTTATATATAAAAGTAACATGATTGCTAGGTATTGTATAAGCATCTTGTTCCTCTTTTATGATATGCGATAGCTTATCGGCATAAACATTATATATATAGAAACCTTTATTGTCTGTACCTATCCATATATTACCATCACCATTGTCCGATAGAGTAGTTATGTTACTATTGTTGGAACTTATCTCTCGTTGTCCTTGGAAGGGTATCCATTTACGTTCTTTGGTAGAATAGAGAACTATGTTCGATCCATGTGTCACATAGAACCAGATATTTGAAAAAGAATCGATGTAGATGCGTGGGTGAAAACCAGCAGTAAAGTCAGTCGATGTCTCCTTTTGTATTGAGTTCAGAGACCAATTGAACCGGCCAATAGTGCCATCTGAGAGGAGTAAAAAAGCGTTGTTCTCTCTGCACACTATAGATATAATCTCGCTACTATCATTGGGAATCTCGAATTTAGACAATCTATTTCTCTCGAATCTATAG
Source organism: uncultured Bacteroides sp. (assembly GCA_947074205.1). Classification (GTDB taxonomy): domain Bacteria; phylum Bacteroidota; class Bacteroidia; order Bacteroidales; family Bacteroidaceae; genus Bacteroides. The sequence goes on along the minus strand of CAMTOQ010000005.1, from coordinate 103,560 downwards.
TGGTAGATATAGTTTTGTCCTAAGCACCAAAGGTTCTTATCCTCATCTATAAAGAGGGTGTATGTTTCTTCTTCAATGCCATAACTCTTTAGTAAGCTGTTTACATCATCATCAAGGCAATCCTTGCTTCTGTCGTAGATCCAGTACTTCGAAGGAGATTTAATCCAAAGTGTTCCGGAGTAATCTTCTGCTACCCAAGTGATGTTGTTTTCATAGTCACCACTAGGGGCCGTGTTGTATCGTTTGAAGTGATATCCATCGTAACGATTCAAACCATTGGTGGTAGCAAACCACATAAAACCGTAATGGTCTTTTTGTATAGCTTGAATATAATTGTCGGACAACTGCGACTTAACATCTAATGCCCTAAAGCTGTAGTTATCTTTTGCCGAAATGGTGAAGAAGGTTGCAAATAAAAACAAGAGGAGTAATAAGTAGTGTCTTTTCATATTTGGCTATTTAGTATTGCTGGCTAAAAGTACTAATATAGATTAAAATACGGCGTCTCAAATGTATTATAATATCTTCACCTATGTCGTATATTAACATTTTGCGCCCTTTTTAGCTCTCTGCTAATCAAATTAGGGTTTAAAAATATGTGTCATTTAATTGCTATATGTAACATATTACAATCTGACTACCTTTCTAAGAGAATGCCCCCCATAACTTATTGTACATTAAATAATTTTGTTACATCAAAATGTGCAAAGCGAATTGATGAATAATGTATAATCCTTAAAATGAGAAACTATGAATTCGACATGAGAAACATTACAATTAAAACAGAAAACGAATGAATACCTTAATTCCATTACTAAAAAATGTAATAATAATGAATACTCATTTTTCAAACAAAACTTTATTATATGTAGGGCTTCTTTTCTCCTCTTCTCTGTTTCAGCCGACATCTCTTTTTGCTGAAGGCACTCTTAATGTAGAAACAGTGCAGCAAAATAGAATTCAGATTAGAGGTGTTGTTACAGATATAAATGGTGACCCTATTATTGGCGCAAATGTCTCCGTCAAAGATAATGCAGCTGATGGAACTATCACCGATTTAGATGGGAATTTTTTGCTAAGTGTAGCGTCTAACTCTAAATTGGTCATCTCTTATATTGGCTTTAAAACACAAGAGGTTGCAGTGGTAGCCGGCAAAACAAACTATACAATTAAACTACAAGAAGACTCTAAGGCTTTGGACGAAGTTGTGGTTGTTGGCTATGGTGTAATGCGCAAAAGCGACTTGACCGGTAGTGTGGGCAAAGTGGATGTGGCCGAATTGAAAAAGACTTCTACTCTTGACGCGGCACAAGCCATGCAAGGCCGATTGGCTGGGGTAAATGTAATTTCTAACTCTGGTAATCCCGGCTCGGGTGCCACTATTCGTATCCGTGGTATCGGTACCATCAACAACTCCGATCCTCTATATGTAGTAGATGGTTTTCCAGTTGGTGACATTAGTCACTTATCTCCAACTGATATAGAAAGTATGGAGGTATTGAAGGACGCTTCGGCCACTGCAATCTACGGTTCGCGTGGTGCCAATGGTGTAATCTTGGTAAAGACCAAATCGGGAACTTCTGGTTCGAAGATGGAAATCAATGCGAATGCTTACTTAGGTATCTCGCAAATGGCTAAAACACTTAAACTTGCCGATGCTACACAGTTTGCAAACGCATGGCGCGAAGTGCAGTCTGCATCTGATGATGCTGAGTTTGCTTCAGCTCATCCATTGGTGCAATATGTGTTGGATAGCGAGAAAGGCGGCAACTACCTTAAAGGTACCGATTGGCAAGACGAAATCACTCGCTTGGCATTTAGCCAACGCTACAATGTTAGCGTTCAAGGTTCGGGTGATAACTACAATTATAGCCACGGTGTGACTTATTCTGACGAGCAAGGTGTGGTAAAAGGCTCTGAAATGCAGAAGTTTATGTTCCACTCTAACAATACCTATAAGTTGTTTAAGAATGTGCAACTGGGTTTGAACATGAATTATGTGTGGTACAAACGTCCGGGCAATCAAGACTCAGACTTCTATGCAGGTGCCATACCAGGTGCTTTACGTACAGATCCAATCTCGGCTGCATGGGATAGCTATACTGGCTTCTATGGCGAAAACTACTATTCACCATCTCAGAAGAATCCTGCTCTTGCTATTTGGCAAGATAAATATAAATCGACTAGAGATCACCGCTTTATCGGTAACTTCTATTTGCAAATTGACGACTTGTTCGTGAAAGGTCTCTCTTTCCGTGCACAGTATGGTCGTGTCTATACATTTAATGATTACAAAGAGTTCAGTCCTCTATATTACATCACAGCTGTACAAAAGAATGATGAGCAGACTTTATATCAAAAAAGATACAATGGTGATACATGGGTAAATACTGACTACTTCTCTTATAACGGCTCGTTTGGCAAATTGAATGTTAATGCCACTCTAGGTATTGAGTTGCAGTCTTATCAAGGTTCTGATATTTGGGCTAAAGGTTACGATGTTCCCGAAGATGCCGACCTTCAGTATCTTGGTGCGCACAAAGATGCCGTTAAGTTCGACTTAGGTGGTGGCAAGGGACAGAATCGTCTAGCTTCTTACTTCTTCAGATCTAACTTCTCGTGGAACAATAGATACTTGCTTACAGCTACTGTGCGTTACGATGGTACTTCTCGTTTTATGGAGAAGAATCGTTGGGGTTGGTTCCCATCATTCTCCGGAGGTTGGAACATTGCCAACGAAAACTTTATGGAGTCGGTGAAAGAAACTTTGTCTCAATTGAAGCTTAGAGCAGGTTGGGGTAAGGTAGGTAACCAAGGTAGTGCCGGTGATTTCGACTATGTGTCAAGTGTAGTAGGTGGTTATACTTACGCATTCAATGGTTTGCCTGTTGCCGGTTCGGTACAACAGAAATTGGCCAACGAAGAGTTGACTTGGGAGTCTGCCGAACAATATAATGTGGGTATTGACTATGGCTTCTTTGACAACAAGTTGAATGGTAGCATCGACTACTTTGTGCGTAAGACTAAAGATATGATTTTGAGTCGCCCAATACCAACTTATGCCGGAAAACAACGCCCAAGTGTGAATGCCGGTACAATGAAGAATGAAGGGGTGGAATTGACAATCAACTACCGTGACGTTATTGGTCAGCTCAACTACAACGTAGGTTTTAACATCACTTGGTTGAAGAATAGAGTGACAAGTTTGGCTGGTGGTGATCCAATCCGTTCGGGCGGAGTAGGTCGTATGGGTAGTACCACAAAGACTGAAGAAGGTAAAGAAATAGCCTATTTCTATGGCTATAAGACAGGTGGTATCTTTAAATCTCAAGCAGACTTGGATGCTTATGTAACAGCCGATGGAGCTCCTATTGTAGGACAAGGTGGTGTGCGTCCCGAACTTGGTGATGTGATGTATATTGATAGAAATGGTGATGGTGCAATCACCGAAGATGATATGACATATTTAGGTAGTGCTTCTCCTGACTTTACAGGAGGTTTTAACTTAAGCTTAGGATATAAGAATTTCGACTTTACATTATTCATGAATTATTCAATAGGTAACGAGATAGTAAATTCAATGTATCAGTCACTTTATTCATCGCGTATGTTTGAGACAAATATCAGTCGCGATATGGCACTAAATCACTGGTCGGCTACAAATCCTGAAGGTAATCTTCCTCGTTTGACTAAGTCCGATCCTAACAAGAATGATGAAACATTCTCTGATCGTCTTGTAGAAAATGGTTCTTACTTGCGTATCAAGCAAATTCAGCTAGGATATACACTGCCTAGAAGATGGACAATGAAGGCCGGTATCAAGGATTTGAGAGTCTATGCGGCAATAGATAACCTACATACTTTCACAAAGTATAGCGGTCTTGACCCTGAAGTGTTTGGTTTGTACGGCAACCCTCTATATTACGGGGTAGATATGGTGAACTATCCACAGCCAAGAACTTACTCTTTTGGTCTTAATATTACATTCTAATACCTATGAATTTTATGAAAAATAATATTTATACCATACTAACAGTAGCTTGCTGTATTGTATTTACAGCTTGTAATGACTTCCTCGATCTGAGTCCGCAAGGTTCAGAGAATAGCGCAAACTTCTTTAACTCTCCTGATAACGGAGTGTATGCAGTAAACGGTATCTACGATATGCTTCAGCTAGACGAAGGTGCCGGACCAGACGGACAATGGATGGCCCATCACCATGAGTTCTTTATTGGTGATTTAATTTCGGATGACTCAGAAAAGGGTAGTAACGATGCCGACTTTAATACTTTGTTGCAACTTGCCGGTGGTACGGCAACGCCTTCTGATGCTCAAGCTGGTGCTTTCTGGATCCATGGCTTTTGGGGTGTATCGCGTGCCAACTATGCCATTGAAGGTTTAAGTAAGGCTACCTGGGACGAAGGACTAAGAAATCGCCTTATGGGTGAAGCTCTCTTCCTTAGAGGTTATTTCAACTGGTATTTGGTTAGAATGTATGGTCCAATTCCACTCTTCACAGCTTCTGTGCAACCTTCTCAATTTGGATCTACTCAACGTAGCTCTGTTAATGAAGTTTATGCTCAGATTGCAGCAGATTTGAAAGAAGCAATCAACCTGTTGCCCGAGAAGAGCGGCTATGCTGCTACTGAGATGGGACGCGCTACTAAAGGTGCTGCTAGAGCTTTACTAGCTAGAATCTATATGTTCCAGATTGGTACAGATAAAGATAACCAAACAGTGGGTTGGCAGCAAGTGTACGATTTGACGAATGCTGTAATTGCATCGGGTGAATATAAACTGCTTGATAACTATGCTAAGCTACTCGAAACAGAGAATAAGAACTCTTCAGAGGCAGTATTCGAAGTTCAATTTGCTGTAGGTGCCACAGATTTAGCTCCAGGCGCAATTGGTACAAATATGTTCAATTTCCAAGGCAACCGTAAAGATGATTCGGGTTGGGGATTCAATAATCCTACTGCCGATCTTGTAGACTCATTCGAAGAGGGTGACCCACGACTATCGTGTACAGTGTACGGAGAAAACTTCAATGATGGTATCCTTTATGGTGAGAAGAAAGCTTACGACCGATTGGAACAAGGATCGGATTGGTTGAGTAGAAAGGCAGCTTTGCCAGTTAAGCCTGCTTTGTCAAAGGCATCTGAACGCAACTACAAAGTTATACGTTACGCAGATGTATTATTAATGCACGCAGAAGCTTCTTGCTATCTTTCTAAGGAATCTGAGGCTCGCGATAAATTGAATGAAGTTCGTACTCGCGCAAGAAATAGTACTTACTGTATGGGTTACACAGAAGGTAAGATGGATTATTCGGCTGCTCCTGCAGATACCAAGAATCTTCTACCTAACATAGGTTCTAGCGTAAGTGGTCAAGCTCTAATCAATGCTGTTTGGCAGGAGAGACGTGTAGAGTTGGCACAAGAACAACTTCGCTTCTACGACTTAGTACGCACAGGTCGTTTCCTAGATGCAATGTCTAGAGAGAAAGAAGAGTCGAGAGCTCCTGGCCAAAAATATGGTGATACTTATCGTGCTGAGGTAAACCGATACTTCACAGGTATTAGAGCCAACTTGGAAAAGAAGTGTCTTGACGGACCTAATGGGAATAAAGTATATGTATTGCCTCTTCCACTTACTGAAGTTCAAGCATGGGGATTGGAACAAAATCCTGGCTATTAATTAATTGATAATTATTATGATTATGAAAAAACAATCTTTATATATATTATTAGCCACGTTCTTTTGTGTAGTGATGAACAGTTGTAAGGATGATGATTATTCTGAAACTTACGATATAAACTTCCCTGTGGCTTCGTTGACTAGTGTGTCTGATGCAGCTCCATTTGTTGATGATGAAATCACAATAACTGGCGAGAACCTCAATACGGTGACGACAGTTGCTATTGGTGCCTACCGTTTCCCTGTTGTTTCGGTTGAGGAGACTGGTGTACGTATGGTGGTGAAAGTGCCTCGTTCGGTAGAGCCTGGTATATTGACATTGATGAATAAGTACAAACGTGAGTTTAAGTCTGAAGTGAACCTAGCTCCTCAGTTCTATCCTGTCACTGTAACAGATTGGCCAGCGGCTATTGAAAAGGGCAGAACCTTTACTATTAAGGGTGAGAATATGGACTTGATAAAGGAGGTGAAGGTGAATGGTACAGTTGTCGATCCAAGTGGTTCTCCAACTCCAGGGCAAGCAGCTTTTACAACTACTGCCGCTGAACTATCAGTGGGAGGTACTGCAATAATCGAAGTGACTCCTAAAACAGGTGAAGTGGCTGTTTCGCCAGCAATCAATGTAATTGAAGCTTCCGATTTCTATATGCCAAAACAAACTTTGATGATTGCTGATTTTGAAGGCAAGTATGTTCTTGAAAATGGTAGTGATGCTGCTAAGGCTGAGATGACATTAGTTGATGGTATCTTTGGTAAAGCATTCAGAGTAACTTCGGCTGCCGGCAATGGTTGGAACGGAACATATGGTAAAATCTATAGCGATAACGGTGGTAACGGTTTCGACCTTTCTACTTACAACAAACCTCACATCACTATGCTTATCAATACATTTGGTGTAAGTGGTTATGCTCAACCAATCCTTACAGATGGTGAAAATGGCGAGCAAGACCGTCACTTGACAGGTGCATTTGGTTATGGTGATGACTACAAATCGACTACCGATGGCTGGGAATGGAGATCTTATGATCTTGAAGAGCTTGGATTCCCATTGGTAAAAGGTAAGCTCGATAGAATAGGCGTACAGTTTAGAGGTGGTAACATCGACGGTGCTCCTTTCGATATCGCAGTAGATATGGTGATGATTACCGATGGTCCTCTTAATCCAACAATAGCTTGGGATGCAGAAAAAGATGTAGATTCTTATGATGCCGGATCATTCCAAATAGTTCCTACAGGTAGCAATCCTGCACATATAGGCTATAATCAAGGTGGATTCTATGCTAACTATTCAGGTCCAAGTTCTACAGACTGGAGCAAGAAGGTTATTGCAAAGACTAAATGCCCAGCATTAGATCCTGTAGTATACCAAAATGGTGTTTGGATTAACTTCCTTGTAAATTCCGGAAACTTCGGTGGATATATACAACCTTGTATGGGTAGTGGTTGGATGAATCTTACTAAGCAACAAGGCTATGGTGATGATTATCAACTGAACCCAACAAATAATGAATGGCAGTGGCGCTCTATAAAAGTTGTTCCTGGTGAGGGTGATCTCTCTGGCTGGGATGCAACAGCTGAGTTTGACTTTATTGTTCAAATCTTAGGAGGTAACTACTCTGGTGACTCGATGGATTTCAGCTGCGACTACTTTGTCTTCACAACAGTGCCTTTGGATCCTAATCTAAATACGGATGAATTACAGTAATGTCTTAGTTAATTAATTGTTTTCTTAGGTCTATGTTTTTTTTAAGGTAATTTTTTCGAAAGGCATGAATGCCTAATCAAGCATTCATGCCTTTATTTTTAAAACATCGCAAAAATGAAAGTTCCATATTTGTTTATCTATAATATCTCGTGCTATTGCTGTATTCTTCTTTGGGTTGCAGTTATGACAGTGAGTATCAATGCCTACTCGCAGATCCCTCCCAATTATGAAGGAAAACCTTTTATAGACCCTAGTTTTAGTCCTCAAAGCCAAGTGATACCAGGTAGAGTCGAATTGGCTTTTTATGATCTAGGAGGTGAGGGTGTGGCCTATCATGATACGACTCAAGAGAATGAAGGTTCCGCATTGAATCGTACAGAGGGACATTGGCGTCCGGGAGTATCTGCTGATATTGCTTTCTTTAGAGAAAACGAAGGAGTAGATATCACCTATACAAAAGATTGGGCCGACTTTAATCATCCCAATCAGGTGGATCCTAAAGTGAATCAACTTTACATCGGGTGGCAAGAAGATGGTGAATGGACCAACTATACTGTTGATGTGAAGGTACCGGGCAAATACAAGATAATCACAGTTTATGGAAATAGAGATAACTCTTCGGAGTTGTGGCTGAATAACGAGTTTGCTACTCAGCTCCATCTTCCAATTGATACGGGCAATTGGCACAACTGGACACAAGCCACTATAGGCGAAGTTGTTTTGCCTCATCCTGGCTTAAACCTACTAACCTTGAAGTACAATAATGGCGCTAACTTAGCCTATCTGGATTTTGTATTGATTGAAGAATTGAAGTAACCAACTAATAGATACCATGAAGCACATATTTAGAACCACTACACTAGTAGCCTTTATAATTATTCTGACTGCATGTCAGAATACTGGCTTACAATTGACTACTGAGTTCAATTCTCAGCTGATTAACACTAATACGCCCACTCTTTGTTGGGAAGCAATAGAATGCGATAGCTTCGAGCTATGGATTGATGATATTAAAATGGCTGACTTGCAGCCAGAACAGACTTGTTATACCACGTTTCCTCTTTCGTTCGGGAAACATAAATGGGAAATAAAAGCAATTGTAGGTAAAAAGACGATTGTTTCATCTCCCGACTACTTTATTATTGATGATGCCCCATTGGTTGATCTACCAACTAACGCATCATTGTTGCGATATGATTGGTATGTCAACTCATCGTATACAGCAGGTAGCGATGGTAAGTCTATTTCGCAAGCTGCTATTGATGTAACCGATTGGTCGCATACCTCGGTTCCAGCAACCGTATTGACCGCCTTAGTGCGCAATGGGATTTATCCCAACCCCTATGTTGGTATGAACAATATGTTGATACCCGACTCTAATGATGAATATAACGAAGAGTATAATCTTCTTCAATATAGCCACCTCGAAGGTGTAAACCCTTGGAGTAGCCCCTATTGGTATAGGAAAGAGTTTGAGTATCCTGCTCAGCTGAATCAGGAAAATATTTGGTTGAATTTTGGGGAACTTAACTACAAAGCTGACATCTGGCTCAATGGTACATTGATAGCCGATACGGCTACTGCAGTAGGCATGGAAAGAGCTTACAAATTTGATGTAACAGACCTTCTTTTGAAAGACAAGAAAAACACTCTTGCAGTATTAATCTATCCGCCTAGTCCTGTTGGCAAGCCTGCCATTGAACCTGTCACGCCACTTGGCGACCCGGGTCAGAATATGGGTGATGGCATGATAAGCACGAACTATACCAAATGGGACACTATGGGTTGGGATTGGCAGCCCGCAGTGCGCGACAGAGATATGGGTATCACCGAAGATGTCTTTCTTTCAGGCTCTTCTTCTATTATGCTTGATAATCTCTACATCTCTTCTAACCTGCAATTACCCGATACGACTTCTGCCGATATTACCATTTCTGCTGATTTACTAAATGTATCTGATAGACCGTTTAAAGGAATTATAGAGGTTAGTATTGCTGGTCCTGATAACTTTTTCCTCTCATTCAAACAACCATTCCAGAGTAAAGCGAAATCTACAGAGTCTTTTACTTGGAATAAAAAGAACATAAAAGGGCTTAGAATAAAGAATCCACTGCTGTGGTGGCCTTATGACTATGGTACGCCCCACCTTTATAGCTTAAATATCGAGGTGAGAAGTGACAACGAAGATATATTGGAAGAGGTAATAGAGAACTTTGGTATTCGCAAAGTAGAGACCTATATTGGTGCGAACGAACGAGTTTACAAGATTAATGGTCGCGAAATCTACCTGAAAGGTGGCAATTGGGTGATGGATATGATGCTCAACTGGCCTGTCTCAAGGTATGAGAAGGAGATATTGCTGACAAGGAACGCTAATCTTAATATTCTTCGTGTTTGGGGTCCAACGGGTGTAGCTCCTAAGCCCCTTTACGAGGCAGCAGATAAGTACGGTGTGCTGATATGGCAAGACTTCCTTAATGACTTCTGGGGTACTTTTAAGAATACTCCAGGTTATCAGCCCGAGCAGTCGCTCTATAAAGAGATCACCACAGAAGTAGTGAAGAAATATCGTAACCATCCATCTTTAATCATCTGGTGTGGTGGCAACGAAGGTGTTAACCCTCGAGAACAGATGATCGTTGATGAGATACTTGCTGTATATGACAATAGAGATTCTAGGCACTACTTGAAGCAATCGGATGGTGATGGGCTTCATGGGGGTGGCCCTTATCATACATTGGAGCCCAAGCAATATTTCTTGCATCGTAAGCTAAATGGGTTCAGCAGTGAGATTGGACCAAGTGGGGTTCCTGTAGTAGAGAGTGTAAGACGCTTCATCCCCGGCTATGGCGAAGGGTCACTACCGGGTTTCTTTCCACTCAATGCCAATTGGGCGTATCACGATGCAAATGATTGGCCTGCTGAAGATACAAGAAAATTCTCGGCCTATCATAAGATTGTTACCGACTACTATGGCACAACCGACACAATAAATCTTCAAAAAGGACTTGAAGAGTACTTGAACAAAGCACAGCTTGTGAACTATGATGTCTATCGCGCAAGTATTGAGTCAATTAACCGTCAGTTGTGGGACAACTCAAGCGGCATTTTGCTCTGGAAGTCAAACTCCAGTTGGCCTAGTATGACGTGGCAGATTTACGATTGGTACCTACAAGCTCATGCAGGGTATTATGGTACGAAGAAGGCAGCATCTCCAATGTCTATGCAATGGAATAGAGACGATAATAGCATTAGCCTTATCAATTTAACTAAGAACGACTACCAAAACCTAGTCGCAATGATTCAGATTTATGATATCGCAACAGGTTATGTGGATACAGTGGTCGAGAGTCATATAAGTATACAGTCAGATAAGGTTATAAAGATTGCAACGCTTGTAAATATACCCATTGCGGCTAGCATCATGAAACTCTCTATTCTCGATTCTTCTAAGAATGTTTTGGCCGACAACTACTATTGGCTCAACCAAAACAACGACTACACTGCGTTCAATAAGCTTCCCGCTCCAAGCATCACTATTAATCAAGGTGTGGTGACCAAGAAAGATGGAAAGACTAAATACGAGTTTGAAATAGATAATGAGGACGGTTTGGCCTATATGGTTGCCTTAAAGGTGGTAGGTGAGAAGTCAAAGAGTGAACTACTGCCTAGCTACTGGAGTGATAACTACGTGACGCTTCTACCTAATGAAAGTAAGAAAGTGAGTGTAGAGCTATTTGATATTGATGTGACTGAGAAACCAATACTTGAATATTCAACCTATAATACAGAAAAGAAATGGATAAAGATGAATTGAAAACAACTATACAACATCTGTTTGCCGAGATTGAGAAGCTAGCCCCAGTTTATGCTAGCAATCCTTTGGATGCTTTTGCAGAGGGCAATATTGCAATATGTATCATTGACAAAGAAGGCAACTTGTATGGTCATATTTGGGGGACAGATAAAATAAAAGGCAGAAACTTCTTTAATAATGCATGGAAGAAAGCCTCTCAAGTATGGATTACCAATATGCCAACAGGAGAGTATGAGAAGCGACTTTACAGTGGAGAGTTTGATGAAGAACTTTACGGCATCTCCAAACCCGATCTGATAGGTTGGGAGGGAGGTCAGCCTATAACTCTTCCAAGTGGTGAGGTGCTATCTGTTGGTTTTAGCGGCTTCCGCGGTTTTAATGATATTGACATAGTTCAAAAAGCTTTTAACAATATAATTTAATGAGTATGAGAACACTATTAAGAAATGGTTTATTGGTTTTAGGAATGATTTTTTCTCTCAATGTTTTAGCCAATGATAAATGCAGTAGCGATTCTAACGATAAAGATTGGCCTATCATCGTTAGGAAAGGTGATAAGCTTTACGAAGGGGATAAGGTTTTTAGATTCTTGAGTTTTGCAGTACCCAATATACAACAGAATGAGAGTCAGATTAGAACAGACCGCACCAATCGCTTTCCCGATGAATATGAGGTAAGAGATATCCTAGATGCACTTCAGCGATTGGGCGGACGTGCTACACGTACCTTCTCGCTATCTATCCTCTCACCCGAAGATGATAATATGCCAGTATATGTGCAAGGAAAAAGAGATTATAACGAAGAGGCGTTTCAATGTCTAGATAGAATATTGGCTTATGCCCCTGAATATGATGTTCGCATCATTATCCCATTTATTGCATCGCAAAGATTTGGTGGTATTCGTGGTGTAGATGAGTTTGCTGCATTGTCTGGAAAGGCTGAAGTAGGTGCTTTTTGGACCGACCCAGAAGTAAAAGCCGATTTCAAGCACTTCTTATCGTTTATCCTCAACCGTACCAATACAATAACCGGTAAGCCTTACAAAACAGATCCCGCGATTCTGGGATGGCAGTTTGGGAATGAGTTTGATAGCTATTATGGCGACAGACGTTTGCCAGGTAATGAGTGGAGACCTATCATTACGGCTTGGTGCCAAGAGATGGGAGCTTTCATTAAGCAGAACGACCCCAACCATTTGTTGTTCGATGGAGGTGGTATGACGCGTCAAGCTGTCTTGGCTGATCCTAATATCGATGTAGTTAGTGATCATCTTTACGAATATTGGAGTGGCATGGGCACACAGCTTTCTCCTATCGCTCTTAGATCAATTGAAGAGTGTAAAGGCATTAAACCTCTTGTTATTGATGAGTTTGGACTTTGTACAATGGACAATTTGAAAACATTGCTTGAGACTATTCGCGAGACAGATATTACAGGTGGATTGCTCTGGAGTGTTCGCGGACATAGAAGAGACGGCGGATGGTACTATCACAACGAAGGTGGCACTAGCGTTAACTCTTTCCACTATCCAGGTTTTTCTGCTGGAAGAGTTTATGATGAGAAACGCACACTCGACTTGATGCGCACTGAAGCTTATTTGTTGAAAGGTGAGGCGCTTCCTGCAATCAAAGCTCCATCGCAAGCTCCAGTGTTATTTGCCCACAAAGATGGCTTTACTTGGAGAGGATCCACTGGCGCTAGCTATTATGTGATAGAGCGTTCTGAATCACCCGAAGGTCAATGGAAGGTGCTGGCTACAGGTTTGGAAGATTCGGTAATTGCCGATGTAATAGCATTTGAGTACTCGCCCGAAGCTGCCGAACCATTGGTGTTCTACCATGACGAAACAAAAGATAAAAACAAGAAATACTACTATCGTTTGAAAGGTGTAAACGAAGGTGGTAGCAGTGAATACTCTAATATTTTAGCCCAAGAATAATGAATATATATATTGCTGATGATCTCCGATATGAAAAGATGTCATATCGGAGGTGTGGAAAGAGTGGATTGTTACTGCCAGAGATCTCGCTGGGATTTTGGCAGAACTTTAGTGATTCTGGTGTCTTTGCCGAATACTCTAAGATAATTCTAAGAGCTTTCGATTTGGGAATAACTCATTTCGACCTAGCCAATAACTACGGAACTCCAGCGGGTAGTGCCGAGACAAATCTCGGCAGACTTCTTAAAAATGAATTAAAACCTTATAGAGATGAACTCATCATTTCGACCAAGGCCGGTTATGATATGTGGCAAGGTCCTTATGGCGACGGTGGTAGCAAGAAATACCTTATTGCCAGTCTTGATCAAAGCCTTAAACGCCTTGGCCTAGACTATGTAGATATCTTCTACTCGCACCGCCCCGACTATAACACTCCACCCGAGGAGACGATGGATGCATTAATTCAGTCGGTGAAGCAAGGCAAAGCTCTCTATGTGGGCTTGTCCAACTACGATGGAAAACGCACTCAGGAGGCAGTCGATATACTTAGTAAGGCGGGGGTACGCTGCTTGATACATCAACCCAAATACTCTCTTATCAAGAAGGAACCTAAAACTGAATTATTTCCAGTTCTAGAGAAGAATGGGGTAGGCTGTATTGCTTTTCAGTGCTTAGCTCAGGGGCTACTAACGAGCAGATACTTAAATGGTATTCCTACAGATTCTAGAATAAGTAAAAACGTAGGCTCTATAAGGAGCAATGATATTAATCCCGGGCTTCTCGAGGGTTTGAGACAACTGAATGAAATTGCCGAAAATAGAGGGCAAACCTTGGCTCAGATGGCTATTGCTTGGGCTTTAAGCGACGAGAGGGTTACGTCGGTACTGTTGGGTGCGAGTAGCATTAAACAGTTGGAAGAGAATGTGCTATCATTGAGCAATAAGCTATTCACAGCCCAAGAGTTAGAACAAATTGATAAATGCTTAGGCAAATAAATAGAATTTATGACTTTACGAATATTAGCATATGCAATAATGGTATTGATGTCTTATGGCTTACAAGCTAAGACGAAGATAGAATCGTGGAGATTACTTCCTGCTGCCGATACTATGGCTGATGGTTACATGATCTCTTCGCCTCAATTTAGCAGCAATGATTGGCTGGCTGCTAAGGTTCCTGGTACTGTTCTTGTGAGCTATCTAGAAAACAATTTATACCCTGACCCCAACTATGGAGATCAGCAACTACTAATCCCTGACTCCTTGTTTACAAGAGATTTTTGGTATCGCTCGTCATTCACGGTGCCACAAGAGTTAACGGGAGAATGTATTTGGTTGAACTTTGACGGTATAAATTGGAAGGCAGATATCTATTTGAATGGCTCTTATCTCGGAAATATTGAAGGCGCTTTCTTGAAAAAGAAGTTTGATATTACGCAACACGCCAAAAGAGATGAGAGCAATCATCTTGCTGTATTGATCCATAAGAACGACAATCCGGGTGAAGTTACTGTTCAGAGGCTTAAGAAACCAGATGGTAACGGTGGGGTAATAGGCTATGATAGTCCAACTTTTCTTGCAAGTATTGGATGGAATTGGATGCCCACAATTAGAGGAAGAAATATTGGTATATGGAACGATGTGTATCTAACGGCTACAAACAGTGTTACCATTAATGACCCATTTGTCAAGACAACTCTGCCATTGCCCAATATTGATAAGGCTGAACTATTCCTTGAAATGGATCTAACCAATAGTGCGCAGCGTGATATAAGGGGAACTGTAGAGGTCGATTTAGGTGGTACGCTATTGAAGAAGGAAGTAACACTTCCGGCTCAGAGTGAAGAGAGAATCTATTTCTCTCCCGCTGAATTTGAGCAATTGATAGTGAGCAATCCTAAACTGTGGTGGCCGAATGGCTATGGCGAACCCAATATGCAGCAGCTAAATGTTCGTTTCCTAGACCAAGATAATGTGGTGTCGGACAAGAAAACTGTTAGCTACGGTATCAGACAATATTCGTACATCATCGACAATGACAACTTACGCTTAGCCATCAATGGTGTTCCTCTGATAGTTCGTGGAGGCAATTGGGGTATGTCGGAATCAATGTTGCGATGTGATAGTTTGGGTTACGACTTGCGTGTGCGTCTTCATAAGGATATGAATCTCAATATGATCAGAAACTGGATTGGTATGGTTGGCGATGAAGAGTTCTATCAATCGTGCGACAGATATGGCATAATGATATGGGATGATTTCTGGCTGGCCAACCCCGTTGATGGTCCTGTGCCAAGCAATGAAGAGATGTTTATGAACAATGCAGTAGGA
Source organism: uncultured Bacteroides sp. (assembly GCA_947074205.1). Lineage (GTDB taxonomy): Bacteria > Bacteroidota > Bacteroidia > Bacteroidales > Bacteroidaceae > Bacteroides. Next base: position 88,072 of record CAMTOQ010000005.1, on the reverse strand, counting down.
AAGATAAAGCAGTATCACAACCATCCATCTTTGGCTTTGTGGGTGGGACGTAACGAAGGTTACCCGACAGCAACTCTCGACTCTGCGCTTAGTGTTGCTACGAGTCAGTATGATGGTACACGCTACTACATCTCGCACTCTGCGGCATCCCCGGTTTCCGGACTAGGACCATACGAGAATAAGGATCCTAAATGGTACTTCGAGAATCGCGGTACTACCTTTCATAGCGAGCAGGGGATTGTTGCCCCACCAACCTATGAAGGGATGAAGGCTATGATGCCACAGGAGTACCTTTGGCCTATTAATGACATGTGGGGGTTGCACGACTGGACACAAGAAAGAGTACAGATATTCGAAGATGATATGGCGGCCAATTATGGTGTCCCAAAAGATATCGAGGACTTTTGTTTGAAATCTCAGCTCATGTCTCTGGAAACAACCAAAGCTATGATGGAGTCTTGGCAAAGCAATAGAGGCCCGGGTGTACTTTTATGGATGTCTCACCCCGCTTGGCCTTCAATGATTTGTCAGACTTACGACTACTACTACGAACCTACAGGAGCCTATTGGGGAGTTAAAAAGGGGAGTGAACCTATTCATATCTTATATAGAGCAGATAATGATAATGTTGAGGTGGCAAACAATACGCTTGGCACTTTGAATGACTGTATTGCTACTATTGGTGTATATGATATGAATGGTCAATTAAAATCTTCAAAGACAATTCCTGTTTCGATGGGTACCAATCAGCTGAAACATCTTTGTCAGTTAAGTTTCCCCGAAGATATTTCTAAGGTGCATTTCATTAGCCTTAAATTGGCAAATGCCCAAGGAACGAATATCTCGGACAATTTCTATTGGCGTTCTAAAAATTATCAGGACTATAACGATTTAGCCAAGATGAAGAAGGCAAAGATCTCGGCAAGCTATTCGGCAGATTTAACTGGCTGCATAGGAAAGAAAAAAGTAGTAATTAAGAATGTTGGAGACCAGGTTGCTTTTATGATTCGCTTGAAAGTGTTAGACACTGAAACAGGCGAGCGTGTACTACCAATACATTACAGTGATAACTACTTCTCTTTGGTGCCAGGTGAATCGAAGGAGATATTGATAAATTACCCATTAGCGGAAGATAAAAACGCAGAGATATATGTAGAAGGATGGAATATCAAACGTGTTAGAATATAGAATGATAATTATGAATAATGTACAAATGAGAAATATTGGTCTGCTTCTTATGCTCTTTTTGAGTGCTTGTTTGAATGCGCAAATACTAGAGTCTAATAAGTTATTAGATGAGAATATGAAACAGTATCAGAAAGCTGAATGGGATATTGTTTTATCAAAGAAGTTTGAAAATCCATACAACTCAAAAGAGGTAATGGTTGATCTGCATTTTGTTGCTCCTAGCGGGCGAACCGGGCAGTTGCCATGTTTTTTTGTAAAAGATATAAAGCGTGGTAAGTCGCTTTGGAGAGCGCGCTTTGCTCCACTCGAAACGGGTGATTATAAGATTTACTTTACCGAAACTGATTCTAAAGGCAAGGCTGAAACATCTTCTGTTGAGACAGTAGTTTCAGAGCCCTCGCACAGCAAAGGTTTCTTGAAGGCCAACAACAACTGGAGTTTTCGATATGATAACGGTGAGCAGTTTAGAGGCATTGGGCAGAATATTTGCTGGGAGAGTCGTGACGAGGACGACTCACGTTACTTCAAGGCTTTGCACGAGGATGAGCGATTCAACTACGAATATATGTTGAGCAAGTTAGCGCAGTCGGGGGGCAACTTCTTCAGAACTTGGATGATCTACTGGAATCTACCGATCGATTGGAAAACAGTACAGAACAATAAAAGATATTCCAACACCACCTCTCAGTTCAATGAGTCGGCTATGGCAAAGATGGATCGTCTAGTAGAGTTGTGCGACTCGCTTGGCATTCATATGATGCTTGCACTAGAGGCTCATGTAGGATTTATGGGTGATGGATGGAATATGAACAATTATAATATAGTAAATGGAGGCTATGCCTCAACGCCTAAAGCTTTTTTTGAAAACAAGAACTCAAGGCAGCAATACAAGGACAAGTTAAGATTGATGATTGCACGTTATGGTTATAGTCCAAGTATTGCTGTTTGGGAGTTCTTCAATGAAGTAGACCACATTGTGCACGACACATCCTTTGGGGAGCCTGTGGCTGAAAGCGTTGTGGCAGATTGGCATCAGGAGATGGCCAACTACTTGAAAGAGATAGACCCTTATGGTCACCTTGTATCGACAAGTGTATCACACAGAGACATAGAAGGGCTGAACCAGATACCTGCTATTGATTTCAATCAACGCCATATTTATGGCAATGAAGATATGTTTGCTGCAACCTTGCGCGACAATAGCGTGAAGTACTCAAAGCCTTATGTTATTGGTGAGAGTGGCTATCACTGGGATTGGAGCCTCAATTTCAATGACTATGCTAAAGAGTTCGATCAGTACTATAAGAATACACTTTGGTTAGGCCTATTTTCGCCAACACCGATTCTTCCAATGAGTTGGTGGTGGGAGTTCTTCGAGAATCGTGATATGATGAATTATCTCTCTATTGTAAAGGCGGTAAATAAGGAAATGCTAGTGGCAGCTGCAGGCCAAGCACCCAAAGAGTTAGCCTTTACACCAAACGACTCACTAACATCTTATGGTGTAGAGTGCGGAGACAAGATGTTTGGATATGTTATTAACAATACCAATTCTCCTGCTAATATAGGTGGTTTGGCATTGACTGGTATAAAGAAGGGAGTCTACTCTATCGAGACCATTGAAACCTCTACCGGTAAGCGCTCAATGTATGCACCACAATCAACAGACAAAAACAATAAGCTTACTATTGGTGATTTAGCTCTAGCGCCACAGCAAGATGTGATTCTTGTTCTTACTCCTTACAAAGGCAATGCTCAAGTACGTTCTTTGTCTTATGAGACAGAACAACTTCTCTCTCTCTTGAGGGGCATCTCAGCTAAAGGAACGATGTTCGGACATCAAGATTCTCCTCTTTATGGCATGGGCTGGGAGTACGAAAAAGGCAACAGCGATGTGAAACTGGTATGTGGCGATTTTCCTGCTGTAATGGGCTTTGACCTAGGGGACATAGAGCTAGGTAAAGATAAGAACCTAGACGATGTTCCTTTCGATATCATGCGTGATGAGATCATCAACCAGTACAAAAGGGGTGGGATAGTGACCTTGAGTTGGCACACGAACAATCCTCTTACCGCTGGCGATGCTTGGGATGTGAAGAATAATAAGACTGTAGAGTCGGTTTTGTCGGATGGCGATAACCACGCTAAGTTTATCAGTTGGGTAAATATTGTAGCCGACTTTATTAATTCGCTCGAGACCGAAGAGGGGGTAAAAATACCTGTGCTCTTCCGCCCTTGGCACGAGCATACAGGCAGTTGGTTCTGGTGGGGGCAAAAGCTTTGCAGCACTCAAGACTACTTGAAACTTTGGGATATGACCTTTGCTGCTTTCAACAGTAGAGGACTAACCAATGTGCTTTACGCTTACTCTCCAGGCATTGAGCCAGAGACTAAAACCGCTTATTTGGAAAGATATCCGGGAGATAGCATAGTAGATCTTATAGGGTTCGACTATTACCACTCAAGAAATGCTGACTATAAGACGAAGATGGGCAATATGTTAGATATCCTAACAGAGATTGGGACTGAACGAAACAAGCCCATTGCTATTACCGAAACTGGATATGGAGCTGTGCCCGACTCATCTTGGTGGACCAATACACTCTTGCCATTGCTTCAAAACTACCCATTGAGCTATGTTTTGGTATGGCGAAATACTGACAAACAGGAGAGACACTACTTTGTACCTTATCCAGGACAACAATCTGAAAAAGATTTTTTGGATTTCTATCAAGAGTCCAATGTATTATTCGTGAAAGATTTGAATTCAATAACCGCAGAAAAATAAATTGATATGACCACATTTAATGAAAGACTAGCTAGTCTACAAAACAACCATGAGGCATTGATTACCCGCGAAAACGAGATGATAGCAAACGGCAATGGTATATATGATCGTTATAAATACCCAATAGTTACGGCTGAACATACACCATTGTTCTGGCGCTATGATCTTGACGAGAAGAGCAACCCCTATCTGATGCAACGCATCGGAATGAATGCCACATTGAACTCAGGTGCTATCAAGTGGAATGGCAAATATGTACTTGTGGTCCGTGTAGAGGGAGATGATCGTAAGTCGTTCTTTGCTATTGCCGAGAGCCCCAATGGTATAGATAACTTCCGCTTCTGGGATTCTCCCGTGACTATGCCCGATGATATAATTCCTGCGACAAACATCTATGATATGCGCCTCACAGCTCATGAGGACGGGTGGGTATATGGCATTTTCTGTGCCGAACGTCACGATACTAACGCTCCTGCGGGGGATCTCTCTACGGCTACAGCCACTGCTGCCATTGCGCGCACTAAAGACTTAATCAATTGGGAGCGTCTTCCAGATCTTAAGACTAAAAGCCAACAACGCAATGTGGTGCTTCATCCTGAGTTTGTTGATGGAAAGTATGCACTCTACACCCGTCCACAAGATGGTTTTATTGATGCCGGTAGTGGTGGTGGCATTGGTTGGGCTTTGATAGACAATATGACCAATGCTGAGGTGAAAGAAGAGACTATTATCGACCATCGTTACTACCACACTATTAAGGAGGTAAAGAATGGGGAAGGACCTCATCCTATAAAGACCGATAAGGGATGGCTGCATCTAGCCCATGGTGTAAGAGGCTGTGCAGCCGGGCTGCGCTATGTGCTTTATATGTATATGACTTCACTAGAAGATCCAACCAAACTAATCGCTTCGCCAGCTGGGCATTTTATGGCCCCTCAAGGCGAAGAACGTATCGGTGATGTTTCTAACGTGCTTTTCACTAATGGTTGGATTGCCGACGAAGATGGAAAGGTATTTATCTACTATGCATCTAGTGACACACGTATGCACGTAGCTACATCGACTATAGATAAGTTGGTCGATTACTGCATGAATACACCGCAAGATGGATTGACAACTACTGCTTCTGTGAATACACTAAAGAAGATGATCAGTCACAATCTTGAAATCATAAACAAATAATAATCACGCTATTCTCAATACTATGATAAAACTAAAAGAAAAGATAGGTTACGGTTTCGGCGATATGGCTTCTTCTATGTTTTGGAAGCTTTTTGGTTCGTACCTCATGATCTTTTATACGGATATATTCGGGCTACCTGCAGCTGTAGTAGGAACAATGTTTCTTATCACGCGTATTTGGGACTCGGCTTTCGACCCTATTGTAGGGGTTGTGGCCGACAGAACGAATAGCCGTTGGGGCAAGTTTAGACCTTATTTACTCTATCTTGCCTTTCCTTTCGGATTGATAGGATTCTTCACATTTATCACCCCTGAATTCAGTCTCACTGGGAAGATAGTATATGCCTACATCACCTATTCGTTGATGATGATGACCTACTCGGCTATCAATGTGCCTTATGCTTCCCTTCTCGGTGTGATGAGTCCGGAGGTAAAAGAACGCAATGTACTATCTACTTATAGGATGCTATTTGCTTATCTGGGTAGCTTTATAGCCCTGCTACTATTTATGCCTATGGTCAATGCGTTTGCTGACGGTAATACTGTTCAACATGGGTGGATGATGTCTGTGCTGGTTATTGCTGTGCTATGCGTAATCTTGTTTTTTGCTTGCTTTAGCTTGACCAAGGAACGAGTAAAAGCTATAAAGAAAGAGCAGAGCCCGTTGAAAGATGATATAAAAGACCTGTTGCACAATCGTCCGTGGTGGATATTGTTAGGTGCCGGTGTTGCAGCACTGGTATTCAATTCTATTCGTGATGGGGCAACAGTCTATTACTTTAAATACTTTGTGGTAGAAGAAGATCTAGGCGAGGTGCTCTTCTTTGGTGTACCTTTTGTGATGAGTGGACTCTATCTTGCACTAGGTCAAGCTGCCAATATTATTGGAGTGGTGATGGCCGCTCCTGTTAGCAATCGCATTGGAAAGAAAAAGACCTATATGGGAGCTATGGCTATTGCCACTGTTCTAAGTATCATCTTCTATTGGTTCGAGGCCGATCAGTTGGTTTGGATCTTTGTTTTTCAAGTGCTCATCAGCATTTGTGCAGGTAGCATCTTCCCATTGTTGTGGTCGATGTATGCCGACTGTGCCGACTACTCTGAGCTACAGACAGGCAATCGTGCTACGGGCCTCATCTTCTCTTCCTCATCTATGAGTCAGAAGTTTGGGTGGGCGATAGGTAGTGCCGTAACAGGGTGGCTGTTGGCTTATTTCGGTTTTCAAGCCAACGAGGTGCAGAGTGCCGAGACAATCAATGGTATTAAGATGTTTCTCAGTTGGCTACCTGCTATAGGTACGGTGCTCAGCGTCATCTTTATCAGCATCTATCCGTTGAATGAAAAGCGAATGAAATCTATAATCATACAACTAGACGAAAAGCGAAAAGAAAATGAAAAGAATGATTACTAAGCTGCGCAATGAGTTGCTTGACGAGCTCACGCATGACATTCTTCCTTTTTGGATGAAGGAGATGCTGTCGGAAGAAGGCGATTTTTATTGTGGCATTTCGGCAGATAATCAGAAGGTCAGGGATGAAGCAATTAGTTCCATAATGGTTGCTCGTATTTTATGGACCTTCTCGGCGTCTTATCGAATACTACATGATGAAAGCTATCTAGCAATGGCCAAGAAGGCTAAACAGTATATCGTAGATTACTTTTATGATAAAGAGAATAGTGGTGTCTATTGGTCCATTGGTTTCGATAAGAAAGTAATAGATGATAAGAAGCAGATTTATGCCAATGCCTTCACCATTTATGGTTTAAGCGAATACTATAGAGCTACGGGTGATTGTGATGCGTTGAAGTTGGCTGTAAAACTCTATCACAATATAGAGAAATATAGTTTCGATGAAGACTGCAACGGCTATTTCGAGGCATTCACTGTGGACTGGCAGCCTATTCAAGATATGCGCCTGAGCGATAAGGATATGAACGAACCCAAGACGATGAATACGCATCTGCATATATTGGAGGCTTACACCAATCTTTATCGAGTGTGGAAAGATGAAACTTTGAAGAAGAAGTTGGTCAATCTAATCTACATCTTCAAAGATATTATTATTGATGATGAGACAAAGCATCTTAAGCTATTCTTTGATGAAAACTGGCATTCTTCCAACAATATAGTATCCTACGGGCACGATATCGAGTCGTCGTGGCTATTGTATGAAGCCTGTTTGGTAGTAAAGAATAGTGGATTGATAGCCGATATAGAGCCCTATATTATAGAGATAGCCGATGCCGCCACCGAGGGGTTCTTGCCCGAGGCTGGGATGATCTACGAGATGCATCTCAACAATCATTCTATTGATGCGGATAGGCATTGGTGGGTACAAGCTGAGGCTGTGATTGGTTTCCTCAATATTTACCAGTCTTTTGGTGATGAGGGTTCTCTCGAAAAGGCAACACAGTGTTGGACTTATATAAAGGATAACTTGATAGACAGGACAAACGGTGAATGGTACTGGAGCATCAAGTCGGATGGCTCTGTTAACTCTACCGAACCTAAAGCCGGTTTTTGGAAATGCCCCTATCACAATGGCAGAATGTGTTTGGAGGTAATAGAGCGCATTAAAGATAAGTGCGATTGACAGTATGAAGCTGTAGTGAACCAATCTAATAAGTTGGTAGTGGTGGTAGGTTATATTCAACGTAGAAGTCGAGTATTGTAAAGAGGACTATATACTATAGTGCATAGCTATATGTACCATGCTGCCGATTACCTACTGAACATACATGTATCATTGACTATCCGTTTGTATCATGATACATATAGTACGTTATAAGCTATCAAATCAGACTTTGATAACCTTGTTTCTAGATAACTTTAAAATCAATTATTAATCGTAAATACTATGAAAATGAAAAAAAAGAGAAAGCTCGATTTTTTTAATTTAGCGCTCCTTCTGCTTTTATTTCCAACATTCATATGGGGACAGAATGTGAAAATAAGTGGGAGTGTGAAAGATGCAGATTTAAACAACGAACCACTCATTGGGGCCTCGGTCACCGTGACCTACAATGGAGAAACTACAGGTACAATTACCGATGTAAACGGAAAGTTCTCATTAACCGCCAATAAGCGGGGCGTACTCACCGTCAGTTACATTGGTTACAATGAGTACAAGACCCCCATCAACAACCAAACAGAGTTCAAGATCTTGCTTATACCCACCAGTCAGAATATCGACGAGGTGGTGGTAGTGGCCTATGGTACTCAAAAGAAAGTAACAATCACCGGAGCTCTAAATAGTATTTCTACCAAGGAGTTGATGCGGTCTCCGTCGGCGTCATTAGGTAATTCGCTAACCGGGAAAATACCCGGGGTGCAAACAGTGCAATATTCAGGACGACCAGGGGCTGATGATCCCGAAATATTTATTAGAGGTGTCAACACCCTATCTACTTCGGGAGCACAGCCACTGATTTTAGTTGATGGGGTAGAGCGCAGCTTTACCCAGATCGACCCCAATGAAGTAGCCGATATCACCGTGCTCAAAGATGCCTCGGCTACTGCCGTTTTTGGTGTGCGTGGCGCAAATGGTGTAATATTGGTAACCACACGTCGAGGCGAAGAGGGTAAGATGAATATAGAAGCATCGGCCTCGTTCAGTGTACAGACACCTACTAAGTTTCTGAACTTTACAGATAGTTATACTTATGCTAATAGATACAACTATGCGCAGCGAACAGATGGAGAAACCGAAGTGAGATTTAGCGACTATGTGATAGAGAGATTCAAGCTACAAGATATGCCTTTGATCTATCCTAGTATAGACTGGATGACCTATATCCTGAAAGACCGCGCTCCACAGCAGCAGTACAATGTAAATCTTTCGGGCGGTAATAGTAAAGCTAAGTTTTTTGCAAGCGTTGGTTATCTCAATCAAAAAGGATTGTTCAAGACCTTCAGTAGCGATAGTCGCACCAACTACAAATATGACCGATTCAACTACCGAATCAATCTCGATCTCAACTTCAATCAGTACAACTCCTTATCGGTGAACCTTGGAGGACGCCTCGAACAAGTCAACGATATAGGTCCCGGCGAGAACGAACTCTTCCGCTATATGATGGATGCCGCTCCATTTGCCGGTGCGGGTATAGTAGACGGCAAACGAATCGTTTCCAACGAACTGTACGTGGGCAAATTTATGGGCGATGCATTGAGCCGCTATTATGGTATGGGCTATACTACCAATACTAAGAATATCGTCAACCTTGATGTTATGTATAAGCTGAATATGGACTTCCTCACCCAAGGTCTTAGTTTTAATATTAAGGGTTCTTACAACAACGACTACACACATCAAAAAAGCTTTTCAGCCGGACAACCTACCTACAAACCATTTATATTGGAAGATGGTAGCATTGGCCTTCAACGCTCAGGCGACACATGGCCGCTAAGTTTCGGTAGCGAAAACACTTGGTTTGGCCGAAACTGGTATGCAGAAGCTTCATTCAATTACTCACGCCAATTGGGTAAGCACAACATCACCGGCCTATTATTATACAATCAATCCAAAAGATACTACCCAGGTGGCAACTATCCCGATATACCTACCGGCTATGTAGGTATTGTAGGTAGGGTGACTTACAACTACAATACAAAATACCTGCTCGACCTCAATGCCGGCTACAATGGTTCCGAAAACTTCGCACCGGGTCGCCGCTATGGTTTCTTCCCATCCGTTTCGGCAGGGTGGATTATCTCTGCCGAGAAGTTTATGCAGAAACTTAAATTCGTTTCTTATTTAAAGATGCGCGCCTCTTATGGGCTAGTAGGTAACGACCGTATGGGCGATAGCCGTTTCTTGTATCTACCGGGTACTTATATCAACTATGACGATGCTTATCTGTTTGGTACATCCAACTCTGCAGCACTACCCGGCTTTTACGAAGCAACAGCCGGCAACCCCTTGGTGTCTTGGGAGAAATCGCGTAAGCAGAACTATGGTCTCGATTTGAAACTATTCAACGATAAGTTTGGTGTTATTTTCGATGTCTACAAAGAAAAAAGAAACAACATTCTTATCAATAACTCTTCCTTGTTGCCTGCACCGGCAGCACAAATCCCAATCAGCTTGAACTACGGTAAGGTAGACAGTTGGGGGTACGAGATTCAGCTAAACTGGGCACAATCAATATCCGATTTCTACTTCTCGGTTTCGCCTACTCTCTCGTATAGCAAGAACAAAATCATAGAAATGGCCGAGGTACCTCAGAATCAGCCATGGCTCTATAGAACAGGCCAAAAGGTAAATCAGCCATTTGGCTATAAGTTCTTCGGCTTGTACGAACCTGGCGTGACAGAAGAAGAATATCAAAGTCAATACGACGCTCCGCTGCCCAACCAGATCATCAGCAATAGCAACCTAAAAAGAGGGGATGCTATCTATGTCGACCTTGATGGAAATGACAAGATCGATACCGATGACCGTATGCCAATTGGTAATCCCGATTACCCCGAATATACAGCGGCTGCAAACGTATTCTTCCGATACAAGGGATTCGACTTGAGCATGACATGGAGCGCTTCTATCAACTGTTCGCGCTATCTAGGCGGTGTGTATCGTCCACAGTTTGGCGAACAGAAAATTGGTCCTTTGCTTACTTGGGTTGAGAAGAACAGTTGGACAGAAGACAACCCTGGTGCCCGACTTCCACGTATCTCGTTTACCAACGAAGGTCAAAACACTGCCGACTCGGAGTTGTGGCTAGTCGATACATCATATCTACGTTTAAAGAACATTGAGATAGGGTATAACTTTGACAAAATACCCGGCAACATTATAAAGAACATAAGAGTATTTGCCAACGGTAGCAATCTGCTTACATTCTCGAAGTTTGATGGTAACGACCCTGAAAACAAAGGTGGGTCGTATGACAACTGGATTAAATATCCTATGATGAAGATTTATAATTTCGGTTTGCGAGTTTCATTCTAAAACTATTAATACTATGAATATGATAAACAGAACACTTAAAAAGGGTAGTATTTGCCTGATATATATATTGGTGATCCTTTCTTTCCCTTCTTGTGTAGACGAGATTAAGGTGGGCGATGCATTCCTTGAGAAGCAACCCGGGGTGGATATAGATAAAGACTTTGTGTTTAGTAAAGCCGAGTTTGCCCGACAGTTTCTATGGGACAACTACTCTAAACTATATAGTGCGTGGAAATACCACATGAATGGTGGCCAAGTAGATGCACTTACCGACTGCTATCACTCTTTTTTGCAGTGGGATGTGCTCTACAGAACCTACTACAATGGAACCTATAACGCTTCAGTAGAGTCGAACATGGGTGGCGACAATAGAGGTAGAATAGGCTACGGTGATGATGCCTACAAAGTTTGGAGCACCGTTAGAGCCTGTTGGATCTTTATAGAAAATGTAGATGGCGTACCTGATATGACGGAAAACGAGAAGGCACGACTAAAGGCAGAAGCAAAGATCATCATCGCTTCGAGATATTATGACGCTTTTGTCAATCTAGGTGGCCTACCTCTAATTGATAGAGTGTACGAGTCGACAGACAAGTTTGAAGAGGCACGTGCCACTGCCGAGGAGACCGTAAACTTTATGGTTGGCCTGCTCGACGAAGCAATAGCCGATAGTAACCTGCCTTGGAACATTCCAGCTACAGAGATAGAGACATGGGCAGGAAGACTTACGAAAGCCAGTGCTTCGGGACTTAAGTGCAAGATCTTACTATTTGCAGCTAGCCCGCTATTCAATTCGATGGATCCATATACCACCGAATCGCCACAAGATGCAGTAAATGAGCACCTAGTGTGGTACGGATCATACAAACCCGAGTATTGGGACAAGTGTATTGCAGCTTGCGAACAGTTCTTTAATCTAAATAGCCAAAATGGCAATCACTATCAGCTGATACAGCCCACAGGCTCAAGCGAGGCCGATTATAGAAAAGCATTCTACACTGCTTACCACAATCGCGGTACGAGTGAGAATCTTATAGAGATACACTACTATAGAACACTCTATGAATGGGACAACCAGGTGCCTGGCAACACATCGCATTATGGTGCTACTGCTCCTACCTTAGACTATATGGAGATGTTTGCCAATGCCGATGGTACAGCATTCGACGCAAGCGCCATCTACAATACCGATAATGAGAACGATATTGATATCTTCGACAAACGCGACCCCCGACTGTACGAAACCTTGGTGGTGCAGAAGAAGGACTTCATGTATCAAGGGAAGCAAGTTGATATCTGCCTCAATAGCAAAAGCTCACTATTTGGTTCGGGTGCTGTAGCCAACGCGTTCAACTGGAACGCCAACTCTATTGCTGCACACGGCATTGGTTCGTACAAATGGGTGCTCGACTATCAGAAGATGGGCGACGACCCCGTGCAATGGCCTTACATGAGAATGGCAGAGCTACACTTGATCTACGCCGAGGCTTTGGCAGAGAAAGGTAAATTTACCGAAGCTTGCTACCACATCAATAAGGTAAGAGAAAGAGTAGGTCTTGGACCGATAGAAAAATGTAACCCAACACTCAATCTGCTAAGCGACAAGGACAACCTCATCAAAGAGATATTGAGAGAGAGAGCCTGCGAGTTTGGCTTAGAAGCCATACGTCTACACGACATGACCCGAAGGAAATGTGTGAGCGACTTTACAAAGCACTTGCGTGGCATCAAGATCTATCGAAAAGATGCTGAGGCAGAAGAGGTAGATATTGACCAAGTAGCCAAATATCCAAGTTTCAGATATGAGACTTACAACATCACTGCATCGCCTGTGAGAATGTGGTGGACACCCGGATTCTGGACCAACAAGTGGTTGATGGCGGCTTTCCCTACTAATGAGATAAACAAAGGGTATGGATTGTTGCAAAACCCAGGATGGTAATAGGTGCATTAAATATATTTTATAAAGAGATATTATGAAGAATATAACAAAGATATTGAATATAATATATGGAGCTTTGTTTGTGGGTCTGATACCCTTAAATGCGCAGTTCCCAAATGAATCAGACAAAATAGACCTGGGTTTTGGTGTCACACAAGATAAATCAAAATCTACGGCCTCGGTAGCTACAATAAGTGGCGACGAGTTGAGACAAGGATCGGCCATCAATCTAAAAGAGGCTTTATATGGCAAACTCCTTGGGGTTACGGCCTTGAAGAATGGAGGATTTGAAGGCGATCGCGGCTTTGGCGCATTTTTTAATGTTCGTGGCCTGCAAAGCACCTCAGAAACGAATGTACTGGTCTTAGTCGACGGCTTTGAACGCCCCATAGATCGTATGAGCGTGGAGGAGGTAGAATCGGTATCGGTCTACAAAGATGCTGCAGCTTTATCGCTCTATGGCTATAGAGGTCTGAATGGTATAATATCAGTGACCACCAAAAGGGGATCGGGCACTGAGAATAGAACCGGTATAAATGTCAACTATCTGCACAAAACGACCTTTGCACCCTCTATCACTAAGATGGCAGACTCGTTTACCTATGCTCAGGCTTTAAATGAGGCGCGTACTAACGATGGGTTGAGCAAGGCCTATAGTGATACGGAGATTGACGCATTTAAAAACAATCTTTATCCCTATGTTTACCCTAACGTGGACTGGAGTGATGAGTTGCTCAGAGGCCATGGCTCGGAAAACCAAGTGAACTTATCGCTAACCGGTAGATACAATAAGATACAACACTATGTGCTGTTCAACTATGTAGGCAACAGTGGGCTACTTAAAAATACCAACAAGAACGATGGCTATTCCACTCAGCTGATCTCTTCTAAGGCGAACATTCGATTGAATGTAGACTACGAGATGACAAACACTACGCTGTTTAGTGTTTCTACTCAAGCTTCGTTTATCGAAACCAATCGCCCTGCTACTATCAATGCGGGCAATATATTCCAAAGCATCTACTACCTTCCACCAAGTGCATTCCCTGTAAGACTAGAGAATGGCCTATGGGGTGGTAACACTACCTATGGTACCAGCAACCCCGTTGCAGCCGTAGAGGCAACTGGACACTCAAAAACGCATGCCCGCTCTGTATATGGTGACATGAAGTTAAAGCAAGATCTAGGCGCATTCGTGCAAGGTCTAAGCGTAAGTGTCAGAGCAGGGTTTGACAGTTATTCGGAGATTAGGGAGACCAAACAAAGAGGCTTCTCTTACGGCAACATCAACTATGTGTTTGATGAAAATGGAAATAAAGTAGACGAAACTTTTGACCAAGCAGGTGACTTAACGGGTAACTTGCAATTTAATTCGGGCATGGATTATCACTGGCGAAGAGCAAACTATATCGTTTCTGCCGACTATGCCCGCGATTTTGGTAAGAATGAGGTAAGTGCATCTCTTATCTACAACGGCGAGGTGGGAGTATTCCCCGGGAGATATAACGAAATTGACCGCTCCAACTTCTTCTTTAGTGGCCATTACGGCTACGACAACCGGTATATGCTCGATGTGGTGTATGGATTGGTTGGGTCGAACCGTTCTTATCCAGAGAAGTGGGATTACTCTACTTCCGCAGCGTTGGCTTGGGTGATATCCAATGAGAGCTTCTTGAAAAATCACTCTAAACTACAGCTGTTGAAGCTACGTGCTTCGGGTGGTATATTGCACTCCGACTACACTCCACGACCAGGGTTGAGTTTCGAAGATTATAGTGGCGGGTATGGCGATTACTTCTTTGGCAATGGCTACTCGCAGACTTGGGGGTTCTATATGCCTTATCTTCCAACTGCTAGTTTTAACCACGAACGTGCAAAGATGCTAAACATTGGGCTAGATTTAAGAGCTTTCAATGCCCTAACATTTACTACAGAGTTCTTCTATAATAGGCGTGACAATATCCTACAGCCAGGTGATGGAGTGAACTCCATGATCTTCGGTTTGCCTCCTGCTTATATCAACAAAGGTATCGTCGATAGCAAAGGGGTTGAAATTGGTCTGCAGTGGGAAAAGAGCACCAGACAATTGACTTATCGTTTTGGTGCTCAATTCTCCTTTGCTAGATCTGAGATTAAAGATTGTGTAGAGACGCCACAGATTTATCAGTATTTATCTAAGATTGGCTCTAAACCTAAAGCGATTTATGGTCTGGAGGTAATTGGCATCTACAATACACAGGAACAACTAGACACACATATTCAGGAGTTTGACAGGGTGCAGCTAGGCGACTTGATGTACAAAGATCAGAATGGCGATGGCGTGATAAACGAGAACGATATGGTGGAACTAAAATATACTAACGGAGTTCCTGAGATCAACTACTCTTTCAATATAGGGCTTGAGTATAAGGGGCTGGGCTTCAATGCCACCTTCCAAGGTGCAGGCAACTTCTATCGTCCGCTGAACAGAGTAGGGGTGTTTAGACCTATTAAGGATAATGCGAATGTGTCAATGTATTATTTGAACAACTGTTGGCACCCCAATGCCGATAATAGCAATGCTACACTGCCTCGCCTAAGTTCTCAGGGAAGTATCAATAATGAGCAGACTTCGGACGTTTGGTTTGCGAATGGAGCATTCTTCAAGCTCAGACACTGTGAAATCTACTACAATCTTCCACAAAAGTGGATGTCGAAATGCTTTATCAGCAGTGCTAGGATATTTGTCAAAGGGGAAAACCTATTGTCGTTTGATAAGTTTCCGGAAGTAGACTCAGAGGTATATTGGTCGGGTGCATACCCCACACTGAAATCGGTTAGCGCAGGCATAACTGTTAATTTCTAATCTGCATATAATATTATAGAAAGTATGAAAACAATAAAATATTTAGCCCTATCCCTGTTATCTGTATTTTCGGTTACCTCGTGTGTAGACATCAACTACAACGAGATTGCTACTACAGATGAACAATGGGTATACGATAGCCCACTCTATGGCGTACAAAAACTAGTGACGAATATCTACGCGCATATCCAATACGACTTTGGTAACCACCAAAGGGGGGCTATGCACTCATCGGCTACTGATGAATCGGAATATGTATATTCTTTATCGCCTATCCATAAGTTTTACAACGGCGGATGGAACCCTAACAACAACTTAACCAATGCTTGGAGGGTCTACTACTCAGGTATAGCTGAGGCAAATACCTTCTTGGAAAAGTGGGATAAAGTATCGCTTGACGACTATCTGCACAACACTTCCGGCGCCGGCGACATGGCTTATGATAAATTGGTAGCGAAGTTTGAGATGTTTCCTTACGAGGTGAGGTTTCTGAGAGCTTACTTTTACTTCGAACTAGCCCGCACGTTTGGCGATGTGCCACTGGTCACTCGATCGCTTTCCAACGGCGAAGCAAATGCTGTAGAAAGAACTCCCGTGCAGGAAGTGTTTGACTATATCGTGAAAGAGTGCGATGATATTGCTGAGTTCCTGCCCATCACCTACGAAACGGAGTTGAGCCTCGAGACAGGTAGAACCACCAGGGTAATGGTGTTGGCACTGAAGGCTAGAACGTTGCTCTATGCCGCTAGCCCTCTGTTCAATCCTTCCAACAACCAACAGCGCTGGAAGGATGCTGCCGCTGCCTCTAAAGACATTATCGACAGGGCTAAAGATTGGAACATCACGCTAGGCAAATATAGTGCACTTTGGGGGGACAATAGCTTCAGAAATACCGAGATCATCTTCGGCAGACCAGTGGGTAGTCTGAACTATCTGGAGTATGACAACTTCCCTGTTGGAGTAGAAAATGGAAGATCCGGTAACTGTCCCACCCAAAGCTTAGTAGATATGTACGAGTACAAGAGTAACGGTATGTCGTTTGGCGAGAAGTGGAAAGGCAACCAGATCAACATCACGCAAGAGCAACCCTACGATGGACTTGATCCGAGGTTTGAATTGTCTATTGTGAGAAATGGCGATAAATGGCCCAACAACAATCCAAACCCTATCGAAACTTTCGATGGTGGTAGAAATGGCGCACCTCTATATGGCGCGACAACTACAGGCTACTACTTAAAGAAATATTGCGACGGTACGGTCAACATCAACACCAACAACTCCAACAGTAAGCGTCATACATGGATTATATTCCGTTTGGCAGAGTTTTATCTGAACTATGCGGAGGCGGTGTACAATATCTATGGCGATGCAGATGCTACCGGTGATTATGGCTTGTCTGCCAATGAGGCCATCAATGTGCTACGCACCCGTAAGGATATAGATATGCCCAAGTTTAAAGGCAGTGACAACTTTGTAGAGCGCTACGAAAGAGAAAGAGCCGTTGAGTTTGCTTTTGAAGGACATCGCTTCTGGGATGTAAGACGTTGGAAGAAAGGAAAGATCTATTTTGAGCAAATCAATACTTCTACATTTAAGAAAGAAAACGATAATATAATCTTGACGAGAGTGGCTAAAACAAGGGGTTGGTCGGATAAATACTACCTCTTCCCAATCCCATTTAGTGAAATTCAGCTTAATTTTAAGCTATACCAAAATCCAGGTTGGTAATAATTAATTTATAAATCTATCGAAAATGAAAACAAGATTATTATTGATATACACATTTATACTGTGTCTCTTTTCGCTGACTGTGGTTTCATGCGAAGACAAAAATGATAGTGATGCTTTTTCTGATAATCTATATATCAAAGATTTTTATCCGCAGAAGGCAGTGCCAGGACAACGCATCTCTGTTACAGGCAACGGATTGATCAATAACCTACAAGTGGAGTTGTCTCCCAATATCACTGTTAGCAACTTTGAACGTATAGGACTTAATCAGATTGACATTATAGTACCCGTAGGGTTTCAAGGGGGTCCCATTAAGGTTAAAACAGACGATTCTGAGTTTACTACCGAGAAGGAACTGCTATTGGCAAGGCCCGAGATACTAAACAGCTATCCCACAGAACTGAAAACGGGGGAGACGCTGATAGTAAAAGGGAATGACTTGAAGTCGATAAAACAAGCTACATTCGACGACAAAGTAACTCTTCCGGCTGTTGACTTTATCCGCAAGAACGATAGTGAGATTCAGATCAGAATACCTCGAGGAACAAACAATGGCGAGAATACTGTGAAACTGATCACTTACGATGATAAGGAACTCTTGGTAGGGGTTGTCAATATTGAGGTGATCAACGAACCTGATCCGGGAGATGGTTCTATTAAGATCATACTATTCGAAGGCGAGTTTGATCTAGGCAACTGGAGTGGCGACTTATTGATACCAACTTCATTGTTTGTAGGGGTGAAAGCCGATGCCGACTTTGTTGTGGAGTATGAAATGACCGACAGTTGGGGTAATCTTAAAGTGAAACGAAGTGATGCCCTGAATGATACCTTCGAAAACTCTACACCTAATGGTTGGGGTATTGACTTGGTTGGGGAATCTACTTCGTTCACCTTCAAGGTAACTCAAGGTGATATTGATCTAATTGCTACTTTGGTAGATGACAACTTTGCTCTGCAAGGAAGCAATGCGATCATTAAGAAAGTATATGTGGAGACGATAACAGAACCTTCAACAAGCGAAATTGTGATATTTGAGGATGAGTTTGATATAGGCAACTGGAGCAACGACTTGCTGATACCCAACTCGCTTATGAGTGGCGTTAGTGCAGGGTCGATGATGATTGTAGAGTATGAAATGACCGACAGTTGGGGTAACCTTAAAGTGAAGAGAAGTGATGCGCTGAACGATACTTTTGAAAACTCTATACCTAATGGATGGGGAATTGATCTTCCGGGAGGCTCTACTAGCTTTAGCTTCGAAATAACGCAAGGTGACCTTGATGTTATAGCTTCGCAACCCGATGATAATTTGGCTATTCAAGGAAGCAACGCCATTATCAAGAAGGTTTATATTGTGGAAGAGACGCCAAAACCTGCCGAGGAGTTCTATATATTCGAGGATGAATTTGATCTTGGTAGTTGGAATGCTGACTTGGAGATACCCAACAGTAAACTAAGCAGCGTGGTTGCCGGCAACACCATGACAATAGAGTACGAGATGACCGACACATGGGGTAGCATGAAGGTGAAACGAAGTAATGCATTGAATGATACATTCGTGAACTCGATGACCAACGATTGGGGTGGTGTCGACCTAGCTGGTGGCTCTAACAGCTTTAGTTTCGAGATAACTCAGGATGATTTGGATCTTATAGCTTCGCAACCTGGAGACAATATTGCCCTACAAGGTTGCAACGCCATCGTCAAAGCCATATATATCACCCCATAAAATTAGCTTTAACACAGCCACATAGAGCAGTGTTGTAACTAGCACTGCTTTATGTGGTTTTAAATCAAATGTTAGTATGAAATTATTTATTGTACTCTGTCTGCTCATCGTGTCGTGCAGTAAGACTACTGATTATATTTTCCCCAATACAAGTGACAAAGAGGATAAAGATGAGGGAAAGGACACTAACGATGTTACAACTGATAACTTTTTTAGTTGGACCGATGTAAAGGAGATAAAGATTATTGAGGCCGAAATTTCAGCACTATCGGGTGGTGTAAAAACTCAAACTTCGGTTAGCGGCTATAGCGGCAACGGATATCTTAATGGCTTTTGGTCGAAAGATGCAACGGCTACCTTTACAGTCAATGTGCCGGAATATGCGCTATATCAGGTTAAGCTGAGATACCTTTGCAATGGTAGTAGCTCGCAGTTTATCAAGGTCAACAATGACTATCCTTGTCATCTTTCCCTTCCTGCTTCTAATACCTTCGCAGAGATCAGTCTTGGCAACTATCCGCTTAATAAGGGTGATAATACCATCACCTATCAAGGCGATTGGGGTGATGTTTTCGTTGACAAGTTTGTGATATCTACAGTGCCGGTAAAAAAATACAATATTGATGCAACTCCTGTAGGTAAGGTGTCCGAGAGTACGTTGAGGCTCTATAACTATCTAAAAGATAATTTTGGGAGGAAGGTCATTGCGGGGTTCCTTGATGGGGCGTTAGTGGATGGAGTGGACAAACAGCCACTTCTCTACAGTTGGGACTTTATGAGCTTCACCGATGGTTATGCGTATAAATGGGACAGTACCAACGGCAAACATATGTTTGGCAAAGTGGATAATGGTGATGTGGATAAAGCCATTGCATGGCACAAAGATAAGGGCAGCATTGTTTCGTTTCAATGGCATTGGCACGCCCCTGCCGATTCTGAACCTGGAGGTAACATCTTTTATACCGACCAAACGAATTTTGATGTGACAAAGGCTGTTACCGAAGGAACTAAAGAGTATGAACTCGTCATTAGAGATATAGACGAGATAGCTGTGCAGATCAAGAAGATGGCCGACAATGATGTGCCAGTGCTGTTTAGACCGCTACACGAAGCGGGTGGTGGCTGGTTTTGGTGGGGAGCAAAAGGGCCGCAAGCTTGCTTAAAGCTTTACGATATTATCTTCGAAAGGATGACAACTCTTCATCAGCTCGATAACATTCTGTGGGTTTGGTCTACACCCGAGAAAGATTGGTATCCGGGCAATGATAAAGTAGATGTTATGGGCTACGACTCTTATCCGGGCGATTACAACTATTCGCCACAATATTTTGCTCATAATGCCCTATTTGAATTGACGCAAGGGAAAAAAATAATATCTTTAACGGAGAATGGACCAATTCCAGATATTGATCTTTGTTTGAAATATGATGCCCATTGGGCTTATTTCGTGCCATGGAGTACTCTTCTTTATTCGCAAAATAGTAGCGAGCATATAAAGAGTGTCTATTCTAACAACAATGTAATCACTGCCTCTAAATGATATACTATGGATAAGAAATTTCTCTTAATAGCTCTTTTTCTATTTAGTCATCACTATTTGTCTTCGCAAGAATTGGCCGATAAAAATGCAACTGCAATGACTAAGAATCTGTTTTACAATCTTCATCGTCTTTCAAGATATCATGTGATGTTTGGCCACCAAAGTGCCACATCCTATGGCCACTCGTGGAGAAATGAAAAAGACAGAAGCGACGTTAAAGACGTGGTAGGAAGTCACCCCGCTGTTATTGGTGAAGATTTTGGTGGGTTGACCTCTTCGGACACTGCTCGCGTAAATAGGTTTATAGACAATCAGGCTCAGAAGATAATCGACACCTACAATAGAGGAGGGGTGACGACAATGTGTTGGCATAGCAACAACCCCGTGAATGATGGCACTTTCTATTATGAGAAGAATCCTATTGCTGCGGTGCCTCAGATATTGCCGGGAAAGGAGTACCACGATAAGTACAAAATCTATTTAGATAGAATTGCGGAGGTTGCCCATAAAGCGGTAAACCAGAACAATGAACCTATCCCCTTTATATTTCGCCCTTTCCATGAGTTTGATGGCGATTGGTTTTGGTGGGGTACTCCCCATTGCTCACGCGAGGAGTTCATCGAGCTTTGGCAATTTACGGTAGACTATTTGCGTAACGATAAAAAAGTGAACACCATTATCTATGCCTTCTCGCCCGATTGCAGATTTACGTCGGAGGAGGATTATCTAGCTTGGTATCCTGGAGATGACTACGTGGATATGCTTGGCGTAGACGACTATTGGGATTTCAGACCAGATGGCGCCAACGATCCAAGCCTAGCGTTGGCCAAACTAAAGATTGTATCTTCTGTTGCGGAGGCAAAAGGCAAGCTTGCTGCGTTTACCGAAACCGTACTTGAAGGCGTGAAGCAAACCGATTGGTACACGCAAACCCTTCTGCCTATACTGAAAGATGAGGGTGTGAAGTTGAGCTATGTGTTGGTTTGGAGAAATGCACACGACATAGCGCACCATCATTATACGCCTTTTCCTGGGCATCCGGCAGCAGATGACTTTAAATGCTTCACAGAAGACGAGACGGTTCTTTTGGAGAAGGGTCTGCCGAATCTTTACGCCGATAGTGGCTTATGATGATATAACGATCAACTTACTAAATAAACAGTTCTAATTTATGAAAAAGCTATTTCTATTATTTGTAGTGGCTGCATCTATGTTTATCGGTTGCACCAGTGGGGTAAAGTCTGCCGAGCAGACAAGTGACGAAGAAAGTCATTCGTTGGACAACTATGTGGTTCAGACCATCTTGTCGCGCCGTAGCATCAGAAACTATACTGATGAGCCAATACCTCGTGATGTGATGGAAGTGATATTGAAATGCGGCATCAATGCCCCTAGTGGTGCAAATCGTCAACCATGGGCCATTCGTGTGCTAGACAACAAAGAGATAATCAGTGGAATGACTGCCGATTTTATTAAACAGAGAGGAGATTCGTCGCTGCTCAACAATCCTAGCTTTAAGAATATGTTTCGCAACGCTAGCACAGTTGTGTTTGTCGCATTGACTCCTGATGGTGGTAGCGGCTTAGACTGCGGTATTATGGGTGAAAATATGGTGCTAGCAGCTTGGTCAATGGGTGTGGGTAGCTGTTGGTTGGGAGGCCCGATGGGCTTTTTTAGCACCGAAGAGGGTAAACCATGGTTAGAGAGACTTGACTTTCCCGAAGGTGCATCCTTGCAATATGCCATAGCTTTTGGTTACCCTGCTGAGGCCCCCGATGCTAAACCACGTGACAGTTCAAAGATTAAATATATAAACTAGGGCTCTTAACTAAGAAATGTAACACTTTTTCGATGTTGACGGTGTATTATATTTATGCTGTCGGATAAAACTTTCTAGCTGACAAGATGAGGGTGTGTCATAATAGGCACACCCTCATCTCAAATAGATATCTTTCAATAGATAGATTGCAAGATGAAATATAACATCCGTTCTTGAGCGCGAGCTGATTTTTGCTTCCAAAAACAACTGTCAAGATATTGAATTTTACCCTATATTTGTGCTGCCAGGAGAGGAAATTAACCGCAAATCTTAAGAACATAGTAGTCTAAATACTTGTTAATCAGTTGTAGTTGCAATAATAGAAGAATTGTATAATGGAACAGAATATAAATGTAAGTGAGGTTTCCGATATACTGCGCAGGCAGTTAGAAGGTATAGATAGCCGCATGAAGCTTGAGGAGATTGGTACAGTATTGCAAGTTAGCGATGGTGTGGCTCGCATATATGGTCTTCTCAATGCTGAGTCGAACGAACTATTAGAGTTTGATAATGGAATAAAAGCCATTGTCATGAATCTGGAGGTTGACAATGTGGGGGCTGTGCTTCTAGGACCGACAGACAAAATTAAAGAGGGGTTCACGGTGAAGCGTACCAAACAAATCGCTTCCATAAAAGTAGGCGAGGGGATGCTTGGGCGCGTTATCGATCCTTTGGGCGTGCCACTAGATGGTAAAGGAGATATTTTAGGCAAAGTCTACGATATGCCATTGGAACGTAAAGCACCAGGTGTGATTTTTAGGCAACCGGTCAATGAACCTTTGCAAACGGGTATAAAGGCAATAGATGCTATGATACCGATAGGCCGTGGTCAACGTGAGTTGATTATCGGGGATCGTCAGACGGGTAAAACTGCTGTAGCGATTGATACCATTATCAATCAGCGGAGCAATTTTGAGGCAGGCAAACCTGTATATTGCATCTATGTGGCTATTGGACAAAAGGGATCAACTGTGGCCTCTATTGTAAATACACTAAAAAACTATGGCGCACTAGACTATACAATTATTGTAGCTGCCACCGCCGGAGATCCCGCTGCACTGCAATACTATGCTCCATTTGCAGGTGCCGCCATTGGAGAGTTCTTCCGTGATACAGGACGAGATGCACTCATCATATATGATGATCTGTCCAAACAAGCAGTGGCCTACCGAGAAGTATCACTCATCCTTCGCCGTCCGTCAGGACGTGAAGCCTATCCTGGTGATATCTTCTACCTTCATTCGCGTTTGTTAGAGCGCGCCGCTCGCATAATTAATCAACCTGAGGTTGCTCGCCAAATGAATGATCTTCCCGACTCCATAAAAGATATAGTACAAGGAGGAGGGTCGCTTACTGCTCTTCCTATAATCGAGACACAGGCTGGTGATGTGTCAGCTTATATCCCTACCAATGTTATATCCATTACGGATGGACAAATCTTCCTCGATACCGATTTGTTTAATCAAGGCAACAGACCGGCAATCAATGTAGGTATATCTGTTTCAAGAGTAGGGGGTAATGCGCAGATTAAGGCGATGAAAACTGTAGCGGGAACATTAAAAATTGACCAAGCACAGTTCCGCGAGCTAGAATCCTTCTCTAAGTTTAGTGGCGATATGGACCCTGTAACTGCATTGATTATAGATAAAGGCCAAAAGAATGCTCAGTTACTGGTTCAACCACAATATAGTCCAATGCCAGTCGAGAAAGAAATTGCTATTCTGTATTGTGGTGTTAAGGGCCTATTGCGTAATGTGCCTTTAGATAAAGTCCACGATTTTGAGCGGAGTTTTCTAGAAACACTCACTATCAACCACCAAGCAGATGTGCTAGATGTATTGAGAAGCGGTGTGATTGATGACAATGTCGAAAAGGGATTGCGAGAAACAGCTGAACTTGTAGCTAAACAATACAGTTGAGTATAAATGCAGTTTTAAAGTATAGAAGATTATGGCATCATTGAGAGAAGTAAGAAGCCGCATCAACTCCGTACAGAGTACGTTGAAAATCACTTCGGCCATGAAGATGGTTTCTTCGGTTAAGCTGCATAGGGCCGAAAGTCTTATAGAGAATATGGTGCCTTATCAAAGGCAACTAGATAAGATATTGCGAAGTTTTTTACGTGGTGATCTCGATATTGAATCGCCTTATGTTGAGTTGCGCACCGTGAAACGAGTGGCTTTAGTGTTATTTTCTTCTAATAGCTCTCTGTGTGGCGCATTCAATTCGAACATCATCAAGACATTTCTTCATCTTATAGGCGAATATCGCAAGTTAGGACAAGATAATATCTTGATTTATCCTATCGGTAGAAAGATTGAAGATGCTGTTGTTAAAATGGGATTCAAAGCTGAGGGTAGTTACCAGCATTTGGCCGATAAACCAAGCTATGAGGAATCGACTGTATTAGCCAATCATCTAATGGAACTGTTTGTATCCAAAGATATCGATCGTGTGGAGCTGATTTATCACCATCATAGATCTTTGACACAGCAAGATGTTTTACGTGAAAATTTCTTGCCGATTGATCTTGCTGAGATTGAAAAGGAGGAAGAAAAGACAGAAGATGACATGAAATCTATAATAAATGACTATATTGTCGAGCCTTCTGTGGAAGAGTTAATCTCGAACCTGCTACCGCAGGTGTTATATCATAAGATGTACACTGCTTTAGTAGACTCGTATGTTTCCGAGCAAGCCTCGCGGATGATAGCTATGCAGAATGCTACTGATAATGCCAATGACTTGATTCAAGATTTGACTAAACAATACAATAAGGGTAGACAGCAGGCCATTACAAATGAGTTACTTGATATAATTGGTGGCTCTATGCGATGATTATTATTGATACAAACTAAAAATAACAGTGTAATTTATGAAAACAAATTATCCCATGATGCGCTTTCTTTTCGCTCTGATTGTAGGCTTAGTCCTAGTAATCTGGCCAAATGATGCGGCAAACTTTATTGTAATGACTATCGGTATTCTATTCCTAATTTCGGGTATTATTTCGGTGATAGGCTATGCTACTTCCCGTTCAAAGAAGAACACGTCAGCTGTTCGTATGCCTTTCGAGGGAGTGGGTAGCCTCTTATTTGGTCTATGGCTAGTCATTATGCCTAGTTTCTTTACCAATATCATTATGTTCTTATTGGGCTTTATACTTATATTGGCCGGCATCTTCCAAATTGCCACTTTGACTTCTGCTAGAAAATCGGTAAGCATTCCCGGAGCTCTGTTTATCATACCTTCTTTGGTTTTGATAGCTGGTATTGTTGTGGTACTATCGCCAAAGGATGCTATTCACACTGCATTTTTGATAATAGGAGTTTCTAGTTTGATTTATGCAGTTTCCGAACTGATTAATATGTTTAAGTTTAGTAATATTCAGCAGGTAAAACCCGAAGAGGCTCAGCCTGTAGGAGAACAGCAAAAGATAGAGTAGCTTAAAAAGCTATCAAATTGTAGAAGACCCTGCGGTAGTATGTATAACTTTCCGCAGGGTTTCTCATTTTATACCCTTGTTATTTACATTCAATCCTTATTTTTCTTCTTAAATATTTTGTCAATGAGTCTTAAAGATAATATCTTCGAAGAGTATAATTGCCTTTAATCATATGTTAATCTATTATTTAAAATCATATTATGAAGAAGAACTTGTTTTTAGCTGCTTTAGTAATAGCAGCTGTTGGGTGTGCGCCCAATAAATCTTCGCACGCTACCGATGAAACTAAAGCTACTGAACAGAAAATTGAGAGTATACTCTCAAAGATGTCTTTAGAGGAGAAAATAGGGCAGATGACACAATTAACGATTGATGTGATATCAAAAGGCGAAACTCCACTAAGCAGTTATCTACCGTTGCAGTTTGATGAGGCCTTTCTTGACTCGGCGATTGGAAAATATAAGGTTGGGTCTTTTTTAAATGTACCTGCTAATACTGCTCAGACTGTAGAAGAGTGGGAAACGATCGTAACCACTTTACAAAAGAAATCGATCGAGGTAATAGGTATCCCTACATTATATGGAGTAGACGAAATACATGGTGCTACCTACACAATGGGTGCTACCTTCTTCCCGCAAGAGATAGCTATGGGTGCCACTTTCAACCGTGAGCTGGTGCGTAAGGGAGCAGAGATAACTGCTTACGAAACTAAAGCATCAAATATTCCTTGGACTTTTTCTCCGGTTCTTGATTTGGGACGTAACTCGACCTGGTCTCGTATTTGGGAAACTTATGGAGAAGATGTGTATCTTGTTTCTCAGATGGGAGTAGCATGTGTCGAAGGTTACCAAGGAAGCAATCCCAATCTTATAGGTGAAGACAGAATAGCCTCCTGCCTTAAACACTATATGGGCTATGGAGTACCTGTTTCAGGGAAAGATCGGACCCCTTCTATGATTACCGAACGTGAAATGCGTGAACGCCATTTTGAGCCTTTTGTACAGGCTATTCGTGCCGGAGCATTGTCGGTGATGGTAAACTCGGCTGTAAACGATGGTGAACCTCTACATGCTAGTCACAAGTATCTGCAGAAATGGTTGAAGGATGATCTTAACTGGGATGGTGTGATTGTAACCGATTGGTGTGATATCAATAATCTATATACGCGTGATAAGATTGTTGCCACTAAGAAAGAGGCTATTGCCTTAGCTATCAATGCAGGTATTGATATGTCTATGGTCCCTTATGAGTGGGAATTCTGTATTCTTCTAAAGCAATTGGTTGATGAGGGCACGGTTAAAATGAGCCGAATAGATGATGCTGTACGTCGTATACTTAGGATGAAATTCCGTCTTAATCTATTTGATAAGCCTTATTGGAGTTACAAAGAATATCCTCAGTTTGCAAGTAAAGAGCATGCTTTAGTAGCTCTGCAATCTGCTGAAGAGGCTATTACACTGCTTAAAAACGAATCATCTATACTCCCTTTATCGTCTAAAGCAAAAGTGTTGATAACTGGTCCTAATGCAAACTCTATGCGTACTCTCAACGGTGGGTGGTCGTATTCTTGGCAAGGCGAAATTGCTGATAAACATGCTGGCGACTATAATACTATATTAGAAGCTATTCAAAATAAGATTGGTAAAGAGAATGTGACTTTTAGCGATGGTGTGGCCTATAACCATTCAGGGAAATATCACGAAGAATTACAGCCTACTATTGATAAAGCCGTTGCTGCTGCTCGTGGAGTGGATTATATTATTGCATGTATAGGTGAAAACTCATACTGTGAAACACCAGGTAATTTGAATGACCTATATCTTTCAGATAACCAACAAGAGTTAGTAGTGGCACTGGCTAAGACTGGGAAACCTGTTATCTTGGTTTTAAATGAGGGCCGTCCTCGCATTATTAGCAAGATTGAACCTCTAGCAAAGGCTGTTGTCCATATATATCTTCCAGGTAATTATGGCGGCGACGCATTGGCTAATGTTTTATTTGGGGATGTTAACCCAAGTGGAAAGCTACCTTATACTTATCCTAAATATCCAAATTCGCTAATAACCTACGATCACAAGCCCAGCGAGAGCACTGGTACAATGGATGGTGTATATGATTACAATGCTCAAACTGAGGTGCAATATCCATTTGGCTTTGGCTTGAGTTATACAAATTTTGAATATAGTAATTTAACTGTAGATAAGTTAGAATTTGATCCATGGGACGAGCTGACCTTTACATTCGATGTGAAGAATACAGGTAGCTATGCAGGTAAGGAGAGCGTTTTATTATTTGTATCGGATCTTGTAGCTAGTGTTACACCTGATGTTCGCCGCTTACGTGCATTTGATAAGATTGAATTACAACCAGGGGATGTACAAAAAGTAACTATGACTCTAAAAGCTGCTGACTTAGCTTTTGTTGCTCCTAATGGTAAGTGGGTGATTGAAGTTGGTGACTATCGTGTGCAGGTGGCCAATCAATCATTGATGATGAAGTGTAAGCAAGCTCGTGAGTGGAGTGTTTCGGAGAAGCCTTAAACAATATAATTGGCAATAAATCAGTTGCCTATTAGTTCTAAAGCCTTATACTGTGAGGTGCATTCTGACGAGTGCACCTCATCTGTTTTATATGTATTTGGTAGCAAGCTGTGGTCAGTGTGGTGGATAGCTGTGGCTACCTTGCTGACAAGCGCTTGCCAGCGAGGTGAGTAGGCGTGGTCACCAACCAATGTTTATGGAGCTAATTTACAAGGTGTTAGTTTTAGTATGCAAAAGGGGCTAGCTATCAAAAAAATAGCCAGCCCCTTAATTGTTTATTATACCTTGTCTCTGTCAATTTACAATCTCAACAAGAGTTTCTGAAAACCATAAATCTAGCATGCGATCAACCTCAAAACTGATTTGTGGGGTGATATGCTTCTTTACTTTGTTATAGGCAAACGCAATAGCTGCACCATCATCAAGCCATCCCAATAATCCAAATTTGCGGAATGGGATCAGATCTAAAGGTACAAAAATATAGGCCAATGCTGCTATTATCCAACCCTTCTCGGAGCGTGGAGTACTATCTACTTTTAGCACGAAATAAATTTCCAAAAGTGGTTTAGCGGCTTTGCGGCCTACCTGTTTTGTATACGTTTTAATCTTGGGCAGAAGCTTGTCGTAATTGTCACCAAACCATTGTTTGCCAAGTTCTAGTAATTGATTTAAGTCTTTCATATAAAGCAGTTTTAAGGGTTTTGTTAAACGAAATGTTTATATTTAGTTTTCTAACAATATCTGAATAATTCGTTCGGCAGTACGTCCATCCCAACGCTCAGGTAGAATCCCCTTTTTCCAATCGTTCTTCATCAGCTTAGTCATAGCTGTTTCGAGCTTCTCTGTAGATTCGCCTACCAATTCATTGGTACCTTGTCGCCAAGTCTCGGGATGTTCTGCATAGTCATTAATAGTGATGCAAGGCACGCCAAGGAAAGTGGTTTCTTCGGCTATATTGCCCGAATCGGTTACTACTCCTTTAGCATTGTTCATCAAGAAGGCAAAGGTAAGATATCTTTGAGGAGGGAAAAACTGAATGGCATCATGTGGCAAACCACACTTCACAATTGCATCGCGCACATAGTTGTGAACAGGAGCGATGATAGGAGTTCCATTGGCTTTCTCTATTAATTTCTCGAGTAGCAATCTTAGGGTGATTGGATCGTTGAGCAGACTGCGTCGGTTGAGTGTAAGTAACAAGTATTGTCCTTTGTGCACCCCCAATGAGTTGAACCATATGGGTTCAATCGAACGATTGCGGCTAAAACGTATGTTGTCAATAAGGATATTACCAACATAGAATACACTTTCTGTCTCTGTTCCCGATTGCGTAAGTGTGCGATTAGCATTGACTCCTGCTGTAAACAAGTAATCTGAAAGACCATCTGTAATCATGCGGTTTACCTCTTTAGGCATCGTCATATCGAA
The DNA here is from genome assembly GCA_947074205.1 of uncultured Bacteroides sp. Classification (GTDB taxonomy): domain Bacteria; phylum Bacteroidota; class Bacteroidia; order Bacteroidales; family Bacteroidaceae; genus Bacteroides. The sequence continues at coordinate 57,941 of CAMTOQ010000005.1, read as the reverse complement.
CGAGCGCGTGCCGGCCACCACATGGGCCACCTTTGCACCCATCTTTTTAGCCACAATGGCACAGCTCATAGTTGGGGTTAAATCATCTACTACAATAACAACATGCGCAGGATGCTCCTTCATCTCATCTCTGAATGCAAGCATAATATGAGCTGCAAGTTCAATTGAGTCGTTCGATTCAACTCCAAGATAAATATTCGGTTCTTTAATCTGCAAATCAGAGAAAAGTGATGCATCAATACTTGTGTCCCCCTTCTTTCCAGTGTAAACTAGTCGGTAGGAAATGGTTTTTCCTTGGGATTGTGCTACTTCTATAGCACGAATGATAGGAGCCAGCTTCATAAAGTTGGGACGAGCCCCTGCAACAATGGTTATTCTCATTTTTAGTATTCGTTATTTATAAAACAAAAATACAGTTTCTCATGGAATTTATTTGTTTCTTTGCACACAAAAATAAGGAGATATGCCCACGTTTGTTCAGATTTTAGATTTTATAGGAACCTTTGCCTTTGCTATTAGTGGTATACGTCTGGCTTCGGCCAAACGATTTGATTGGTTTGGTGCTTATGTAGTAGGGTTGGTTACTGCTATTGGCGGTGGTACAATTCGTGATCTTTTGCTAGGAGTTACTGCAGGATGGATGCTCGATCCAATTTATCTTATATGTACAGGATTAGCTTTGATTACCGTGATTCTCTTTGGCAAATATCTGATACATCTTCATAATACTTTCTTCGTTTTCGATAGCATTGGTTTGGCCTTGTTTACTGTTGTAGGTGTAGGCAAAAGTATCTCTTTGGGCTTTCCTTTTTGGGTGGCGATAGTGATGGGTACACTAACTGGTGCTGCTGGTGGTGTGATTCGTGATGTGCTGATCAATGAGATTCCACTTATTTTTAGGAAAGAGATTTATGCGATGGCTTGTGTGGTAGGAGGTGTTATTTATTGGATTTGTTACTCCTTTCATCTCGACCCAATTTTGACTCAGATTATAAGCGGTATTGGTGTCTTTCTAACTCGTATCTTTGCCGTGAAGTACCATATTTGTTTGCCTATCCTAAAAGGTGAAGCAGACGAGTAGTGCTTCATTGATAATATATAAAAGAAATAAAGCTCTCTTCATTACGTAAAGTAGATGAAGAGAGCTTTGTTTTTCTTGAAAGATCTATCGACTAGAACATTGTATCTTTAGTATTGAATAGACGCTTCTCATTGAGACGTACTACTTTACCAAACTTCTTTAGTTCTTCTTGATTGATTATTTTAGGATTACCCATAATACCTATGGCAATTGGCTGATCTTTGATATTCTCATTATAGAACGCAAGCAGTTCCTCAAACGAAAGATTCTCTATTTTAGGAATATTCTCGATAGCAGGGTCTTGGTTATATCCCATTCGCTTGTAATATTCAAAAGTTTGTGCTTTATTTCTGAATTCAGGATGGGTGGTCAAAGCTTCCTGTTTCAAAAAGCTTTTAACGTTGTCAATGCGTTCGGGATATTCAGGCATATTACGAATCAAATCCATATACAGAGCCAATGCTTCATTAGCCTTATCATTTTGAGTTCCAATCTGACCTACGAAATAACATGGATTTTCAGGAAGTACGGGTTTTGCCACAGCACCATAGGCGGTGTAAACCATAGAACGCTTTTCACGTAGTTCGTTTAGCACAAGGCCATTGAATGAGCCTGAGAAATACTGATAGAAAGCATCAATAAGTACATCATTCTCTTTATTATACTCTAGTGTAGGCATAAAGAAGAAAATTTGTGCCTGCTCTGCATCGCTGTTGGGCAAGAAATAAACTGTATTTTCTTTCACCTCATTTATAGGTTTAACTGAAGGTGAAACAGATGGTTTCTCATTGGCTACTAGAGGCAGATTGCTGCTCAATATGTCATACACATTTTCGAAAGGTAGAGCGCCTGTATAGAAAATTTCTGCTTCGTAGTTGGCTGCACGGTTGATGTCGCCTGTTAGGCTAGAAATCTGTAGTTCGTAAACTTCTTTGTCTGTTAGCTCTGTGATATAAGCTGATTGATCACCGTATCTTAGGTATTGGTTTAGAGCACTTGCTAATGTTTGTACATCATCTTTGCGTTGTTGGCGGCTACCAAGAATGTTACCTTTAATACGATTGAGTTGTTTATCGTCTAGTTTTGGCATAAATATCTGTCTCGATAGTAGCTGGCAAGCTTCTACAAGGTTGCTCTCATAACCCTGCATAGTAACAAATAGGTAATCATCACTCGCTGATACATTGCAAGTCACGTTTAGATTTCCCATCTCTTTCTTTAGCTCTTGCGCATCGCACAATCCCATGATGCCTGCGTTGTTCATAAGAGTAGCGGCAACTTCAAGTTGTGGAAACTCTTTTGCCCCTACACCATAGCGAAGTGTCAGTGTGAATACCTCATTTTCATTGTTTTGAGCATATAATAGCTTTGAACGTTCGTTGATGTTTTTAATCTGAACCTCGTTAAAGTCCATGAAATTTTCTTCAACATGTCCAATGGGCATTGTTTTGAACTGCTGTGCATAGAGTGATTGTTGTCCAACCGGTGATTCTATACTGGCATAGCCAGGCTTTTCTATCTTTTCGCCTTTGTTGGCCTTGCCTTGCTCAATATATAGCGCAATGCAATCGTTATTTAAATATGTCTTTGCAACTCTTTTAATATCATCAATGCTGACATTCATCACCTCTTCTTTGTAGTTCAACAAATGTCCTAGATCTGTTTCATTGATAAATACTTCAAGAAGAGATTCTGCTTTACTTTCATTCGACTCCATTGATAAGTCGTATATACGGCACATATTGAGTTTGATGGCATCGACCATCCAGTCTTCAACTTCACCGTTGGCAATCTGCTGAATAGCTTTTGTTACCTTCTTTTCGGCACTTTTGTTCGACTCATATCGTCTTTGAGCATTGTCGTAAAGTGGCATAAAATCTACCTTAATTCTACCGACTTCTCTTTGGCTCTCCAATCTTGCAGATGCAAAGGTTAGTTCTCCGTCTATACTTAGCTTGTCTAGTGCGCCAGTACCACTGTTGTTGCTTAGAAGATCTAAAGCTATTTGCAGAGGAATTTCATCTTCATGTCCACTAGGTACACCATTAAATACAAGACAAGAAGATGGGTAGTTGCCAATTTTTGCAGAATATTGTTTACGCCCTTTTATCGATAAGTCGCCGTACTGTTTGCGAGCAGGGTTCTCTTTTTGAGGCAGTTTTCCAAATGTAGAGGCTATGCGTCCTTTAATCTTATCAGCACTAATGTTACCTGCAATAATCAGTACCATATTGTTTGCGGTATACCAATCTTCGTAGAATTTTATCAATTGGCTGAGTCTTGGATTCTTTAGATGTTCGCCCAAACCAATTACAGAGCGAGAATAAGGATGTCCTTCATAAGCCTTTGAATCAATAAATTCACTTCGCGTGCGGGCTATATTATCCTTGCTGCGGTTGTACTCTTCGTATACTGTTTCCAATTCAGGTTGGAATGAGCGGAATACAGGATTGATAAAACGTTGTGAAGATATCTCTAGCCATTTATTTATTTGGTAAGCTGGAAAAGAATTATGGTAGAATGTTAAGTCCATGCCTGTTGCTGCGTTCACTTCTTTTCCACCCATTCCTTCGAGTAGATTCCACACTTCGCTTGTTGAGCTGTATTTAGCAGCTTCAATAGTAAGCTCATTGATCTCTTTGCTGAGTGCTGCTTTCTGAGTAGGATCAGTTGCATCCGCCATTTCATCGTACTTAGCAATGATTTGTTCATAGAGTGGGGCTTCCTTCTCCCAGTCTAGTGCACCAATCTTTTGCGTTCCTTTAAACATTACATGCTCTAGATAGTGTGCTAAACCTGTGTATTGCTCGGGGTCATTAGCGGCTCCTGTTCTAATGCCTACCATGCCGAATACGTCCGGCTTGGTGTTGTCTTCCCAAATGTAGACTGTTAGTCCATTCTTAAGTTTGAAAGCCTTCAAACCTTGGCCTGCAGCTGGGACAACGAGTGTCGCAACCATCAGTACTAGAAATAATCTTTTAAGTAGTTTCATAAAATATAATCTTGATAAATTTAATTTATGTAATATGTATGCAAATTTAGATTAAAATCACATTTGTTTGTGTTTTAATGAAAAAAAATAGAAATGATTGTTCTTGTTAATAGTAGTAGTCTCAATAAAGTTCGATGAAGTTTGTTCCTGAATTAACATATAAATATTACATTTAGAACAATACTGTTCTGCTATTGCTACTGTCAAATTAGTTCTGATATTTTGTTGATTCTGCTAGATTAATAGCATTCTGTGGATTTTTGGTTGCTTTTATTTTTAATATAGTGGAAATGTTTACGATAAATTGCCTCTTAATTCATCCGATTCTCCGATTTTCACTTCATTTCTTTTGGTTTTAAATGTTATTTTGTACATTTGGCCCGAATCTTAACAAGTATGTAAACCGACAGATTTAACAATATAAATTTCTAAATAATCAGTAGATATGGAAAATAAAATTCAGGAGCTTACCGATAAAATTTATCGCGAGGGCGTTGAAAAAGGAAGTGAAGAAGCACAGCGCCTCATAGCTAACGCTCAAGAAGAATCTAAAACCATTGTTAGTGAAGCGCAGAAGCAAGCTCAGTCTATTATAGAGGATGCCCAAAGTAAAGCGAATGAGTTAATGGAAAATACTAAATCGGAGATTAAACTTTTTGGTGGGCAAGCAGTGAGTGCTGTTAAATCGGAAATAGCAAACCTAATTACTGATAAAATAGTAAATGAAGCTGTAGCAAGTTTCACTAGTAGCCCCGAATCTTTAAATGCATTTATCGTGTCGCTTGCCGCAAAATGGAGCAAGGATGAGCCAATCGTGATTTCTACTTCTGATGCAGAGACATTGAAAGCTTATTTCACGGTTCACGCTAAGCAATTGCTAGATAAGGGTGTCGAGATCAAAGAAGTAAACGGAATCAAGACCTTGTTTACTATCTCGCCTGCTGATGGGGCTTACAAGATAAACTTTGGAGAAGAAGAATTTACCAATTACTTTAAAGCTTTTCTGAGACCACAACTTATTAATATGCTATTCTAATCAGTATTAGTTATGGTCAAGAATTATTACTATTTAGTAGCAAGCTTGCCGGAACTTGCATTGGATGACTCAAAACTAAGCTTTACGATAGATGATTTTAAAGCAGACATTTACCCTGCATTGACACCTTGTGATCAAGGTCTTATTGACTTACTTCTTTTTCAATATGATAATAAGAATGTAATTTCATTGCTTACTAATGCAGAAGTAGAATTCGATAAACGCGGTAAATACACGGTAGACGAACTTACAGATTTTATTAATGCCATTAAAGAAGGCGATTCAATAGACTCTCATATATTCCCTTCCTATTTAACGGATTTTATTTCAGCTTATCATCAACATTCTCTTCATGAAGACGAGTTGGTAGAGGATAGACTTACATCACTCTATTACGACTATGCTAAAGGCTGTAAAAACAAATTTGTTTCACAATGGTTTGAGTTTAACCTCAACGTAAACAATATTCTAGTTGCACTTATAGCGCGTAAATATCAATGGAATGTACTGGACAGTATTGTTGGAGACACCGATGTTTGTGCTGCTTTACGCACTTCTGGCGCTCGTGATTTTGGAATATCTAACGAGGTGTTCTACTTTGATACTGTGCTAAAGATTAGTGAAGAAACTGAACTTGTAGACCGTGAAAAGAGGTTAGATCTATTGCGTTGGGATTGGATGGACGAGAATTCTTTCTTTGCCTACTTCTCGATAGAGAAACTCTTCGTTTTTCTGGTGCAGATTGAGATGATTGAAAGATGGATTTCACTCGATAAAGAGATGGGTAATACTATCTTCAGGAAGATTATTGACTCATTAAAGGATGATGTCCAAATTCCTGCTGAATTTAGATAAATAATAATATTGAAAAATATGATAACAAAAGGAACAGTTAGTGGTGTTATTGCTAATATGGTAACCCTTGTTGCTGATGGACCTGTATCTCAGAATGAGATTTGCTATATCTCTACAGGTGGAGACAGACTAATGGCAGAGGTTATTAAAGTTGTAGGTGCCAAAGTGTACGTACAGGTTTTTGAAAGTACACGCGGTTTGAAAGTGGGGTCGGAAGTTGAATTTACAGGGCATATGCTCGAGGTGACTTTGGGACCAGGTATGCTTTCGCGTAACTATGATGGTTTGCAAAATGACTTAGACAAGATGACCGGTACCTTCCTTAAAAGAGGGGAATATACTTATCCACTTGATAAAGAGAAACTGTGGCATTTCAAACCTCTGGTAAAAGTAGGTGAAAAGGTAGGTGCCTCTGCTTGGTTAGGCGAGGTGGACGAGAACTTCCAGCCGCTAAAGATTATGTCACCATTTACTCAAAAGGGCATTGCGACAGTTAAATCTATCGTAAGCGAGGGCGACTATAAAATCGAAGATGTTATAGCTGTTCTAACTGATGAAAATGGCAATGATGTCCAAATAAATATGATTCAGAGATGGCCGGTTAAAAAGGCTATGGTGAACTATAAAGAGAAACCACGTCCATTTAAATTGCTAGAAACTGGAGTGCGTGTTATCGATACAGCTAATCCAATTGTGGAAGGTGGTACAGGCTTTATTCCAGGCCCTTTTGGTACTGGTAAAACTGTTCTTCAGCACGCAATATCTAAGCAAGCCGAAGCGGATATTGTTATTATCGCAGCTTGTGGTGAACGTGCAAATGAGGTAGTAGAAATCTTTACTGAGTTCCCTGAACTGATTGACCCACATACAGGTAGAAAGTTGATGGAACGTACCATTATTATTGCTAATACATCGAACATGCCCGTTGCCGCTCGTGAAGCTTCTGTATATACCGCTATGACTTTGGGAGAGTACTACCGCGCGATGGGTTTGAAAGTCTTGCTGATGGCAGACTCTACTTCTCGTTGGGCACAGGCGCTTCGTGAAATGTCAAACCGTATGGAAGAACTCCCTGGGCCTGATGCATTCCCAATGGATATTTCGTCTATTATCTCGAACTTCTATGGTCGTGCTGGCTATGTGAAGCTAAACAATGATTCTACAGGTTCTATCACCTTTATTGGTACAGTATCGCCTGCCGGTGGTAACTTGAAAGAACCCGTAACCGAAAACACTAAGAAGGTGGCTCGTTGTTTTTATGCTCTTGAACAAGATCGTGCAGATAAGAAGCGTTATCCAGCTGTAAATCCTATCGACTCGTATTCAAAATACATTGAGTATCCCGAGTTCCAAGAGTATATCACAGAGCATATTAATGGTGAATGGATTGGCAAGGTTAATGAGATTAAAACTCGCTTGCAGCGTGGTAAGGAAATCGCCGAACAGATTAACATTCTTGGTGATGACGGTGTACCAGTAGAATATCATGTTACTTTCTGGAAGTCTGAATTGATAGACTTTGTGATCCTGCAGCAGGATGCTTTCGATGCTATCGATGCTGTTACTCCTATGGAACGCCAAGAATCTATATTGAATATGATTATTGATATATGTCATACTGAGTTCTCATTTGATAACTTCAATGAAGCAATGGATTACTTCAAGAAGATGATTAATATCTGTAAGCAGATGAACTATTCGGAATATAAGTCTGATAAATACAACGAATTCGTAGGACAATTGAACGAACTTATAGCAGAGAGAAAAGTTTAGAATAACATATAAATTAAATAGAAATGGCAACAAAAGCTTTTCAAAAGATATATACCAAAATTACCCAGATTACTAAGGCGACTTGCTCGCTGAAAGCTACTGGTGTAGGCTACGATGAACTAGCTACCGTAAATGGTATGTTGGCTCAGGTAGTAAAGATTGCAGATGATGATGTAACGCTCCAAGTGTTCGAAGGTACCGAAGGTATCCCTACCAATGCTGAGGTTGTGTTTTTGGGCAAATCACCTACAATCAAAGTAAGTGACCAATTGGCTGGACGTTTCTTCAACGCATTTGGTGATCCCATTGATGGTGGTCCTGAAATAGAAGGTCAAGAAGTAGAAATTGGTGGTCCATCAGTGAATCCAGTACGACGCAAACAACCATCTGAGTTGATTGCTACGGGTATTGCAGGTATCGACTTGAACAATACATTGGTATCAGGTCAAAAGATCCCTTTCTTTGCAGACCCTGATCAGCCTTTCAATGAGGTAATGGCAAACGTGGCTCTTCGCGCAAAAACTGATAAGATTATTCTTGGTGGTATGGGTATGACAAACGATGACTACCTTTACTTTAAGAACGTATTCTCCAGCGCTGGCGCTTTGGATCGTATCGTTAGTTTTGTGAATACCACTGAAAATCCTCCTGTTGAACGTCTGCTAGTGCCAGATATGGCTTTGACTACAGCTGAGTATTTTGCAGTAGAGAATAACGAAAAAGTTCTTGTGCTTCTAACAGATATGACGTCTTATGCAGATGCGTTAGCCATCGTATCCAATCGTATGGATCAGATTCCTTCTAAGGACTCCATGCCAGGTTCACTCTATTCGGACCTTGCTAAGATCTACGAAAAAGCAGTTCAGTTTCCTAGCGGTGGTTCTATTACAATTATTGCAGTGACAACACTGTCAGGAGGCGATATTACTCACGCTGTTCCTGATAATACTGGTTATATCACCGAAGGTCAATTGTTCTTGCGTCGTGATAGTGATATCGGTAAAGTTATTGTCGATCCATTCCGTTCTCTTTCTCGTTTGAAACAGTTGGTTATTGGTAAAAAAACACGCAAAGATCATCCTCAAGTGATGAATGCTGCTGTTCGTCTTTATGCCGATGCTGCAAATGCTAAGACTAAGCAAGAAAATGGTTTTGACTTGACCAATTATGACGAGCGTACTTTGGCCTTTGCAAAAGATTATGCAAACGAACTGTTGGCTATTGATGTCAACCTTGATACTACTGCCATGCTTGATGTGGCTTGGAAACTGTTCGGAAAGTATTTCCGTCCAGAAGAAGTAAATATCAAGAAAGAATTTGTTGACGAGTTCTGGCCAAAAAACTAAATTCATTTTAAATCGAAATGGCTATAAAATTTCAATACAACAAAACATCTCTTCAGCAGCTCGAAAAGCAACTTAAAGTTCGAGTTCGCACACTTCCTATCATTAAGAATAAGGAAAGTGCTTTGCGAGTGGAAGTTAAGCGTTGCAAGACCGAAGCTGGGGATTTGGAAGTGCGTCTGGAGGATCAAATCCAGCGGTATGAAGCCATGTTCGCCCTTTGGAATGAATTTGACGGTTCATTGATAAAGGTAAAAGATGTTCACCTTGGAATAAAGAAAATTGCTGGTGTGCGTGTACCTCTTCTCGAAAATATAGACTTCGAGATTGCGCGCTTCAGTCTGTTTAATTCACCTAAATGGTATGCTGATGGAATTAATCTACTAAAAGATTTAGCTCATACAGCCATTGAAAGAGAATTTGTTCTTGCCAAGTTGGGCCTACTGGAACATGCACGTAAGAAAACTACTCAGAAAGTGAATCTTTTTGAGAAAGTGCAGATACCGGGTTATCAAGATGCTTTGCGAAAGATTAAACGATTTATGGAAGATGAGGAAAACCTTTCTAAATCATCGCAAAAGATCATGAAATCTAACCAAGAAAGAAGAAAGGAGGAGGGCTTATGATAACGAAAATGAAAAAGCTTTTATTCTTAGCCTATCATAAGGACTATGTAGAATTCTTGAATAGTCTTCGTGAGTTGGGAGTAATTCACGTTGTTGAGCGCAAAGACAAGGTGGTTGACGATGTGGACTTGCAGGATAATACGAAATTATTGACCCGCCTGACTACTGCCATCAAACTTCTTGAAGGCCTCGCACTTCCGGATAAAGCAGTTCGTGTAATTGATGGAGGTTCGGAAGAAAAGGGATTACAAGTGCTTGATCAACTTGACGAACTGTTGGCAGAGAAGGCGAAATTGCAACAACAGCTTCAGTCTTATTCAAAGGACGAAGATGTGTTGCAGGCTTGGGGCGATTTTGACCCAGTTAATATTGAGCGTCTAAAGCAGGCTGGGTATATGGTTAACTTCTTTACTTGCCCGCAAAGTGCTTATAATGAAGAGTGGACTACAAAATATGATATTATAAATATTAATACTGTTGGTTCTAAGCTTTACTTTATCACCTTGACTAAGACTGATGAACAAGTCGATATTGATGCCGAGCTTGTAAAGTTGCCTGCCTATTCGTTGACACAGTTAGCAGCTCTTCGCCAGCAGGTAGATAAAGCCATTCTTAAGAACGATGAATCTCAATTGGATTTATCTTTAAAAGATATTCCATCGCTAAAGATGGCATCCAGAATTGTGCAACAACAGTTAGATTTCTCTAAGGTAATATTGAGTACCGAGCAGATGGCAGGTGATAAACTGATGCTACTAGAGGGGTGGGTGCCTGCAACCAATGCGGCGGCAGTAGAAACATTTCTTGATGAGTCTCATGTTTATTATCAGATGTCGGACCCAACACCTGAAGATAATGTGCCTATAAAGTTGAGTAACAAAGGTTTCTTTTCCTGGTTCGAGCCTATATGCAAGTTGTATATGCTGCCTCGTTATAACGAATTGGATTTGACTCCTTATTTTGCACCATTCTTTATGGTATTCTTTGGACTTTGTTTAGGGGATTCTGGCTATGGTTTATTCTTATTTATTTGCGCTACGCTATACCGTGTTTTGAAGAAGAATATTTCACCATCTACAAAATCCATTTTATCTTTGATTCAGGTATTGGCAACGTCTACCTTCTTCTGTGGTTTATTAACAGGGACTTTCTTTGGTGCTAATATTTACGACTTAGATTGGCCATGGGTAAAGAAAATGGAGAGTGCACTACGTTTGGATAATAATCAGATGTTCCAGCTTTCGCTTCTTTGCGGTGTAGTGCAGATTCTCTTTGGAATGGTGCTTAAGGCTGTAAATCAAACTATCCAATTCGGTTTTAAATATGCATTAGCTACAATAGGTTGGATTATCCTTTTGGTCTCAACAGGTTTATCTGCAGTATTGCCAGAAGTTTTGCCAATGGGTGGCACTATTCACCTTATTATTTTAGGTGTTGCTGCTATAGGAATCTTCTTGTTCAATAGTCCTGGGAAAAATATTTTTCTCAATATCGGTCTAGGCTTTTGGGATTCATATAATATGATAACAGGCTTGCTTGGAGATATTCTTTCGTATGTGCGTTTATTTGCTCTGGGTCTGTCTGGTGGTATCCTTGCTGGGGTATTCAATAGTCTTGCTAAAGGTATGAGTCCTGATAACGCTATTCTTGGCCCTATCGTAATGGTCTTGATCTTCTTAATTGGTCATGCTATAAATATGTTTATGAATGTTCTAGGAGCAATGGTTCACCCTATGCGTCTTACATTTGTTGAGTTTTTCAAGAACGCAGGCTATGAAGGTGGTGGAAAGGAATATAAACCTTTCAAAAAATAAAACATTTAAGTAAATACAAAAACTAAAAATAAAAAAATTGAATTATGGAATTGAATCTATTTTTGGCCTATATTGGCATCGCAGTAATGGTTGGTTTATCTGGTATTGGTAGTGCGTATGGTGTAACCATCGCTGGTAATGCAGCTATTGGTGCATTAAAGAAAAACGACTCTGCTTTTGGTAACTTCCTTGTACTTACGGCTCTTCCTGGTACTCAAGGCCTTTACGGTTTTGCGGGTTACTTTATGTTCCAAACTATCTTTGGAATTCTTACACCAGATATCACTGCTATTCAAGGAGCTGCTGTTTTGGGTGCTGGCATCGCATTGGGTATCGTTGCTCTATTCTCATCTATCCGTCAAGGGCAAGTTTGTGCTAATGGTATTGCTGCTATTGGTCAAGGTCATAATGTGTTTGGTAATACTTTGATCCTTGCTGTATTCCCTGAGCTTTATGCTATTGTTGCTTTGGCTGCTACATTCTTGATAGGTAGTGCTTTGGTTTAATTATAAATCGTAAGATATATAGTTTAAAAACTCTGTTTTTACAATAAAAAGGAGGTTGATTTGCATAAAATCAGCCTCCTTTTTTAGTGTCTTCTTATGTTTGCTTACATTCTTATCTTAAACTTAAACAAATAAATAAAGGTTTATGTTTGACTATATGATATTAAACATCTAATTTTTAGTTCAAATTACTGCGCTTAAACTATCTAAATGATATTTTACTGTTATATTTGCAAGAGAGATAGTTAACCTTATGTGTGAAACTGTAAGTAATGACATCTGTTATGAAAAAGAAAGTCCAATTTAGTCTAGTCTACCGTGATATGTGGCAGTCATCTGGTAAGTATCAACCACGTATCGATCAACTGGTGCAAATAGCGCCATTAATTATTGAAATGGGTTGTTTTTCCCGAGTAGAAACCAATGGTGGAGCTTTTGAACAAGTCAATCTGCTTTATGGCGAAAACCCTAACAAATCAGTTCGAGCATTTACTAAACCATTTAATGATGCTGGCATAAAAACACATATGCTAGATAGAGGATTAAATGCACTTCGCATGTATCCAGTCCCTGCTGATGTTCGTAAGCTGATGTATAAAGTGAAGCATGCACAAGGAGTAGATATCACGCGTATCTTTTGTGGATTAAATGAGGTGCGCAACATTATACCTTCTATAAAGTATGCACTTGAAGCCGGTATGATTCCGCAGGCTACTCTCTGTATAACATTTTCTCCCATACATACAGTCGAATATTATAGCAATATTGCTGATCAGCTAGTTGAAGCTGGTGCTAAAGAAATCTGTTTAAAAGATATGGCAGGTATAGGGCGTCCAGACATGTTAGGGCGTTTGACAAAGGCAATTAAGAATAAGCATCCAGATGTGTTGATTCAGTATCATGGACATAGTGGCCCCGGTTTATCTATGGCATCTATCTTGGAAGTCTGTGCTAATGGTGCTGATATTATTGATGTAGCAATGGAGCCTCTATCGTGGGGAAAAGTACATCCAGATTTGATATCAGTCCAAGCTATGCTGAAGGATGAAGGTTATGATGTACCGGAAATCAATATGAAGGCTTATATGAAAGCGCGTGCGATGACCCAAAGTTTCATAGATGACTTTCTAGGATATTTTATGGATCCAACGAATAAACACACCTCATCTCTTCTGTTAAAATCTGGTTTGCCAGGTGGTATGATGGGATCAATGATGGCAGATCTGAAGGGTGTACATTCGGGAGTAAATATGATCCTCAGGAGTCGTAATGAAGATGAACTTTCTTTGGATGATTTGCTTGTGATGCTTTTCGATGAAGTAGAATACGTTTGGCCTAAACTAGGATATCCTCCTTTGGTAACTCCTTTCAGCCAATATGTTAAGAACGTGGCTTTGATGAATGTGATGCAGTTGGCCAAAGGGGAGGAGCGTTGGACGATGATTGATAACCATACTTGGGATATGATTTTGGGTAAGAGTGGTCGTTTGCCAGGCTCGTTGGCTCCTGAAATCATTGAATTGGCGCACTCAAAGGGCCTTGAATTTATGGATTCTGACCCGCAATCAAATTACCCGGATGCTTTGGATGCCTACCGTTTGGAGATGGATGAAAATGGCTGGGAATATGGCGAGGATGATGAAGAGTTGTTTGAGTTGGCAATGCATGATAGGCAGTATCGTGACTATAAGTCGGGGATAGCCAAGAAACGTTTTGAGGATGATCTACAACGTGTAAAAGATGCAGAAATGGCTCAGACCGGTATGTCTGAAACTGAAATTAAGAAAATCAAACGAGCTAAAGCCGATCCAATTATAGCACCTAGTAATGGTCAAGTATTGTGGGAAGTTTCAGTCGAGGGACCATCTTCTGCACCGTTTATCGGTAGCAAATATCAGCACGACCAAGTATTCTGTTTCCTTTCTACTCCATGGGGTGAGTATGATAAGGTGATGGCCGGTTTCACTGGTAGGGTTGTTGAAGTGTGCGCACCGCAAGGAGCTACTGTCCACAAAGGCGACGTAATTGCTTACTTACAGCGTAGTGACATTTTTGCTTAAATTCCTTTACTCTAAATAAATTTCTTTATTAGGCTCGATATCCTCACTCTAACAGATATCGAGCTTAATTTATTATCAAGGTCTGAAGTGAATCTTCTTTGTACCGATAAGTTGATCATACCTTTCCCCGGGTGTAGCGTAATACACTAAAATTAAATACTCATTTTCTGTTTCCGAATAGTTGCCTTCAATAGGGCCAGTTTCTCCTTTAGTACTTGTTTCAGGCACATATAAGTATTGATAATTATACGAGCCCTGCTTTAGTAGTTGCACAGATTCGTAGCAATGCGTGTCGGGGTTAAACCGCATTTCTGTACTAGTATTGAAGTTGTCATAAGTGAATGCACCTTCGAGGTAGACATTCCCACTGCGAAAGGGCGAGTCCAAATCGAGTAAAAAATGCACAAAGAAGTAGTCAGCCTCATTACTGTTATCTATAGCATCATCATATCTTATGAGAAAGTGTCCATTTTGATCCTGGTTGTAGCTATAGGTGTTTATTCGAGCATTATCTTCGAAAAGTGTAGCATGATAGAAAGGGGCGAAATATTCAAAACGATCTATGCCAATGCCTAAATGTCGTTGACTCACAGTTTCAAAGCGTCTATATTCATTTCCGGCTGAAAAGATTAAGGCAGTATTATGTTCGTACTTTAATTGATCAGCCAAGATATAAGTAGGTACAATTCCTGTTACAGAGTTATCAGTTCGGCCATTCTGCATCACTCTTACTTTGATGTTCTGTTGTGGATTCCGTAGCTGATATCCCCTATGATTTACCGTAAAGCTCACCTGCTGATGCCCTTTGTTATTGTCAATTGTTGTATTGCTACTTACCTTAGCATCTATACCCACTTTGTCGTCCACAATCGAAAAGTAACTCCTTAATATTGGAGTGTGGCGATCTTCCTCATCAAAGACTGTAATACGATAGTTACCCGAAACCTTAAGAGTTATATCTTCATTGGGGATTTCCAATCTATAGTGTGTGTAGTCGACTGTAGTATTTATAGACGTTGCATAATCATTGATATAATTGGTAGAGAATCCATCCATAAAGTCGAACTGAGATATTTGTGATAACTCATAATTGGCATCGCAATGTTCAATTTCATAAATATATCTTTTATATTCATGCGAAAGCTCGTCAAAAGAAAACTCCAGATACTCCTCGCCTCCCAATTTAATAATTGGATCTGAATCGAATTCGCCATTCATAAGCAGTTGTACAGTGGCGATGCGTGAAGCAAATATTTCGGTGCGTTGAGCTCTACAAGGTAAGCAGATGATAAATCCAAAAAGGATAAGAAGTAATGGCAGAAATAGGGGAGTAGATGATTTGGACATAGCAGTTGAGAGTTGAATATGATGCTATAGAGAAAGAAAAACAGCTATCTCGAAAGACCAACCGTCAAAGACGTTTTTGCTAACGAGATAGCTGTAATTATAGATTAATAACCAGCTTCAGCGTTCTTAATCATCTGCTCGCTGGCATACATATAAATGTCTACACGGCGATTCTCCGCTGCTGTCCAGGCATCGTTATATTGTGAATAGCCTACACCTTCTACAGACTTGAACTGGCTTGGCGCTACACCGCAAGACTGCAGGTAGTTTTCAACAGCAAAAGCGCGTTGTTGAGATACCTTTTGATTGGCTTCAAACGAACCCACTTTGTCTGTATGACCTACTATAGCGATGTCGATAGTTGGATCTGATTTGAGTAGATTAGCAAACTGTGATAATAACTGTTTGGCTTGCGTACTCAAGGTTGAAGAATTGAAGCCAAAAAGAATACCCGAATCAAATGTAACTTGTACTGCAGCCAATCCGTTGTTATCGGTGATCTCTTGTACTTGTGCACCTTCAATTTCCGCAGCTTTTTCTGCATTCTTTTGCATCTTACGACCAATCAGTGCACCGGCTGTACCACCTACTGCAGTGCCGATTGCTGCACCAATAGCAGCACCTTTACCTTTACCGGCAATACCGCCAATTATTGCTCCTAAAGTGGCACCCGAAGCACCACCGACCATACCTCCTTTTTGAGTCTGGTTCAGCGAACTACAACTAGCAAATAATAGAGCCACACTTAAGGTAGCTGCTGTAAATTTAATCTTCTTCATAACTATAATAATAATTGAAAATGAATATCTATTTTCTTTAACTATAGAGCAAAGATATACAAATTTGTATTCTTTGAAACAAAGAAGGATGAGAAATTACAACTTTGGTATGACGTTATATGCCCTTTTGCGGATATGCAAAAACCATAGTAGTGATGCTACACCTTTTACCACAGCAGTAAGACTGACAGCCCACCAAAGCCCAGCAATACCCATGCCTGACCATATAAGTAGAAGTGCCACTGGGATACGGAGATAGTTACAAGTGATACTTATAAAGGCAGGAGGTACAGTACGTCCTATGCCATAAAACATCCCTTGCATGGTAATCTCTAGCATCATAAATAGCTGAGAATAGCCGGCGATGCGTAAATACTCTCCACCCACAACATAAGCTTCGCGGAATGGAACAAAGACAGAGAATAATTCTTCTCCGAAAAATATCAGTACGAAAGAAAAGGCAAGCCCGAATACACCTGCGAAATAAAGTGCAGTGCGCCAAGCAGATTTTACACGGTCAATCTTTCCTGCTGCATAGTTTTGTGCAACAAATGCACTTAATGCCGATGAAAGGCCTTGAGAGGTATTCCACGCTACGGCTTCAACTTGTCCACCCGTGGTAAACGCCAATAAGCCGATATGTCCCATTTGCCACGAAGCAATTTTGCACATAAATACTCCTGCCACAGAGAAGAGTGTATTGAAAAGTGCTACTGGTGTACCCAACTTAAAGATTCGCTTGGTATAAACAGATTTTAATCGGGTGAATAGTGGGAAGCTATCAAGCAAGTTGTCCTTAAAACGAATTTGATAGATGAATAATGTACAAACTACCGCCTGAGAAATGAGGGTTGCTGAAGCAGCTCCGTTGGTGCCCCAACCGAATACAAATATCAAGAGTGGGTCCAGTATCATATTTAAACACAATCCCGCGGCACTAATGTAGAAAGGAATATTGCTTCGACCGGCAGCATTGTAGATTCCTGTGAAAGTAGCTGAAAGAAATACAAAAGGAAAGCCTAACGCTACAATACGGAGGTATTTGGTGGCTTGAGATACGATATCTGCCTCAAGCCCGAATAGGTTTAATATGGGTTCTGCAAATATAAACAACGGTATAGCCCATACCAGTGACAGAAGAAAAGAAATAGTTACATTGTGAGATGCAAAAGCACGAGCATCCTTTAGACTCTTCATGCCGATAGATTGTGCTACGCTGACCTCAGCACCTACTTTGTTCAATAAAGAAATGGAACAAGTCATCCATGTGAGCATACTTACTGCGCCAATCACAGCCACAGCCACGCTGCCTAGTCTGCCTACCCATGCCATGTCTGTTAAGCTATAGGCCATCTGCACAAATGAAGTCGACATAATGGGGATAGCTAGTTTGATGAGCTGCTTATGAATTGGTCCGTCAGTTAGATTTTTTACACCTTGCATTTTGTATGATAAGATAAAGTTTTAAATAAATGGGGCGCAAAGATACTCAAAACACTGGCTAATAGATGTATATTTGTATCAATTATGTAAAAAGTAAAGCATGACTGTCAAAACTATCTCTAAATCTCGTCTACTATTACACTTTTTAGCAGCTGCAACGGTTGTGGTGTGGGGTACAACATTTGTTTCCACAAAGTTATTGATAGGTTCCGGACTAACGCCGGCTTCTATTTTCTTATTTCGTTTCATCATCGCTTATTTGGGTATTTGGGTGGTTTCACCTCACAAGTTATGGGCTGATAATTGGAAAGATGAAGCTCTATTCCTTGTTCTCGGATTGACCGGTGGGTCATTGTATTTCCTATCCGAGAACTCCGCTCTCTACTTCACGTTAGCCTCCAATGTTGCTCTTATTATCTCCACTACTCCTATATTGACAGCTTTGATTACACGCATCTTTTATCCTATAAACAAGCTGAATCGTTTTTTCGTTGTCGGTTCCTTCTTAGCATTGGCAGGGGTAGCCTTAGTGGTATTTAATGGAAGTTTTGTGATGCAAATGAATCCTCTTGGCGACCTGTTGACGCTGGTTGCAGCTTTGATGTGGGCTGTTTATAGCTTATTGGTTAAGCGTATGAATCGTTCTTATTCCATTACTTTTGTCACTCGAAAAGTATTCTTTTATGGGCTACTCACGATTCTTCCTTACTTTTGGATTCAACCTTTACATATAGATACCTCTTTGTTGATGCAGCCTGCTATACTTGCCAATCTGCTATTCCTAGGAATTCTTGCCTCGTTGATATGCTATACGGTATGGAACTATGTCATCGAAGGCCTTGGAATAATTACGGCCACGAACTATATCTATTTTATCCCTGCTGTTACGATGTTCACCTCTGCATTGGTGATTAACGAACACGTCACTTGGATATCGTTGGGCGGCGCCATCATGATTATTGCAGGTGTTTATTTTGCTTCAAAACGTTCTTAGACCTTCGTCTAGGCTTTTTTTAGTCGTGGAGACAAAATCTTTCGGCGATAAACCACTACACTAAGTGCAAAGTAGACAACTACTTGTGCCCAAAGAGTGATATACTCTTGTCTTACATCGGCCAAACTTGCACCCATGGAGTTTATTTTGACATAAGCCAATGTCGCTGCAGTGCCAGGGAAAAGATAATGAGCGCCTTGCCAGTACCATGGCATATTTTCAAGAGGATAGGAAACTCCTGATAGAAAGATAAATGGAACAGAGAATACCGGTATTAAGAGTAATGGGGCTTCTGCGTCTTTGTACCATTTGGATAGAGCTAACTGGAAAAAACATGTTCCTATCAAAAAAGGGATCATAATTATCACAATATCTAGCTTTGCACCAATATCGGGCAAGCTAAACAGCATTGGTAAGATAATAAAGAAGAAATAGGCAAAGATGGCATAGATGCAAGAGTAGGTGAAGGTTTTGCCGGCCACTAGTCGCGCAGCAGTTCCCCATCCTTTGCCATAAACCGTGTAAATACGAAGAGACTTACGCTGGTATTCATTGCCCGACAGCATTGAGATTTTAATGCCAAGTGTTTGAAACAATATAATCATCAAAACTGCGGGAATCAAATAAGAGCCATAGCCTTGTGTGGGATTATATAAAGCCGTTCCAACCGTATTTATAGGTTGGGTACTTGTAGCAGCTAGCAATGTCTGTGGTGATACAAATAATGCCTCTACATTTCGATACTTTTCATTTATAGCTAGCATCACATTGGCCGAAGCCTTCTGTAAGGCCTCATAATAGAGGAACGCATCTGTAGTGATATAAAATGGAAAGTCAATCCCTTCGCCCCTATAGATTTGCGATTCGAAATTTTCGGGCAGAAATAAAATTCCCTTTACTTTCCCCTCTTTCATCAGTTTCTTAGCCTCTACCATATTGAGTGCATGACTATATACTTTAATTTGAGAGGTGGCATCTAACCAATGGGTAAACTCTCTGCTTATTTTACTATTCGAACGGTCTACTACCACTACTGGAGCGTCTGTAACAATGTTAGGTGCATACATCAAATTATACAAGAAGCCATATACAAATATCCCTCCAATTAATACCAATATTATGGCATAACTAGTACTTATTTCAGTGAATTCGCGTATGATAACTTCGCCCAACTGTCCGAATCTTTCAGAAAATCTATTATTCGATATCTTCATATTTACGACTGATTATAGCCCGTTTCAGATGAGGAAACATAAGAAGCGATAGCAGTGGGTAGATAAGTAGCAATGCATAGCAAGTCCATAGATAAGGATAATCGGCACCGGTGTAAAACATGATTTGTCCAAAATCAGTGTAGTGTCTCACGGGTAAGAGATATGCTATAAATTGCACCCATGAATACATATTAGACACCGGAAATGTGACACCCGAAAGCGTAGCACCCAATGAACCTATCATTGATACCACACTAATGATAAGTGCCACAGCAGGAAATAGTGAGAATAGAAATACTGCAAGAGACTGTGTGGCAATGATAAATAGCACAGTAGCTATGTTTAATAGCCACCAGCTCCCCCATATAGGCACATTGTAAAGATCGAAGATGACGAAATTAGCAAATATGCCTATTGCACTGAATATTATGGTATAGGGGAGAAGCTTACCCAATACAGCCCTAAAGATATTACCATTAGCACAATCTAGCCAATCATCAGCGGTCTTGAACTTAATTTCGCTTCCCAATATATAGATAGTGACAAGAAGTATAACAATCTGGAATAGAATAAAAAAGAAGGGTTGACTTAAATAGATACTATAATTTAAACCAGGATTGTATACAGGATGATCGCTCATGCTTATTGGGAGCAAGAAGGTTTCTATCTCTTCGGTGTTTGCACCCAGCGATTCTGCCTCGATAGCTATTGGCGAAAAGGCTACAGGCGCTAGTGAAGTACCAAAAGCACCCATTATCTCACCACCAACTGCTAATAGTGCATAATGGTAGTAGTAGGCCACAGTAGGATCCATTCCAGTTAGCGCATCTTGCTCAAAATGGTGTGGAATGTGCAGATAACCGTAGATCTCTTTTTGCTGCACTGATTTTCTGGCTTCTAGCTCATTTGTGAAGTGACGAATGACAGAGAATGTTGGTACAGCTTCCATTATTCGCACAATAGAGCGAGATGTTGAGCTGTTGTCGCTATCAACTATCCCAACTGCAAGGTTGTCCATAGCTCCTCCGCCAAATATTGTAGACATGAAGAAAAGCAAAAAGAGAGGTAAGATCACACATGAAGCTAAATAGATGCGGCGCGAAATCATTCGTTGTAGTTCGCGCTTCACTACTTGCCTAAAAGGTGCTCTTACTATGGGTGCTCGTCTCATTGTAGTGGCGTTCTAGTTATTGTTGCCCATTGTTACTAATATAGACATTCCCGGACGAAGGTTTTCCACTCTCTCTGTAGGTCTTGCATGAATTTCAAATGTACGCATGTCATAGCTACCCACTTGCTTGGTGGACTTCCATGTGGCAAAACTTCCTAAAGGGCTAATGTAATAAATTTTAAACTCTATATTGTTTTTATTAATAGCTGGTACATTCCCTTTAAATGTTCCCTCCATTTGGAAGTCGGGCATTAAATCTTCGCGTACGTTTAATACAATATGTATATCATCTAAAACTATTAGGTTCATGATGGGTGTGCCAGGCGCAACTAACTCGCCACGCTTAGGAAATATGGTGCCAATCTGTCCGCTCTCGGGTACGGTAAGTCGAGCATCAACCAGCAATGAGTTGACTTCGTCTACTGTCCCAGCAGCTGCGTGCACAAGGCTTAAAGCAGACGCTTTGTCTTCTTGTTGTGCCCCGGCAAGTGCCAACTGATACTGTTCGTAGGCTGCACGCTCGGCAGCGGAAGCTGTTTGGTACATAGCCTCTACTTCGTCTTTTCGTTGAGAAGTCACAACGCTATCTTTATAGAGCACACTAATACGATCGTAGGTTGTTTTTGCAAGATTTAATTCGCTTTTCGCCGCATTCCATACTTGCAAGGCAGCAGCTATAATCTGTTGACGAGTTCCGGCATCAACTTTCCTGTTTTGCTCTATAGCCACCTGTTTCAATGCATCTACCTGTCGGTATTTTGCTTCAATAGTTGGACTATTAATCAACACAACAGTGTCGCCTTTCATCACCCAGTCGCCTTCTTTTACCATGAAGGAGTCAATTCTTCCGGGCAATTTGCCACTTATCCTTATTTCCGTGGCTTCGGCATAACCTTGTAGTACGAGTGGCTGCTTTTTTACCAATATCATCCCCACTGTAGTTACTGCCACAACCGCAACTAGGATGATAATAAAAGCTATGCTTAAGAGTTTTTTACTTGAGTTCATTATAGTGGTTTGTTTTTAATTATTATACATACTAAACTGTTCGGGCACACCACAAGTGGCTAGAAGATTGATTAAAGCAACATCGTATTCATAGAATGCGGCAAGCTGCGCTACCTTTACAGTAGAAAGTAATGTTTCTGCATCTATTACCTCTGTAGATGTAGCCATGCCTTCAATAAAAGCTTTTTTGCGCATACGAACCAATTCCTCACTTAGTGCAATAGATGAATTGAGAGCTTTTACATTGTCTTGGGCTTTTTGCATTTGGTTATAAAGCTGATCGATTAAAATAGTAAGATCGTCTTTAGCTTTTTCTTTGCCGAGAATTAGCGTTTGAGAAGTCAGCTTTGATTGACGTATTCGTTTTTCACGCTCTAGTCCATCAAATAAGTTCCATGTGAAGCCAACTCCTAGTATAGTACGTGGAACAAGATTCTTTTGCAATCCATGTGCCCATAAGGTTTGTGTTCCAAAGAAAGCAATATTGGGGAGGTAACCACTGCGATCTATTCTAGTCTGCTGCTTTGAAATTTCTTGCTGCAACTCTAGTCCCGCAATGGCATAGTTCTCTGTTTGCATGGTTTGAATGAACTCATCTTTAGATGGTAGCACATCATTCATAAAAAGCGCTGATGTTGGTTGAATCATAAATGATTCATCCTCTATATTAAGAATGGTTTTTAATGTATTTTGAACGATACCCTCATCCTTTAAAGCATCTTGCAGAAAGCGGTTGGCTTCGTCCATATTTACCTGGGCAAAGAGACGGGCAGCTTTGTCTATCATTCCGTTGGCCTCCAATTTTAGTGCATTTTCATAATGTTTTTTTAGCGAGTTATAAGTGTCTTGTCGCACCTTTACTACCTGCTGAGCTAGTTGCAAACCATAATATGCTTCCACTAGTGCTGCTCGCTGTGTCGCATCTACTTGTGCACGGTTTTCGTGTGCCATTTTAACCATAGTGTGTCCAATTTTTGTTGCCCTAAAACGCTTTCCACCACTAAATATCACCCATTCTGCATTGACATTAATAGATGATACATTGCTGGGAGCCAATGGCACTCTAAGTACCCAACTTCCTATATCGTTTAAGATTCCATCTATTAAGGCATTGTTGGGTAGAAATTGGTCAATATATGATTTTACGGGGTCTGTGTAAGCTGATAGAGGCTGTCTTACCTCTACTTTCTGTGACAAATGGATATAACTACCCGATGATTGTAAGGTAGGGTACCAAAAGGCATTTAACTTATCCTTTTCAGCCTTGGCAATTTCTATCTCCTTGTCAGCAATCTTTAGGCTCTGATTATCTGCCTGCATCATACTGATTGCATCTTCAAAACTAAGGTTCATCTGGTTTTGTGCAAACAGTGGTATAGATAATTTTAACAGTAAGATAATAAGCGCGTGTTGTAATCTAGTATTCATATTTGTTCGCTCGTTACTTTAGAAATTATAACATCAAAACTTAATAATTGTTCGAATATGCTTCAATTTGCGGCTCCTGTTTAGTATATACTTTTAAGAAGACTATTCTTATAAATGATTTTAGCTCTCCTGCATATTCTTTTCTAAAATATTGTTATTGTAAAAACAAACTTCTAAATTTGTCATGCGCTTACAGTGGCGCTTCTATTTACTATGCGGTAGTAGCTCAGTTGGTAGAGCACAAGCTTCCCAAGCTTGTGTGCATAACTTCTAAAACATCCTTAAAATCATCTGAAACTCAATGCTATAAAGGCTTTGAACGGTGTTTAAACTATGACTATATTTTATTTGCAAATAGGGTAAAAGGGGTTAAAAAGGGCGGAAAAGCGGAAAAACTTTGCAAATCCTTTGCAAATTAACTACCTTGCAAACAAAAATATTAATGGCAAATATAAAGGTAGTATTAGACAAGCGACGTATGCGTAATGATGGTACTTATCCTATTCGTTTCTATGTTTATCATAGAGGCCCTTTCTTTATATCGACAAATTTCACTTCATCGTTAGAGGATTGGAATGAGCATACTAATATGTATAGTGATTCTATTCGTGGGGCCAAGGCAAAGAATATGACTTTGCGTGCGCAAGTGGCAAAGTTGGAGAAGGATATCAACGATCTAGAATTTACCAACCAATTAGCAAGACTAAGTAAAGATCAATTAAAGGACTTACTTAGCTTTACTCTTACCGGTAGAAAGAAGAATAGAGAAAAAGTATTCGTTGACTATATCGACGACTATATCAATAGTAAACTTGACAATTCTGGCACCTGTGAGTTATACGAACGAACAAAGCAGAAAATTGAGGCCTTTGACGCTAATTGCACTTTTGATACTATCAATAAAGCCTGGCTAGATAAATTTACTAAATTCTTAGCTGCAACACTGAAAGTTAATTCTTATGCTATTCATCTTCGCAACATTAGAGCTGTATTTAATTATGCTATAGACTACGAGATAACAACCTGCTATCCTTTCAGAAAATATCAGATCAAGAAGGAGGAAACACGGAAGAAGGCTCTAACGATTGAAGAGATCAAGATACTACGCGACTATCCTGTAGAGAAGCATCAACAGAAGTACAGAGATATATTCATGCTCATGTTCTACATGGTGGGTATTAATATCGGTGATATACTAAAAGCAAAGCCAAGTGATATAGTAAACGGACGCTTGGAATATCGACGGACTAAAACAGGTAAGCTATTTTCTGTCTTGATCCAACCTGAAGCGCAAGAGATCATTGATCGATACAAAGGTGTTGATTACCTTATTAATGTACTAGACACGTTTGTAGACTACCGCAATTTTAATCATAGGTTAGGTATAGAGCTGAAACGTATGGGAGAGGTAGAAAGAGTTGGCCGAGGCGGAAAGAAGGAACGTAAGCCACTATTTGAAGGTATATCTTCTAACTATGCTCGTCACTCCTGGGCTACAATCGCAAGTCAGTTAGATGTACCAAAAGAAACAATTGCTGCAGGTCTAGGGCATAGCTCCAATAGCGTTACCGATATTTACATCAAGTTTAATATTAAGAAAGTAGATGAGGCAAATAGAAAGGTGCTAGACAGCTTATTAGTTCATCCAGAAGAGGAAGGGGATGAAATTGCAAAGTTCTAGATATCAAAATGAGGGGTAACACCTAATTCAATGTACCGATTCTTGTCGGGAAAACTCAACCTGACAATAGATAAACTCGAGACGCTCTTAGAGCTATGCGGGTTAACAATAACAGAGAAGGCAGCCGAGTAAGCTGCCTTCCTTTTTGCCCTTAAATCTGATAAATAGAACAGAAACGCGCTATTTTGGCAAAAATATTACGGGGGTTATAATTTTTGTAGGTGAAAAATAGAACAGATAATTCTACTCTTTCAGTTCAATAACTTCTCCATCTCCCTGCATTCTATTGCACGCTACTATAGTTTGCTGGATAAGATTATAAGTATCTCCAGCTCTTTCCGCTGCACCTTCTTCACCTCCTATCTTCACTATGAAATTGGATATAGTTCGTATTGTATCGTTCACCTTACTTAGATCATCTTCCTCTTGAACCAGCTCTATAGCTTTCTTGATAGCTTCTTCTGCTAGCCTAGACATCGAATTAAAGTGCTTATTGATATACTCTGTCTTAGCTCTAGCGATATTAACCTCAACACTCTTTGCTATACTCTGCACAGAGGTGCTCTCTGTTAGCTCTTTCTCGTAGAGCTTCACCCACGCTTGTAATGACCCTCTACTTATACCTGTTTGTACAGATGTTTTCTTATAGTTGTATCCGTTCTCGATCAACATGCGTACAGCGCTTACCTTTTCGGTTCTACTGTACTGCCCCTCTTTGGCTTTTCGTTCTGTTCTTGCTGGCATATAGTGTTAGTTTTTAACTTGTTAGATGATTTTTTGTTATGTGGCAAAGTTATTATCAAAATGACATAACAAAGTTGTAATTCTACAAATAAGGATTACTGATATTTAATTTCTTTCGCACTATTAATGTGTAAACGAGATTGATATGAGTATTCTAGCAGGTATAACGGCAGGAGCCGGATTGATAGGAGGTATAGCCAGCAGCATTATCGGAGGTAATAAGGCGGCAGAGGCCGCACGTAAGCAACAACAAGCCATCAACAACCAAAAGGCGAAGGATGAGGCTTGGTACAATCGTAACTACTACGGCAACTACATGGATAGCAAGGAATCGCAGGCGGCCCTTAAACGAGTAGAAGATACACTTCGTCGTCGCAATCAAGAGGCGCAAGCACAAGGCGCTGTTTCTGGCGCTACACCCGAAGCTGTAGTAGCTCAACAAGCCAACGACCAACAGCTTATGACCGATGTAGTGAGCAATCTTGCTTCTAAGAGCGATGATATTAAGCGCAATGTTGATGCACAGAACCAAGCTAACCAACGTAATACCTTTGGTATGGAGATGCAACAATATCAAGCCAATGAATCGGGAGGTTCTCAATTGCTTGCGAGTGGTGGTGGATTGATTGCTACTGCTCTTTCAGGTCTTGACAGTTTTGGTAATAAGGCTAAAAAATAGAGGATATGGACGAAAATGAAGTAAAAGACATAGACTATGCGAAGCAGATAGCCGATAAGGGTTATTATAGCTTCTTCAAGGACTTCTACAAGAAGCCTGATCTAGTGGACGAGGAAAAGACACTCAAGCGACAACGCTCTCTTGCTCTACTAGGTGATCTAGCTAAGGTAGGTACACAAGCGTTTGCATCTTCTAAAGGCGCTAGGCAGTTCAAACCGGTTGAATCGCAGGTGCCTTATTATACCGATCAACTGAGTAAACTTCGTGGCGCTAAACGTGCCATCGACCAACAGTATCAAGATAAATCCCTTTCTGCTATCTTCCAAGACTTCGATAAGAAGCGCCAAGATGATGCACTAGCTAATCAATATGCACAACAAATGCGGATAGCTCAAGCTAAGGTTGAAGCGGATGCGGCTAAGGCTGCACAAGGTCATGTCAATGCATTGGAATTAGAGGGTGTTAAGGCTGGCAATGCTGCCTCACTTGAAGCTACTAAGCATAAAAATCGCACTCAACAGATTCAGACCAAAGGTGCTATTGATGCTAAGAACGGTAAAGGGACAGGTAAAGAACTACCTATCCGTGAATCAGTTCAAGGTAAAGACGGTGCTGTGTGGACGCGAACTACAACGCTATCAAGTCAAGAAGCTAGAGCTTTCGTCGAAATGTATGGCACTGGGGTTAAAAGGGAGCGTAATCAGTGGGACCCACAAATAGATTATGCTGGTCAATTTTCCCAACTGGTTAAATCCGGTATCATTCCTGACGCTATCCTAGAGGCTTCGGGCTTTATCCAGACCAAGCAAGCCGAGCATCCTTACGACCCTTCTAAATATAGAGGTGCCGCATATAATACGCAACCTCCGCAACAACAAGAGTTACCACCATTAGACTAATATATTATGCCAGATAATAAACTATATCTAACTGTAGACGGCAAGCAACGTACAGTTAACAAGGATACATTCGACGAGTGGGGAGCACAAAAGTACGCCGATGCTTACAAAGGTGCCACTATTCGCATGAGAGACAATGAGTATGATTATGATATTCCTATTGGTGAGTACGAACAAGCAGTAGGTGCAGGTTTACGCCCATTTATTGGTGCAGCTTATAAAGCAGGCGAACAATTGCAAGAGCAACACAATAATGTACCAGGATCGCAGAATGTAACAGCAGCGTTTAAAGGGGCGCAAGCTTCTAAGTCTTCTCCATCTACAGATGACGATGTAGTTTTCTCTGATGTGGTGAATGATGAAACAGTGGGCGGCCCGCTTGGTGCAAATCAGGGAAAGAACGATGTAGCTGCATTTGAATCTACCCCGTCTATTGCGTCTGATGGTAATTCGCCGGTAGTCGGTACACAACAACAGCAACAAGAAAACAAGGTGTGGGACGTGATGAAGCAACAAGAACCAGAGCTTAATAATATACTGCCAGAACGTCCTGTAGGCTCTATCCCTACTGATTTTGCAGGCAAGCCAATTGTGCCTGGCACCGAACAACTTCCTGCTATTGAAAAGCAAGGAAACAAGCAAGCACAGTCGTTTGCCAATACCGTTGGTGGTGACATGAATAGAGCTATGCAGCGCAATACAGCGGATTATCAGAGCTTTGATAAGACAATGGATAGAACATTTGAGAATCAGCTTAAACCTCTTATTGATACTACCATTGAAGAGAATGTCAAGAAAGGATGGGAAGCGGCAGCACAAGCGCGTCAAAACGGGCCTAACACTCCTTATGCAGCTTTGGCAATGGGTATCAATACCAATAAGGCTGTATTGCAAGAGACTGACTATGCTAACGTATTGCAGTCAGTCAATGCAGAGCTGGAGCAAATCTATCCCAAGCAAGGCGAAACAGAAGGTAAGGGCGAAGGCGCACCAATAGAAGGCCCTAGAGAAGTACTATTCAAGAAAGCTTACGACTACCTTGTACAAAAAGAAGTTCCTGCTTCTTCGGCTATGTATATACTTAGCAATGCGTTTAAGGGGAGTGTCGGTGGTATGCTGGGCCAACTAGGTAAAAGTCCTGAACAGCTAGCCATTGAAGGTGAAGCAGGTGAACAATATGATGCAAGTTGGTGGGAAAAAGGTGTAGCTGGTGCCGGTAGCATTGCGTTGGACGCCCCCGTGTTTGCTATTACCGGTGGTTTAGGTTCGCTAGGTGCCGAGGCTATTGTAGGACAAACAGCCAAACACATGATTGCTAAAGGTGTGGCGGAAGCTACAGCCAAGGCAGCAGCGCAACGTCTTGTGGCTGTCAACCTGCCTAAGATAATGGCAGCTAGTGTTGTGTCAGGTGGTATTAACTTCGGTGGCTATGACGTGATTAAAGATGTAATGAATCAAGGCATCACGGGTGAGCAGTTTAACTTCGGTCAAACAGCTATGGCGGCTGTAGGTGGATTTGCCAAAGGTGGTGCTTTTGGTGCCTTTGGCGTTGGTGCCGGACATCTTACACGCAATCTTAATGGCTTGTCTAAGGTAACAGCGCAAGCTGGCACACTAGCTGGTGAGATTGGTTTGTTTACGGGTATGGGTGTAGGCGAACAGCTACTTCATGGCGCAACATGGGAAGATATTGATCTAGGCGAAGAGTTACTAGTCAATTCCGCTATGGTGGGCACAATGAAAGCTACTAAGCCACAACATCTATTCTCTTCCAAAGGAAAGCTGGATGAAAACGGAAAGATGATTAGAAACCTAGAGTTTACACCCGAACAAAAGGAAGAGTTGCAGCGTGCCGGCTTCGATGTGAAGAGTACGTTTGATTTTGCAAAGAAAACTATTGAAGGTAAGAGCCAAGAACGTAATGAGCTACTAAGCGATAAGGGCTTCAACGAGGCTTTAGATCAATACCAAATGGTGATGAACAACCTCGATATTTCACAAGGCACAAAAGCTAAGATGATGTATCTAGTAGAGGGTAAGGTAAGTTCTATTCCTCCGGTAATGAGTCAATACACGAAGCAACAGCGCGAAGATGGCCGTTACGAAATTGACCTACTCGATGGTGCTGGCAAGATAATAGAGCGCAAAGTATTTGAGGATGCTAAAGCAATGGATAGCTACGAGGCTACTAATAAGCTATCTCAAAAGGCGCAATTCAATGAGATGGTGCAGTTAGAGCAGATGAACGACCGTATAGTAAACAGCAAGCTGAACCAAGAAACTATTCGTACCTACTCCTATATGAATGGGGTGACTGTAGAGAGTATCACGGACGTTATCGCCAAGAAAGCCCAAGGCAAGGAGCTGACACAAGCCGAGCAAGCGATGTTGTCAGAACTCAACGCTATGCGCAGAAGTGCTACAGGTTTTAACGAGGAGATGAGTGAATCGTATCTAAGAGTGCAGAAAGAGCGCACAGGTATTGATATAACAAAAGCTATCCTGAAGGATGCAAAAGATCGTACAACACAAGAGAATGAGGCTATAGCTAATTATCTCGACTTTCTTCGGTTCAAAGTATCGGGCAAAGAGCAAGAAACTCAAAGCAGGGGGCATCAAGCCAAGCAAAACACTGCTACAACTGCACAAGGTTTGCCACAGTATGAATCTGTTGCTACTCCTCCAGTTAACGAGACTGCAAGCCCTAGAGAATCAGCGGACGTTACTCCATCACCTGCCTCTCCTGAACCACAACCAGTAGGGCCAAAACCTCTCAACCCTAACAGCAGTGTTGAAGATGTGGTAGGTAATATGCGTCAAGCCTTTGGCGGACAGAAGCGCAGCGAGATACTTGCTACCACTAACAATCATCCCGAAGGTCTAAGAGGTTATATCAAACAACTACAAAGCGAAAATGCTAATCCCGAACAGATTGCAGCACTGCAAGCGTTGGATGATGTACAGACAAGTGAGCGAACTGCTATTGAATGGAAAGTCAACGAGCAGAACGATCTAGCAGCCAAGAAAGCCAACAAAACAACACGCAATATTACACGTGTGGAGGTATTGACGCAAGACGGTATGCAGCAGGGTAATATTACTAGTGGTGCCATTACATTTAATAAAGATGAAGGCGTAGAGACAAGCGATAACACGCTTTACTTTACTAACGATGCTGGAAAGGTGTATCCTATTACCGGTAAGGACATTAAGATTCTTATAACTAATCAGCGCTTAGACGAAGTCTTAGAGTTCAATAACACACAGCTTAAAGGTGAGCTGGAGAAAGAGCTTCAAGATAGATTGAACTATGCTCCTAATATTCCTGCTCCTGAAGTGGGTGAGTCAATACCATCCAACGGTGTTGACTTCGTTATAGTAGATGCTACACTCGAAGGTGTTACAGTCTTAGATAGAGAACTGTATGATGCTAATGCCGCTAATGAAAAGAAACTTATCAATGCTTCATTGAAAGATGGTGTTCAGTTGTCAATGGATGAATATAAGTCGCTTATGACTGACGCAATGGAAGGTGGCGAACAACTTATTGTTACCGAGCAATCTTCTACAATTAAAGAGGAACCACAGGATCAAGAAATATCGACTGTTGAATCTGTGGCACCCGTAGAGGCCGAACAACTGCAAACAGCCTTGTCGCGTATTCCCACCAATGAAGAAGGACAGCCAATATTTGAGAGTGCACCTGCTAAGGACACTTGGGAAGCTCTATTGGAAATAAACGAAGGAGATAAAGAGACCTCTTCTACTATTGCTTCATCCATGATTGAGAAACTTAATAGTGACCTAGAGAAATCGCAGAAAGCAGGTCCTAAGGGTAATAACCCTATGGAGATGGCACAAAGTGTGAAGGATAATAAAGCGCAACAAGAAGTTATTAAGAAGAACATAGACTATTGGAATGGTGTTATATCTGTAAGCACGCAGTTACCAGTTGAGGAACAGCAATCTTCTGAGCCATATAAGGAAGTGGTATTGAAAGACAAAGCGCCTAGAAAGCAATCTTTACGTTACAGCAAACAGGAATCTTCTATGGGTGATCCTATGTCAATGCGCGAGGCGGTGCTTCGAGATATAGCAACTGGTAGAATTAGATTCAAATGGGGTGACAATGAGAATGGAACTAAAGGACTAGGTGCTCACTTAGGTCTTAATTTAAGCGAGAAAGAACGTAAGAGACGTTTTTGGGCCTTATCTAAGGATGGTGAATACCCAGAGGTGGCAGCGCTTAGAATAGCAGAGGAATTATCTCTAGGGAATATAGAGGTGACAGATCAGGACGTATTCAATGAGATACTTGATGTAATGCGTTCTTATGATACGCCCTCTGCTATATGGGAAGAGGTTAAGAATATGCAAAGTGAAATCAACGGAGAGTACGAGGACACTTATGAGGACTACTTCTTTAGAGAAAATGGTGTTACTGTTGAAGACTTGCAAGCTATTGATGATGCTAGAAATGGATCGCTTTATGATCTTGATATTCAAAGAGATTACGATATATTTGCAGATGAACTAAATAATACCCAAAACAATGAACTACAGCGACAAGGAACTGGAAGTGATATTCCAGACAGAGGAAGAGAACAAGCTATCGAGCGAGGAGGCAGTGCAGCTACTACAGAAGTCGCTCCAGTTTTGCAAGGAGAGAGACCTATTGAAGCTAATCAAGAAGGGCGACTTGAACTTGCAAACGAAGGAGGGAAAGACCAAATTAGCAATGCGAGCGTTGGAAGTGGTACAGAAGATAGCACAGGCCAAGCCGGAGCTGTTTCTACAGGAGACACAAGAGTAGCCGATAAAGTTAACGGTGAGATAGATGCACGTCTGCAAGCCATAGATAAGGAATTGCAGACTACTCGTCAATCACTAGATGCTGAAAAAAAGAAGCTAGGCAAACGTATAGGTGCAGAGGCACAAGGTGATCTATTTGGCACACCTAAGACGGACGGTGCTTTATTTGCTGCTGATGAAATTCCTATTGACTACAGTGGTGAGATAATTGAGAAGGCACTCAAACCTATCAATGACAAGATTACACTTCTTGAACAGGAAAAGAAACAACTCACTGACAATAGAGAAAAGCGTGTTGCTGATGCAGTAGCAGCTGACAAAGCACAGTATAAGATCGAAGAGAAACCATCTACTCCATCTATCAACAAAGGTGAGGGTATGTTTGACTATGCTGCCCGTATCGCTCAACAACAAGAGCTAGATAAGGTAGGCAAGGAAGTTAACCCAGACCCTTCTGATGCACAGAAAGAAGCGGGCAACTACAAGAAAGGTCATATCAAGATTGATGGCTTAGATGTTAGCATTGAGACGCCTAAAGGCGCTCAACGCTCTGGTGTGGACGCTGATGGTAAAGCCTGGAGCATCACAGCACAAAACGATTACGGTTATATCCGTCGTACTACTGGTGCCGATGGCGAACAGGTTGATGTGTACTTCGGCAATACGGGTGCTAAGGTGTTTGTTGTGGACCAAGTGAACAAAGATGGTTCATTCGATGAACACAAAGTGATGCACGGCTTTAATTCACTAGACGAAGCTAAAGCGGCTTACCTCAGTAACTACGAAGAAGGGTGGCAAGGCTTAGGAGCTATTAATGAAGTAGAGGACTTTAAGGGATGGTTGAAGGATGGTGATACTACTAAACTGTTTGCTCCTACTGCTATAGAAGAATCGAAAAAGGAGGATGTCGTATATCACGATGTCTCTGCTATTCAAAAAGGCGAAGATATACTTGATTATGCCAACCGTATCGCTAAGGAAGAAGAAGCGAAACAACCTGCTAGACCTTCATTCATAGGCGAGCCATATTCTAAGAAACACGACAAGACCAGTGCCGATATCCATATAGCACCTATCACAGAGCGTGTTTCTAATGAAGTGTTTGCTGATATGAAGCAAATTGCAAAGGAAAGTGGAGGCAGATACTCTAACTACATTTCAGGAAAGAAATCGCCTACAGACGTAGGATTTGTATTCAAGACACCAGAGAAATTAAACGAGTTTATCACTAAGCTAAACGACAAATACGCTCAAAGTAAGGGGGAAGCTACAGCTAAAGAAAAGACTATATTAATTGAACAAAAAGAGCCAACTATTCAGCAAGGGTTGGACAACAAAAAGTCTGCTGAAACCGTTAATAAACAAGAGGAAATATCTAATTCTCATGGCCTTAAAATAGGTGACAAAGTGCTATTTAAGGGCAAAGAGGCGAAGATTTACGACATTGATATGGGTAGGCCCGTGATTGAAGGAGAATTGGCGCCTATTATGTATGAGCTAGCTAATTGGGAAGATGTACAGCCTATGCCACAGAAGGCAGTAGAGAAACCCACTATAGAAAAACCAGTAACTCAAAATAAGGATGAAAGAACAGCAGATTCAAGCCAAGCTCGAGGCTTACAAGAAAGAGAACAATCTTCAGGAACTAACAGACAGTCAAGAGGAAAGTCTGAAAAGGACCTGGGCCTGGGAGGAAAAGACGGGCAAGGACATCAACAACCTGACAGCCGACGAGTGGATCGAGGCAATGATGGAGATAAGAGCCTTAACCAAACAGGAAGCGACAGACCTTCTCATCAGTCTACAACAGGATTAAGTAACGAAAGAAACAATCGTTCTGAAAGGGGTGTAGATTATGCTCCCACTTCAACAGGTGCACGTCACAAAGCCAATATTGAAGCCATTGAGCTAGCGCAAGATCTAGCAAATAGAGGCGATGTGGCTACTCCAGCGGAAATGCAAGTATTACGCAAGTTTTCCGGATGGGGTGGCTTAGGTGGCTATTTCAACAATCCCAACTCTCCCGAAGCTGTCAAGCTTAAAGAGTTACTAGGTGAAGATGGTTACGAGGATGCTTCAATGAGTATTAACTCCGCGTACTTCACGCCAGCTACGGTGGTTGACGCTCTATGGGATATAACTCAAAAGCTAGGATTCAGGGGCGGTAACATCCTTGAAGGTAGTGCAGGTATTGGTAATATCCTGGGACTTATGCCTAATGATATTAGCGCTGTCTCTTCTATACATGCGGTTGAGAAGGATTCTACTACGGGCCAGATATTATCACAACTCTATCCTGATGCAAAGGTGGATGTTAAAGGTTTTGAGGATACCAATATCAAAAATGGTTCCGTTGATCTAGCTATCACGAATGTGCCCTTCATTACAGGATTGCACGTACATGATAAGGTGGATAAGGACCTATCGAAGCGCTTTAAGAATATCCATGATTTCTGTATTGCCAAGAATGTTAGTAAACTTAAACCAGGCGGTTTGGGTATCTTCATTTCTTCAAATGGAACACTTGATAAATCTACAGATTTACGTCAATGGTTGAACACTAAGGGTGATGCTGATATAATCGGGGCTTTTCGTTTACATAATGGTACATTTGGTGGCACTAATGCTACAAGTGATATTATAGTCGTTCGTAAACGTATCGGTGGCAAGGTTAGCGATAATGCTATTAACGCTCTATCTACAACCATCCTTAGAAAAGCTCAAATGCCAACTGATAAGTACGACTGGAGGAAGGAAGAATACATCACAAAGGACGTTGTGCTAGAGGTGAACAGTTACTTCGCAGAGCATCCCGAAAACATGGCCGGTGAAATGATGTTCGGCTTTGAGAATGGCGATACTTATCGTCCAGAAAGTGTCGGTTTATATCCATCCGATGGTAAAGATCAAAGTGCTATGCTTCAACAGTGGGTATCTCAGATGAAGGCAGAAACAAATAAAATGGAGACTGCTACGGACGCTATAACTCCCGCAAGCAAAGAAGCTACAACAGTTGGTGAAGGTTCTCTTCTTGTTGGTAAAGATGGTGATATAATGGTGTCGCAAAGGGGTGAAGCTGTTTCCATAGGCACCAATAAGAATAAAGTTAAGGGGTATACCAAAGCGGAATGTTTGGGCGATTACAGTCGTTTAAAAGATGCTTTAGATAAGGTGTTAGACTATCAACAGAACAATAGTAATGATGCAGGTTTGAATCCTCTTATTGAGAAGCTAAATGAGGCTTATGACACATTTGTTTCTCGTTACGGTAATCTGAACAAGAATACATCCATCTCTTTCCTAAAGAACGACGTAAATTTCCCATCTATAGCAGCCCTAGAGAGTTATTCTGAATCTCAGGATATCAACGGTAAGAAGAAGGTAACAACCGCTAAGACTAATGTATTTACAGGTCGTGTAATTGGCAACAAGGTTGAGCTTAAACCCACTACTGTAAAGGATGGTGTAGTAGCTAGTATCTATCGTTCAGGTGGTATTGACTTAGGCTATATAGCCGATAAGTTAGGAATGAGCGAGGACAATGTACGTGAAACTGTCGTAAAGGAAGGTATTGGCTTTGTCAATCCCGAAAGTGGCGCTGTAGAGGTAAGACATGAATATTTAAGTGGTAATGTGCGCGAGAAGCTAGCCATGGCTATCGCCAACAATGCTGATGGTGAATACAACGAGAATATCAAGGAGTTGGAGAAGGTGATCCCTATGGATATTCCTGCCCATCTTATTGATTTTTCTTTGGGCTCTTCATGGTTGGATACACAACTCTACAAGGACTATCTGAAAGATAAGTTTGGCGTTGATACAGATTTCCAAAATATTGAAAGTGTTTGGATTATGGGTGCCCCATCCGGTCGTTACAATGAGACCAACCGTAATAATGGTGTGTACAGCGATGATTTCAACGAGCAGGTATATGGTGACGAGTTAGTTTTGGCTGCCATGAATAATAAGCAGATTTCCTTCAGGAGACAGCTTAAGCATTATGATGGTAGTACGGAGACTATTGTAGATAAGAAAGCAACAGAAGCGGCACAGATAAGGATACAGGAGATCAAAGACGAGTTTAAAGAGTGGGGTCGTGAAAAGCTAAGAGGCGATGAAGAGTTGGCCGAAAAGGTAGCCCGCACCTATAATGATAAGTTTAATGCTATTGTTCCTAAATTTATAGATAACGCCTTCTTGCCTGAACGCTTCGAAGGTGCGTCTACTGCTATCAACCTAAACCCACACCAAAAACGTGGTGCGGTACGTGCAACTACTGAACCCCTATTACTCGCGCATGAGGTAGGTACTGGTAAGACATTTACTCTAATCACCGCTGCAATGGAAATGCGCCGTTTAGGTACAGCCAAGAAGCCTATGATTGTGGTGCAAAATGCCACTGTAGGACAGTTTATCAATGAGGTAAAGAAACTCTATCCTAATGCTAAGGTGCTCACGCTAACAGATCGTGACAGAACACCAGAGGGTAGACGCTCGTTCTATGCGAAGATAAAGTACAACGACTGGGATTTAATCATCGTTCCTCAAAGTACATTTGAGATGATACCTGACAGTCAAGAGCGCCAGGAATCATTTGTAAAGGAACGTATAGAAGAAAAACTACACGCTATTGAGGCATTGAAAACAGCCGAAGCTGATTCAAGACAGATTAGCGCTCTGGAAAAAGAGGTAGAGAAACTTCAAGAGGAATTAGCTTCAGGACTTGATGCAATAGGTAAGAAAAGTTCCAAGAAAAACGCTAAGGGAGAGGCTAAAGCTAAAGCCAATGCCGCAGCAAAAGCAAAAGAGCAGCTAGATAGACGTACCGATGATGTGCAGGACTTTGATGATATGGGTATTGATGCACTTCTTGTGGATGAGGCACACGAATATAAACGTCTAGGATTTGCTACTACCATGACACGCGGCGTTAAGGGTATCGATCCAGCAGGGTCAAAGAAAGCTGCAAGTGTATATCTTAAAACTAGAGCAGTATTCGATAAGACAGGTTGGAAAAATGTGGTATTTGCTACAGGTACTCCTATCAGTAATACAGCCGCAGAGATATGGACGTTCATGCGTTATATGATGCCTAAAGAGGTGTTAAAGGCGAATGACATCTATTATTTCGATGATTTTGTGCGTAACTTTGGTAATATAGCCCAATCGCTAGAATTTACAACAAGCGGAAAATTCAAGGAGAATAACCGTTTCGCAGCTTATGTAAATAAACCTGAACTTATTCGTTTGTGGTCCGCTATTACTGATACTGTGCTTACAAAAGATGCAGGAGCGGTAAGTAAGAGAATACCGGCAATGGAGAGTGGGAAGGCACAGGATATCTACCTGCCACAGTCGAATAGTCTTATTGACATCATGCGTGCGGTAAGGGGAAGGCTAGAAGAGTTCGAGAATATGACAGGTAAGGAAAAGAAAGCCAACAGTCATATTCCTCTTACCATGTATGGCATTGCTAAGCGTGCAGCTATTGATACCCGCCTTGTAGATAGGAATGCACCCGATGAACCTAACAGTAAAACCAATAAGGCCGTTGAAGCTACATTGCAGGCTTTAGAAGAGACTAAGGATTACAAAGGTACTGTTGCTATATTCTGTGACAGCCAACGCCGTAGAGAGAATGGAGTTGTCACTTTTGATCTATTCCAAGATATTAAAGAGAAGTTAGAGAAACTAGGTGTGCCAGCAGATCAGATTTTCATCATGGCCCCAGGGTTGAGTATTCCAAAGAAAGAGAAGGTATTTGCCGATGTGAATGCAGGTAATATCCGTGTTATCATAGGTAACACTCAAACAATGGGTACCGGTGTGAATATTAATGAGAGATTACACACTCTCATCCACATGGATGCTCCAGATCGTCCTATGGATTACACGCAACGCAATGGTCGTATTCTTAGACAAGGCAACTTGCATAAGGATTGGGGAAAGCCGGTGCGCATCTTACGCTTTGGTGTGGAGGATTC
The DNA here is from genome assembly GCA_947074205.1 of uncultured Bacteroides sp. Taxonomy (GTDB): domain Bacteria; phylum Bacteroidota; class Bacteroidia; order Bacteroidales; family Bacteroidaceae; genus Bacteroides. Next base: position 19,672 of record CAMTOQ010000005.1, on the reverse strand, counting down.
ACTAGATGTTACTTCTTATCAACGATTAAAGACAAAATCAGGATTTATTGATAGCATAATGGATGGTAAGGGAGCATTGGAGAATAATCAAGAGAACCGAACTTTAGAAGAAGAGGAAGAAGGATTGTTTGACAACCCTGTAGCTGTATTGTCTGGTAGTCAATACGCGATGCTAAAGAATAAAGCAGAACGTGATCTTAGAAAATACAAGAGCAAGAAACAACAATGGCAGACCGATCAAATCTATATTGCTAGTAAAGTAAGATCAAACCTAGGTAAGATCAAGGGTAATGAGGAGCTTATCGAGGAAGAGACTAAGATGTTGCAACAAATAGAGAGTTCCTTCCCTAATGGAGAAATTCAAAGTATTGTACTTGATGGTCAAAAAACGAAGCTATCCGGCTTAGAGAACGTGCTTAAAGATAAGGTCAATAAGCAGATCAATGAGTTTATAGACACTAAGAGAAAGGATGCTAGCTTTAATACGGGTAAACTGCAGTTTAAGCTATCACTAAACGGTGTAGACTTTAATATAACTGTTGATGTTGCCCGTGAAAGCATTTGGGATAAGGCTAACGCAGGCTATAAGATTATTATGAGACGTAGCGTTAGTTACTCTTCTTCCATAGGGCACGAAGATGTTCCAGTGATGGGTGGCACCGTTAGAGCTGTTATAGATGATATTCTTGACACAGTAGTAACAGGTAGCGACGCAAAGGATTTTATAGGTCGTATCACTAGGGTTAACGAGACTATGCGCTTGGATAACGAGCTAATGAAGGCTAGAGAAGGTAAACCATTTGAATTTGAAGCGGAGCTAAAGAAAGCGGATGAATTGGTTGAAGAATATACTGAGCTTATGCGTGCTGAAATGGCTGAGAAGGAGGCTAAATACAAGGATAAAGGTGAAAATAAAGAGGTGTCTTTGGAAAGTGAAGCAGAAGAAGATAGTGATATTCGTTTCCGGGAGGAGCCAACTGAAACCTTCTATTCTAACGCTGAACGAGCTACACAAGTCAATGAACAGTTCAACACAGAGCTACAACAGCAGATTGATGGAACCTTACCAAAGGACCACGTCTATCAACTAGGCGAGCCTAGTGAGGCTTTGTTGAGCGCTGGTATGGCTAATCTTCGTATTGAGTTAACAGCTAAGATACTTGGAAATAAATCAAATCAAAGCAATCATCCGTTCGATCTAAGTAACGTAGTGAATCTTCCTGAAGCTATACACAACCCTATAGGGGTGTTCCATAGCAAGACACAGGCAGGTAGCAAAGTTATTCTTACTGAACTAAGTAACGGGGAGAAGAATTTTATTGTGGCTGTTAATGCAGTGAATAAACTTGTATCTGGTGAGAAACGACTAGAAATAAATGAGATTAGAAGTTTATATCCTAAAGATACTAAGCAGATTGTGAATTGGGTTAATGAAGGAAAATATCTTTCGTGGGTAGACAAAGAAAAGGCTATTAATTGGCTGAACATACCCCAGTTCAATTCCGAGGACGATACTCAACCAAATAATAGCCTTGATTCTGTTACAAAGATAATAGAATCATTTGAAAACCCAACAACCAAACAGGGTGAAATTGTTGCGGCTATAGACGAGGTTTCAGAAAGATTAAATACTCCAGTAAACATTATCACAGACCTTAACCAACTACCAAAGAATCACGAAGCACGTAAACGCATTGAGGCTGGTAGAGGCGTAAAGGGATGGTATGAGAAAGGTAAGATTAATATTTACCTACCAAATTCCGAGGATGCAAACGACGCTAAAGTGACGATGCTCCACGAGGTAGAAGGCCACGCGAATCTTCGCCAGCTATGGGGAGATAAGTTTAACTCTGAACTCTTTAAAGTTTACAAGTTTATGCCCGCTGAAACACAAGCTTTAGTGAAGATGGAAGCAGACGATCTATACGGTGGCGATATTTACGAGGCTACGGAGGAATATATATCTAAGATAGCTCAAAACGAGGTTAAACCATCTTGGTGGAGAAGAGCTTTATCCGTTATACGTGATTTCCTTCGCAAAATCGGCTTTGATGTGAAAATGAGTGATAAGGATATTGAGTATATCATTTGGAAAGGAAGACAAGAACGTAAAAAGAATGATCCATTTGCTAAGGCTCACGATATTTCTATGCGAGTGAAATGCGGTGTGGGTGAGTATGCAAAGAAAGCGCCTAAAGCTGAAAAAGAAAAAAACCGTTTCCGCGAAACCAATAACGAGCGTCCTATACGTCTAGATGGTGAATCCATTAAGGATTATACTAAACGTCTTGCTGAGTGGAAGAAGGAACAGAAGCTAAGAGAACAAACCATTATGAATGAGGACGACTATGTGAAGTCTATGGCAAACATGATGGGCGTGAGCGAGAAAGAAGCACGTGATCTACTTTTCAATGGGGAGAGTGACAAAGAGCGCAGAGCCGGTGAAGCTAAAAAGGTCAATGCAGCTATTCGTGAGGCGGAAGAGAATCGTCCGGAAGACCCAGAAAGCTATCTGGCGGAAAAGGCGGCTATTTCGGGCCTTAGCAGAGAAGAGAAGAAGGCTTTCCAAAAGATGGCAAATGATATGGGTATTGATACCTCTGTGGATGGCTTAAAAAGAGCATGGCGAGACGAGATTATTTTAAGGCGACGTTTTATTGAGAGTGAGAACCTGGCTTTATCTTACCTAATTGACGATATTAAGAAGCAAACCACTAAGAAGGAACGCGAGGAAATTCCATTCATTATCGAAGGTTCTTCAAGAGAAGGAGTGAGCTCAGAGACAATGGCCACGGTAGAGAAGGTGAAAGCGTGGTTTGATTCTATGTATGACGAGCTAGTAAACAATGGCGTAGGCTATGGATGTAAGAAGCTAGATAACTATGTGACCCATATCTGGGACTTTGAAGCCAGTGATCCTATTGCTGTAGAATCGTACAATAATAGGCTTAAAATGCGTAGCCCTTACACCAAACAGCGTGTTATCACGTCGTTAGCCGAAGGTATGGAAATGGGTCTAGTTCCTAGGTTTACTGATATTACCGATATTATGCGCGATTACGGTCAAGTTGCCAATCTTACAATCGCTAATAAGCATTTATTAGACTTCATGCGTAACATTCGCATAGAGATTGAATCGCCTATGCCAGCAGTAGTTCCGCTTCTTATTCCTTCTACTGATACTAATAAGGACTATGTCTACATTGATAATGAGACGCTAGCCGATTATCGGGTGCATAGAAGCATGGCCAATAGGGTAGAAACTATCTTCGGTTCGGGTGCAGAGTGGAGACGCAAGGCGAAAGAGGACATGACCTTTACAGATAAGTTCTGGAAAGTGTACGATAAAACAGGAAGCACAGCTAAGCGTGTAACATTAAGTTTGAGTTTCTTTCATGCCGGTGCTCTTGCAGAATCGGGCATAGCTGCTATGAACCCTTTACATTTTAGCAAAGTGTTACTTAAAAATATGATCTATGATTCTCTATTTAAAGGGGAGCTGCCAACGATGGTAGATAGAGAGGTAGCAATGGACGCAGTGAAACACATGGTGCAGCTTGGAGCTTCAAGTGATTACGATGCTAAAGATGTGGGTACATTTACTGGAAAGATAGCTAGATGGGCGCAGAGACAAGTGGATAACAACCCTAATCTACCAACCAAAACAGTGAAGCTATTGGCGGATATAGTGGATGGCGTCAATACTGGTATGGATAAGTTTCTTTGGAATTATCTGCACGATTCACTCAAGATGTACACCTATAAGAAGTATGCAGACGAGTGGAGAAACCTTGTAGAGAAGAAAGGTTATTCACCAGAAGATGCTGAAAAGGGTTTAAATAACATCGGGCAGATGATAAACGATCAGTTCGGGGGGCAACATTGGGAGCTACTCAATATAACACCAGGACAGTTGTTAGCCATGAAACGTGTTTTATTATCACCTGACTGGAACCTTTCAACCGTTCGTCAGTTTGCAGCGCTTAGCGGTAAAATGAGCTTCTATGACGGGAAAGACTTCGATGCAGGAGAAGATATTACACGCCCTTTCCAACGTAAGAAAGCCGCTATCTATTGGACTACAGCTATGCTTTTTTTTGGAACATTAATGAATGGTATAAACGCCTTATTCAGAGAAAGAGATGAAGAAAAGGAAAAGCTATTGGCTGAGGAGATGCGAAAAACTAACCCAGACTATCGCTCGCCTTATGAAGTGAAGTATCCTAATGGGATGAAGTGGTACGACTATACGATGTATGGCAATACAAGAGGTAAACACACAGACCTTTTCTTGGGACGTAGCAAAGAGGGTTCAGAACTCTATGCTCGATGGGGAAAACAGTTCCGTGAAGTAATAGAACTTATATACGGGAGTAATGGCTTTGATATGGCACAAAACGTCATAGACAAAGTGGAAGGTAAAGCCAATCCTGTTTTTAATATGCTTTCTGTAATGGCTAATGGTCAGTCATTGGGTGGTTATGTTCCACAGGAGCTAAGAGACGAGGAGAAGAAAGGAGCTTTCTCTAAATGGGGAGCGCGCGTAGCTTATACTATCAGTAATAGTTTTATTCCTTGGTCTGTGGGTGACTTTATCAAACCGGATACCGGCAAGGATTGGGACCCTATTTCTCTAGTTATGCCAACAAGTAAAGGTATGTCAGCATATAAAGTTAAGCGACTAATGGAAGACGGCTTAATGGGTGGTGATATATCTCTAGTAGAAGCCGCTTATGATGGTGCTGTTATGAATAAGTTAGATGCTGACAAGCTACTTAGTTCTGCCATTAGTTCCGTAGAGGCTTTGAATAAGAAAGAATACAGTGATGGTATTACTACTATTCAGGAAGCTGTAGAAGCTTTCGAGAATGAAGCAGATAGCAAGAAACGTAATATTTACAAGAATAAGGTAAAGAAATTCCTTGCAGAGGAAGATTACAAACCCTATGAACGCGATGAGGCTATCCAAAAAGTATTAGATTACATAGAAGGAGTTAGCGAAGGAGATGCAGCTTCGGAGGAATATGCTAAACACGAAACCTTTGAAGATATACGCGATGAATACACCATAAGTAAGATTATGCGTAGCAGCCAAAAGGTATATAATCAAATGAAGGAGATGCAGGAAAATGAGGATAATAATCTTCCTGCCTTCATAAAGCAGAACCAATGGGCACTTGATCTTTATCGAGAGGCGCAGTCTGTTAGAAGTGTGACCAACACGATGAAGAAAGCTTTAGGCCGTACGAAAGATGTTGAACTTATGAATCAGATTAGAGATCGACGAGGTAAATTCATTGATAAGGCTAGTCAGAAATAAGCAAAACAGCAATTAAAAGCTTGTACAACAACAATAAATTTGTAAAAATACCATCTATGAATAAGTTTTTGACAAGGGCCGTAAAGCCCAAGAAGGATAAGAAGAAAGAGTGCGCTACCCGAAAGGGTAAGCGCAACCTTGATGTATTGCAGGAGTTTTCCAAATATTGGGAATCGCTGGAGGTGGCACGTCAGAAAATGAGACGTAGCATCATGTATGCGTATGAAGATCAGTGGGGAGACTTGATAGAGGACCCTGATAGCGGCACGAAAATGACTGAAGCAGAGTTTATCCGGAAGCAGGGTAAAGTACCGTTGAAGAATAACATGATCTCACCCATCATTAAAAACATAGACGGGCAGTTTAGAAGCAGCACCACACAGTCTATCTGCTCGGTAAGAGACCAGGCCGAAGTAAAGATTGGCGAGATGATGAGTATAGCGGTGGAGTATGTATCGGACCTTAACGAACTCATAGAACTTGATTCTAGTAGCTTGCGTCTGCTCCTTTGCAGTGGCTTTATCGCTCAGCGTGTGGAGTACGGTTGGAACCCATCTAAGCGTATGAATGATGTGTGGGTATACGGGTGTAACCCTTCACGTATATTTTTCAATACAAGTATGGAGGACGTGCGTACGTGGGACTTGACACATGTAGGAGAGATATACGACCTTACTAAGCAAGATGTAATAGCGTCTTTTGCTAAAAATGAAGAGGATAAAAAGTGGATTGATAGTCTATATCAAACGGGAGAAATATACGCCGCTTTTGATGGTATGCAGGGAGAAGAGCTTAAGAATATCGCATTCAGCAGTCCTAGCAGACCGGACCTTTGTCGTGTGATATTGGGCTGGAAGCTAGAGACAAGAGAGGCGTATTTCTGTCACGATCAACTTAAAGGGACGTATTACTGGGTAGGTATGGACGAGATACTATCCATCGACCATGAGAACCGTTTGCGCCTTAATGAAGCCTCTATCAATGGTGTGGAAGAGGAGGACATTCTACTTATAGACTACGAGTATGGAAACGAACAATATTGGTACTATCGCTATATGACACCGGATGGCTATATATTGCAAGAGGGTAAAAGTCCTTATTGGCATGGGTCGCATAACTTCGAGCTACACGTATATCCAATGGTGCAGGGTAAAGTGTTCAACTATATTGAGGACTTTATAGACCAACAGCGAAGCATTAACCGCACCTTGACGCTGATTGACTTTATCAGAAGCTCTTCTTCTAAGGGCGTTCTGGTAGTAGACGAAACAGCTTTTGATAGTATGACGCGTGATGAGATTATTGACGAATATGTACGCTATAACGGGGTGTTGTTTGCCAACTTAAAGAGCGGCCAGAACCTTGCCAACGTGGTGCATCAATACAATGGACAAGCGGCTGTAGCTGGCGACTATGAGCTACTGAACCTACAATTAAAGCTTATCAACGATATATCGGGGGTAAACAGTGCTATGCAGGGAAAGCAGCCGGCTTCGGGAACTGCCGCTAGTTTGTATGCGCAGCAAACACAGAATGCTTCACTTAATACAAGAGGGCTGTTTGACGCGTTTAAGTCGTTCCGTCGTAGGCGTGATGTGAAGATTATGCAGACTATTCAGCAGTATTACAATTCGGTGAGACATTTGGAACTATCGGGAAAAGACTATTCGGAAGAGGCTAAATACTATAATCCTGAAAAGGTACAGAATGCACAGATTGATTTGAAGATCACAGAAGGAAGTAACTCGCCTACCTATCAGATGGTACAGAATGACTTCTTGATGCAGCTTTTCCAACAGACGGCCATCGACGTGAAAACCATGCTAGAGAACTGCTCCTATCCGTTTGCTACTCGCATCCTTGAATCGATCAAACGTAATGAACAAGAGATGCAGCAACAACAAGGAATGAGTGGTGTTCCACAGGATGCTATGCCGCAACAGGGCAATGCTATGATGAGACAAGCTATGAGTGGGGGCAATGCTGGAGCGATGGACGGTCAAGTAATGAGAGCATCCTAAATGGATGCCTCACTTACTATACGTGTTTTCTTGCTGGAATTATTACTCTTGACAATAAGACGGGGCATAGCCCATTTGTAACAGACATAGATTAATATGGCAGTACACATTAGAAGGTCGTCGTGGCAACCTTCCGAGGCCCCCATCTCTTTACCATTATCTTTTAGTTCATAGGTGTCCATCTCAAACGTGGTAGCTTGACTTCTCTCAATATAGAGGAAATCACGCATGGCCGCTTTGAGATGGTTTATTATGGCCGGTTTGGTCTTGGTGTTGGTGTGGAACCCGTATTTCACTGGCATACCCTGCTTAATCTGTTCGGGCGAGGTACGCGAATAGAGATTATTGTAATCCTCTACGATTTCATCCAATACATATTCAAAGTTATCTCCTTCGGTGCCTTCCGTCTCTAGGGTGTTACTCTCGATCACTAACAACGCGTTACAGTAGGCTTTGGCTATCTGTGCGGCTTTCCAAATCAGTAAGTCGTGTTCGATATGACCGTGCCACTCGCATACAATCTCTGGCACACCACCTACTTCCAGCATAGGTAGTCTATCGGCTACCTTTATCACAGAGTAGTCAGCGTTAGAGGACACACCACCCACATCTACACTTACCACATATCTATCCCTATAGGCTAACGTTTTGTCTGGCATGGCCCATATCTGGCACAGATTATCCTTGTTTGTAGTAGGCTGCATTTTAGTGAATCGTATATCAACGAAAGCATCCTTGCCCTTTTGCGCCTTCCCTTCAAAATCACCGTAGAAACACGCCTCCATCGTGGTCTTTCTGATCTGTTCCACATAGCGCTGTGGAAAGATACGTCTACCAGTACTTTGAAATGCTTCTGAAGCGGTACTAGGATACTCTGAACACATACGCCACTTGTCTTTGATTTCCATTGATTTTTGGCGGTACCATTTGATAGCCTCTAGTGTGGCGCCCAACTCAAAGAGCCACTGTTCGTATTCGTTTAGGCTAGCAACAAACTCTTTATAGGTGCTTGTATCAATATGGGCAGAGTAAATTTCAATCTCAAACCATGCCACGAATACCGGGGTGAAGTTATTCCTCCCATCCACTGCGTCTAGCCATGTGCGGTGAAAGTAATTTCCTACACCTTTGGCTGTCGATTCAAGTATCTTCATGGTATAAGGGCCACTGTAGATAGAGCCAAATATAGATTGCACTAAATCTTCTGGCCGTTTACCTTTAGTTGCTTTCCATAGCCCAACCTCTGTTAAGTGGGCCATCGCTATATTTTCCGAGCGTAGACCTTCGGGTTTCTCGGCAGAACCGATCGAGTATCTACTATTGGTGGTATTGATTGAGCGTGTCTTGGAGGAGCCTTGGTAGGGTGATGTTTTCATCTTCTTACCCGGTATCCAGTCAGGAATATTATCTACTGCTTTCTGTAGCATACCTGACACGTTTCGAGAAGCAGCCTCTACATGCCCGCAGATTACAGAGTTCCAGTTGATCTTATGAATAGACTGTATCCAGAGCATATAGAGCTGTGTCATGGTAGAACCACCCCACTGCCTTGCCTTACAAATAATTATATCAATAGGCTTACCCGCTATCCTTAGTTGTTCAAACTCTTTTAGGAGTTTTCGTTGAGGCCTATTTAGTAAAAAAGGTATATCTAATCCACTGATCTTATCGGCGATGGTGATTACTGCGATGGCATAAAACTCAAAATCGTGATTTATTCGTTCGGAGCAAAATAGCGCCCAAAGGTCTTTGCGGGCCTTTTCGCTTACCCCAATACCTACAATATTCTGTATGTACCCATTGAAGCCCATTCTAATGAGCATCTGTACAAAGCCGGTATCTATAAATGTGTTTGGTAGATAGAGTGTCTCTATAGGACAGTCCTTAATATAGACCTTTCTGCGTGGCACAGAAAAAGAGCCTTCGCCTGTATAGGGGTTATATAGTGCCCGTATTTGTGCGAGACGTTCTCTATTGACACGTATGTATTCATCTGCGTACATATTTTATTATCAAGCTTAAGAAGTAGGATAGAACAAAGCTATATAGATGAATCATCGTGTTTATATGAGGCGCGAATAATAGCGTAATTACGGACGATGCTACAAGCGTGAGAATAAGGCGCACGGTGTATATTCTAGGAATGTAGGCTGCCAATATGCCCACCATAGACATCACCACAGCCGAGCTACCAACTGTGGGAGTATCGTATGTTGCCATCAGCCCAGCACAGATAGGTACAACACCGATAATGGGCAACACATACCACAGTCCTACTGTTTTAATCTTCTCCCAGTAAAATACAAGAAAGAATGCATTGATAAGCAGGTGCAGCATATTGGTGTGGATAAAGTTGTATAGCATGTAGTTTAGCGGCGAACACCCTATGTAAATACCATAAATAGACATATCGCAATAGCTATCAAAGGTATATATTAGGATTAATAGTAGTACAACAGGCATATCAATGTAGTTTTAGCGTTTTATAGACTATACCTCTCATTGTAGTTTTGTCGACGTAGAAAGATGGTGCTGTGGTAGATAGTATTTTCTCTAGCACCTGATAGTTGCATGATTTAGATTGTGAGGCTATCTCCTCGAATCTTCTATATATCTCTCTATACATCTCCATTTTTCTCTCATTACTTACCTTAACTGATAGACCTCTGCGCATTCTTGATACTATGCGCTGTGCATTATCGAATGAGATGTAGAAGCGTGGAGCTTCCATATCTATCAATTTAGATATGACATCTTCAGTCGAAACGTATGGGTTTTTCTGACGAAGAAGTTTTAGCGCATCAAAATAACTATTCTTGATAGTTTTGTTTCTAGTTTGTTTTAGCGTATAGTCCATAGTTGTAATGTTTTAGCAAAGTTAATTAAAGTTTTACTTTAAAACTTGCTATTTTACTAAAACATCAAGTTTTTATAGCAAAACAACAATCAGAAAAAGGTCATTAGTTACTTTATTTGCTTACTCAATTTTGGTACTAAAATTAATAAGTATGGATAAAGAAGAATTGAATAACGAAGAACAATTACCCACCACAATGGAAGCACCACCAGAAGAAGTGCAGCCATCGAAAAGGGAACAACTTCGTTCTATGTTGTCTGAAGAAATAGAGGGCTACAACATGGACGATGATGAGGAAGCGTCGGGCCAGCTAATGGGCTACGTGCAGAACGGGCGTGATCAACGCACTCGTATGGCAGAAGCATTGCAAAGTGATCCGCGTCTTGCGCAGGTGCTATCTGACGTGGTAAGTGGTAAGCGTGGGGCAGCCGCAGCTCTAGCCAGATATTTTGGTAAGGATGCATTCGATGTGGAGGAAGGTACGCCTGAGTATGAGGAGATCATGCAAGCAGAGGAAGAGAGGAAGCAAGAGCTAGAAGCTTTCAATGTGAGCAAGAAGGAGTATGAGGCTAATCTAGAGGCCAGTATGCCAGTAATAGAGCAGTGGTGTCAAAAGACGGGTGTAGATCAAGAACAATTTATGGATAAGATTTGGGCAGAGGTAATCAGTCCAGTCATGGCGGGTACTTATTCAGAAGCGATGCTTGAACTATTGAATAATGGTTTTAATTACGCACAAGATACGCAGGATGCAATGAAGGCAGGTGAGGTAAAAGGACGTAATCAAAATATCAATAAGCTTCGCGAAGAGGTAGGCGATGGACTTCCTAAAGCAATGCCTGCAACCTCCGAGCAGGCAGTGAATAAGAAAAAGAAAAATTCATTCATAGAATCGGCGTTAGGCGCATAGAGTAGTAATCATAATTATAAAAGAAGAAGTATGAAGATTGTTGATTTTATTAAAAGAGAGAAGTGTTCCATCTTTTCATTGATACTCACCTTGTTGTGTGTATTTATTGGAGGTGGTGTAATGATGGCAGAGGTTGTTACTGTCACTGAAGCCGGTGTTTCAGCACAAGCGGGTCAAGGTAGGTTGAATACTCAAATGCCAGGCTCGCCAACTACTGTTTCGGGCATAGAGAGAGCCGAAGGCGGTATGGGTATGGAAAACCTTATCCAGCCCGATATTGACGAGGACATCACCCTTATTGCTACGGACGAGAGTGTATTGGATACGATTAAACGTCGCGTGAAACGACAGGTGCGCGTGGATGCTTTCGAGGTAGACCATTACATGATCGACGAAAAACGCAATACGGGTAAAAGTACGGCTGCTGTAACAGAGGCTAAGACTACTGCACAGTTTGCTATTCCTATGAGTGATGCAGACGCTAAGTTATTCTATGACTATACAACTGCACTTGTGAAAGGTGTTAAGGGTTATGCGGCTGATGGTACTACGCAGACTGACGCATTCTTGATGCTATACTGTGTGGGTAAAAACGATAGCGGTTATCCTAAGTTTAAGTGCGTAAACGGTCCAAAGGCTGCTGCTAGCCAAAGTGAACCTGGTACGCCTGCTATCCCACTAGGTAGTGAGATTATTCTTTTGGGTTCTGCTGGTTACGAAACTCAGGAGCGTATCGAGCCTAACACTATCATTCCAGAGCCTAAGCGCGTGTACTTGCAGAAGAGACTTTGCAACAGTATTGTTTCTGACTACTTTGAAAGTCAAAAGAAACGTATTCCTTTCCAAAAGGCGCAGATTGCAGAGGCTTCTCTTCGTCAATACCGTTTAGAGTGTTGTCGTACAGACTGGGTGGGTGTGAAGTCTAAATTTGTGGTGAAGGCACAAGACAAGACTTTGGGCGACCAAAATGTATATACTTCCGAAGGTATCAGATGGCAGATTAAACGTTCTTATGAACTTATCGAAGGTAAGATCATACTAGCCGATATCGTTGGTTTGGCTAAGTTTAAGTTTACAGGCTACAATTGCTCTAAGCAAGCTATCTGGATTATGGGTAAAGATTTGCTGGCTGATATCCAAACCATTGATATGACACTTCATAAAGACATCTCAATGACAGATAGCGAGGCGTACGGCATCAAGTGTACGAAACTGAAAACCGTATTTGGTTCAATTGAACTGGTTCACGATCCTGTTCTTGACCGTTTGGGCTATTCTAAATGTGGTGCTTTGCTTGACGCTGACGGTTTGGTGCGCTACTGGAGAAAGAACGAGACACAACGCACAGAGAAAGTGGAAGGTGAAGAAGCAAAACGCGACATCGTGATGTGTATTGAATCGCTTTGCTTGAAAGGGTTCTCTCATGTATGGGTAGATGGTAGCGGTGTAGCAGAAGAGGTTTCTTCTCAAGTAAGAATTACACCTGTGTCAACATTGCCAACATCGGCTAAGGTGGGTGATGTAATCATCATGAAAGCGGATATCACTGGAGACGACAAACCTAAGAAGGGTGACATCCTTGAATATGACGGTTCTGCATGGGTAGCATACACCGGTACTCTGTTAGGTGAGACAGCTTAATTATTAACTAAAAGGAGGGCAGGGGGAACTACGGAATCTCTCTGCCTTTTTTTAAAACTACTAGACGATGTTTAAAACATATAGCATGTATGGCGTGGCGGCGTGTCACAAGATATTTCGCAAAGGACCTATTGTTAAGCGCTGCGAGTTTAGCGGTGGCGCTATTAATGAGGCTAACGTTATTCCGGCCGTGTACACCACAAATGATACTCTCATGCAGATTATCATTGAGACAAGTCCCGATTATCTAAGTGGGCGCATTAGAACTGAATCGGAAATTCCCGAAAAGGAGGATATACTTCGTGCGGAAGCTGAGAAGAAGGAAGCAGATAAGGCTGTAAAGAAGACTGAAGCACCGTCCAATACAAGCACAGAGGGAGGAAACATAGGAGAGGGAGCAGGAGGCGGTGAGAATGCTTTCCCTGAGGTAACTAACTCGAATATGGCAAAAGAGATCTTGATTAGCAAATATGGTGCTACACCCACAGAACTAGCCAATAAACTGGCTATTCAGGCTAAAGCGAATGAACTCGGTGTGAACTTTCCTAACTGGAAATAGACATGACTACACAACAGCAACTCATAAACAAGGTAAAGGCGATCATGAATGAAAAAGGGGAGGAGCAAACGCTAACTCTCCTCTCTGAAGATACCCTTAATCTGGAAGATTATATTAAGGTAGTATTGGCCGATGCAGTTAGTTTTGTGCAATCGAACTGCACCGCAAGGTGTGTGAATAAAAAAAGCATAATACCTCCAGAAAATAATAGTGCAATATCATCTATAGGTGTTCCATCTGACTTTGTATCATTGGTGGCTGTTAAACTCTCCTCCTGGAAAAGAACATGTGTTCTTCTACATTCTTTAGAATCGGAAGAATACAAGAGACAATGCAATCAATATACTCAGTCTGGGAATAATCAACCAGTATGTGTTTTGGGGTTTGACAATACAGGTTCCAGGAGTTTCCTCTTATATCCATCTGGATCAGCTCTAAACTATTTGGTTTACGAGGGCGCGTATGATGGGAATGGCATATCTCTAGATGAGAGTGACCCTATAATAGCGGCTATATGTTACAAAGCGGCCAGTCTAGTGTACTCCATATTCGAGAACAAGAATACAGCTCAATTAATGCACGAAATAGGTATTAGCTATATACCAAAGTAATTATGGCCTATCATATAGACGAGGAAAATAGCGACATTTCTTTTATCGTCAACGGCGATAAGGTAGTATTGAAGGTTACAAAGGTCCCAGCAGGTACCGGTGGCGGATCGTCGGATATATACCTTATCAAGGTTGGAGACGCTACTATCCCTACCGATTTAAATACTTACTCTGCCTTACGTGTATTGGCAGAGATAGAGAAGGCTGTAGGGAAGCTAGATGATAAGTATTTAAGAAAAGACATCGCAGACACACTTCAAAAGGGTGTACGAAGTCTAGGAGATATCAACATCGGAGAGAACGTTATGGATTCGTTGCTGGCAGGTGTGGGCACACTGATAAGCGATAAACGAATTCAAACGCCACGCATAGAGGTGCGGGATTCTCTCACGGTGTTGAAGATGATAATCAACGAGATTCAAGCGATGAGGAATGACTTTCTTTTTACCGATGTAGGCATCGTGTCGAAAGTTGAGGACCTAGGAGAAAGTACTTACCGACTGACGATTGAGAAACGAACAGATGCCGATATTACAAGCATCAAGGAAGGCCATGTAATTAAGCAGATAGTCAACGACATATTGTTAGGTGGTAAGACTTTCTACACCTCTTGGATGCGAGTGTTGAGTGCCAATACAAATACCAATACGATTACAGTGGTACTCTATCCCGATAGCGAGTGCCCAGGAGGGGTAAACAATATTCCTGCTGTTGACTATGCCGTCGCCCGACAAGGCACAGATAAGATTAATACTGATGGAGAATTTAATCCTGATTCTGCCTTCTGGTCCTTATCAAGTCGTGAAGGTGCGATCAGGTTTTTTCAGAATGTGTTTAAGCCAATCTTAGAAGACTACAACTATGCTCTTTCTCTGGGTTACTTTCCAGAAGTTGATGCAATAAAGCATTTGCCACTCACTAAGAATGATATTGGCCTACTGGCTAAAACCATCGTGGCCGAGAAAATCTACGAATTCGATTGGAACGGTCATATTGTTTGCAAGAACGTAAAGCGAGGAGAATGGAGACTTGCAGTTGCTCAAAGCAATCTCCCATATAGATATGTCACAACGAAAGAGGTCAGCGAAAATGGCACGAAGTATCACGACCTAGAACAGCATACAGTTGAGCACCTTGGATTTGAGTGGGCTTGCCTTATTGACAAAACGCAACTAGAACCAAAATGGAATAGTACGGCATGGAGAGCAATGAACCAGACGAAGGGCGACTATACCATTAAGTTCACTAGCTCGGATGAATTGGCGGGATTCGATGAAGTAGATTGTGTAGTGACTGCTAGAGTGTTCTTTGGGCAGATTGACATTACTGACGAACTACTAGGCAATTCAGCCTTCCAAATGTGGTGGACTAGGAATACGGATAACGCTCCTGATGATAACGCTTGGCTGCCTGTGCTTGTCGATGAACAGGTGAATGTGGTGAGCTTTGTCACGGAAGATATGGGGCGCAACTGGAGTACTAGAAGAAAAGCTCAGTTTACATGCTGGGCTTTCATCCCGGCAGGGGATGATTTGATACCAATTGATAATACAATACCAATAATACAAGGATGAAAAAATTACGATCACAACAACCGATTCCACTTGTCACACAGGTTACACCCTATACATTGACAGCTGGATATAAGATTCTGAACGGTAACATCGTTCAGTGCTATAATCGCGATGAAGGTGAGTATATTGATGATAGAACGTTGATTCCGTTACTCGTTATGCCTGACATCAATGTATATGATACGCATAAGAATACAGTCTTTACCCCTGTATTAACTGGAGTAGATTGGTATGAAGGTGTGCCTTCAACAAGTACATTAATTAGCTCTGGAACAGACTATGTAATATCGGCAAGCGGTGCACCTCAGTATTCGTTGAAGATGTACAAGAATGTAGATGTTAATAGCCCGATCAATATCTATTATAGAGCTTACTTTACAGATGAACGACTCAACAAAACTATCACAGTAGAAGGTGTCATCCCTGTTCGTACTAGTTACTTCGATAGTTCAAACTACTCAGTTAAGTTAGCTCAACCGAAGGCCTTCACTGTTGATCCTTGCCGTGCTTCTAAGAACTCTGATGATTGGATGGAAGTAAGGTTGGCTGCTCAATTCTATTCAGGCTCTGATGCTGTAGCTGATGCTAATTCAGCATACTTCTGGTATGTATTAGAAGGTGGAACTTGGAGGCTGCTTAACGCAAATGATATATACTTGATGTCGGGATTGGCAAATGGCAAGTTTAGCAAAGAAATAGTTGTCAATGCCTCTTTCTTTGAGAATAGATCATTTAAGGTGGCGGCTAGCTTCTATGAAGGAGACGTTTACCCCACAGCACCTAGTGATGGTGGCAATCAAGATACAACAACTATCAATGTTTCCTATCCAGAAATGGCAGAATCGAAGATGTCACAGTCTAAAGGTATGTATATCGGTGCAGATACTGATACTCCGATTGATTGCACTTGCTGGGTAGAAGATAACACCGGAGAAGTGCCTAACTATAAAGAGAATTATATGTGTCTATGGTTTGCTAAAGCGTACACAATGAACTCAACACCTCAGCAGATAGGACACGATTGGAACTTGTCTACAACATCCGCTAAGATTGGGGTAACCAATACAGAAGGCGTACAGATTTATGCTGAGGTATATGAGTTGTCGCATTGGATGCCAGTAGTTGATGAGGTTGGAGCAATATTAGTTAATCATACTGGAGCCTGGAACATGGCTCGTAAAGCAAAATAATATGAATGTAGTTTTAGTCCCAAGAGAGGAATTGGAGAAACGAGGTGTATACCTCGATGCGGAAGTGTTACCCGATGGTCGTGCCATACTTCCGATGAAAGCGTTTAAAGCTCTTTCTGACTTTGATAATGTCTCTATAATGAGCCAAAAAAAAGTACGAGAATTGAAAAAAGAAGTGATTAACCAGGTTGAACCTATTACAGATAGCACCTCAGAAGAAGTAGTAGAAGAGACCACTAAAGAAGAAACGGAGGTAGACAATGAGTAATATTAATAACTCGATTCTTTTTACTTCATTGGCCACAGGTACAACGATTATGGGTGTGGTTCGTGTAGACAATCTACCACTTATACAGCGATATAAAAGTGGAACAGGTCAATTCGTGCCTAACTTCGAAGCGATAGCCGAAAATGAACGCCCAGTGGTGTATCCTTACCTCTCTGATACTCGTAACGGTAGTGTGCTTATTCCTTCTATTGTTACTTTCAAATACAATAGTATTGTGTTGACCTTCGATGCTAATGGCTTGTGTACTAATTCAGGCATGACGGGAGCATTCAAAAAAATCACTCACGCAGCTACAATATCGGGAAGGACCTACAATATACCTGCTATCAGAGTGATGAAGAATCTTGTGCCTTATTCCAGTTATGACAATGACCTCATTACAATTAGCGGATCAGTAGAGCGTCAAGGACGACAGCTCAACTTTGCTGATCTTAACAAAGAGGTTATCATCGAAGAGTCAACTGGTAGCCAGCATGACTGTATCGTTACTAACAACAAAGGTTCACAGCTTCTTACTGCTAATGATTCTGTTGTAGAGACAGCAACTCTCTATAAGGATGGTGTTGCTGTATCGGATTATTCTTCCTACACATTCAGGTGGGTTAAAGTATTACCTAGTGGAGATGTGATAATGAGTGGATCTGAAAGGACTAAAACTATTGTTCCAAGCGATGTAGATAGCAAGTTGAAACTGCGTTGTGATATCATGTCAGGCGGTGAAGTGATTGCATCTGGATTTGACGAAATCACAGACTTTAGCGATCCATTTGATTTGCTTTTGCCAATCACAGGGCATCCTGGTACTCAGTTTGACGAGGATGGACAATCGGCAACGGTCACACCGAAGGTCGTGGAGCGTTCTTCGCAAGCTGCTCAATCTGGCTGGGCATTCACTTTCTATACGAAAAATAATGCAGGAGCTGACTTTGTCCTAACAGGTAAGAGTGCTGCATCATTCGCTGGTACAAGTGCTCAGATAACTAAAGAAGATGTAGACAGAGCGCTGCAAGGTTTATATCTACAATGTCAAGCGTCCAAGTCATGAGAAATCTACTCAGTAACATATTATTCTTCACGTCTATTAGACATGGGCAGAATGCTGTAAGCTACAAGATCATCGTTCCTTATGCAAGCATAACACGCTCTGCATACGGAGCGATACTTGAAGAAGATTTCGATATCGTCATTCGAAAGACTGATGGTGCATCTACTACTGATATATCTAGGGATGACAAGTTAGCAGAGGAGCTGCTTAATCTGCAAATGAAGAATAGTTCTGGGATATGGGCCGATTACCTCATTGGAGATTCTGTAGGTCAAAATGAAATGATAGAGGGGCTTAGTTTAAAGCTTCGGAAGATCGTTAAGAACTTTGACGAAGAGAAGAATCCTCTTCCTGACACTTATACGGATATTGAAGAGCTTAGAATCCCGGTAGTACAAATACAACCTCAATATTTCGCACGCCCCGAGACTAGTTGGAATGCATCACTTCAATTCAAGAATGGCGAATACCTATTGCTTGATACCGGCATATATATGTGGAATCACTACCTTACAGGAAATTCTACCCTTCCACCACAGCAGGATATGCAGGAAAACGAGTACACTACCAAATGGAAGTTCTTCCAGGAGCAGCCGTTTATCTTCACTAAAGGAATTGCTTCTAAGTTTGCCGATCTTGCTAAGATCATATTCTATGATGAGTATATTATGTCACAACATGGTGTTGACGCTAATGGGGAAGATACATACGAATACCGAGACTTTACACGTACGGGCAATGCATTCAACCCTACTATGTTGCTTGATTTCCTTACTGGTGAAGTGATTCTGAATAACCTGAAAGCGACAGGACAAATACAGTCTCGCCACACAAACGGTATGCCTGCCTCTATACTCAATTATAAGGATGATAATGTAAGCTATCCTGGTGTCTCTCTATGGTACGACAACGGTCAAGTTATGGAGTGCCGGCAGTTCGATTATGACGCTAACGGTTCGATGATCGGTGCAGAAACCTTAGTCTATGACAATACGGGTAAGCTGCTGTATAAATTCGACCGATTGGGCATTCGCAAAACGGATGGACTGGAGCAGTATTGGACGTATGCAGATAGATATGCTTATCGTACTGCAACATCATATTCTACAGGGCAAGCATTGCTTAATGCAATTAACGATATAAGGTTAGAGCAATACAAGGCGATGCCTACCAATGCAACATTGAGCACCTTTAACAGTGAGACAGGTAAGGATAATTCGAGCTACGACGGTAAAGTATTCTATGGAGCAATGGCCACGGGTTCTGACCCCGTAGCGAGTAGTCTATTTACAGGTTACGTCCTTACGCAGCTCGAACCTATGATTGTGTCTGACACACACTTCAAGCGCGAATTTTATCGCTATGTGAATGGTGTTAAGCAGACAGCTAAGTTAACAGTAACATTACTAATTAATCCGATTTAGTTATGATTAGATGGGTTAAAAAACTTTGGAAAAAGATTCAGGCTTGGCTCAATCCTCAGTCTGATGTTGATGGTAAGGGTAATAACCCTAATCCACCGAATTTAGAAGAGCAAAAAAAGTAAATTATTTTACAAGCAAGATTATAAAACAAATTGTTAAACTAGGGCGATTTAATCGCCCGATAAAATTATACTAATATGGCTAATGAAATACAAGTAACACCTCTCAACG